>JAYRMR010000004.1:0-98360 GCA_041912595.1 Burkholderiaceae bacterium
ATGCCGGCGGCGTGACCGTGTCCTACTTCGAGTGGGTGCAGGACTTCTCCAGCTTCTTCTGGACCGAGGACGAGATCAACGTCCGCCTGGACCAGATCATGATCGGCGCCTTCAAGGGCATCTGGGAAACCAGCGAGAAGCACAAGATCTCGCTGCGCACCGCCGCCTTCACCGTGGCCTGCACCCGCGTGCTGCAGGCCCGCGAAGAGCGCGGTCTGTACCCCTGATCCCTCGGGACGACACCGGCGGCTTCGGCCGCCCGGACCCAAGGCCCGCCCTGGCAACGCACGGCGGGCCTTTTTCATGGGCGCCGGCGGCGGCCCTGTGGCATCATTCCGGGCATGAAAGCGCTGATGAGCCCCCTCGCCAAGGCCGTCCTGGCTGACCCGCAGGCCAAGGGCCAGCTGCGTCACTACCTGGCGCGCAAGTCCGCCATTGCCGCGCAGGCCGCCCCGGAAGCCGCAGACGCCGTCCCGCAGGCCACCGTCATCGAGCTCAAGGCCGATGGCGGCCGCACCCTCAAGCTCACCCCCGTCGTCGTTCCGCGGGCCGCCTGACCCCCGGCATCGTCCAACGCGGGCATGAACTTCGCACTGCCGACGCTGGCCGTCTTCGCGCTGCTGCTGCCGGGCTTCATCGCCCGTTCGCGCATCAAGCGCATAGAGCGCCAGTCCCTCGACTACTCCCCCTTCGGCCAGATCGTCAGCGAGGCCCTCGTCTGGGCGCTGGCCCTGCACCTGCTGTGGTGCGGCCTGGCCTGGCTGCTGACGGCCTACGAGCCGCGCCCCGAGGTGATGCTGCGCCTGCTCGGCTCCGACAACGCGCGCCAGGCTCAGTCGGTCGAGGCGATCGCCGCCATGGCCGGGCCGATCACGGCCTACCTCGGCAGCCTGCTGCTATTCGCCTACCTGATGCCCACGGCCCTTCGCCGCCTCATCAGCCGCTGGCGCCTCGACAGCCACCGCTCGCGCCTGAGCGCCTGGCTGCGCTTCTCCGGCGCGCCCTGGTACTACCTGCTCACCGGCGCCGACTTCCCCCGCGGCCATGCGCCGGACCTCATCGCCGTCAGCGCCATCGTCAACATCGCGGGCGAGGCCTTCCTCTACACGGGCCTGCTGAGCGACTACTTCCTCGACCCCGAGGGCAAGCTCGACCGCCTGGTGCTGCGCGAGGTCATGCGCCGCCCCCTGGCCGCCGACAAGCCCGAGCACCCCGGCGCGGACGGCAGCCCCCTGCTCTTCACCGACCGCTTCTATGTGGTCGACGGGGACTATTTCGTGCTGCGCTACAGCGAGCTGATCACGCTCAACATCGAGTACATCAAGCTGGCCGAGCAGGCCGCCTGAGCCCGCCGCCGGCCCCTCGACGGGGAACCCCGGTTGGTACACTGCCGCCCATGAACGCCCCCCAGTCCTACGACGCCGCGCGCGCCATCGAGATGGCCCGCCAGGCCCTGCAGATCGAGGCCCAGGCCCTCACCGACATGCTGCCCCGCCTGGGCGACAGCTTTGCAAAGGCCGTGCAGACGGTGCTGGACTGCGACGGCCGCGTGGTCGTGATGGGCATGGGCAAGAGCGGCCACGTGGGCCGCAAGATCGCCGCGACGCTGGCGTCCACCGGCACGCCGGCGATGTTCGTGCACCCCGGCGAGGCCAGCCACGGGGACCTCGGCATGGTCACGCCCCGCGACGTGGTGCTCGCCCTGTCCAACTCCGGCGAGAGCGACGAGCTCAATGCCGTGCTGCCCGTGCTCAAGCGCCTGGGCGTGTGCATCATCGCCATGACCGGCCGCGCCGAATCGAGCCTCGCCCGCCATGCCAGCCTGGTGCTGGACAGCCGCGTCGCCGTCGAGGCCTGCCCGCTGAACCTCGCGCCCACCGCCTCCACGACGGCGCAGATGGCCCTGGGCGATGCCCTGGCCGTGGCCCTGCTGGATGCCCGCGGCTTCCGCCCCGAGGACTTCGCGCGATCGCACCCGGGCGGCGCGCTCGGACGCAAGCTGCTGACGCATGTGCGCGACCTCATGCGCAGCGGCGACGCGCTGCCCTGCGTCGAGCCCGACGCCCCCTTCACCGACATGATGCGTGCGATGTCCGCCAAGAGCATGGGCCTGGCCATCGTCGTCGACGAGGCCGACATCGTGCAGGGCGTGTTCACCGACGGCGACCTGCGCCGGCTCATCGAGCGTGGCGTCGACCTGCGCAGCCTGCGCGCCGGCGAGGTGATGTCGCTGAAGCCCAAGAGCGTGCGCCCCGACGACCTCGCCGTGGACGCCGCCGACCTCATGGAGGCCGCCCGCATCACCGTGGTGCTGGTCACCGAGGAGGAGCGGCTCGTCGGCGCGGTGCACATCAACGACCTGATGAGCGCCAAGGTCATCTGAGGCCCGTCTCCGCCCCCGGTTCGGGGAATTCGGGGAATGCGGGCCATGCGGCGACCCCTTGCTCAGTCTTAAGTTTCGGCCACGACACTCCGCGCCACGGAGGAACAGCCGATGAAAACGAGACGATGGCGCCTGCCGCCGGCACGCCTAACCGCCCTGCTGCCGGCCCTGCTCATGGCGACCGGTGCGCTGCACGCGCAGACGCCCGGCACGCTGGAGCGGGTGGAGGTGGGTGGCGAATCGAGCGCCGCCCGGGAACAGAAGACCGTGGCGCAGTTGCTGGCCATACGGCAGTCCTTCGAGAAGCACCACGGGCTGGCGCCCCAGGCCGAGCTGCGCATCCGCCTATATCCGCGCCATGACGACGCCGACCTCGAACGCCTGAGCCTGAGCCTGCGCGCCGAGGGACTCCAGCGCCCGGTACCGCTGGACGAGCAGCAGCGCTTCGAGATCGACCCGGCCTGGGCCGCGCTGCCCGCGGACACGGTGCTGAGAAGCGGCGCGCGGGAGGGCCGGCTGGCCTGGCATCCGGACGTTCGCACGCCCGGCCTGCCGCCCAACACCCGGCGCCTGGGCGATCTGCGCCTCGAATGCCACGCGGACCTGGTCGGCAGCTCGCATCTCGCCCGCGGCATCGTCACGCCCAGCTACCTGGCCCTGGCCGCCCTGACCGATGTCTGCAGCCGGTACGACGTCTACGGCCACTATGCCGACGTGCCCGTCTTCCGCATCACGCTGGTCGACGGCGCGCGTCGCCGGCAACTGCCCTACGCGCATCTGCACGGCTCCGTCACGGGCCAGAGCCATCCCATGCACGCCCTGCTGGACTGGCCCTACCGGCTGCGGGACCGCTTCTACTGGCTGCCGCTGTCGGATGCCAGCTGGTCCGACGACACCCTGGTGGTGCTCGAGCCCATGGACAGCGCCCAGGAGCCCTCATGACTGCCCGCCACTGGATCGCCGCGCCGCTGCTGCTGTCGACGGCCTTGCTCGGCGCCTGCACCACCGTCGGCAACGGCCGCATGCGCGAGCTGGATGTCCCCCAGACCGCCGAACTCCTGAAGCCCGGGCAGACGAGCCGCGAGGACGCCGAGCGGCTGCTGGGTCGCGGCCGGGTACTGCGCTTCGACCCGAGCGGGTGGGAAAGCTGGCATTACCTCGACAAGCCGGGCTTGCCGAAGTTCGTGGACTACATCCCGGTGGTGGGCCTGGTCAGCAGCCGGATCGACACGGGCAGCCGCGAACTGGTCCTGCTGTTCGACGCACAGGGCCGGCTGCGCCAGTACTCGCTGCTGGAGATCCCGCCCCAGCTGAAGCCCCCGACGCCCTGAGCGCGGCGCCAGGCCACCGGGGCGCTTGCTACACTGGCCGCCATGATTTCCGCCCTGCATCTCAAGCCGGCCCTGAGCTTTCCCCCGGCCCTCTTGTTGAAGGCACAAGGCGGGGATCTCGGCCTGAAGGCCGCCATCTTCGACGTCGACGGCGTGCTGACCGATGGCCGCATCTACATCGGCGAGAGCGGCGAGAACTTCAAGGCCTTCTCCACGCTGGACGGCCACGGCCTCAAGCTGCTGGACCAGGGCGGGATCACCCCCATCATCATCACCGGCCGCGACTCCCCCGCCGTGCGCCGGCGCGTGGCGGACCTCGGTTTGAAGCATGCCGTCTACGGGGCCAAGGACAAGCTGGCCGTCGCCGAGCCGCTGCTCGCGCAGCTGGGGCTGGGCTGGCACCAGGTGGCCGCGATGGGGGACGACTGGCCCGACCTGCCCCTCATGTGCCGCGCCGCCTTCGCCTGCGCCCCCGCGCAGGCGCACCCGGAAGTGCGCGCCATCGCCCATCACGTGACCACCGCGCCCGGCGGCCATGGCGCCGCGCGGGAATGCTGTGACCTCCTCCTGATAGCGGCCGGCCGCTATGCGGGCCTGCTGCAGGGGCATCTCAGCACGCTGGACGGGAGCGGCGGCGCATGACCGCCGCCGCGGACGCTCCGCTCGCGCCCCCGCCGACGCCCGCACGACGGCGCGAGGCGCCCCCGCTGCTGTGGCGCCTGCAGAACCTCGTCGGCACCTACCTGCCGCTGCTGATCCTCGCGCTGCTGGCGGGCCTCACGTGGTGGCTCGTCAAGAGCACGCCGCTGCCGGACGAAGGCGGCGCCCAGCGCGTGCTGCGCCATGAGCCGGACTACCAGATGCAAGGCTTCGAGCTGCAGCGCTTCAAGGCCGACGGCTCCCTGGCCCTGCAGGTGCGGGGCCGCGAGATGCGGCACTACCCCGACACCGACACCCTGGAGATCGACGGCATCGAGCTGCGCGCCATCGGCAAGGAGGGCACCCTCACCATCGCCGAGGCGCGGCAGGCCGTCAGCAATGCCGACGCGAGCGAGATCCGGCTGCAGGGCGAGGTGCTGGTCCGCCGCTTCGCGCCCGTCTCGGGGAGCACTCCCCAGGACGCGCAGCCGGCACAGCTCGAGATCACCGGCGAATTCCTGCAGCTGAATCCGCCCGTCGAGCAGATGCGCTCGCACCTGCCCGTGACGCTGCGCACCGGGCCGGGCAGCTTCAGCGTGCAGTCCTTCGAGTACGACAACCTCAGCGGCCAGCTCCAGTTCCACGGCCACAGCACCGCCACCTACCAGGCCCGGCGCAAGACGCGCTGATCTGCCGCCGGTCGGTTGTGGGGCCGCCCTCCCGAGCCTCCTTTTTCGAGCCCGTCCATGACGCCCAAGAACCCCGCCCCTCTCGTCTACATCACCGGCGCCTCGAGCGGCCTGGGCCAGGCCATGGCCCTGCAGTACTACGCCCGAGGATGGCAGCTGGCGCTGGTGGCGCGCCGCACCGAGGAGCTGGCGCGCTGGACGCAGGAGCAGGGCCTGGACGCCGCCCGCGTGCGCATCTACGGCGCCGACGTCAGCCAGGTGGACTCCATCGTCGAGGCCGGCCGCCGCTGCATCGCCGAGCAGGGCCTGCCCGATGTCGTGATCGCCAACGCCGGGATCTCGGTGGGCATCGACAGCGCCATCTACGAAGACCTGGCCGTCATGCAGCGCCTGTACGCGACCAACAACATCGGCCTGGCCGCCACCTTCCATCCCTTCATCACGCCCATGAACCAGCGCGGCCGGGGCAGCCTCGTGGGGATCGCGAGCGTGGCGGGCATCCGCGGCCTGCCGGGGCACGCGGCCTACTGCTCCAGCAAGGCGGCCGTGATCAGCTACTGCGAGAGCCTGCGGGGCGAATGCCGCCCGTTCGGGGTGCGCGTCACCACCATTGCGCCGGGCTACATCGACACGCCGCTCACGCGCAGGAATCGCTATCACATGCCGTTCCTCATGTCTGCTGAAAGCTTTGCCATGGCGGCCGTGCGCAGCATCGAGGCCGGACACCGCTTCCGCGTCATTCCCTGGCAAATGGGCGTGGTGGCGCGGGTATTGCGCCTCCTGCCCGATGCCCTGTACGACCGCCTCCTGGCCGGCCGTCCGCGTAAACACCGAGACGGCGAGTAAGCGGGGCGCGACAGACCGCCCCCGGCCCGTGCAAGCCCTTGTGGGCGGGCTCGGCAGGCCCTCCTAAACTTCGCGCGCCCGATTGGTTTCCCGCCGGGCACGGGAGACTCGCGTCAAAAAACTACGCGCGCGAGACAAGGAGGAACCATGAAGAGAACCCGCCACGCGGTCGCTTCGGCCTGCCTGGCCCTGCTGGGATCGGCAGCGGCCCGCGCTGCCGACCTGCCCGACATGCCCTGGCCCAAGGCCCTGCGCGTCGAGCAGGCCACCGTGCAGATCGACGGCCGGCTGGATGACGCCATCTGGCAGCGCGCCCCCATCCACGACAGCTTCATCCAGCTGCAGCCGCAGGACAAGAAGCCCGCACGCTGGCGGACGACGGTGCAGGTCGTGGCCGACCGGGACGCCCTGATCTTCGGCATCCGCTGCTACGACGACGCCCCCGAGCAGATCCGCGCGCCCCTGGTGCGCCGCGACCAGGTCAAGCGGGACCAGGACTATGTGGTCGTCTTCCTCGATCCCATGGGCCAGCGCCGCACGGCGCAGTTCGTGCGCGTGGGCGCCAACGGCGTGGTGGCGGACGGCAGCATCGCGGCCGTCGACGACGTGGAGGACTTCGCCCCGGACTTCGACGTCAAGGCCGCCGCCCACCGCCTCCCGGACGGCTACAGCATTGAGCTGCGCTGGCCGCTCTCGACACTGCGCTACCCCTACCAGGGCGGCGCCGACTGGCGCCTGATGGTCGGGCGCAGCGTGCCGCGGGACGAGAACGTCTTCATCGTCTCCGCCCCGCTGACGCAGGACTCGCTGCACAACATCGCCGAGCTCCAGCCCATCGAGGGCCTCGGGGATCTGGTGCAGACCGTGCGCGAGCGCAGCTTCGTCGAGCTGCGCCCCGAGCTGACCCTGCGCCGCCACGAGGAACGCAGCGCCGCCGCGCCCTTCGTGCGCCAGAACGACGCCAACCTCGGCCTCGAGCTCAAGTGGCGCCCGCGCGCCGACTGGGTCATCGACGCCACGCTGAACCCCGACTTCTCCCAGGTGGAGCTGGACGTGCCCCAGCTCACCGGCAACACGCGCTTCGCTTTGCAGCTGACCGAGAAGCGCCCCTTCTTCCTGGAGAGCCAGGACGTCACCGGCAAGGGCCAGCCCGACGACAGCGGCCAGGCGCGGGGCCTCGCGGCCTTCTACTCCCGCGCCATCACCGACCCGAACTGGGGCCTGCGCGCCACCTGGCGCGGCGCCGAGGCCGAGGGCACCTTCCTCAGCCTGCGGGACAAGGGCGGCGGCCGGATCTTCCGCTCGAACGCCTACGAGACGCTGGAGTACCTGCCCCAGAACCTCAGCTCCCAGGCCAGCTTCGGCCGCCTGCACCAGCAGTTCGATCATTGGGGCGCCGCCGGCCTCGTCTCCATCCGCGACTACGGCCTCGGCCGCCACAACTGGGTGCTGGGCACCGACTTCCACGCCAACCTCAGCGAGCAGGCCAGCATGCGCGGCCACGTCCTGCTGTCCTCCACCACCCTCGGCTTCGACGACGAGGGCGCGCCGCTGCGCCAGAGCGCCCAGAACGGCAGCTATGTGTGGCTGGAGGGCCGCCATCGCACCGAGGACTGGGCCAACGCCTTCCATGTGGAGCGCCTGAGCCCGCGCTTCGCCAACGACAACGGCTTCGTGAGCCAGACCGGCATCCAGCGCCTCACGGCCCAGATCAACCGCCGCATGGGCAGCCAGACGATGAGCCTGCCCGGCACCTCGCTGAGCTGGCCGGCCTACGAGTTCGAGTGGCAACTCAAGCTCGCCCAGACCAGCACCTTGAGCGACGCCCAGTTCGGCGTGCCCTCGGGGCAGGTGATGGAGCGCCTCGTCCAGCCCGGCGTCTGGTTCACCTCGGCCCGCAAGTTCGAGTTCTGGGCCCATCTGGGCCTGGACGCGCAGCGGGCCCGGGCCACGAGCCGCCTGCACCAGCCGCGCACCGTCGATGTCGGCTTCATCCTGAACCCCTCGCCCTGGTTCAGCCTCTTCAGCATCGACTACGAGTTCGGGCAGCGCCTGGACGTCGAGGCCGACCGCCTCGGACGCGGCCAGATGCTGACCGTCGACGGCAACTTCCGCTTCAACCTGCCGGCCCGCATGGCGCTGGAGTGGAACCAGCACCTGGGCTGGTCGGATGTGCGGGGCCCGCAGCACCAGCGCTCGCTGCAGGAATGGCTGGGGCAGTCCCTCGCCGTGCTGCATTTCACCGCCCAGGACTCGCTGCGGCTGATCCTGCAGCAGCGCGGCCTCAGCCGTGTGGCGGACGCCAGCCTCGAGGAGGACCGCCGCCACGGCTCGACGCAGTCGCTGGTCTACCAGCATCGCCAGGGGCTCAGCAGCGCCTTCAGCGTGGGCTACACCCACACGCGGCGCCAGCCGGGCGAGGCGGTGCAGAAGGAATGGTTCGCCAAGTACAGCACCGTCTTCGGACGCTGAGCGACGCGCCCCGGGGGCTCTGACGGCGGCCCCGGGCGGTCCCTCGGCTTCCCGCAGTTTGCGGGCCCAGGAGCCCTCGGGGAGCCCAACTCGCTGGCCGGGGGCCCCATCGGCGAGCCCAGCCAGGGGCCCCGGCCCGCGGACGCATCCCACCTGCCCGCCCGGCTCGACGTCACGGCTTGGACGCCCCGGCGTCAGGCAGCAGCCCCACCGGGCGAGCATCGCCGGCCCTCCTCGCGAGCGGGCATAAAAAAAGCACCCTCAGCGAGGGTGCTTCTTCATGCAGGGGCTGAAACGCGTTCAGCCCTGGCGTGCTCAGTAGCCGCCGGAACGGCCACCGCCGTAGCCGCCGCCACCGGAACGGCCACCGCCGTAACCGCCGCCGCCGCCACCACCGTAGCCGCCGCCGCCGGAACGGCCACCGCCGTAACCGCCGCCGCCGCCGCCACCGAAGCCGCCGCCGCCGGAGCGACCGCCGCCACCGAAGCCGCCGCCGCCGGAGCGACCACCACCGAAGCCGCCCGGACGCTCTTCACGGGGACGGGCTTCGTTCACGACGATTGCACGGCCTTCCAGTGCAGCGCCGTTCATGCCATTGATGGCGGATTGCGCTTCGGCGTCCGAACCCATCTCCACGAAGCCGAAGCCCTTGGAGCGACCGGTTTCACGATCCATCATGACCTTGGCGGAGGTCACCGTACCAAATTGCGAGAACGCTTCGAGCAGCGATTCGTCGCGGACGCTATAGGCCAGATTGCCTACGTAAAGCTTGTTTCCCATGGGGAAGCCCTTTCAATACCAAATAACCATGTGGAGCTTCAACCCATCGTGAACCATTCAACCGAAGGCGCTGCATCCAGACACAGGTTGCCGATTATGGGCGGAGCTTTTCTGGGCGCGCAAAGCACCCTCAGTCGACTGTTGTTTTTAGGCGCCGCATGAAAACGGGTGAAAACCCTTGATTGGGCGCATTTCGGCACGCTTGGCGGCGAATAACTAGGGTAAGCGAGCAAATCCCATGACAGCAGCAGGCGCTGTCGCCCGGCTCGCTAAGATGCGCTGCCACCCCCCCCCTGTGCCGTGAACTCCCGCCTCAGCCCCCACACCCTCAGCCGGCTGCTCGCCAGCCTCGACGCTGCGCGCAACGGCGGCGCCTTCCGCGCGCTGCTTGGCGCCTTCTGCCTGGCGGGCCTCATGCTCGGCGCCGCCGAGGCCGCCCTGGCCCGGGAAGCCGTCTGGCGCGGGGCCGCCTGGGGCCTTTCCGCCCTGGCCATGGTGTTCCTCGGCGTGAACACCACGGGGCTGATGCTCATGGACCAGGCCTGCGGCCGCCCCGTGCGCGATGCGCGCGACGCGGCCTATGACTCTCTTCGTATTGCTCCGCGGGTGCTGTTGTGCTTGGCGGCCATCGTGGGTACGGCCGGGCTGCTGGCGGCCCTGATGGTGGGCCTTTTGATGCTGTCCCGGCTGCCGCAGGTCGGGCCGCTGCTGCTCAGCGCGCTGGTTCCCACAGGTGTGGGATTGTTCGGCGGCATGTTGCTGACCTTGCTGGTGATGGTGGGCCCGCTCACCGGCCCGTCGATCTGGTCCGGCCTGCCTCCGGCGCGTGCCCTGCGCAAGCTGGCGGGGCTGCTGCGCTGGCGGCTGCTGGACACCGCCGTGCTGATGGTGGGCGTGCTGGGCCTCTCGGCCCTGGTCAGCGCCTGCATCAGCGTGGTCGTCATCGGCGGCGGCCAGGTCATGGCCCTGCTCGTGCCCTGGGCCGCCGGCATCGAGATGCCCCCGCAGCAGCTGATGGCCGGGCTCTTCGGGCGCGGGCTGCGCAGCCTGGGCGCCGAGGGCACGCCCCTCAACACCAGCGCCGCCGGCCTGGCGGTGCAGACCGGCGGTGGCGTCGTCTTCGCCCTGGCCCTGGTACTGCCGGCCCTCTTCTATCTGCGCGGCTGCTGCGCCGTCTGGCTGGCCCTGACCGAGCCGGCCGTCGAAGAGGCCCAGCTGTGACGGCGGCCCCGCGGATCGCGTCGCTCGTGCCCTCGATCACCGAGCTGCTGGTCGCGCTCGGCCTGCGCCCCTGGCTGGTGGCACGCACCGGTTTCTGCATCCACCCGGCGGCGGCGGTGGCCGACGTGCCCAAGATCGGCGGCACCAAGGACGTGAACCTCGACAAGCTGCGCCGCCTGGCCCCGAGCCACGTCATCGTGAACGTGGACGAGAACCGCGCCGACACCGCCGAGGCCGTGCGCGCCTTCGTGCCCGACGTCGTCGTGACGCACCCGCAAGGCCCGCAGGACAACGCCGCCCTGATCGACCAGCTGCTGGCGCATTTCGGCCACCTGCCCGGCGTCCAGGACCGCGGCGAGACCCTGAAGCGGGCGCTGGCGGAGGCGCTGCAGGCAACCCGGGGCAAGACCTGGCCCCCGCGCCGCGTGCTCTACCTGATCTGGAAGGATCCCTGGATGAGCGTGGCGCGGGACACCTACATCGCCCGCATGCTCGCCGAGGTGGGCTGGCAGACTTGGCCCGAGGCCGAGGGTGGCGAGACCGGCGCGGCCCGCTACCCGGCGATCCGGGGCGACGAGCCCTGGCTGGCGCACATCGACGAGGTGCTGCTGAGCTCCGAGCCCTACAGCTTCGGCGAGCGGCACGTGACCGAGGCGCAGGCCCTGTGCCCGCAGGCGCGGGTCCGGCTCGTGGATGGCGAACTGCTCAGCTGGTACGGCCCCCGCGCCGCGGCCGGCCTTCACTACCTGATGGAGTTGCGTGGATGGACATCGTCAAGCCCCTGATCGCCCTGCTGGCCATCGTCAACCCGATCGGCGTGGTGCCGTTCTTCATCCACTTCGCGCAGGACCTCAGCGCCGAGCAGCGCCGCCACACGGTGCGGGTCAGCTCAATCACGGCCTTCGTGGTGATCTCCATCAGCGCGCTGGCCGGGCTCAAGGTGCTGGACTTCTTCAACATCTCGCTCGCCAGCTTCCAGGTGGGCGGCGGCGTGCTGCTGCTGATCAGCGCCCTGCAGATGCTCAACGCCCGCCCGGCGGAGAGCCGCCCCGAGGATCTCAGCGAAGGCCAGGCCAAGCTCAGCAGCGGCGCGAGCATCGCCGTCGTGCCGCTCACCATCCCGCTGCTGACCGGGCCGGCCACCATCTCCACCATGGTCATCTACGCCGACAAGACCCGCCACTGGTGGGAGCTGGGCGTGCTCGTGGGCTATGGCGTGGTCGTGGGCCTGGTGACCTACCTCGTCTTCTCCGCCTCCGGCCGCATCGCCCGCGTGCTGGGGCAGACGGGCATCAACATCATGACGCGGCTGATGGGCCTGATCCTCGCCGCGCTCGCGGTGGAGCTGCTGCAGGACGGCCTGATCAAGCTCTTCCCCGTGCTAGCCTCGCACCTCTCCAACTGAAGGAGCGGGCGATGAAGGGGTTTCTGCAGAAGCTGGGCATCCCGACGCCGGTGCTGATGGCCCCCATGGCCGGCGAGGCGGCCAGTGCGGCCCTCGTGGCTGCAGTCAGCGAGGCCGGCGGACTCGGCCAGCTCGGCGCGGCCTACCTGAGCCCGGCCCGCATCCGGGCCGTGGTGGCCGACATCCGCGCCCGCACGCAGCGCCCCTTCGGCATCAATCTCTTCTGCCCGCTTCGCTGGCAGGCCGACGCCGGGCGCATCGAGGCCTACCGCCAGCGCCTCGCGCCCCATGCCCAGGCCCTCGGCGTGCCCGTGCCGGAGCTCCCGGCGGCCTGCGAGGAAGACTTCGAGGCGCAGCTCGCCGTGGTCCGCGAGCTGGCGCCAGCCGTGGTGAGCTTCGCCTTCGGTGACCCGGGGCCGGCGCTCGTCCAGGCCCTGCGTGACGAGGGGCGCATCGTGCTGGGCACCGCGACGCAGACGAGCGAGGCGCTGCAGCTGCAGGCGAGCGGCGTCCATGCGGTCGTCGCCCAGGGCAGCGAGGCCGGCGGCCACCGGGGCGGCTTTCTGGGCCGGCCCGAGGGCGCGCTGATCGGCACGATGGCGCTGGTGCCGCAGCTGGTCGATGCCCTCTATGTGCCGGTGATCGCGGCCGGCGGCATCGCGGACGCCCGCGGCATGGCCGCGGCGCGGGCGCTCGGGGCCACGGCGGCTGCGGTCGGCACGGCCTTCCTGCTGACCGAGGAATGCCCGCTCTCCCCGGCCTACCGCGATGCCCTGCGCCAGGCCGGCGACGCCGACTCCACCCTGACGCGCGCCTTCTCGGGCCGCGAGGCGCGCGGGCTCGCCAATGCCTTCACCCGGGACCTGGCGGATGCACCGCTGCCGGATTTCCCCATTCCCAATGCCCTGACCCGCCCGCTGCGGCAGGCCGCGGCCGCGCAGGGTCAGGCCGATCGCCTGAGCCTGTGGGCCGGCCAGGCCCTGCCCCTGGCACGCCCGAAGCCAGCCGCCCAGCTCGTGCGCGAGCTCGCCGCCGGCTGGGGCTGAACCTTCCGCAAGAGCCCGCCTCCATGGACTTCGACACCATCATCGTCGGCGCCGGCACCGCCGGCTGCCTGCTGGCCAACCGCCTGAGCGCCGACCCCGGCAAGCGCGTGCTCCTGCTCGAGGCGGGCGGCAAGGACGACTACCACTGGATCCACATCCCCGTCGGCTACCTGTACTGCATCGGCAACCCGCGCACGGACTGGCTCTACCGCACCGAACCCGAGCCGGGCCTCAACGGGCGGCAGCTGCGCTACCCGCGCGGCAAGGTGCTGGGCGGCAGCTCCAGCATCAACGGCATGATCTACATGCGCGGCCAGTCCCGGGACTACGACCACTGGGCCGCCGTGACCGGCGAGGACGCCTGGTCCTGGGGTCAGGTCTTGCCTCTCTTCAAGCAGCACGAGGACCACTGGCGCCTCGACGCCAAGGGCGCGGCCGACGAGGCCTTCCGCGCGCTGCACGGCCATCGGGGCGAATGGCGGGTCGAGAAGCAGCGCCTGCGCTGGGACATCCTCGATGCCTTCGCCGCCGCGGCCGAGCAGGCCGGCATCCCGCGCACCGACGACTTCAACGGCGGCAGCAACGAGGGCGTGGGCTATTTCGAGGTCAACCAGCGCGGCGGCCTGCGCTGGAACGCCGCCAAGGCCTTCCTGCGACCGACCTGCCTGGGCCGTCCCAACTTCGAGCTCTGGACGGGCTCGACGGTGCAGCGCCTGCAGCTGAACCGCGATGACGCCGGCGCGCTGCGCTGCACGGGCGCCGAGGTCCGCACGCCGCATGGGCTGGAGCAAGTCCGCCTCGCGCCGGGCGGCGAGCTGGTGCTGGCCGCCGGTGCCATCGGCTCGCCGCAGATCCTGCAGTGCTCGGGGCTCGGGCCGGCGGCGCTGCTGCAGTCGCAGGGCATCGCGGTGCAGGCGGACCTCCCCGGCGTCGGCCAGAACCTGCAGGACCACCTGCAGATCCGCGCGGTCTACGCCGTCGACGGCACGCGCACGCTCAACACGCAGGCCGCGCACTGGTGGGGCAAGCTGGGCATCGGCCTGCAGTACCTGCTGTCCCGCAACGGGCCCATGAGCATGGCGCCCTCGCAGCTCGGCGCCTTCACCCGCTCCTCGCCCCGCCAGCGCTGGCCAGACCTGGAGTACCACGTGCAGCCGCTGTCGCTGGACGCGTTCGGCGAGCCGCTGCACCGCTTCAATGCCTTCACGGCGAGCGTCTGCCACCTGAATCCGACGAGCCGCGGCCACGTCAGCATCCGCAGCGCCGACCCGGACCAGCCCCCGGCCATCGCGCCCCACTACCTCAGCACCGAGGAGGACCGCCGCATCGCCGCCCAGGGCCTGCGCCTCACGCGGCGCATCGTGGCCCAGCCGGCGCTCGCGCCCTTCCATCCGCGCGAGGTGAAGCCGGGCGTCGAGTTCGAGAGCGACGACGAGCTCACCCGCCTGGCCGGTGACATCGCGACCACCATCTTCCACCCCGTCGGCACCTGCCGGATGGGCCGGCGCGAGGACCCGCTGGCCGTGACGGATCCGCAGGGCCGGGTGCGCGGCGTGGCCTGCCTGCGCGTGGCCGACGCGAGCCTCATGCCCACCATCACCAGCGGCAACACCAACTCGCCGACGCTGATGATGGCCGAGCGCATCGCCAGCTGGATGCTGGAGGCCCGGGGCTGACCCTCGCGCCGCCATGAAAAAAGGGCCCGCCGAGGCGGGCCCTGTGTCAGGCGATGTGCCAGCCGATGCGCCGGGGCGTTCAGCCGCCGAAGCGCTCTTCCAGATAGGCCAGCAGCGTGCGGATGCCCTGCGCCTCGCCACCTTCCGGGCGGCCGGGGAGCGAGCGGGCATTGGAGCCGTAGATGTCGAGGTGCAGCCAGTCCTGCAGCGGCTCCACGAAGTACTCGAGGAACAGCGCCGCGTTGATGGCGCCAGCCATCGGGTTGGGGCCGGTGTTGACGATGTCGCCCAGGCTGGACTGGATGCCCTGCTGGTAAGGCGCCCACAGCGGCATGTGCCACACGGGGTCCTCGATCTTCAGGCCCAGGTCGACCAGCTCGCGCGCGGTGTCCATGTGCTTGGCGAAGAGCGCCGGCAGCTGCGGGCCCAGGGCCACGCGGGCGGCGCCGGTCAGCGTCGCCAGGTCGATGATCAGCTCGGGCTTGCCTTCGCTCGCGTAGGCCAGCGCGTCGGAGAGGATCACGCGGCCCTCGGCATCGGTGTTGCCGATCTCGATCTGGAGGCCCTTGCGGGTCTTGATGATGTCGCCAGGTCGGTAGGCATTGCCGGCCACCGCGTTCTCCACGGCGGGGATCAGCAGCTGCAGGCGCACCGGCAGCTTGAGCGTCATGATGAGGCCGGCCAGCGCGATGGCATTGGCCGCGCCGCCCATGTCCTTCTTCATCTGGCGCATGCCCTCGGCGGTCTTGAGGTCCAGGCCGCCGGTGTCGAAGCAGACGCCCTTGCCCACGAGGCTGATCAGCGGGTCCTTGGCCTTGCCCCAGTTCAGCTCGATCAGGCGCGGCGCGCGCGTGCTGGCGCGGCCCACAGCGTGAACGGCGGGGAAGCCCTTCTTCAGCAGCTCGTCGCCGACGATCTGCTTGAACTTGGCCCCATGCTGCTTGGCCAGCACCTGTGCGGCGGCGGCCAGCTCGGCCGGGCCCATGTGCTCGGCGGGGGTGTTGATCAGGTCGCGGGCGGCGCACATGGCCGCGGCCACGGCGAGGCCGCGCTCGGCCTCGATGCCGGGCTTGAGCAGCAGCGTGGCGCTGGCGCGGGGGCGGGCCTTGTAGACGTCGAAGTGGTAGCTGCCCAGCTCCCAGGACAGCGCCGCCTGCTCGGGCGCCACGGCCAGGCCTTCATCGGACAGCGCATAGGCGCCTTCCGGCAGGGCCATGGGCAGAGCCGACAGCACCCAGGGCGAGGTCACGCTGGCCACGCCGGCCAGCACCTTCTCGATCTTGCCGTCGGCGCCGGGCACCAGGGCGTGGCTGTCCGGCTTCGCCGTGAAGCCGATGGCGGCCAGCCAGTTCTGCGTGGGCTTGGGCAGCTTGGACTTCAGGGCCTGGAAGCTCGCCGCATCGAGCACGACGATGGGCGTGGCGCGCGACAGGGCGCTCTTGAGTTGCACGGTCATGGGAAGGCCTGTGAAAGTTGATCCCCCGATTGTCACCCCCGCGGCCGCGGCGTGACGAGGGTCAGGGCTTGCCTCAGCAGCTGTGCTGCAGGCGGGACAGCAGGGCCTGGGCGTCCGGGCCGGCCGCCGCGGGGGCGGCATCCGGCGCCAGGACCGTCTCCAGCAGGCGCTGGGCCGTGCTCAGCTGGGGCGTGACCGGGCCGCAGAAGCGCAGCTGCTCGCCGACCCCCACCACCAGCGTCGGGAAGGTCTCGACGTCGAGGTCGCCCACCAGCTCCGCGTCGTCCTCGATGTCCACCCAGATGAAGCGCACGCCGGGATGCTGCTCGCGCAGCTCGGCAAAGGTCTCGCGGTAGCTGTCGCACAGGCGACACCAGGCCGCGCACAGGCAGGCGACCAGGGTGGGCGGCGGGCGACGTTGAGCGAGAGCGGAGGACATGGCGGGCAAGCTTAGCGACAAAGCAGGGGACAGCCGGAAGGGACAGCCCTCGCGTTGTAGTCGCACGACGCAGGCCGGGCCACTCCCGGGGCGGGGAACTGGCGCTCCTCCACCGGAAGCGCTGTGTGAAAAAAGTTTGCCGGGGCTGTCAACCGGCCGTTCTTCCCCCGCGTTGTGCCCCTCAAGACCCGGATGAAAGGGTCCTATCAGAGGAAAGGCATCTCGCCATGATGAAGTCGCAATACCGCACTGAAGCCCAGACCCGTCGCCTGCCCATGACCGAATGGAACACCGACAAGGGCCGCAAGCACGAAGCCTTCGAGACCGCCAGCCTGGGCACCGACCGCCGCAGCCTGGCACGCGCCCAGCGCTTCGACCGCAAGCGCTGATCCGCCCCGGGGCCTGACCGCCCCACCCCGCCAGAGCGCCCACGAGGCGCTCTTCGTCTTTCAGGACGGGAAATCCGCGTCGTCCGGCTCTCCGCCCGTCCCGTCCATCCCGTCCATCGCCTCCGGCAAGGGCGCCAGCAGGCCGTCGAGGTCCGCCGCGCTGAACTTCAGCAGCTCGGCCGCGCCGTCCACGCCCATCACGCCCTCCGCCAGCGCCTTCTTGCGCGCCTGCAGCGCGAGGATGCGCTCCTCGATGCTCCCCTGGACCAGCAGGTGGTGGACGAACACGGGCTTGTCCTGCCCGATGCGGTGCGCCCGGGCGCTGGCCTGGGCCTGCACCGCCGGGTTCCACCAGGGATCGAGGTGGATGACCGTGTCGGCGGCCGTCAGATTCAGCCCCACCCCACCGGCTTTCAAGCTCAACAGCATGAGTGGGCACTCACCTGCCTGGAATCGAGCCACGCGCGCCCCGCGCTGGCTTTCGGGCGTCTCCCCGCTCAGGCGCAGCGCCGGCAGGCCCAGCTCGCGCAGCAGGCCGTCCACCAGATCCAGCATCCGCGCGAACTGCGAGAACACCAGCACCCGGCGCCCCTGCCGCAGCAGGTCGGGCAGGTGCTCGCGCAGCCAGGCCAGCTTCACGCCCTCGCCCAGGTTCGGCGGGATCTCCTCGATCAGCCGCGGATCGCAGCACAGCTGGCGCAGCCGCAGCATGGCGTCCAGCACCGAGATCAGGCCGCCCTCCAGCCCTTGGCGCGCCAGGATGCGCCGCACCATGTGGTCGGCCGCCACCCGCACGCTCTCGTAGAGCTGGCGCTGCGGCATCGGCAGGGTGAGGCGCACCTGCAGCTCGGTCAGCGGCGGCAGCTCGGGGGCGACCTCGTCCTTGAGGCGTCGCAGCAGAAAGGGCCGCACGCGCGCCGCCAGCCAGCGGGCCCGGCGCCCGTCCCCGCCCTCCTCGATCGGCTTGCGCCAGTGGCGAGTGAAGCTGCGGGCGTCGCCCAGGTAGCCCGGCATCAGGAAATCGACATGGGCCCACAGCTCGCCCAGGTGGTTCTCCAGCGGCGTGCCGCTGAGCACCAGGCGCTGGCGCGAGGGCAGGCGCCGCAGCGCGCGGGCCGTGCGGGAGGCGGCGTTCTTCACCGCCTGGGCTTCGTCCAGCACGAGCCAGTCCCAGTCGCGCCCGGACAGCACCCGCAGGTCCCGCCAGACCAGGCCGTAGCTGCACAGCAGCAGGTCGCAGTCGGGCAAGACCTGGCCCCGCGGCGTGCCATGCCAGGTGGCCACGCGCAGGCCGGGCGTGACGCGGGCCGCCTCCTGCGCCCAGTTGAAGAGCAGGCTCGTGGGCATCACCAGCAATGCGCCGCGGGCGAGGCGGCCGGCCTGCTGCTCGAGCCACAGGTGCGCCAGGGTCTGGGCGGTCTTGCCCAGGCCCATGTCGTCCGCCAGGATGCCGCCCAGGCCCTGCTGGCCCAGGTACTGCAGCCAGCCGACGCCCTGCCGCTGGTAGTCCCGCAGGCGCAGGCCCAGCCCCGCGGGCTGCGGCGCCACCACCGGCCGGCCGGCCGCATGCAGCCGCGCGACCAGGGCCTCCAGTACGTCACGGCCATGGAACTGCCAGCGCCCCCGCTCCTCCTCGAACAGCGCCAGCTGCTGCGCCTGCCAGCGACTCAGCCGGAGCGCCCCGCCGCCCTCCAGCTGGCGCGGCGTGACGAGGCTCAGCAGGTGCCGCATCAGCTGCTTGAGCGGCGCGGAGGGGGTGTGGAAGCGGCGCCCGCCGGGCGCGCGCAGGAAGATCACCTCGTCGTCCTCGATCGCCTCGAGCGCCACGGCGTCCAGCCAGCGCTTGTCCCGGCGCAGCAGATTGGCCATCAGCGGGGCCAGGTCCAGGCGCTCGCCCTGGACCTCCAGGCCCAGGCTCAGCAGCCAGGAGCCTCGCTGGCGCGGTGCGGCAAGGCGTGGCACGCCGATAGCCTGCGCCTCGTCCTGCCCATCCTCCGCGGCCAGGCCCAGATGCCAGGCACTGACGGGCTGCGGCTCATGGCGAAAGCCCGGCAAACGCTCCACCACCCAGCCCTCGGCCGCCAGGCGAGGCAGGACGTCGGTGACGAAGTCGCCGAAGTCGTCCTCCAGCAGCAGCGTCCAGGCCCGGCCGGGCGACGGCGGCGAGGCCTGTCGCCATTGCAGGTGATCGGCGCGCAGCGGCTGGGCGCCCAGCGCCAGCAGCTGCTGGATCCAGGGGCCGTGCGGGCCCGCGTGGCCCTCGGGCGGGCAGGGCCAGGGCGGCCCGCCGGCCTCGTCCACGAGGAAGAGCTGCATCAGGCTCAGCGGCGCCCCGCGCGGCCCCAGACGCCCATGCCGCCGCACGCCCAGCAGGCCGTCGCCGCGGTCGAGGGTCTGCAGTCGCAGCAGCGGGCGGGGAGGGGGCGGGGCGGGATTCGCAGGCGCGGGCATGGCGGCCATTGTCGCCAGCGGCGGGACTGGCTTTCGGAAGCGGTCTGCGCGAGATGGCAGACTCCCGCCCATGACCTCGATCCCGCGACACGCCCAGTTCGGCCGCCTGCTGCGCCGCAGTCTCTGGCTGCTCCTGATCCTCGGCCTGGGTGTGCCGCTGCTGCTGGCGGTGCTGGCCCTGCAGGCCGACCCCAGCGTGCCGCCACCCGCCGCGCTCGAAGGCGCCCAGCTGCAGCAGGCCAGCGAGATCCTGCGCCAGAACGATCCCCGCCAGCTGCCGCCCGGCGGCCTGCGCGTGGTGCAACTCAGCGAGGCCCAGCTCCAGCTGCTGCTCGGGCGCCTGGTCAACCGCTACCACGATGCCCGCGCCACGGCCCAGCTGGCCCGGCACGAGGCGCTGCTCGAGATCAGCGTCCCCCTGCGCGAAGGCGGCGGACCCTGGCTCAATCTGCGCGCCCGGCTGCAGGAAACCGGCAGCCTGCCCGTGCTGCGCCAGTTGCGCGTCGGGCACCTGCCCCTGCCGACCTGGGCTTCCGACTGGCTGGTGCGGCGGCTCACCGAGCGCCTCGCCGCGCAGGCCGAGGCGCAGGTGGCGGGCGAGCTCATCCAGCACGTGGGCTTCGAGCCGGGTCGCCTGCAGATGAGCTACGAGTGGAAGCCGGACTCGCTCCGGCGCGCCCTCAACGCCCGCTGGCCGCTGGCCGAGCAGGCGCGGCTGAAGCACTACAACGCGCTGCTGGTGGCGATCAGCGAGCCGCGACCACCCGGCACCCCCGTGTCGGTGGCCGCGCTCCTGCCCCCCTTCTTCGCCGAGGCCCAGCGGCGCAGCGCGGCGGGCGAGGACCCGCGGCTGGAGAACCGCGCGGCCTTCATCATCCTGGCCCTGCAGGCGGCCGGGGAGCACGCCAGCCGCCTCCTGCCCGCGGCGCAGGACTGGCCCCGGGCGCGGCCGATGCTCATCACCGCCAACGGGCGCGACGACTTCTCGCAGCACCTGCTGGTGTCGGTGGTGCTGGCCATCGAGGGCGGCGGGCCCATGGCGGACGCCATCGGCATCTACAAGGAAGTGGCCGACTCCCGTGGCGGCAGCGGCTTCAGCTTCAACGACCTGGCCGCCGACCAGGCCGGTGCGCGGATGGGGCTCTACGCCGAGCAGGACCCGCGGGCCCTGCAGCAGCGCCTGGCCGCGCACCCGCCGGAAGGGGCCTTCATGCCACGCACGGACGACCTGCCCGAGTTCCTCTCGGCCGAGGCGCTGCAGCAGCAGTACGGTGGCCTGCAGGGCGAGGGCTACCGGCGCATGGCTGCGCTGATCCGCCAGCGGGTGGACACCCTGCCGCTCTACCGCTGAACCACGCGGCGCTCAGCGCTGCGGCCGCTGGCTCCAGAGCACGCCGCCGAGGATCAGGCCCATGCCCGCGAGCGTTGCGCCATCCGGCACCTCGCCGAACATCGGCCAGGCCAGGGAGGCCGCCAGCACCGGCGTCAACGCGCCGACCGTGGCCGCCCGCTGCGCACCCAGGCGCTGGATGGCGAAGGCATAGCTGAGCGTCGAGAGCAGGCCCACGCCCAGCCCCTGGATGCTGCCGTGCAGCGCCCAGGCCCGCGCGGGCAGCGCCATCAGGCCCACCGGCGGATGCATCGCGAGCCAGGGCAGCAGCAGCGCTAGGGACACGACGGAGATCAGCGCCGCCGCCTCGATGGGGCTCAGGCCCGAGTGGCGCAGGGCCAGCGTGTAGTTGGCCCACATGAGGCTGCCCAGCAGGAAGAGGCCGTAGCCCTGGGCCAGCTGCCCCTCGCCATGATGGAAGGCCAGCAGGGTCACCACGCCGCTGACCACGGTCAGCAGGGCGGGCCAGCGGCGCAGGGCGGCGCGGCCCTGCGTGAAGGCGGCGATCAGCGCGACGAAGAGCGGGATGGTGCCGGGAATGAGGGTGGCGCCGTCCGCCACCGGGGCGTGGCGCATGCCGGCGCCGGCGATGAGGAAGTACGGCAGGCCGGCGCCCGCGACGATGCTCATCCACTGCAGCATCGGCAGCGCGGCGAAGCGCCGCCAGCGCAGGATCACCACGGGCAGGAAGATCAGCCCGGCCGGCAGGAAGCGCACCAGGGCAAGCTCGGACGGCGCCAGCGCCGCCCGGGCCCCCGCGCGCAGCGAGACGAAGAAGCTGGCCCAGATCAGCAGGGTGAAGGCCAGGGCGGCCCAGCCGGCCCAGGGAACGGCCGCGGGGGCGCGGGACGGGGCGATCGACGGCAGGCCGGCGGCCTGGAGCGTGGAGGGAGCGATGCTGGACACGGGAGTACTGCGGGTTACTACTGAATGGCGCAGATTTTCGGGGGGATGCAGCGCGATAATTGATCACATTCGCTTTGTTCTCTTCTCAACAAAGACCATATCCACCAACAAACGAGCCGCTCACGCTCTTTTCCACCCATGGACCGCATCGATCTGCAATTGCTGGAGCTGCTCCAGCGCGAGGGCCGGCTCTCGGTGGCCGAGCTCGCCGACCGTGTCGCGCTGTCGCAAAGCCCCTGCGCGCGCCGCCTGCGCCGCCTCGAGGAGGCGGGGTACATCAGCGGCTACCGGGCCGTCCTGGATCGCAAGCGCCTGCAGCTGGCGACCACCGTCTTCGTCAACGTGCGGCTGATGCACCACCGGGAGGACGCCGTGCGGGAGTTCGAGGCCGGCATGCAGGCCATGAGCGAGGTGGTGGCCTGCCACGTGGTCTCCGGCGCGCACGACTACCTGCTGGAGGTGGTGGTGGGCGACCTCCCCGACTACGAGCAGATCGTGCGCCGGCTCCAGGCCCTGCCGATGGTGCAGGACATCACGAGCAACTTCGCCATCCGCTGCGTCAAGAGCGGCGCCCCGCTGCCGCTGAAGGCGCCCTGAGCGCGCCTTGTCCCGCATGAACCGCCGCCCTCACTGCCCCCGCTGCGAGCGCCCGCTGGCCGGCTGCCTGTGCGCCTGCGTGCGGTCGGTGGACAACGCCGTGCCGCTGCTGATCCTCCAGCATCCGGACGAGGCCCGGCAGGCCAAGGGCACGGCGCGCCTGCTGCAGCACTGCCTGCGGCGCTGCGAGCGCCGGGTCGGCGAGACCTTCGCGCCCCCGCCCGATGACGGGCACCCCCTGCTGCTGCTCTACCCGCCCGACGACGACGTGCCGCGCGTGCCGTCACCGCCCGCGTCCGGCCTGCCGCCCCGGCTCGTCCTGCTCGACGGCACCTGGCGCCAGAGCCGCCAACTGCTGCGCGCCTCGCCCTGGCTGCGGGCCCTGCCCCGCCTGACGCTGGCCGAGGCCCCGCCGAGCCGCTATGCCATCCGCAAGGCCCATGCCGCCCACCAGCTGAGCACGCTGGAGGCCGCGGCCCTGGCGCTGGTGCAGCTGCAGCCGTCGCTGGACGCCGCGCCCCTGTGGCGGGCCCTGGATGACTTCATCGCCCTGCAACGGCGGCTGCAGGCTTTGGGCGCCGACGCCCGGGCGCAGCCCTTGCCCTAGCCAAGAGCGCCCCCGCACACGGCCCGGCCGCCTGTGCGGCTTTGCATTTCTTCGCACAACAGACGCGAGCCGCTCAGGCACGGCACGCATCCTTCGGTCTTCACTCCAGTCGTCTCACGGCCCCGCCTGCCTTGCCCGCATGAAACCCACGGTCTTCCTCGCACTTGCGCTTGCCGCCCTGGTCCTGGGCCACCGGCTCAACGCGCTGGAGCCGACCGCGGCGGAGGGCGTCACGGGTGAGCCGTCCTCAACCCGCGCCTCGCACCGGCCGGCGGCGCCCGCGGCGGACGGCCTTCTGCGCGTCGCCTACGAAGCGCCGCCCCAGGCCGGGCCGCGGCAGCCCTCGCCCACCGACGATCCGCTCCCGCCGGGGTCGCCGGCCCGGCTTGCCCCCCATGCCGTGGTGCCGGCGTCCGCCGTGCCGGACCTGCCCGCCAGCGCCGCCAGCCGCCCCGCGGCCGTGGCTGAACCGGAGAGCCCCAGCTGGCGTGACAGCGCGCTGGACCTGCTCAGCCAGATCGGCGTGCTGTGCCCCGCCGCCGGCTGCGACAGCCTGGAAGACGACTGAACGCAGGCCGCGCGGCCGATGGGTCGCGAGCCCCCCGCGGGCCTTGTCCCCGGGGCAGAATCGGCAGCCTTGCCTTTCGCGATGCCGCCTTCCCGATGCGCCTGCCCGCCCTCATCAAGCCCTCGCCCCGCCGTGACTGGGTCACGCCCGAAGACGTCAACGTCAGCCCCGACCTGCTGGGCCACGCCCTGGCGCGGCCGTCGCAGCGGGCCTGGGCGATGGCGCTGGACCTGGCGCTGATCGGCCTGGCCTCGTCGCTGGGGAACTGGATGCTGCTGGGCAGCGTGGCCGGCGCGGCCTGGCTGAAGATTCGCCACCGGGACGCTGAGCAGGGCGCACGGCCGACACCGTCCCCGCTGTGGTGGGCGCCGGTGGCCCTGGCCCTGGTGCTCGGGCTGAATGGAGTCTGGCAGGACCTCCGCCACGCGGGGGGCGACGCCCAGAGGCCTGCACGGCCCGCCGCCACCGCCGCGGCGGACGACGACGAGCAGGTGGACCGGATCGAAGAAACCGTGGCGCCCCTGGCCGAGGCGGGCGCGGCCAGTGCGGCCAGTGCCGCGAGTGCCGTCAGCGCGGAGAGCCGCCGCATCGCCGCCTTGGAAAAGCGCATCCAGCAGCTGCGCCGTTCGGAGGAGGAGGCGCGCAAGCACAGCGGCTTCCGCCCGCGGGAGTGGCTGGACGAGGCACTGGGCGAGGTCGGGCTGCGCTTCAGCCTGGCCATCGTCTACTTCACCCTGCTGCCCGTGCTGTGGCCCGGCCAGACCGTCGGCAAGCGGCTGATGGGCTTGCGGGTGGCGGAACTCAGCGGCAAGCCCATCAACTTGCTGCGCAGCTTCAGCCGCTACGGCGGCTACCTCGCCGGCATGGGCACGGGCGGCATGGGCTTCGCCCAGGTGTTCTGGGACGCCAACCGGCAGGCCCTGCAGGACAAGGCCGCCCATACCGTCGTGCTGGACCTGCGCCGCCGGGACCGCCTGCCCCTCGAGGACGCGCTGATGCAGGCGCCCGCCCCTGTTCCGGCCCCTGTTCCGGCCACCGTCCCTGCCATGCCTCCCACCGAGACCACCCCATGAGCGCTGCCGCCCCCCGTCGCCCCCTGCCCGCCCGCCGGCGTCTCCAGCAGCTGGCCGCGCACACCGCGCTGAGCCTGGCGGCGCTGCTGGGCGGCACCCTCGCGCAGGCGGCCGAGCCCGTGCCGCCGAAGCCCTTCGAGTTCGTGGCCCTGGGCGACATGCCCTACGGCGCGCCCGAGACGGCCTACCCCGTCTACCAGCACCTGATCGGGCTGATCAACGCGCAGGCCCCGGCCTTCAGCGTCCACGTGGGCGACTTCAAGAGCGGCAGCAGCCTCTGCAGCGACGACGAGTTCGCCCGCCAACGGGACTTCTTCAACCAGTTCGACAGCGCCCTCGTCTACACGCCGGGTGACAACGAATGGACGGACTGCCACCGCCCCGCCGCCGGAGGCTACGCCCCGCAGGAACGCCTGGAGGCGCTGCGCGAGATGTTCTTCGGCGCGCCTCGCAGCCTGGGCCGCCATCCGCTGGCCGTGGAGCGGCAGGCCGATGTCCAGCCGGCCCACGCGCGCTACCGCGAGAACCTGCGCTTCGCGCGCGAGGGCGTGCTCTTCCTGACGCTCAACGTGCCCGGCTCCAACAACGGCTTCGAACCCCGCGACCTCGCCGCCGTCCAGGAGCACTTCGCCCGCACCGACGCCAACCTGGCCTGGCTGCAGGCCGGTTTCGAGCAGGCCCGCCGGATGGAGGCGCGTGCCGTGGTGATCGCCATGCAGGCCGATCCCTTCCTCGGCTCGAATGTCTGGTCCGAGTTCCCCAGCCACAGCGGCTTCACCCGGCTCTTCGAGCAGGGGCTTCTCCCGCTGGTGCAGGACTGGGGTCGCCCGGTGCTGCTGATCCACGGCGACAGCCACCGCTTCGTGATCGACCGCCCCTTCAAGGCCGTGAAGGACCCCGGCAAGGGCCAGGTCCTGCGCAACCTGCTGCGCCTGCAGGTCTTCGGCGAGCAGGAAGTCCACGCGGTGCGGGTCACCGTGGATCCGGCCAGCCCCGATCCCTTCGCGTTCAAGCCGCTGTTCAATCCGCGTTCGCCCCGCTGAGCCCGTGCGGCGCCCCAGGATCAGGGGACAGCCGCCCGCCCGCCGTTCGCCCGCCGTTCGCCCGCACATGAGCGGCCGCAAGCCGGCCCCACCGGCCGGCTGTCATGGAGAAAAGCGGGGGGACGGACGCTGGATGACAGGCTCCCGAACGGCGCGTTCGGCACCGTAACGGTGCGTGACATCCCGTAAAAACCCCAAGTGCGTGCATGTCGGCCCGCCTCTACATTGGCGTCACTCGACGCGGATGCTGCTGCTGCAGTGCCCGCCTACGGGGGCTGAGGAGACAAACAAGACGGGGCCGCCACTACCGTGGCGTGCCACTGTCACAATCGACGGGCACCACATCGGTGCCCGTTTTCATTGGTGCCCGCCCCGCGGCCGCCGCCCTGCCGCCTGAAGCCTGCCCATGCTGGATCTCGTCACCGTCGCCCTGGCCTCCCTGCTCGCCGGATTCATCGATGCCATCGTCGGCGGAGGCGGCCTGATCCTGGTGCCGGCCCTCTTCAGCGTCTACCCGCAGGCCGCGCCGGCCACGCTCTTCGGCACGAACAAGGGCGCCGCCATCTGGGGCACCGCCTGGGCCACGAAGCAGTACGCCGCCCGCGTCACCCTGCCCTGGCAGGCCTTGCTGCCGGCCGCGGGCGCCGCGCTGCTGGGCAGCTTCAGCGGGGCCTGGACCGTCACCCTGGTCAGCCCGGAAGGCCTGCGCAAGCTGCTGCCGCTGATCCTCGGGGCGGTGCTGCTCTACACCCTGGCCAAGAAGGACCTCGGCCGCGACCACGCCCCGCGCTTCAGCGGCCGCACCGAGGCGGCGGTGGCCTGCCTGATCGGCGGCGTGATCGGCTTCTACGACGGCTTCTTCGGTCCGGGCACCGGCAGCTTCTTCGTCTTCCTCTTCGTGCGCCTGCTGGGCTTCGACTTCCTGCACGCCTCCGCCAGCGCCAAGCTCCTCAACACGGCGACCAACGCCGCCGCGCTCGTCCTCTTCGCGATGAAGGGTCATGTGTGGTGGCACATCGCCGCGGTGATGGCCGTCACCAACGTCATCGGCAGCCTGTTGGGCACGCGCATGGCGCTGGCACGCGGCACGGGCTTCGTGCGGGGCATGTTCGTGCTGGTGGTCGGGGCGCTGATCCTCAAGACCAGCTACGACGCCTTCCTGCGCTGACACGCCGGCCTGTTCGAGGCGCGGAATCATTTCCAGGCGTCACAAGATGCCGCGGTCGGCCTGCCGCGGCGCTACCATTGCCGGATTACGTCTCTCAGGACGCCGCCGCACCCTGCCGGCAGGCCTGACCCCCGCGGGGGGCGGAACGGGCCCGGCCCGTTTCCCGGAGATGCTCTCATTCAAGGCCGCCCATGTCCGTTGATCCTGAACTGCGCAACCTCGAGATCGAAATCCCGACCCAGCCCGAGGTGCTGGTCAAGCTGTCCCTGCTGATGGCCGCCGACGACATCGACCTGCTCGCCGTCTCGGCCCTCGTCGAGACCGACATGGCCCTCGCCGCCGCCGTGATGAAGGCGGTCAATTCCTCGCTGTACGGCCTGCGCGGTCGCGTGCAGACGGTGCACCAGGCCCTGACCTACCTCGGCATGCGCGAAGTGGCCGCCATCACCTTCGAGATGGGCCTGCGCGCCGCCTTCCCGCCCGCCCCCGAGCTCGAACCCGTGTGGGCGCGCGCCTCGCAGCGCGGGCTGCTGATGGGCCGCATGGGGCAGATGCTGGGCGTCGACCCCTGGGCCGCGCACTCCGCCGGCCTGTTCGAGGAATGCGGCAAGGCCGTGCTGTACCGCCACGCGCCGGCCCACTACCCCGCCATGCTGCGCGCCACGCAGGATGACGCCGAGCTGGTGAAGCTGGAGCACACCGCCTTCGGCGTGAGCCACGACGCCCTGGGCGCCGCGCTGTGCGAGAGCTGGGGCCTCGCCCCCGCCTCGGTGGCCAGCGTGCGCAGCCACGTCGAGGTGCAGAGCAAGCTCGAGATGCCCGAAGCGCTGCAGCGCCGCAGCATCTGCGCCATCTCGGTCATCGCCTGGGCGCTGATGAACGCCCCGGAACGCCTGGACGAGATCGCCCAGGCCATCGCCCCGCAGGCGCAGCTGGACGAGACGCTGGTGCTGCGCGCCGCACGCCGCGTCAGCGAGCAGCTGCTGGAGGCGCAGGCCCACGGCCGCGACTGAAGCCGCGCGCACCCACAAGAAAGCCGGCCCCGGAGCCGGCTTTTTCTTTGGAACGGCGAGTCGGCGCGCCCCCGGACGCCCGCGCTCAGGCGGCCAGGCTGAGGCGGTCCCGCCCGGCGTGCTTGGCGATGTACAGCGCCTCGTCGGCGGCCTGCATGAGGGCCAGCGGGCTGAGGTAGGGCTGCGCGGGGCTGTAGGCGGCCAGACCGATGCTCACCGTCACCACGGCATCGACCGGACTCGCACCGTGCGGCAACGACAGGCGCCGCCATTCCTCGCGCAGGCTTTCCAGCAGGCCCTGAGCCGAGTCCAGGTCGAAGCCCGGCAGCAGGGCCCCGAACTCTTCACCACCGAGGCGCGCCACGAGGTCGGTGTCGCGCTTGAAGCGCTCGCCCAGCAGGCGGGCGAAGCGGCGCAGGAGCTCGTCGCCGGCGTCGTGGCCGTGCAGCTCGTTGTAGGCCTTGAGGTGATCGAGGTCCAGCACGGCCAGCGCCAGGCGGGACTGCTGGCGCTGGGCGCGCTTGAACTCGCGGCGCAGGGCGTCATCGAATTCGCGCCGGTTGGCCAGGCCCGTGAGCTTGTCGTGACGCGCCAGCTGGGCCAGCTCGCGCTGCTTGATGTCCAGCGCGGCCTGCGCCTCGTGCAGGGCGCGGGCCTGCTGGTCCACCTGGGCGCTCAGCTCGCGCATCTCGCGCTGCTTGCGCTGCAACTGCTGGTCCACGCTCTGGTGGACGTGTGCCATGGCGCGGTTGATCTGCTGCAGCTCGGCCGGCGTGCGGGCGGGCATGCCGTCATCGAACCAGCTGAAGTCGCTCGGCGGGAGGCTGGGATCGAAGCGCTCCATGTCGGTGGCCATGCGGCGCAGGTGGCGCAGCAGCAGGCGGTCGATCAGCAGCGCCGCGCCCAGCCCCAGGGCGAACGCCAGCGCCAGCAGCTGCAGCAGCCAGTGCTGCATCGAGGGCTTGCCCAGCTGCCCCCAGGCGCTGAGCTCCGGGGCGATGACACGCACGCGGCCGATCTCCTCGCTGTCGCCCGGCAGGCGCAGCGCGAACTCGCTGTGAGGGCTGTCCTGGCCGGGCAGCGCGTCGGGCCCGCTCAGCAGACGGAGGCCGTCACGCCCGCGGAGCTCGGCGGACTGCAGCTCGTGGCGGCTAACCATCGCCTCCAGCAGGCGCTGGGCCACGCTCGTCTGGCTGCTGGCCATCGCACGCGACAGCGGCTCGGCATAGAGCAGCGGCAGCAGCTGCTGGCTGGCCTCGGCCTGCTCCGCCTGCAGATGCAGCTCGCGCCGCAGGTGCCAGCCGCCGAGCACCACCACCATTGCCCCGCCCAGCAGCAGCAGCCCCATCAGGGTGCGGGACTTGAGGGATCGGAGCGGGGCGTAGGAGGCGGTCATGATGCGGCACCGGCTTTGCAAACGTTGCCGGTCCTTCAGCATCGGCCGATTCACGCAGATCGCACACCCGGGAATCCCCGGAACTTTGTCGCCCGAGCGGCGCTTGTGTCCCCAAACTGAGGCACAAGTTGGCAGCGCTTGCTACATTGGCGGCGCCGCTCCATGGGGGAGCCGGCCCTGCGAGGGAGCGTCATGCCGCGTCCGTTCCTCATCACCGTGCTGCGCCGGGCGCCCTTCGTTGCCGCCCTCCTGGGCCTTTGCGCCGCCCACGCCGACCCCGGCTATTACGTGATCCGTCCCTATGCCCAGGCGGCGCAATGGGGCCTGGAGCTGCGCTACTGGACGGTCAAGCAGCGCAGCGGCGGCCCGGCGGTGCTGTGGCCGGAGCTGGCGCTGTCCTACGGCATCCACGAGCGCTGGACCAGCACGCTGCTGGCCAGCTACGAGGGCACGCGCGAGGAGGCCGTGCGCCTGGACACCTGGAACTGGATCCACCAGATCCGGCTCGACGACGGCCGGGGTGACAGCGATTTGGCGCTGCATGTCCAGCTGATCAAGACCGGCGGCGAGGAGCGCGGCCATGCGCTCGAACTCGGCCTCGTCACGCAGACGGAATGGCATCTGGCGCGCCTCCAGGCGAACGCCATCCTCGAGCACGGCTGGGGCGATCTCGCCCGCAGCGGCACCGAGCTCAAGGTCCAGTGGCAGCTCAGCTGGCCTCTGCAGCCCGGCTGGCGCGCCGGCGTGCAGGGCTTTGGCGAGCTCGGCAACTGGCGGCATTGGAAGCCGGCCGAGCGGCAATCCCACCGCGCCGGCCCGTCGCTCCAGACCGACTGGTCGCTCGGGGCGCAGCGAAGCCTGCACGTCGAGGCCGCGTGGCTGCTGGGCAAGACCTACGGCCAGCGCGGGAACATGTTCTCGGCCACGGCCAAGCTGCTGTTCTGAGCCCCGCCCGGCCCGGCCCCTAGAATGCGCCCGCCGGCCCCCCGGGGTCGGCGCGTTCTCAGGGCGAGGTGCTGCCGCCCCGCAAGCATGCGGAGCGGCCCTCGCCAGGCACCGCGGCTGTCGCCGCGCTGTCCGGGCTCTGCCTCACCGGCGGTATCTGCGCTCTGCGCAGGAGCCCGCGAGCGCCTCGGCCTTCCCGGCCGAGGGTCAGCAGACCTGGTGCGATGCCAGGGCCGACGGTCACAGTCCGGATGAAAGAGATCGCGTTGTTGAAGCCATGCGGCGCACCCGCCTCGTTCACGCCAGGCCGGAGCGCCGCTGTGGCTTGCCTGCGCGCGCCCTGATTTGTGTGACCTGCTTTCAGAAAGCTCAACATGAATCAGACCTTTGACACCCTTCCCGCTCCGAAGCATCGCGGCCGCATCGCCTTGCTGGCCAGCCGATGGCATCCCGAGCTTGTCCAGCGCCTCACCGGCAGCGCCACCGAGGAGCTGCGGCGCCTGGGCTGGGCCGCCGAGCAGATCGAGGTGCACGAGCTGCCCGGCGCCTTCGAATTCCCGCTCTACGCCCGCCGCCTGGCCGCCGGCGGCCGGCACCAGGCCGTCATCGCCTGCGCCCTGGTCGTGGACGGCGGCATCTACCGCCATGAGTTCGTGGCCCAGGCCGTGGTCGACGGGCTGATGCGCGTGCAGCTGGACAGCGGCCTGCCGGTCTTCTCGGCCTCGCTCACGCCCCAGCATTTCCACGAGCACGACGTGCACCAGCGCTTCTTCCACGAGCATCTGGCGCTCAAGGGCGTGGAGGCCGCCCAGGCCTGCGCGATGACGCTGGCCGCGCACGAGCGGCTCGCGCCGCTGGCGGGCTGATCAGAGCCCCTGGACCGTGAAGCGCAGCCGGGCGTAGTGCCCCTGCGCATCCAGCGCAGTGAGCTGCTGCTCGCCGTTGCGCTGCGGTTGCAGCAGGACGCTCCCCCGGGCCGCCGATCCCGCGGGCGCGTCCTGCCAGGCCAGCAGCTGCCCGTCGAGCAGCCAGGCGACGGCCCCCTGCGCGCCCAGCACCTGCAGCGGCAGGCGGATGTGCGCCTGCCCGGGCGAGGGCCGCAGCACGGTGCCGGGCTCCAGTCCCACGATGCGCAGCCGGGCACTCGGCCCGCCCTGCGCCTCGCCGCGGCACCCGGCCTTCCAGGGCAGGCGCTCCAGCGGATGCCGCTGCGCCGGCTCGATCCAGGGCTGCAGCAGCTGCGGCCAGCGCACGGCGGGCTCGCTGCGGGCGCCCGGGCCGGCGCAGTCGCCCGACACGCGCTCGCGCCCGGCGCCCTCCACCATCACCTGCACCTCCAGCCCCTGCGACACGCCGCGCTCCGGCAGCGTGGGCGGCGCCGCGCCGTCCAGCAGCCAGGCCGTGCGCTGCTGCAGGCACTGGTCGGGCGGCGTGCTCGAGGCCAGCCGGCCGAGCGGCCAGCAGATGGCCGCCGCCTGCACGCTCGCGGGCTGGCGCCGGGGGGCGAGCTGCTGCGGCCCGAGCGCGGCGGCGAGGTCGCGCAGGAGCGGCGCCGCGCTGTTCGCCCCGAAGTGACCAGGATTCGGCGTGCCATCGGGCCGGCCCATCCAGACGCCCAGCGTGTAGCGGTCCGTCACGCCCAGCGCCCAGGCATCCCGGAAGCCGAAGCTCGTGCCCGTCTTCCAGGCGATGCGAGCGTCGGACTCGCGGAAGGGCGCGCCCGGCCGGCCGCCGTTTTCCAGGATCTCCCGCACGATGAAGGCCGCGCCCTCGCTCATGAGGCGCGCCGTGCGCGGCGGGTCCGCGGCCTGCAGGCGCGGCTGCACCGCCTCCCCGCCCCGGGCCAGGGCGGTGTAGGCCCCGACGAGCTCCTCCAGGCGGGTGCTGCCGCCGCCGAGGATGAGGCTGAGGTTGGGCGTGGCGTTCGCCGGCATGCGCAGGCGCAGGCCCGCGCCCCGCAGCTGCGCCGCGAAGCGCTCCGGCCCGATCCGGTCCAGCAGATCCACGGCCGGCACGTTGAGCGAACGCTGCAAGGCTTCCGACACGCTCACCGGCCCCGAGAAGTCCGCCTGGAAATTGCCCGGCGCATAGCCGCCGAAGTTCTGCGGCGCGTCGATCAGCAGGCTCTCGGCGTGGATGAGCCCCTGGTCCAGCGCCATCGCATAGAGGAAGGGCTTGAGCGTCGAGCCCGGCGAGCGCAGGCCGCGCACCATGTCCACATGGGCGGCACGCTTCATGTCGCCGAAATCCGCCGAGCCCGCATAGGCGCGCACGGCGCCGTCGCGGTTGTCCACGATCAGCGCGGCGATGGAGACCTGCTCGGGCAGCGTGTTGAGGCGGTCCAGCAGCACCTGCTCCAGGCGCTGCTGCAGGCCGGCATCGAGCAGCGAGGGCACGACGGCGGTGCCCGCCTTCACCCCGCGCTGGCGCAGGCGTTCGGCGAACAGCGGTGCCAGCACGCGCGAGCGCAGCGGCGGCGCGAAGACCTTCTCCAGCTTGGCGTCCCGCACCTCGGCGGCGGGCCACACGCCCTGGCTCATCAGGCGATCCAGCACCTTGTCCCGCGCGGCCTGGGCCGCCGCCGGATGGCGGTCCGGGCGCAGGCGGGAGGGGCTTTGCGGCAGCGCGGCCAGCAGCGCCGCCTCGGCCGTCGAGAGATCGCGCGCGGACTTGCCAAGGTAGGCCTGCGCCGCCATCTCGACGCCCTCCACCATCCCGCCCATCGGCGCCTCGTTGAGATACAGCGTGAGGATCTCGCGCTTGCTGAGATGCCATTCGAGCTGCAGCGCGCGCAGCATCTGCCGCGCCTTGGCACCGACGGTGCGGGTGGCGCAGGTCTGCAGATTGCGCTGCCGGTCGGCGCACTCGGGGTCCAGCAGGCGCGCGACCTGCATCGTCAGCGTCGAGCCGCCCGACACCACCTGCCCCGCGCGCCCCCACTGCCAGGCCGCGCGTGCCAGGGCCGCCGGGTTGATGCCCGGATGCCACCAGAACGCGCGGTCCTCGTAGTGCAGCAGCGCTTCGAGGTAGCGCGGGGACACCTGTTCGATCGTCACCCGGTGCCGCATGGCGCCGTCCGCCCCGGGCCAGTAGCGCAGCGGCGTGCCGTCCTCGGCCAGCACGACGACGGCCTCCAGCGGGCGCCGCGCCGCGCTGTCGGGCCAGGCGGCGGCCGGCAGCGGGAAGAGCCGGTCCAGGGCCAGCAGGCTCAGCGCCAGCAGGGCCAGCACCGCGCCGGCCCGGCGGCGCCGGGCCCATCGCCTCAAGCTCAGTCGTGCGGGCATGGGACGCTCAGCGGGCCCGGCTCAACGCCGGCCCGGACGTCGCGCCGACGGGGGTGCGCGTCACGTCGGGCTCACTTCTTGTTCAGCACCGTGATCTCGCCTTCCGCCTTGCCGATGCCTCGCAGCTCCGGCCGGTACATGTCCTCCGCAAAGGGCGCGGGCACCTGGTAGCGGCCCGGCGTCACCACGCGGACGAGGTAGTAGACGTCCAGCGGATGGCCGTCCAGCTGTGCGGCGGCCACGAAGCGGTCGTCGCGGTACTCGGTGTGCACGATGCGGGCGTTGGCGTTGGCCTGCGCGATGTTCTGGCCGTCCACCTCGAACTCGCCCGCCTGCGGCCCCTGGCTGAGGTTGAGGTTCTCCACCTCGAAGCCCGCCGGGATGCGGTCCACGATCAGGCCGTCCTTGATCGGACGCTTGGCCGTGGCCCGCAGGCGCACGATGAACATCTCACCGGTCGTGAACTGGCGCGCCGTGACGGGCTTGCCGGCCGTCGTGAAGAGGCTGCGCTCGACGACGATGCTGTCCGTCTGCGGGGGCAGCGGCTTCGTCGGATAGCCCTGGGCATGGACCTCCACGAAGAGCGAGCCCTTGCCCTCGTTCTTCAACACGGTGCCGGCCTTGAGCTTGGCGCCGGGGATGTCGCGCTGCGCGGTCTCCTTGCCGGCCAGCGTCTCGGGCGCGGCGGCCGCGGTCTGCAGGCTGGCGCTCCAGCCCTCGCCGCCGGCCTGGCCGTGGGCGCTGCGCACGGCCAGGAACAGCGCGAGGCGCTCCTGCGTGGAGAAGTAGCGGCGACGGTCGAAGTCGGAGGCCAGGTCGAAGAGCAGGCCCTCGCGGCGCTCGTGCTGGATGCCGTGGCGGGTCAGCAGGGCGTAGGCCAGCGCCTGGTCGCGCACGCGGCTGCCGTAGTCGCCCAGCCACTCCTCCCACCACCACCAGTCCTGCACCGGCGCGAGCGCGGGGTTGATGCCGTAGGCACGCTTCACGCCCTCGTCCAGCGCCACCTTCGCCCGCGTCTCGTCGCCCATCAGCTTGAGCGCGAGGCCCAGGTGGATCAGGGGCAGCGGCGAACGGGCATTGCCGCGGTACTGGTCATGCAGCGTCTTGAGCGTCGCGAGCGGCGCCTTCTGCGCGCGGGCCAGGATGTAGCCCGCGTGCGCCGCCTCGGCGAAGCGCTGGTGGGCGATGCGGATCAGCTCGACGTCGCTGTAGCTCGCCACGCGGCCCTTGTCGTCCCGCTTCGGGTCCTTGGGCGGCTGCGTCTGCTGGCCGGGGCTGCGCTGGAACTGCTCCAGGAGGTTGTCCAGGGAGCGCGTCATCATGCTCTCGGGCGGGGCGAAGCCGGCGTCCTTGGCATCCTGCAGGAAGCCCGTCACGTAGGCCGACAGCCAGGCCTCGTAGGGGCTGGTGTTGCTCCACAGGCCGAAGCCGCCCTTGGCCTGCTGCATGCCGGCCAGGCGCCCGAAGGCGGTGTCCAGGCGCTTGGCACGCTCCTCGCGCGGGACGGGCGTCATGCCGAAGGCCTTGGCGGCCTCCTCGTCGATCATCGCCAGCGGGTAGGCGCTGCTGGTCGTCTGCTCGAGGCAGCCGTAGGGATAGCCCAGCAGGCCCTTGACCTGTTCGCGGATGTCGATGGGCGGCGAGTCCGAGAGGCTCAGCGTTGCGCTGGCCGAGCCGCCCCAGTAGCCATCGAGCAACCCGGGTTCGAGCTTGAGCGTGGCGCCGGGCTCGAGGCGCGTGCGCCTGAGCTCATGCACCGGCGGCGTCAGCGGCTGCAGCTGCAGGGCGGCCTCGCGGGTGAGCTTGAGGTCGCCGGCATGCACATGCAGCTTGATCGGCACCAGCCCCGCGGCCTCCGTCGCCTCGACCTGGAAGCTCAGCACCTTGCGCTGCTTGTCGGCCAGCTGCACGGGCTCAGGCTGGGCTGCCACGCGCAGCGGGCCGTCGGCTTCCAGGCGCACCTTCACCTCGCGGGCGCTGCCCGAGAGATTGCTCACGTCGAGCGCGAGGGTGGCCTTGTCGCCCGGCGAGAGGAAGCGCGGCATCGAGAGCTCCGCCACCAGCGGCGCCGCGACCACGGTCTCGGCCTGCGCGCTGCCGTAGCTGTCGGGGCTCGACACCACCGCCATCACGCGCAGGGTGCCGTTGAAGTCCGGCAGCTTGAAGCTGACCGTCGCCTCGCCCTTGGCATCCAGCAGCACGGGGCCGCTGAAGAGGTCCACCAGCAGCACCTTGCGCGGCATGCTCTGCGTGTCCCGCTTGCCGGCATCGCCGCCGAAGCGCTGGCGGGCGGCGTTGCCCTCCATCTTCTCGATCAGCTTGCCGTAGAGGTCCAGCAGATCAGCGCCGTAGCGGTGCTTGCCGAAGAAGAAGTCCTGCGGGTCCGGCGTCTTGTAGCGGGTGATGTTGAGGATGCCCACATCCACGGCAGACACGGTCACCATCGCCTGCTTGCCCGCCAGCTGCGGCACCTTGACCTTGATGGGCAGCGACTGCTCCGGCGTGGCCTTCGGGGGCGCGACGAGCTCGACCTTGGGCTTGCGGTCCTCGCGCCACAGCGGCAGGTGCACCAGGCCCAGCGCGCGCGCCGGCGTCACCTTGTCACCCTGGTTGCCCGGGCGGAAGGCGGCGACGGTGATGTAGAGGTCGTGGCGCTTCCAGTCCTCGGCCACGGGAATCTCGACCGTGGTCCCGCGCGCCTTGACCGAGAGGCGCTCGCTCCACAGCACGCGGTCGCCCTCGACGGTCACCAGCGCCTCGCCGTCATGCGGCGGCTTGATCTCGAGCTTCGCCTTCTGGCCCGGCTTGAAGGGCGCGCCCTCCAGCTTGAGCTGCACGCGGTCCGGGCGGTTGCCGACGTCATCGGCGTCCTGCGCGCCCCAGCCGGCGTAGAAGCCGTAGCGCAGCGTCTCCTGCGTGCTCGGATCGGCGATCTCCAGGCGGTAGCGGCCCCAGCGCACGGGCAGCGCGATCTTGCTGCGCTTGTCCAGCTTGATCTGGCGCGCCTCGACCAGCTCCTCCTGCGTGTTGAAGCCCGAGTGCCAGCCGCGGCTGTCGTCATAGCGCCAGTACCACTGCCGCTCCTCGTAGATCAGCTTGAGCTGCAGATCGGCCGCGGGGTGGAACTTGCCCGCGGCGTCCACGCGCGTGAGCTCGAATTCGGCCATGCCGCCTTCCTGCACCACGTTGCGGTCGAACATCGGGCGGATGGCCACGAGCTGCTCGGCCGGCCACCAGCTGCGCTCCAGCGAGCGCACCACCGGGCGGCCGCCGCTTTCCAGCAGCGCGACGCTCGTGCGCAGCAGCATGGGCGAGCTGCGCTCCGTCAGCTCGGGCTTGAAGCTCAGGCTCACGTGGCCCTTGTCGTCGAGCTCGGTGTCCGAGGCATCGCCGCGCTTCTTGGCCTTGTCGTCCGCGAAGTCACCGAAGATGAAGCCGGGGAGCTGGCGGGCCAGCGGATTGACCTGGCGCTCGCTGTAGAGGCTGGCCTGGACGCGGTTGCCGGAGGCCGGCGCACCGTAGAGGTAGTCGCCCTGCACGTCGACGCTCAGCTCGGCGTCGCCCGTCAGCACGGCCTCGGGGGCGTTGAGCTGCAGCTTCATGCGCTCGGGCAGGAATTCCTCGACCTGGAAGCTCCACTGCGCATCCGGCTGCTTGGCGGCCGGGTCCACGCTGGCCTGCAGCTGCCAGCGGCCCGTGGGCGCGTCGGCCGGCAGGGTGATGGCCTGCTGGTAGTAGCCGGCCCCGGTGGCCCCCGGGCGCACGAGCAGCGTGGCGGCATTGCTGCCGTCGGGCTTCTTGAGGCTCAGCGTCAGCGGCACCGGCTTGGTCCAGGCGCGCCCGTCGGCATCGCGGGCCAGCACGGAGGCCTGGAAGCTCTCGCCGGGGCGGTAGAGATCGCGGCCGGCGTAGACGAAGAGCTTGTTGTTGCGCGAGGGATGGCCGACGGCGTCGAACTCGGACAGGTCCAGCGCCGCATCGCCCAGCGACAGCACGGACATCTCCCTGCCGCGCTTGGCCAGCACCACGCGGGCCTTGTCCAGCTTCTGCGTGAAGACTGCATGACCCTGGCCGTCGCTGCTGGCCTGCTGCACGGCCTTGCCGGCGTCGTCCACCAGCGTCAGCTCGATGCCCGACAACGCCGAGCCGCTCTTGAGCGAGGTCGCGAAGACGTCGATCTGCGAGGCATGGCGGCGCAGGTGCAGGCCGATGTCGGTGACGTAGAAGTGCGTGACCTGGTAGTCCCAGCCGAAGCGGCCGGGCGTGTTCATGACGGCCACGTAGATGCCCGGCTCCTGCAGTTCCTTGATGCGCTCGACGGGCAGGAAGGAGACGTTGCGGCGGTTGGGGCGCTCGTCCGTGGTGAAGCGGCCGATGTAGACGCTGTCGGACATGCCGCGCAGCTGGTCCAGCACATAGCCGGAGGTCGTGCCCTTGAGGCGACGGCCCGGGTCCTCGTAGTAGTAGCCGCCTTCGTACTCCTCGCTGCCCTCCTCGTAGCTCGCGGCGCGCGGGCGGTCCCGGCGGCCGCCGACCTGGTCGAGGAAGGCGCTGAGGTTCTCGGGGCGGATGCGCAGGAACTGCACGTCCACCTGCGGCGTGTTGACCGTCACGACGGGCAGGCCGCCGTTGATCTCGGCCGGCAGCACGGTGCCGCGGCTGGCGAAGTAGTAGGCATCGGGCATGGCCTCGCTCGCGACCTCGCAGGTCTGCGGCGTGGCCAGCGTCGCGCCCGCGCGGGCGGCGAGCTCGCCGGCCAGCTTCACGCGGAACTTGCGCTCGGGCTGCACGTAGGGGAGGTAGAGCACGCGCGGGTTGTCGCCCAGCACCCAGCGGGCCTCCACGGGCTTGGCCTTGTCGGCGTCCTCGTTCGCGGCGGACTCCGTGGCCGTGAGCAGCTTGCCGAAGTCCTGGCCGCCGGCCAGCGCCTGCGTGAACATCACCGCGATGGCGGGCGAGCCGTCGAACAGCCGCGCCTTGCAGTCCGCCAGCGCAAAGGCGGCCGGCGGGCCGCTGTCGGCCTCGGAGGCCTCCGGCGCGCCCCGTTGGCGCTGCCAGCCCCACCAGCCCGCCGCGGCTACCGCCGCCGCCAGGCCCACGCCTGCCAGGATCTTCAGTCCCTTGCCCATCGTTGCCATCGTCATGCTCCCGCCCTGCTGTGATCAAAGGGCGCCAGCAGTGTAGGGCTCGACGCGCCTCCGCCCGGGCCGCTGTTGCGGCTTGTTGCTCCCTCCTGCTGGGGGGATGACAGCACGTCCGGCACGCCCCTCGCACAGCGCCGGCGCCTCTTGGCATACTGCGGCTCCCCCGCCTTGCGCCCCATGCTGCCCCACCGCATCCCCGACGCCAATCTCGCCGAGCTGCCTTCCGCGTGCGGCGTGTACGTCTTCCATGGCGAGGGCGCGCTGCCGCTCTATATCGGCAAGAGCATCAACATCCGCTCGCGCGTGCTGGCCCACCTGCGGGAGCCGGCCGAGGCGCGCCTGCTGGCCCAGACCTGCCGCATCAGCTGGCAGCGCACGGCCGGCGAGGTCGGGGCGCTGCTGCTGGAGTCCCGCTGGGTGAAGGAGCAGCAGCCGCTGTTCAACAAGCGCCTGCGCCGCAGCCGCTCGCTGTGCGCCTGGACGGCGGCGGGCGATGCCGCCGTGCTGCGCCTGGTGCATTCGCGGGACCACGACTTCGCGCGCAGCCCGGGTCTCTTCGGCCTCTACAGCTCGGCCCACGCGGCCCAGCAGGCCCTGCGCAGCCTGGCCGAGGACCACCGGCTGTGCCTCGCCCGGCTCGGCCTGGAAAGCGCCTCGTCACGCGGCTGCTTCGCCCGCCAGCTGGGGCGATGTGCGCTGTGCACCGGGCAGGACACGCCCGCCGCACACGACGCCCGCCTGTTCGCGGCCCTCGGCGACTGGCAGGTGCAGGCCTGGCCCTTCGACGGCGCCGTGGGGCTGGTGGAGCGGGACGGCGACTGGGTCCAGACCCATGTGCTGCAGCACTGGGCCTACCTCGGCACCGTCGAGGGCGCCCATCTGGCGCTGCCGGCCTCGCACCGGCCACCGCCCTTCGACCTCGACGGCTACCGCATCCTCGTGCGGCCGCTGCTGAGCGATCAGGCGGAACTGCTGCTCGCCTCGGCCAGCGCCAGCTGACGCGTCGAGCGATAGGCCCGGCGCTCGCCCGTCACCGGATCCGTGAAGGCGATGGCCCGCGCCAGCAGCTGCAGCGGCTCGTCGAAGTCCGTGCGGGGCGGCTGCAGCACCGGGTAGATGCGGTCCCCCGCCAGCGGCAGGCCCAGCGCGCACATCTGCGCGCGCAGCTGGTGCTTCTGCCCCGTCAGCGGGTGCAGCTCATACAGCGCGCGCCCCTGGCCCAGCCGCCGCAGGCAGCGGATGTCGGTCTCGGCATTGGGCTCGCCGGGCACCTCGGCCATCTGCATGAAGGCATCGCCCTCGCGCTCCACGAGGCGGCTGCGGTAGCGCAGCGGCAGCGCCAGGCCCGCCGGCGGCTCGGCGGCCACGGCCTCGTAGACCTTCTCGACGCTGCGCTCGCGGAACAGGCGCTGGTAGGCGTCGCGGTGGGCCGGCTGCACGCAGAACACCGTCAGCCCGGCGGTCTCGAGGTCCAGGCGGTGCACGGGCGTGAGGTCCGGCAGGTCCAGCCGGCGCTTGAGGCGCGTCAGCAGCGTCTGCTGCACATGCCGGCCCTTGGGCGTGACCGAGAGGAAGTGCGGCTTGTCGGCGATCACCAGGTGCTCGTCCACCTGCACCAGCAGCTCCTCGAAGGGAACGGGCGTCTCGTGGGCCACGCGGCGGTAGTAGTAGATGCGCTCGCCGGCGCGGTAGGGCGTGCCGGGTGGCAAGACCTGACCCTGCGGCCCCAGCACCTCGCCGCCGGCCATGCGGGTGGCCCAGTCCTCGCGTTCGACCAGCGGGAGGCGCTCGGCCAGGAAGTCCAGCAGCAGGGGCCAGGCGCCGGCCGGGCAGGCCAGGGCCGAGGCGCTCACGCCTTCGCGCATGGGCAGCGCGAGCTTGGGCGGCCGGCTCACTCGATGGCCGGGCCGCCGCGGGCCCGCTCGTCCATGTAGCGGATCACACGCTGGCGGTCCTGCTCGTCCAGGCCCTCCTTGCGCCAGCCGCGCATCCAGCCCTCGCGGTCCTTCTCCTGGGCGAGGCGGCGCACGGCGGCGTCGATGGCCTCGATGTGCTGGCGCCCCTCCGGCGTGCGGCTGCAGGCGACGGTGGCGAGCTGCGTGCTGCGCCCCTCGGCCAGCGGCAGCTTCACGAGGTCGTCCCCGCCCTGCAGGCGCAGGAACTCATCCACCACGGACGGGTACTCCAGCGTGTAGTCCATGCGCCGGGCCCGCAGCATGTGCAGCAGGTGCATGTTCCGGTTGGGCACGACGGTGCGGGGCGCCGCCTCGCCCGCCTGCTTCAGGAGGGCATCGATGCGCGGCCCGAAGGCGCGGTCGCGCGGCAGCAGGCCCTGCAGATCCGGGCGCTGGAGCAGGTCGGTCAGCTGCAGGGCCTGCCCGGTGCTGGCGGTCTCGAACTGCGCGAGCCGGTCCCGGTGCACCACGACATGGATCTGGCGCGAGAACAGCGGCGGGTACAGATGGCTGAAATAGAGCCAGCTCAGGCGCTCCGGCGTGCGCACGTGCAGCAGGCTGCACATCGTCTGCCCCTGCCGCGCCTGGATCTCGAAGCGCGTGAAGGGCATCTCGACCAGCACGTGCCGGTACTGCGGCATGCGCTTCAGCAGGATGCGCATGAAGCCGTCGAGCTCGCCGTGGCCGAGGTCGTCCACCGTCAGCGGCGTCTGGCCCGAGCGGGTGTAGCTGAAGTGCGGCGGCACGTCCTGGACGAGCCAGGCGATCGCCGGCGGCTCGGCGGCCTGCGCCGGTGCGGCGAGGGCCGACAGCAGCGTCAGCGCCGTCAAGAGGGAGCGCAGGCAGGAGCCCAGGAACTGCGGCAGCATGCGGTCAGCGGGATCGCGTCAGGGCACCGGGCTCAGTCCCCGTCCACCCACTCGATGCGGGCGCCGAGCGTGCAGATGTTCTCGACGAAGTGCGGGTGGGCACGCCGGATGGGCGTCGCGTTGCGGATCACCGAACGCCCGGGGATCGACGCCGCCACCATCAGCAGCGCGATCGCCACGCGGATGATGTAGGGGCTCTCGACCTCGGCCGCATGCAGGGGCTTGCCGCCGAAGGTGACCATGCGGTGCGGGTCGGAGAGGAAGGCATGCGCGCCGAACTTGGACAGCTCGGAGGTCCAGCCCATCGCGCCGTCGTAGATCTTGTTCCAGAACATCACGCTGCCCTCGGCCTTCACGCCCAGGGCCACGAAGATGGGCAGCAGGTCCACCGGCAGGTAGGGCCAGGGCGCGGCCTCGACCTTCTGCAGGATGTTGCGGGTGAAGGGTTCCTTGACCTTCAGCGGGCCCTGGGTGAGAGCGCGCGACCAGCCGTCCTTGTGCTCGATGTGCACGCCGAACTTCGCGAAGGTGCGGTCGATCAGCGGGAACTGCTCGGGCTGGGAGTTCTTGACCTGCACGTCGCCGCCGGTGATGGCGCCGAGCGCGAGGAAGGTGACGATCTCGTGGAAGTCCTCGGCGAAGGTGAAGTCGCCGCCGCCCAGGCGCTGCACGCCGGTGATCTTGAGGCGCGAGGTGCCGAGGCCCTCGATCTTCGCGCCCAGCATCTGCATGAAGGCGCAGAACTCCTGCACATGCGGCTCGGAGGCCGCGTTCATCAGCGTCGAGGTGCCCTCGGCCAGTGCGGCGCAGAGCACGAAGTTCTCGGTGGTGGTGACGGAGGCGTAGTCCGTCCAGTGGTCATTGGCCTTGAGCGGGCGATCGACGCTCAGCAGCAGGCCGTCGGGCAGGCGCTGCACGCTGGCGCCGAAGCGCTCGAAGACCTCCACGTGCGGATCGATCTCGCGGGCGCCCAGGGTGCAGCCCTTGACGTCGTCCTCGATGCGGGCGGCGCCGAAGCGCGCCATCAGGCCCGGCACCAGCATGATGGAGGAGCGCATCTCCTCCGGCAGGCGGTCCGTCGCGGCATCGAAATGCGTCTCGCGGTGGTGCACGTCCAGGATGCCGGTCTTGTAGTCCACCTCGACGGTGCTGCCCAGCTTGCGGAAGACCTCGAGGATCTTCTTGACGTCGGTGATCTCGGTGATGCCCCGCAGGCGCACCGGCTCGGCGGTGAGCAAGGTGGCGCAGAGGATGGGCAGGATGGCGTTCTTGTTGGCCGAGGGGATGATGCGGCCAGCCAGCGGGGTGCCGCCGTGAACAATCAGATTCGACATGGATGCTGCAGCGAGAGGGTCGGGCCCCTGGAAAGGGGGACGGCGCCGATTATCCCGGATCGGCCCGCCCCCGGCGCGACGGGGCCAAGTGACCGGGGCCGCGCCGCGCTGGCAGGGCATCCGTCCCGAGGCATCAATCCCATAACGTCAGTCCCGCGGCGGTGCCTCGCGGCGAGGGCCGTAGGGGCAGTGTCCGGGTCGCGGGCCCACCTGCGGATGCTTGCGGCAGATGTCCGGGCGGCGCTCGTAGACCGTGCAGCGCCGCGTCTGCGCATCCAGGAACTGGCAGTCGCCGCCGGCCCGGCGGGCCAGCTGGAAGATCTCGTGGCGGAAGCTGAAGTGCTCGATCAGCCCGGCCTTGCTCAGGCGCTTGGCGATCTGCTTGGGCGCCTCGTGCTCGGCCTCGAAGGCATCGACCAGCCCCAGGCGCACGAGGTCCGCCAGGCGGGCCTCCACGGGCATGGTGCAGCAGTTGGCGGCGCAGGTGTCGCACAGGCCCTTGCGGTAGCGCGTCCAGGTCTCCGTGCGGTCGACGTCGACGATGTGGATGGACGATCTCATGGCGCGGGGCGGCGGGCGTTGATGCGGCTGGGGCCGGCATCGTACCGCGAGGCCCGCTCAAGGGGCGCGCCGGCCCCGGGCGAGCGCCCCGCACGGCGCGGGCCCGCGCGTCAAATCACCGCCGTCCGCGGCTTTCGCGATCGTCGCGCTCAGTTCGCCGGCTTCCAGCCCTGCACCGCCAGGCGGCCGACGGCGGAGTCGTCGGTGAAGAAGCCGTCGATGCCGGCGTCCAGGTAGGCGCGGATCTCCGCCACGCTGTTGCCGCGGGCCGTGGCATCGGCGGACGGCGCCCCCTGCAGGCTCGTCGGCAGGAAGGTGTTCTCCGGCCGCAGCGTCCAGATCGTGATCTTCAGGCCCGCGGCGTGCGCGTCGCGCGCAAAGCTCGTCGGCTGGCCCAGGCCCGTGGCCACGCCCTTGGCGTCGCGGACCTGCGGGATCACCCATTCCTTGTACGGCCCGACCGCATAGGCGTAGCGTGCGATTTCCTTGAGCCCGTCCGCGGTGACCAGGTCGGCGTAGCTGCGCGTGTTGGCCGCGCCCTCCTGGATGAAGTCCCAGGGCCGGCCGCTGCTGTTGATCAGCTGCACCAGGCGCACCGTGCTCTTTTGCGCGAGGGCCTTCAGGTTGGCCACCTCGAAGGACTGGACGATCACCGGCGCGTCGCGGTGGTTCCAGCCGTTCTTGTCGAGCACCGACAGCAGCGCCGGCTCCAGCGGCAGGCCGATGGACTGGAAGTAGGACGGGTGCTTGGTCTCGGGGATGATGCCGATCGTGCGGCCCTTCGCGGCCGTCTGCGCTTTGGCGAGGTCGATCACCTCCTGCAGCGTCGGCACCTCGAACTGGTCATTGAAGGTGACGTTGCCCGGGCGCACGGCCGGGATGCGCTCGCGGGCGCGCAGCGTCTTGAGCTCCGCCAGCGTGAAGTCCTCCGTGAACCAGCCGCGGATGCTGACGCCATCGACGGACTTCGTGCGCAGCCGGTCCTTGAACTCGGGCTTGTCCGCCACGTTCGTCGTGGCCTCCTTGATGCTGCCGTCGGCGTTCAGGATGGCGATGGCGTTCTCGTGACGCGCCACCAGCACGCCGTCCTTGGTCGAGACGAGGTCGGGCTCGATGATGTCGGCGCCGTCGTCGATGGCCTTCTGGTAGGCCGCCAGCGTGTGCTCGGGCCGCAGCGCGGACGCGCCGCGATGCGCGATCACCGCGGAGGCCGGCGGCCAGGGCTGGGGTTCGGAGGCGCTGCCCCCGCAGGCGGCCAGCGCCGCCAGCAGGACGGCCACCGGCAGGGCGGCCAGCGGGGTCAGGCGGCGCGAGGTGCGGGTGGAAACGGGCACTTGGACGATGGACATGCGGGACTCCCTGTGTGAAGTCCGGCAGCATCGCAAGGCCGCGTGACAGCTTGATAAGCGCGGCGTGTCGAGGCTGTCACAGAGCCTCCCGCAGGCCCGCAGTACGGCCGCCGCACGCCCTGATCGGGCCCGCCGTCAGCCCAGGCGGCCCTGGCGCACCAGGTCCTGGTGCATCGCGTTGACGGCCATGGCCGCCTCATGCCCGCCGGCCATGTGCGTCATGATGATCTCGTTGGCCTTGGTGAAACGGTGGCCGATGCGCACGGTGTAGGACCTCAGCAGCCAGCTGCCCAGGCCCTGGAAGAAGACGGCCTCGTCCAGGTCCCGCCACTTCACGCCGGTGACGCCCTTGCTCCACGGCAGGATGCCCCGGGAATGCCAGACGCCGATGTCATCGACATAGAGATGGTGGCTGCGGATCTCCATCACCTGGTAGACCAGGAAGCCCACCACCGGCACCGTGAGCAGCAGCCCGCCCTTCCAGTTCGCGCCCCAGAACGCGGCCAGGATCACCAGGGCCACCAGGCCCAGGAGCACGACGCGGATGTAGGCGGTCCAGGACTTGCGGGCCAGGATGCGGGCCTCTCGCCCAACGTTCAGAGAATTGTCTTGGTCCATAGAGGGCTCCCTAAAAAGTCCGGCATGCTACGCGGGACGGCGGCCCGGGCCTACGGGGGAAGCGCGGAAGCCGCCCCTGAGGTGCGGGGGCCTCGCCAGGCGGGGTCGAGCTTTCCTTCAATCGCCCCGGATTCCCTCGGCACTTTTGAGCCGTTGGGCATGGCCTCATTCGTGCTCTGCGGGCGAAGTACTGTCGGACCCACCGGAAAGTCACGGTGTCTTGCTGACAGCGCCCAGCCCCACCTGCCAGGGTGGGCGCTGGAAAAGCAAAAAGCCCGACCATCACTGATCGGGCTTTCGCGAATTCTGGTGGCCAAGGGCGGAATCGAACCACCGACACGCGGATTTTCAATCCGACACTTTGAGCTTTTGACTCTTTTTGCCTTTTTGTGAATTTCCATTGAAAATCAATGCACTAGAAGAACACCAACCGGCGCCGCAGCTCCAAAGTTTTGTATTTTTTTGAGATTTTGGAAGTTTTCTGGCTACATGGTGGCTACACGATGCAAAGACGTTTCAATGGCACGCCCCCGCAAGACCGACCCCGTAGACCTGTCCAAAGCCTGTGACCTGACCGCAGGCGCAATCGAGCGCCTCGCCTGCCCAGAGGGAAAGACGCAGGCATTCCTGCGCGACGCCAAGGCGCCCGGCCTGCGTGTCCGAGTGACCGCAGGAGGCGCCAAGTCCTATGTGTTCGAAGCAAAGCTCAACCGGCAGACTGTCCGCCGAACGATAGGGGACGTCCGAGCCTGGACTATTGAAGGCGCAAGAGCCGAGGCGCGAAAGCTCGCAGTGCTGCTAGACAGCGGAACGGACCCTCGCGAACTAGACCGTCAACGGGAGACTGAGCGTCAACTGCGTGCCGCCGAGGCTGCCGCCGACGCCATAACCGTTCGCGAGGTTTGGGACCGCTACCTCGAAGAGCGTCGCCAGCATTGGGGCGATCGCAACTATTCAGATCATCTGAAGATGACCCAGGAGGGCGGAGCAGCACGTAAGCGCCGCCCCGGCGCGCTCACCATTCCCGGCCCTCTCGCGCCCCTGATGGGGTTGCGCTTGGTGGATCTGACGCCTGTCACGGTTGAGCAATGGGCCGCCACGGAAGCGGCAGAGCGTCCAGCGCGCGTGCGCCTCGCGCTCCGCCTTCTCAAGGCCTTTCTACGATGGGCCGCCGCCGAGCCTGACCTCAAAGGTCGCGCTGATGCGACCGCCGCGAATGCTCGCAAGGCTCGCGAGGTCACCGGGAAAGCCAAGCCAAAGGATGATGTTCTAGAGCGAAGCCAGTTGGCTGCATGGTTTGCCGCCGTGCGTGCCATCCCTGCTCCCGTAGTGTCGGCATACCTTCAAACGCTGCTGCTGACCGGCGCCCGCCCAGGCGAAGTGTTGTCGCTGCGCTGGGAGGATGTTGATCCGCAATGGCACTCGCTGACCATTCGCGACAAGGTCGAAGGAGAGCGCCAAATCCCGCTGACGCCTTACGTCTGGCAACTGCTCTCAGCATTGCCGCGCCGCAATCATTGGGTCTTTTCCAGCGCTCGCGCAATCAGCCTTGACCCGACCCATGTGAAACGCCGAGAGCGCTATCACGCGGCTAGAGGGCAAGCGGCGCCTCTGGGCGCTGTGGTGCCCGCGAGCGATTCGGGACGGCTTGCAGACCCCGGCACGGTCCATCGCCGTGCTTGTGCTGCTGCGGGCCTGGAAGGGCTCACCCTCCATGGCTTGCGCCGAAGCTTTGCCAGCCTCACGGAGTGGCTTGAAATCCCGGCGGGCGTCGTTGCCCAGATTCAGGGGCACAAGCCGAGTGCCACCGCAGAGAAGCACTACAAGCGCCGCCCGCTTGATCTGCTGCGCGTTCACCATGAGCGCATCGAAAAATGGGTGCTTGAGCAAGGCGGCGTCACTATTGCCGCCCCTCGGCAAGCGTTGACTTTGGCCGGCTAGGGAGCCGGCCGAGAGCTACATAAAAAGTCGTTAAAAATCAAAAGGCTTCATAAAAATCCGCCCTCTCCAAGACGGGCTAAAGCACTGCCGCTTGCGACCATTGCGTCCACCTGCATTTCAGGAACACGCAATGAAAGATATGCCCAAGGGGATCTCTCCCCTCGACTTGGAAACCCGCTCCCACGTTTCGACCGCTGAAGCCGCTGCATACCTGCACAGGCGGCCCGCGACTCTGTATTTCTGGACCAACAGGCAAGCCGGCGCGGTCCTGCCCGTGAAAGTACATGGCCGCTTGCTTTGGCCGGTGGCATCCATCAAGCGCGTCATGGAGATTCGGTGATGAGCCGCCGCACCGACAGGGGCGACTCCAAGCCGCTGGCCGACTCTCGCGCGCTGGTCATCGAACGTCAGCGGCAGGCTGAGGCCCGCGCCCGCGCCGAGGCACTGCCGCACGCACTGACGCTCGCCGATCGGCGCAAGCTCCGGAAGATCGCAGACAAGCCGATCAGTCACGAGGCAAAGATCGTGGAGGCCTTTCGCGCGGTGGGCCGCCTGACGGCCACGGATATGGCGCTCGACCTGATGATCGGCTCGCCGCATCCGCGCATCCGCGCCCTCCGCTGCTCTGGCCTGTCCATCGAGCAAGTCGCATGGGTGCGCCAGCCGTGGGGCCGAGGCTCCGCTCGCGCGGTCGCTCTGTACCACTTGAGGGCCGCCTGATGGCGAGCGCCAAAAAGACGCGCAACGCCGTTGGCGTGGATGGACAGTGGATTGCTGTTCCGGTGGCCTTCCTCGCCTCACTGGCGTCTGCTGAGTTGTCTCCGCTGGGGGCCAAGATGCTTTTGATGCTGATGGGGCAACTGCGCAGCAACCATTTCGGCAATGGACGTCTTGATGCTCATGAGAAGCGCCTGCGTCGTTGCGGCTGGACGAGCCAGGAAAGTGCTCGCGCCGCGCTGCGCGAGTTGGAAGATGCGGGCCTGATTGTTCGCACTTTGCAGGGCCACAAGGGGCAAATGAGTCTCTACGGCGTGACGCTGTTTCCGATGCACTGCGAGCCGAGGGGCCTGGATGTAGGCCCCGGGGGCTGGAGCGTGAAGGACTGGCGGGAGCGGCCGGGCTCCGAGTTGCCCCCGACTGATGACAGCCCTGCCCAATGGCGCCGCCCGCGCCGTGCTGAAAAACGCAATCCGATCCCCCGTGGCGGGGGAGCAATGCCGGAATGCGCACCCGTGGCGGGTGGGCAATTGCCGCTGAACCAGTCTTGCGCACCCGTGGCGGGTGCCCAAACCGGGCTTTCGATCGCAAATGCCCCCCCGTGGCGGGTGTCCCCTCTGAGAGATGCCATCTCCCAGCGTCAGCACCACAGCGGGAGGGCTCTGGAACTGGTGGTGGCGGCATGACCGAGCCCGCTCTCAAGTGCCGGCGCCCGCTCAGTGAGCGCGAGAAGGCCCGCCGTCGGCTTGCAAGGACGCCGGGCTATGTGACCCAAGCCGAACTGATTCGGCGCGAGCAGCAGGCCCAGCAGCAGCGCGCAGCCCTTGGCGAGTTGTCCCGCCTCTTTTGGCGCATCCCTACTACCCACGCGAACCACAAAGCATGACCGCAACCATCGACATCATCGGAGAAGACGACCTCTGCCGCTTTCTCGAAAGCCGCAGCCCGATCATCACGGCGGCTGTGCGCGGCGCCATTGAGGCCGGCGCGATCGAGCTCGTCGCGACGATCAAGGACAAGAAGCTCTCGGGCCAAGTCCTGAAGACCCGCTCGGGCCGACTGCGCCGGTCCATCAACTACCGAATGGGCACCGGCTCGGATCCCGAGGCCTTCGTCGGGACGAACGTGAGCTATGCCAGTGCTCATGAATTCGGCGTCTCCATGGACGAACAGGTCCGCGCCCACATGCGGGCTGTGAAACAGGCATTCGGCAAGCCGCTGTCCAAGCCCGTGCGCGTCAACGTCCGCGCCCACCAGCGCCACGAGAGCCTGCCTGAACGTTCCTTCCTCCGCTCCTCCTTCGGCGAGAGCCGGGTCGCCATCGAGCAGCGAGTCATTAAGGCCATCCAGGAGGCCGCGCGCACCTGATCGGCTGCAACGCCTCCACCAGTTCAACACCACAGCGAGACACGCACAACACCATGCAAGCAATCAAGTTCCAGGCTCCCGCCGACCTCCAAGCCCCCGCCACCCTGAGTGACCCCGCTGGCCGCCAACTCGCGATCGCTGCCGACGGATCCGTCACCGTGGATCCCGCATTGACGGACGTTCTGGCCCTGCGCCGCGCCGGCTTCAGCGCCTGCACGCCGAGCGGGAGCACGGCATCCCGCCCGACCCGTGGCGCCCCAGGCCTGATGTTCTTCGATACGACCCTCGGAAAGCCCATCTGGCGCAATGCCGCCGGCAGCGGGTGGGTGGACGCGACGGGCGCCGCCGCTTGATGGCACAAGACGACGCAACCCAAAACCCATTTGAAAGGCAAGACATGACCCCCAACTTCTTCACGCCCGCCCGCCTGAGCAACACCACTCTCCAGACCGTGGACGCTGCCACCTCGCCGCGCGAACGGATCCAGGCCGCCCGGGACAAGCTGGCCCAACTGCGCGAACAGGAATCGAAGCTCCGCGCGCTTATGACCGATCGGGAGGCCAAGGCCGCCGCTCTGCGCCGGGAGCATGGCGACGCTGAACAGGCTGCCAACGAAGCGGCGAAGGCACTGGGGCAAGCCGAGGCCGCCGCTGAGTTGGGCGAAATGGGCGCCGATGCCGTGCGGGCCGCCCGGGATGAATGGGTGGCGCGTCGTAAGTCCGCCGAGAAGCTGCGCCCCCGCCTGGATGAGGCATTGCAGGCTGACGCCGCTGCCGCCATGGCTCACGATCGCATCGCCGAAATGCAGCCGCAGATCGCCGAAGCGACGGACGGCATCCGGGCCGGAAGCGCCATCGTTATGCGCGCCTGGATCGACGAGGCTCTCGATGACTACGAGGCAACGGCTGCCGAGGTGACGCGCAAGCTCGCTCGGGTGCTCGCGCTGGCCGACATCGTCTCGGCAGCGCGCCGGCACGACCTCTTCACGTTGGCGCCGAGCACGGTCCAACTGCCGCCGCTGGAAGCCGGGCGCAAGGCCGCTTTGTCGGAGGCTGAGATTGCCGCGATCCTTCGCGAGCAGCGCGAAGCCGTCGGCGCGCTGATGGGCGAGGCTGGCGTCGAGTTGGCCCCGGGCGCTGCCGACCCCTGGGCGATGGCTCACTGAAATTGCAGCGGGAATACAGCGAAATGACCGCACAACGTGGCCGCCCCTGGAAGCCTGGGCAGTCTGGAAACCCCAAAGGCAAGAAGCCCGGCACCCGGCATCGCACGACCGTCATGCTCGAAAAGCTCCTTGAGGACGATAGCGAAGCCATCCTCAAGGCCGTGCTGACTGCTGCCGCCTCGGGAGACATGTCCGCCGCACGAATGGTGTTGGATCGCATCGTGCCGCCCGTGAAGGAGCGCCCGCTGTCGATTGACCTGCCCGCCCTGGACGGGGCCGAAGGCATCGCCAAGGCGCATTCGCGCGTCGTGGCCGCCGTCGCGGCTGGCGAACTGTTGCCGAGTGAGGGGCACTCCCTGGCCGCGCTGCTCGAATCGCGCGTGCGCGTTGCCGAGGCAACTGAACTGGAGCGACGCCTCCGCGAACTGGAGGTGAGCACCAGGGGGCAGCCGTGACCAGCATTCGACAACTCATGGCGCGCGCCGAGAAGGTCGCCGCTCGCTTGCAGCCCAAGAATCAGGACTCCGACACCGGCAACTGCTTCAACATCCTGCGTGAGTTTGCAGACCGCCGCCACGGCGGTGATATCCAGGCCTGCGCTGGAGCTCTGGATGAGCAAATCAAGTGCGACACCCTGCCCGATGACGTTGCCGAGCTCCTGAAGGCTATGCGAACTCAAGGCGGGGCAGGGTTCAGTCCCGAGGAGTACATCGCCAGCCTGTCGCGGATCTTGGAGGAATACATTGCTCCGGGCTCTCTGGCGCTCAGTGCAGACCAGCGCCCCGCGCCCGACATGACTCCCTGATTCACGGGGGCGATCCCCAGGAGAGAGGCCGCGCTGACGCTAACTCCGCATCAGCGCGGCTGAAAGACCATGAGCGCAACCGATTTGGTCGCGCAACGATTATGGAAAGCCGGCACAGTACCGACACCATTAACGCCAAGAGGCCACGACATGAACGCAAACCAAGTGACCGCCCCCGCTGCCGAAGCCCTGTCGCCCAGGGAGGTTGAATTCCTGACCTTGCTGCTCAAGGTCCGCCCGGAGGACCGGGGAGACGTCCTCCGAGAATTGAGCACCACCGCAGAGGCGTTCGCACCGGCTACGGCTCGGCGCTAGCCTTGCATCCGCTTTCCCACATAGCCGCTGAGCGCACTTGAAAACAGCGCTGCACCAAGTACGGTCTTGAGGGACTCAAGTTGCTCAGCGGATAAGTAATGCCAGTCAGATGGCATCAGCATGTGCCATGTGTATGCCGCCAGGGCCCACAGCAGACAAACAATCACAGCCCAAAAGACAACCAAGGCAGCCCGGTTGATATGTTCGCGGAAGGATTGGTGCCTTTTGTGCTCGCGTCGGGCGCCATCCTTCCGAAGGTCCTCACCTTCGGCTAGCGCGGCAGCTTCTGCCTCAGCGCGAGAGTCTCTCGGAGTAGGCTCAGGCGAGAAAACCGACGCCTCTTCGGACGCATCACTTCCCAAGTCGTCTCTAGGCGACTTGGGATTAGATGTTTCGATTTCGTCCGAAGTTGCTTCCGTCACAGCGCGGAGTGGGTAGGCTGACGCAGCAACTCCGCATAGAACGCCTCAATGAGATCGTTAGAAATCTCAGCATTCTTCCCATAACGGGACCACGTAACCTCCCATGGGGTCCCTGGCCTATGCGTCGCAGCCGACAGCGTGACGCCTGATGCTTTTCCGTATGTGCGGACGACCTGATTCATTACCGCGACTTCGTCCGCATCAAAGCAATAGTCATGAGCGGCGCTAGGTACCCGGGGTACCGGCGAGCTTCGATATTGCTTAACTGCTTGATAGACGCTGGGGACGACAGGCCCGTATTGCCAAGCCTGGACCGACTCACTCAGTAATGGTCGCCCATGCCGCCCAAGCATGTAGCCATGGGCAACATACACGAGCTTGAGCAGTTGCATTGGACTCAGAGAGGGGTCCGTAGTTTGCTGAGCCTGCTTCAGGATGTACTGAGCGACGGCTAGCGACTTCACGTTCGACATGACCTCCTCCTTTCCATCACGTTAGTTTGAGAACAAAGATCAGCGCCAAGCAGTGTCTCACACAAGAAGCTGCTAGCACAAAACCATTTCCCAAGTCAACCAATAGGGCTTTGCGACTTGTACCGCTCCAATCAGTCCGCAAGACTATGGCAAAGGAAGCGAAGCAACGCATCCGCACCATGCCGGATGAGGATTCAAACGAGAGCCGTCGAAGCCATCCCCAGGCGACAGCCCCAATCGCCCACACATGGCTACATAGTGGCTACATCAGCCCAAACAAGCAACAAAAAAGCCCGGCATTGCCGGGCTTTTGCTTTGCGCTAAGTGCTTGATGCACTTGAGCTTTTATCTTGGTGGCCAAGGGCGGAATCGAACCACCGACACGCGGATTTTCAATCCGCTGCTCTACCAACTGAGCTACTTGGCCATCTTTTCTTCTCCGACCGCTTGCGTCTTGCGGCGCAGTGATCAGCGAAGACCATGACTATAACACTAAATTTGGCTGTTGCGCTTGTTTCTTGAAAGATCGACGCCCAGCTGCTTGAGCTTGCGGTACAGATGGGTGCGCTCGAGGCCGGTCTTCTCGGCCACGCGGGTCATGGAGCCGTTCTCCTTGGCCAGGTGGAACTCGAAGTAGCTCTTCTCGAAGGCATCGCGCGCCTCGCGCAGCGGGCGGTCGAGCTCGAAGAGCTGCTCGGAGGCCAGGGCCTGCACGGGCGCAATCACCGGCGCGATGGCATGGCCGCTGTGGTTCATCACCGAACTGTGCGGGTGCATGGGCAGCTCCGGCCGCGCCGCATAGCTGGGCAGGCCGGGCGCCGGAGCCGCCGGACGCGGGGCGGTCTTGACGAGGGCCTGCTCCACGGCGCGCAGGAGCTTCTGCAGCGTGATGGGCTTTTCCAGGAAGGCGATGGCGCCGAACTTGGTGGCCTCCACCGCGGTGTCGATGGTGCCGTGGCCGCTCATCATGATGACGGGCATGGTCAGCTGGCCGCTGCTGCCCCATTCCTTGAGCAGGGTGACGCCGTCGACGTCGGGCATCCAGATGTCCAGCAGCACGAGGTCAGGGCGCATGCGCTCGCGGGCGGCCCGGGCCTGGCCGGCGTTCTCCGCCAGCTCGATCGTGTGACCTTCGTCGGTCAGGATTTCGGACAACAGGGCGCGGATGCCCAGTTCGTCGTCAACAACAAGAATGGTTGCCATGTATGCCTACGGTTCACGCAGCCCCGGGAGCGTCGCTCGGCTCGGCCGGGCTCGGTGCAGTCGCGAGTTTTGAAAATGATAACGAAACTTGCGCGCCGTTCGGCGGCAGGGACTCGTCAGCCTCGGGATGCAGATTGCTGAGGCGGATGCGCGCCCCATGCTCGTCGGCGATCTTCTTGACCACGGCCAGCCCCAGCCCCGTGCCCTTGGACTTGGTGGTCACGTAGGGCTCGAAGGCCCTCTTGAGCACCTTCTCCGCAAAGCCGGGACCGTTGTCCGAGATCACGAGGCGCAAGCCCCGAAGTTCGCCAGTGTCGCCCAGAGATTTGAGCGTGCGTACCCGCACATGCCCTTGCTCTCGATCAGCAACCGCGTCGAGCGCGTTCTGAACGAGGTTGTGGATGACCTGGCGGAGCTGGGTCGCGTCCCCCACGATCAGGGGGATGTCCGCACTGAGCTCGGCATGGAGGCGCCCGGCCTCCTGCGCGGAGGCGTACAGCAACAGCACCTCGCCGACCAGCGCATTGAGGTCCAGCGGCTTGAGCTGGGCGGCGGGCAGGCGGGCGTAGTCGCGGAACTCGTTGACGAGCTGCTTCATCGCCTGCACCTGGTTGACGATGGTGCCGACCGAGCGCACGAGCATGGCCTGGTCCGGCCCCTCGAGCTTGGCCTCGAGCTTGTGCTGCAGGCGTTCGGCCGACAGCTGGATGGGCGTCAGCGGGTTCTTGATCTCGTGGGCCAGACGCCGGGCCACCTCGCTCCAGGCGGCGGAACGCTGGGCCGACACGACCTCGGAGATGTCGTCGAACACGATCAGCCGCTCGCCCTCGGGCAGGCTCGCGCCCCGCACCAGCAGGTTGAGCGACTCCTCCTGGCCCGGCAGCTTGAGCTCGAAGCTGTCCTGCCAGGTGCCGTCGCTGTCCTCGCTGCTGGCGAAGCGCTGGGCAACCTCGGCGGCGAAGTCCTGCAGCTCGGGCACGGCCTCCATGCGCTGGCCCTGGTAGGCCGACAGCGGCAGGCGCAGGATGCGCGTGGCGCCGGGGTTGATGGTGTCCATGCCGCCGCGGGCATCGAAGCCGATCACGCCGGCCGTGAGGTTGTCCAGGATGGTCTGGAGGTGGGTGCGGGCGCTCTCGAGCTGGGTCACGCTCTGCTCGACCATGTGGCGGGCGTCGGCCAGCTGCTGGGTCATGTCGGCAAAGCTGCGGGTGAGACCGCCGAGCTCATCGCGCGAGGCGATGGTGGGCTTGGCGGTGAGGTCGCCCTGCGCCACCTGGCGCATGCCGTCGGCCAGCAGCAGCAGGGGCTGGGCGAGCTGGTCGCCCAGGGTCACGGCCAGCAGCAGCGCGGCGAAGGTGGCCAGGATCAGCACCAGCGTCAGCGTGCCGAGGTACATGCCGCGCATGCCGTCGCGCTCCAGCGAGCGCTGCTGGTACTCGAGGTTGGCGTTCTGCACGGCCAGCGCATTGGCCAGCACCGAGCCCGGCAGGCCCTGGACGACCATCAGGTAGCGGTCGCTGGCGCCGAGGCTGAAGTCGTTGCTGGGCACGATGGCCAGCGCGCGGATGCGGGCCTGGCCCTGCAGCGCCTTGGCCTCGTCTTCCAAGCCCTCGATCTTGCTGATCACGCCCTGGCGGCGCACGTCCCGCAGCAGGTTGCTGCTGGTGCGGCTGAGGGTGAGCGAGGGGTTGTCGGCGCCCCCGACCACCGCCAGCGGCTGCCCATTGGCGCCCAGCAGGCTGACCGAGCGGGCCGAGAGCTGGTCCCGCAGCCGCTCGAGCGCCAGCGTCATCGGCGTGCCGCCCTGCTCGCCCAGGCGCTCGGCGGCGCTGCGCGTCTTGGTGCCGAGCTCGTTGACGAGGCCGTCGAGCGTGCCCTGCCCCAGCTTCAGGCCGGATTCCAGGGCGCTGGCGAGGCGCACGTCGAACCAGCTCTCGATGGAGCGGTTCACGAACTGGTAGGACACGGTGTAGATCAGCACGCCCGGCACCACCCCCACGAGGGCAAAGATGCCGGCGAGCTTGAGCAGCAGGCGGCTGCCGAACTTGCCCCGGCGCACCCGCAGCACCAGGCGAACGCCGGCGCTGATGATGACGGTGGCCAGCACGACGGCCACGCCGACATTCAGGCCCAGGAGCCACAGGGAGTGCCGCACGAAGAAGCCGCGCTCCGCCGTGGCGCCGATGGACAGCAGGAAAGCCAGCAGGCCGCCCGCCCCGGCAACGGCCAGCAGCGAGACCAGCCAGGCCCAGCGTCTCACACGGCTCACGGGTGCATCCTTGGAACGACGTGCTGTCCCGCCAGGCGGGCCTTCGCGCCTTCGGGCGGCCGGGCGGCGACCCATGTGGGCACCCTTCGCAGGGCGTGCTGTCCCGCCAGGCGGGCCTTCGCGCCTTCGGGCGGCCGGGCGGCGGCCCATGTGGGCACCCTTCGCACTGCGTGCTGTCCCGCCAGGCGGGCCTTCGCGCCTTCGGGCGGCCGGGCGGCGCTCATGGCTGCAGCTTGGCGCTGAAATCAGGCGCGAGGTTGAGGCGCTGCTCGACGCTCAGGCCCCAGCCCTGCGGGGCGCCGAGGCCGATCTGCATCGGGCGCGGCAGCTGGGAGGTGTCGAGCTTGTAGCTGAATTCGAGGTAGTACTTGCCTTCCTCGTCGATGTCCCGAGGCTCGGCGATGCGCCAGCCGGCGACGCCCCGCATGAAGGCCAGGGCCTCGGGAAGGGAGTCGAAGTTCTGGTGCAGGCCCTCGGTGGTCACGCGGTACTGGCGGGTCAGCGGCTGCCAGACGAGGCGCCAGCTGCGCGTGGCCCGCGCCGCACGGGCATCGCGCCAGTACCAGCGGCTGCGCATCACGGTGACTTCGGCCTGGAAGAAGACCGGCAGGCCCTTGAGCAGGGCCTCCTCCACCGGGCGGGTCAGCTCGAAACGGGCGCTGAAGCTCAGCTGCAGGCCGTCGTCCGTGCGCTCCGTGCGCAGGTCGCTCAGGTGGATGCCCTCGGCGCGCGCCGCGGACACCGCCCCCAGCAGCAGGGCCAGCATCAGCACGATCCCCAGGGACAGCCGTCCGCCCCACGCCACGGCGCCGCCCAGGCCCTTGGCGGGCCAGGCACAGCGCAGCAGACATGGCGACACCGGCGCCAGGGGAGCAAGAACCATCAGTGGGTGGATGCGGGCGATTTCAGGAGCAGGGCATAGAAGAAGCCGTCCAGCGGGACAGCCTGCCCGGCCGCGTTCTGGGAGCCATTGTCAGGCACGGGTAGCAGATGGCCCGTGAGCCCGGCACACTCCAGGGCCTTCGCATCCGGCCGGCGTTGCAAAAATGCGTCGACCTGGTCCTGCCCCTCCGCCTTGAACAGCGAACAGGTGGCGTAGACGAGGCGGCCGCCCGGCTTGAGCAGCGGCCACAGGGCGTCCAGCAGCTCGGCCTGGATGCGCGCCAGCTGGGCGATGTCCTCCGGGCGGCGCAGCCAGCGCACATCGGGGTGGCGGCGCACGATGCCGGAGGCGCTGCAGGGCGCGTCGAGCAGGATGGCGTCGAAGGGGCGGCCATCCCACCAGTCGGCGGTCTGGCGGGCGTCCACGGCGCGGGTGCCGGCCTGCAGCTGCAGGCGGGCCAGGTTGTCATTGACGCGGGCCAGGCGGTCGGCGTCGGCGTCCAGGGCCAGCAGATCCAGCGCCTGCAGCTCCAGCAGGTGCGCGGTCTTGCCCCCTGGCGCGGAGCAGGCGTCCAGCACGCGGGCGCCGCCGGGCAGCGCGGCGAGGGCCAGGTCTTGCCCCTCATGCGTGCGCCCGTGCAGGGCGGCCACCGTCAGCGGGGCGGCGATCTGGGCGGCGGCGTCCTGCACCGACACGGCCCCCTGCTCGAAGCCCGGCAGCGCGGACACGGGCTGCGGGCGATCCAGCAACAGGCCCTGCGGCAGACGATCCCCCAGCAGGCGCGAGGCCATCCCCTGTGCCGACAGGCGGGCCTGGTAGTCCGCCGCGCTGCCCTGGCGGGCGTTCACGCGCAGCGTCATGGGCGGGCGGCTGTTGTTGGCGGCCAGGATGCCCTGCCAGTGCTCGGGCCAGTCCTGGCGGACGCGGTCGATCCACCACTGCGGATGGTTGTGGTGCGCCACCGGGTCACGCTGCAGGGCCTGCACGAGGGCCTCGCGCTCGCGCAGGAAGCGGCGCAGCACGGCATTCACGAAGCCGGCGCTCGGGGCCGCGCGCTGGCGCATGGCCCGCACGGCCTGGTCGACGACGGTATGGGCGGCGTAGGGCGGATCCTCGGCCGGCCACAGCAGGGCCAGGGCGCACAGCAGCAGGTTCTCGACCTTGGGCGGCGGGGCCTTGGGCGCCAGCTGGCGGCGCAGGGCCTGGGCGGCGCCCAGGTGGCGCAGGACGTGGAAGCTCAGGGCCTGGGTGCCGGGGCGCAGCTCGCGCGGGCAGCGGGCCAGGACATCCGTGAGCGAGCGCCCCTGGCGCACGGCCTGGACGGCGTCCGCGGTCTGGAGCAGGAGGCGCTGCAGGGGAATGCCGGCAGCGGTGGAGGAGGAGTTTTCAGACACCCGGGCAGTGTAAGTGCCGCCCCGTCGAGAGACTTAGGCCGGCTTGAAGCGGCCCGGTCCGGCCATCTCAGGGCATGCCCGGCCATGCTCTGGGGCCAAGCGCCCGGCGCACCCCGCGCTTCCCCCAAAAAGGCCACAATCCGCGCAGAACAAGTTCTCCGAGAGACCCCCATGCCCGGCAAGACCGCCCCCCTCCCCGCCCTCAGCGCCGACGAGCTGGCCGCGCTGCCCGCCTCGGAGCGCGTGCGCTACCGCCTGCTCGCCGCCGACTGCCGGCACCACGCCAACGACAACATCGCCGGCTTCATCGAGGACGGCGAGCTCGACGAGATCCAGGCCGAAGTCCAGAAGCAGCTGCAGGGCGTGCTGCGGGCCCTGGTGATCGACACCGACAGCGACCACAACACGCAGGACACCGCCAAGCGCGTGGCCAAGATGTTCGTGCGCGAGGTGTTCAAGGGGCGCTACGTGCAGGCGCCGGACGTCACCGAGTTCCCCAACATCACGCGGCTCAACGAGCTGATGATCGTCGGCCCCATCACCGTGCGCTCGGCCTGCTCGCACCACCTGTGCCCCATCGTCGGGCGGGTGTGGATCGGCCTGCTGCCCAATGAGCACTCGAACCTGATCGGCCTGTCGAAGTACGCGCGGCTCACGGACTGGATCATGAGCCGCCCGCAGATCCAGGAAGAGGCCGTGACCATGCTGGCCAACGAGCTGCAGGAGCGCGTCCAGCCGGACGGCCTCGGCATCGTGATGGAGGCCGACCATTTCTGCATGCATTGGCGCGGCGTCAAGGACAGCGACTCGATGATGACCAACAGTGTGATGCGCGGCGCCTTCCTCAAGGACCCGAACCTGCGCCGCGAGTTCCTCTCGCTGCTCAGCAAGAAGTAAGCCCCGCCCCACCCTCCGGAGTGCCCCATGCTTGTCCGTCTTCTCTATGCCAGCCGTGCCGCCGAAGGCACCAAGGAAAGCCAGCTGGCCGCCATCCTCAAGCAGTCCCGTGAACACAACCCGGCCGAAGGCATCACCGGCCTGCTGTGCCTGAGCGACGGCGTCTTCATCCAGGTGCTCGAGGGCGGCCGCGACGCCGTCAACGCGCGCTACAAGGCCATCGTGCAGGACCCGCGTCACCACGACGTGATCCTGCTGAGCTATGAGGAAATCGACGAGCGCCGCTTCGCCGGCTGGTCGATGGGCCAGGTCAACCTGCACCGGCTCAACCCGGCCCTGGTGCTCAAGTACTGCGACACGACGCGTCTGAATCCCTACGCGATGCGCGGCCAGGCGCTGATGGCGCTGTTCCAGGAGCTGGTGAGCTCCGGCGTGATCGAGTGCAGCTGACGCCGGCAACGGCCTGAGCCCCGTCGCCCCTGGCGACGAGGGCGCTCAGAGCGAGCGGGCCTCGCCGAAGCCGAAGAAGCTGGCCAGGACCCGCGTCGGGAACTGCTGCACGGCCTCGTTGTAGACGCCCACGGCCTGGTTGAAGAGCTGGCGGGCGAAGGCGCGCTGGCGCTCGACCATCTTCAGCTCGTCGACCAGCGCGAAGACCTCCGGGTGCTCGGCGAGCTCGCCATGGTGCTCCACGAGGGACATCAGCCGCGTGAGCGCCGCGGCATGCACCGCCGCCGCCACCGCCAGCGCCGCGACCGGGTCCGCCGCGAAGGGCCGGGCCCGCACCGCATTGGCCGCCGCCTGAGCCTCGGCCTGGGCGCTCTCCAGGGCGTCGAAGGTGGCCTGCTCGTTCTGCAGCAGCGGCCGCAGGCCCTCCAGCAGCCGGGCGCACAGCTGCGCGCGCTGGCTGAGCAGGCCGTCCAGCTGCCCGTAGGCCGCGCCGATGGCATTGCGCAGCCGCATCATGCGGTTGTAGCCGCCCACGCCCCAGAAGAAGAGCAGGGCACCGAGCACCCAGGGGGTCCAGGACCAGGACGTCATCCCGCTCACGCCCCGCGACCCGCCAGCCAGCCCTCGTAGCCCTGCGCCCGCAGCTCGCAGGCCGGGCAGGTGCCGCAGCCGTGGCCCCAGGCGTGGCGCTGCGTGCGGTCGCCCAGGTAGCAGGTGTGCGTGTGCTCGACCACCAGCGCGTTCAGCGCCGCGCCGCCCAGGCGCTCGGTGAGGGCCCAGGTCTCGGCCTTGGTGATGAACATGAGCGGCGTCTCGATGGTCATGGGCTGGTCCAGGCCCAGGCTCAGCGCCACCTGGAGCGCCTTGAGCGTGTTATCCCGGCAGTCGGGGTAGCCGGAGTAGTCCGTCTCGCACATGCCGCCCACCAGCACGGATGCCCCGCGGCGGTAGGCCAGCGTCGCCGCAAAGCTCAGGAAGAGCAGGTTGCGGCCCGGCACGAAGGTGTTGGGCAGGCCGTTCGCCTGCATCTCGATGGCGCGCGATTCGGTCAACGCGGTGTCGGAGATCTGGCCGAGGAGGGAGAGATCCAGCACATGGTCCTCGCCCAGCTTCGCGCCCCAGGCGGGGAATTGCGCGGCCAGCTCGCGGCGCACGGTCTGGCGGCAGTCGAGCTCGACGCGGTGGCGCTGGCCGTAGTCGAAGCCCAGCGTCTCGACGTGGGCGTAACGGTCCAGGGCCCACGCCAGACAGGCGGTGGAATCCTGGCCACCGGAGAAAAGCACCAGCGCCTTGCGGCTGGCATTGGCTTGCGGGGGATGACTCATGGCCCGCAGTGTGCCATTGCCGGCCGACGGGCGCCCGATCGGGCCCTGGGTCGAGCTCCCTGCGCCGCCCGGCGGGGCAGGGTCGGCATGAAACCGTTTGGAAGGACACGGCTCGGGCAATACCCTGAATTGGCAGTAGCCACCTCACTCCTAGACTGCCGCACCCGTCCTGCAAACGATCCAAGCCAGAGAACAAGAACGACGGTGCCGAGGAGGTCTTAGGACCTACACGAGGACTTCATCATGCAATTCCCGGATTGGGACGCCGTGCTGCGACTGCTGGCGCTTTATGCCCACGTCCTGGCCTGCTTCGCCGCCGCCGCGGGCATCGTCTTGGGCGACCTGGCCGTGTTCATGCGCCGCCGCATCGACCACGAGCAGCTGCGGGAGGGCACCGTCTGGGTCAGCCGCGCCCTGCTGGCCCTGTGGATCACCGGCCTGGTGATCATCGGGATCGACACCGGCTTTGCGCCGGCGTCCATCGTCTCCAAGGGCAAGCTGCTGGCCAAGCTCGCCGTCGTGGTCGTGCTGACGCTCAACGGTTTCGCCCTGCATCGCTGGGCACTGCCGCGCCTGCTGGCCCCGGCCGGTGACGCGGACTATGCGCGTCAGGCGGCCAAGGTCCCGAGCCTGCTGGGGGCCGTGAGCGCCTGCAGCTGGCTCTTCGCGGCCTTCCTCGGCCTGGCCAAGGTGCTGGCCACGGTGATGGGGGTCGGCGGATTTCTTGAGCTCTACGGCCTGGGCCTCGTGCTGGCGATGGCCGTGGCCTGGGTCTGGGCCCGGCCACGGCTGGCTCGCCAGCTGCGCGAGCCGAGCCCGGCCAGCGCGGCCATGGCGCTGGACGCGCTGCACAGCGAATCCCGCCTGGAAGGCCTATGGGGCACCTGAGGCCGGCAGCGGTCTGGCGGTGTTAGGCTGAGGCTCCCACCGTCAGCCCCCACTGTCATGCCCGTCACCCTGCCCGCCCATTGCCGCCCGCTCCCGCTGCTGATCCTGCTCGCCGCGGCGGGCACGGCCTCCCTGGCCCAGGCCGCCGCCGCCGCCGACACCCTCCGCCAGGTCACCCTGCATCCCCAGGGCGCGACGATCGAGCGGGCGCTGATGCTCGCGCCGAACGCCCGCGAGGCCCGCTTTAGCTGCCTCAGCCCGGACCTCGTCGCCGACTCCCTCCAGCTCCTCCCCGCGGCCGACATGGGCGTGGGCGAGATCCGGCTGGAGCTCAAGCCCGCCGAGCTGCTGCCGGAATGCGACCGCGGCAGCCGGGTGCGCGAGCTGGAGCAGCAGTCGCGGCAGCTCCAGGTCGAGAAAGAGGCGCTTGATGTCTCGCTGAACTTCCTGCGGCAGCTGACCGGCAAGGAGCTGCCCCCGGGCGCGCGCCTGCAGGACACGCTCGAGACGCTGCGCCGCCAGACACTCGAGCAGCTGCAGCGCCAGCAGGCGCTCAAGGAGCGCGCGGAGGCCCTGGACCGCCAGCTGGCCCAGGCCCGTGAGCAGGAAGGCGAGCAGCGCCAGTACCAGGTCCTGACCGTGCCCGTGGACACCGCCGCTGGCGGCGAGCTGCGCCTGGTCTACCGCAGCGAGCAGGCGGGCTGGACACCGCTCTACCGCGCCCGCCTCGACACCGCCACCGGCAAGCTGAGCGTGGAGCGCCGCGCTGAGGCCTCGCAGCAGACGGGCGAGGACTGGAGCAGCGTGCCCCTGCGCCTGAGCACCGAACTCGGCCGGCCGCAGGGCGGCCCGGGCTTTCTCGCGCCCTGGCTGCTGGACATTCGCCCGAAGGAGGAGCCGCGCCCCCGCTATGCCGCCGCGCCGGCCCCCGTCCAGATGATGGAGGGCAAGCCCGCGGCGCTGGAGCACGTGCAGATCACCGGCTCGCGGGTGCGATCGCCGTTCACGCCCGAGGTCTTTGCCGGCGAGTTCGCCACGGACTACACCCTGCCCGGCCGCCAGCGCCTGCTCAGCGGCGCGCGGCCCCTGCAGCTGTCGCTCGGCAAGGAGCCGGTCGAGGCCGGTGTCTACAGCCGCGTGCAGCCGCAGGTCGACAGCGCCGCCTTCCTCATCGCCGAGCTCTCGCGCCCGGCCGGCAGCTGGCCGCGCGGCAAGCTGCAGCTCTACCGCGACGGCCTGCTGGTCGGGGAGTCCCAGCTGCTGTTCAGCGGCGAGCAGAAGGTCGACTGGGTCTTCGGGCGGGACGATCGCCTGCGCGTGCGCCGCCTGCCGGAGCGCCTCGACGGCGCCCAGTCCGGCCTCATCAGCCAGCGCCAGGAGCGCCAGGTGGAACGCAGCTACGAAGTGGAGAACCGGCTCGACAAGCCGATCCCGGTCGTGGTGCTGGAGGCCAGCCCGGTCAGCCAGCATGCGGACATCCGCATCGAAGCGACCTTCAGCCCCGAGCCCCAGGCGGGTGAATGGCGCGATCAGCGCGGCATCCGCGCCTGGCGCCAGACGCTCGCCCCGAAGCAGACGCAGCGCTTCAGCGCCCGCTACAAGCTCTCGGCCCCGGCCGAGGCGCAGGTCACGGGCTGGCGCTGAGCCGCCGTCGGCCCCTGGGTCAGGGCTTCGCCGCCTTGCCGCTGCAGCGCTGCAGATTGAAGCGCGCCGCGCGGTAGAGCGGCAGCAGGATGTCGTGGTCCGTGGGGGCCGTCTCGCGGAACATCTTCAGCTGCGCCTCGTCGGCCGCCTCGCGGGACAGCCGGACGCACTCGTCGGACCGCCCCAGGTGAGAGGCGGCCACGGCGCGGTCGTTGTTCAGCTCGTAGGCCTCCGACCAGTGCAGGTAGGGGCCGCAGGCGGCGGCCAGCTCCGCCCAGCGCGTCGCGGCCTCGGCATGGCGGCCCGCCTTGTAGTCCTTGAGGCCTGCCGCCCGGCGCGACGCCCGCTCCGGGTCGGTGCAGCCGGCCGGCGTCGGGTGGTAGACGCCCTCGAACGTGGCCCGCTGGCCGCAGAACATCCGGCAGGCCGACTCCACGGCCGGCGACGCTGGCTCCACCTGCAGGCGGCCGCCCGGCAGCGGCTTGAACGCCACCTTGCAGCCCTCGCCGGCGTCGCCGATGTCGCCCTTGCGCGGGCCGTCCAGCGTGCAGCTGTGGCCGTTGGAGCCCATGGCGACCAGCTCGAAGCGGCCGCCCTCGAAGCTGAGATTGCCCCAGCCCTTCTGCGTGACATAGCTGACCGCTGGCGGGGCGGCCGACACGAGCTCGGGCAGGGACAGGGCGGCGGCCAGCAGGGCCGGCCAGGCGAAAGACAGTCGACGGGAGGCGGTCATGGGATCGGGGCACAGAAGGTGCGGGACCATAACACGGCACCTGCACGGCACCTGCACGGCACATGTGCGGCGCCCGCCCCCGAGACGGTTCAGCCGCGGACCTCGCCCTGCCCCAGCACGACCCACTTCATCGACGTCAGCCCTTCCAGGCCGACCGGGCCGCGGGCGTGGAACTTGTCGGTCGAGATGCCGATCTCCGCGCCCAGGCCGTACTCGAAGCCGTCCGCGAAGCGCGTGCTGGCGTTGACCATCACGCTGGCGGAGTCCACCTCGCGCAGGAAGCGCATGGCGTTGGGGTGGTTCGTGGTGAGGATGGCGTCCGTGTGGTGCGAGCCGTGGCGGTCGATGTGGTCCATGGCCTCGTCGAGGCTGTCCACCACCTTGATGCTGATGACCGGGGCGAGGTACTCGGTGCCCCAGTCGGCGTCCGTGGCGGCCACGAGCTGCGCGCCGGGCACGCCCTGCAGCAGCGCCAGGCTGCGCGGGCAGCCGCGCATCTCCACGCCCTTGGCCGCGAACACGGCGCCGATGCGGGGCAGGAAGGCCGCCGCCTGCGCCGCATGCACCAGCAGGGATTCGGTCGCGTTGCAGGGGCTGTATTTCTGCGTCTTGGCGTTGTCCACCACGCGCAGGGCCAGGTCGAGGTCGACCTCGGCATCGACGTAGCAGTGGCAGTTGCCGTCCAGGTGCTTGATGACGGGCACGCGCGCTTCGCTGGCGATGCGCTCGATGAGGCCCTTGCCGCCGCGCGGGATGATCACGTCCACATAGGCCGGCATGGCGATGAGCTGGCCCACGGCGGCGCGATCGGTGGTGCCGATGAGCTGCACCGCAGCCGCCGGCAGGCCGGCCTCCTCGAGGCTCTGCGCCACCAGCGCGGCCAGCGCCTGGTTGGAGTGGAAGGCTTCGGAGCCGCCGCGCAGCAGGCAGGCGTTGCCGCTCTTGATGGCCAGCGAGGCGGCCTCGATGGTCACGTTGGGGCGGCTCTCGTAGATCATGCCGAAGACGCCCAGCGGCACGCGCATCTGGCCCACGCTGATGCCGGTGGGGCGGCGCTTCACGCCGGTGATCTCGCCGATGGGGTCCGGCATGGCGGCGATCTGCTCGCAGCCCTCGGCCACGGTGGCGATCACGGCGGGCGTGAGGCGCAGGCGGTCCAGCATCGGGCCGGCCAGGCCGGCGGCCTCGGCAGCCTGCAGGTCACGGGCGTTGGCGGCGGCCAGGGCCGGGCCCTCGGCACGCAGGCGGCGCGCCAGGGCCAGCAGGGCGGTGTTCTTGGCGGCGGTCGGGGCCGCGGCCATCAGGCGGCTGGCGGCGCGGGCGGCCACGCCCAGGGCGCTCATGTAGGCCGGGAGGTCCTGAGCGGGATCGGGCCGGGACGCGGCCCCGGCGGTGAGCGAAACGGCGGTACTCATGCGCCCCATTCTCCGCCATCGCCCCGGGCCGGCGTCCGGCGACGGCTTTCGCCGCTGGGCAAGCCGATCTTGCGGCAACAGGGGCCGGCAGGTCCGCAAGATCGGCACGGCGGGCCGGCGGGCGCGGGGGTAGGCTTCGCCCCACGATGAACACGCCCGACCAGCCCTCCCCGACCGACAGCCGCCAGCGCTGGCAGGCCCGCATGCGGCGGGTCCTGCGCCATGTCGACGCCCAGCCCGGCGCGGCGCTGGACCTCGCCGGCCTGGCCGCGCTCGCCCACAGCTCGCCTTTCCACTTCCACCGCCAGTTCGCTGCCCAGTGCGGGCTGCCGCTGGCGCGCTACGTGCTGCTGTCCCGCATGCGCCGCGCCGCCCAGCAGCTCGCGCATCGGCCGGCGCTGCCGGTGCTGGAGGTGGCGCTGGCCAGCGGCTACGAGAGCCCGGAGGCCTTCACCCGGGCGTTTCGTCGTCTGCTCGGCAAGACGCCCAGCCAGTGGCGGCGCGACCCGCGTTCCGCCCGCTGGGCCGCCTGCGAGCAGCAACTTCATCTCGCGGAGCAATGGCCCATGAACGACACGATCTTCTCCCTCGACCAGGTGCGCCTCGAGCAGGCCCCGGATCTGCCCGTCGCGCTGCTGATGCATCGCGGCCCCATGCAGGACCTGGCGCCCAGCCTGCAGCGCTTCATCGCATGGCGGCGCGAACGCCAGCTGCCGCCCTCGCGCGCCGCGACCTACAACCTGCTTTACGACGATCCGGCCTCCGTGGCAGCGGCGGACTGCCGATTCGGGCTGGCCGTCGCCTGGGACGCGCCGGTGCCGCCGAATCCGCAGGGGCTGGTGGCCTCGCACATCGAGGGCGGCCTGCACGCCGTGCTGCGCCACGAAGGGCCGGACGCGAGCCTGGACCAGGCGATCCGCTGGCTCTATGGCGTCTGGCTGCCGCAGAGCGGCCACGAGCTGCGCGATGCGCCGCCCTTCCTGCATCGCCTGCGCTTCTTCCCCGATGTGCCGGCCCATGAGGCGCTGGTGGACATTCACCTGCCGCTGCGAACCGCCTGAGCCGGGCGGCCGCGGCACCGTGGGGGCAAGACCTGCCCCTCGGTCTCAGAGCAGCCCGAGGCGCGCCAGCCCGAGCAGCCACAGGGGCGCACTGCCAGCGAAGATCAGCGTGCCCAGCACGACGGCGGCCGTGGTCTCGGCTTCCTCGCATCGGTAGCGCTGGGCGAAGATCAGCGCATTGGAGCCAGGCGGCAGCGCGGCCATCATCACGATCACGGCCAGCGGCAGCGCCGGCAGCTTCAGCACCCACAGGCCCAGAGCCAGCACCAGGCCCGGCAGCACGAGCAGCTTCCACACGAGCAGGCCCAGCACCGAACGCCAGCGCGCCGGCCAGCCGTAGTAGGCCAGGGACATGCCGATCAGCGTCAGGCACAGCGGCACCACCGCCGTACCCAGCATCTGCAGCACCTCGTCCAGCGCCTTCGGCAGCGCCCAGCCGGTCGCGTTCCAGACCAGGCCCGCCAGCACCGGCAGCACGACGGGGTGGATGATGGTGTTGCGCGCCGTGGCCAGCATCGTCGCGCGCAGGCCCTGCGGGTTGTGGGCATGCGCGGCGCGGGCGAGGTCCAGCTCCACCAGCAGGGTCAGCACGCTCAGCAGCGTCAGCGCGTGCAGGCTGACCACCGTGATGTGGATGGCCAGGCCCTGCTCTCCGAAAACCGCCGCGGCCAACGGCACGCCCACCTGCAGCGTATTGCCGAAGCTCGCCGTGATGGCCCGCACGCTGGGGCTCGCGACGGCCCCCTGCCCGCGCCAGCGCAGCCAGCCGTAGCAGGCCAGCATGCCCAGCACGACGGGCGTGAAGAAGCCGATCAGCGTGACCCAGGGCAGGTGGTGGAAGTCGATACGCGCCGTGGTGCGGAACATCAGCGCCGGCACGAAGATGAAGAAGGCCGCGTTGGACAGCACCCGGGCCGGATCGCCCCCCGTGCCGCCGGCATCAAGCCCGCCCAGCCAGCGCATGCGCCCGACGAGCCACCCGATGCTCACCGCCGCCATGATGGCCATCAGCTTGGCCAGGACCGTCTCGTTCATCGCGCGCCCCGCCCGTTCACGACTGCAGCGGCAGCTCGAGGTCGAACCAGAAACGGCTGCCGACGCCGGGCTCGCTGTGCACCTCGATGCGGCTGCCCATCAGGCGCACCAGCTGCTGGCTGATGGACAGGCCGAGGCCGGTGCCGCCGGCGCGGCGGGCGTCCTCGGCCACCTGCTCGAAGGGCTGGAACAGGCGGCCGGCCTGGGCCTCGTCCATGCCGATGCCGGTGTCGCTGACCTCGATGCGCACCGTGGCGGTGGCCGGGCTTTGCGCCACGAGCTCGGCGACGAGGCTCAGGCGGCCGTGGTCCGTGAACTTGACGGCATTGGAGAGCAGGTTGAGCAGCACCTGGCGCAGGCGCTGGCCGTCCACGCGCACGCGCAGCGGCAGGTTCTCGTCGATGTGCACCTGGAAGGCCAGGCGCTTCTCCGCCACCCGCAGCCGGATGGCGTCGCAGGCCACCTCCAGCAGCGCGCGCAGGTCCACGGTCGCGGGCTGCAGGCGCACCTTGCCGGCCTCGATGCTGGCCATGTCCAGCAGGTCCGTGATGAGCGCCAGCAGGTGCTCGCCGGAGTCGCGCACCAGATTGATCTTGCCGCGCTGGCCGTCGTCCAGGCGATCGTCCATCTGCAGCAGCTGCGCGAAGCCGAGGATGGCATTGAGCGGCGTGCGGAACTCGTGGCTCATGGTGGCCAGGAAGCGGCTCTTGGACTGGTTCGCCGCCTCGGCACGGATCTTGGCCTGGGACAGCTCCATGGTGCGCGCCTCGACCAGCTCCTCGAGGTGGTCGCGGTGCCGCGTGAGCTCCTGCTCGGCGAGGCGGCGCTGGGTGATGTCGCTGATCATGCCCTCGATGCGGGCCTCCTGGCCCTGCGCGCCCGGCACGATGTGGGCGCTGAGCTCGATCCACAGCTGGCGGCCGTCATGCGTGCCCACCAGCATCGGCACCTGCTGCAGCAGGCGATGGCGCATCAGCGCCCGCAGCACGCGCCGCAGCTCGCCGGGCTCGAGCTGGACGAGGCGGCGCAGGTTGCGGGACGCCGCCAGCGCCTGGGCCGGACGCTCGTAGCCCAGCATCTGCGCCATCGCCTTGTTCAGCCCGAGCAGCCGCCCGCGGCCGTCCGTCTGGAAGATGCCCTCGGTGGCGTTCTCGAACAGGCTGCGGTAGCGCGCCTCGCTGGCCCGCAGCCCTTCCGAGGACTGCTGCAGCTGGTGGCTCATGATGTTGAACTGCTGCGTGAGCTCGCCGATCTCGTCCTGGCGCACCACGTCCAGCGTGACCCCCAGCTCGCCATGCGACACGCGCTGCGCCAGGGCGCCCAGGCGCGAGACCGGCTGCTTCACGAGCCGGTTCACGAGCCAGTAGCAGGAGGCCAGCACGGCCACGAGCACGGCCGCGAGCAGCATCACCACGAAGCGGCGCATCTCCGACACCGCGGCCGCCACCCGGTCCCCGGTGAACTGCAGCCGCGCCTGGCCCACCTTCACCGGGCGGTGCTGCGAGGCCGTCTGGTAGACGACGTCGAACTCCTTCACGAGCGGCGGCGTGCGGCTCTCCTGCTCGCGGTGCCGGCGCATCGGCTGGACATCGACGCCCAGGGCCTCCAGCTCGACCGCCAGCACCTCCGGATCGGCCATGACGGCATCCAGCAGGTTGGAGATGGCGGCGTTGTCGAGGTTCCAGATCGGGCCGGCGAAGCCGCGGGCCGCGATCTCGGCCAGCCGCTCCTGGCGCTGCAGCAGCGCCTCGGTCAGCTGGCGTTCCTCGCGGCTGGTCCAGTAAGCGCCGACGGCGAGCACCAGCAGCGTGGCGACAAGGCCGAGGCCCGCCATCAGGCGCGTCTGGATGCTCCAGTCCCTCAGCGGCAAGCGCATGCGACTCCTCGTGGAGGACACCGTGACCGCGCGATCAGGCCTTCTTCGCCGCCGTCTTGCGCGCGGCCGTCTTGGCCGCCGGCTTGGCGGCGCGCGGCTCGAACTCGAACATCACCTTGCCTGCCTTGGCGTCGAAGGCCAGGAAGGCCTTGAACTTGCGGCGGGTCTTGTTCGAGACGAAGTTCTCCAGCAGGTCCGTCTTGCCGGCCTCCAGCAGCTTGCGCATCTGGTTGAGCTCGATGGGCTGCTGCAGGATGATCTTGCCGCTCTTGAAGTCGCAGGAGGGCGCCGGGCCGGTGCTCTTCTCGCAGACGTAGTTGCTGCCGTGCTCGTAGACGGTGCCGCCGCACTTGGGGCAGGCGCCCAGCGGCTCGGACTGGCTGAAGTCCACGGCCTCGGCGGCCTCGTCGGCCTTCTTGGCGTCCTCGCCGAAGTCGAACTCCAGCTTCCAGTTCTGGATCTCCTCGTCATAGACCAGGGCCAGCTCGGCCGTGAAGGGCCAGCCCGCCTTGGAGCGGAAGCCTTCGAGCGGGCCGATCTTCTTGTCGTGCAGGAACTTCTCGACCTCGTGCAGCTCGAAGCTGCGGCCGCCCGGAATCTTGCCGATGGAGAAGCCGCAGCCGTCCGAGCTTCCATCCTTGCCGCAGCAGGTGAAGCGGCGGTAGTTCTCCTTCACGACGCCGCCGCACTTCGGGCACGGCGTCTTGAGGGTGGCGTAGTCGCCCGGGATGGTGTCGCGGTCGTATTCCTTGGCCTTCTGCACCACGCGCTGGGTCATCTCGGCGATGCGCGCCATGAACTCCTCGCGGTTCAGTCGGCCCTTCTCCATCTCGGCCAGCTGGTGCTCCCAGTTGCCGGTCAGCTCGGGCTTGGTGAGGTCCTCGACGCCCAGGCCGCGCAGCAGCGTCATCAGCTGGAAGGCCTTGGCGGTGGGGATCAGCTCGCGGCCTTCGCGCAGCATGTACTTCTCGGTGATCAGGCCTTCGATGGTGGCGGCGCGCGTCGCTGGCGTGCCCAGGCCCTTCTCGGCCATGGCCTCGCGCAGCTCGTCGTCATCCACGAGCTTGCCGGCGCCTTCCATGGCGGACAGCAGCGTCGCTTCCGTGTAGCGGGCGGGCGGCTTGGTGGCCAGGCCCTTGACGTCGACATGCTCGGTGCGCACCACCTCGCCGGGCTTCACCGGCACGAGGCTCGCGCCGCTGCCGTCGTCCTCGCTCTGGGCCTCCTTGCCGTAGACCGCCAGCCAGCCCGGGTTCACCAGCACCTTGCCGTTGGTCTGGAACTTGTAGTCCTTGCCGCCAGCGTTCACCGTGGAGATGCGCGTCGTGACCTGGAACTCGGCCGCCGGGAAGAAGACGGCGAGGAAGCGCTTGACCACCAGCTCGTAGAGCTTGGCCTCGGCCTCGGTGAGGCTCTTGGGCGCCTGCAGCGTGGGGATGATGGCGAAGTGGTCCGAGACCTTGGCGTTGTCGAAGACCTTCTTGGTGGGCTTGATGTAGCCCTTGTTGAGCGCGACGCGCGCATGGCCGGCCAGGGCCTGCAGCGGGCCGGGCAGGTCCTCGTTGGCGATCATCTCGGCGGTCTGCTTGGCGACGGCCAGGTAGTCCTCGGGCAGGTAGCGCGAGTCGGTACGCGGGTAGGTGAGGACCTTGTGCTTCTCGTACAGCGCCTGGGCCAGGCCCAGCGTGGTCTTGGCCGAGAAGCCGAAGCGGGAGTTGGCCTCGCGCTGCAGCGTCGTCAGGTCATAGAGGCCCGGGCTGCTCTGCGAGCTGGGCTTGCTCTCCTCGGTGACGGACGCGGGCTGGCCCTTCACCGCCTTGGCGATGGCCTCGGCCTCGGCCTGTGTCCAGACGCGGTCGGCCCGCAGCTCGGCGTCGTCCGGGTTCTTCTTCCAGGCCGGGTCGAACCACTTGCCCTCGTACTGACCGGCCTCGGCGTCGAAGCTGCCGCGGATTTCCCAGTAGTCGCGGGCGACGTGCTTGCGGATCTTCTCCTCGCGCTCGACGACGATGGACAGCGTGGGCGTCTGCACGCGGCCGACGGTGGTGAGGAAGAAGCCGCCGTCACGCGAGTTGAAGGCGGTCATGGCGCGCGTGCCGTTGATGCCCACGAGCCAGTCGGCCTCGGAGCGGCAGCGGGCGGCGTCGGCCAGGGGCAGCATCTGCGCGTCCGTGCGCAGGCGCTCGAAGCCGTCGCGGATGGCCTGCGGCGTCATGGACTGCAGCCACAGGCGGCTCACCGGCTTGCTGATGGCCGCCTTGGCGGTGCCGGCGTACTGCACGATGAGGCGGAAGATCAGCTCCCCTTCGCGGCCCGCGTCACAGGCGTTGATGAGGGTCTCGATGTCCTTGCGGCGGATGAGCTTGACCAGCGCATTGAGGCGGCCCTTGCTCTTGTCGATCGGGTTGAGGTCGAAGTGCGGCGGGATGACGGGCAGGTGGGCGAAGCTCCACTTGCCGCGCTTGACGTCGTATTCCTCCGGCGCCTTGATTTCCACCAGGTGGCCCACGGCGGAGCTCACCACGTACTGGTCGTTCTCGAAGTACTCGTCATGCTTGTCGAACTTGCCGGACTGCGGCGTGAGGGCGCGCACGATGTCCTGCGCGACGGAAGGCTTCTCGGCAATGATCAGGGCTTTGCTCATGGTCTCTTCTGACGTTCCTGGTGGGGCTGGCCGCCGGCATCGAAAGCTCTGCCTACAATGCGGCCTCGCGCGCACGCACACGCGCACGCACCCATGATTTCAATGTAACCAACTCGAGCCATGCCGCAAGCCGCCCGCAAGAAGTCCGCAGACGCTCCCGCCCCGATGGCCGTTCGCAAGGCCGCCAAGGTGCTCAAGGGCAGTGGCCGCCGCATCCAGGTGCGCCGCTCGGGCGTGCATGGCCGCGGCGTCTTCGCCGTGGCGGAGATCGCGGCGGGCGAGGTCCTGGTCGAGTACACCGGCGAGCGCATCGACTGGGAGGAGGCCATGGACCGCCACCCCCACGACCCGGCGCAGCCCAACCACACCTTCTACTTCGGGCTCGACGACGGCACGGTGATCGACGCCCTGTACGGTGGCAACAGCGCCCGCTGGATCAACCACAGCTGCGATCCCAACTGCGAGGCGGACGAGGTCAACGGCCGCGTCTTCATCAAGGCCCTGCGCGATCTGATGCCCGGCGAGGAGCTGTTCTACGACTACGGGCTGACCGTGGACGAACGCTACACGCCGAAGCTCAAGAAGGAATACGCCTGTCATTGCGGCGCGCCGCACTGCCGTGGCACCATGCTCACGCCCAAACGCTGAACCGCCCGCCCCACAATGGCCGTCAATCATCAGAACTGGGGCGCCGAGTCGCTCTGGCAAGACCTGGAACCGCTGCTGCCGGGCCTGTCCATCGAGGTCCTGGCCCGCACGGACTCCACGAACAGCGTGCTGCTGGAGCGCGTGCGCTCGGAGCACCGATCCACCGCCGATCGCGGGACGGAGCGCCCCACCGAACGGGGCATCGACCGCCATGACAGCGCCCGCTTCGGCCGCCGCGCCCACGACATGCAGCCCTGCCTGCTAGTGGCCGAGCACCAGACCGCCGGCCGCGGCCGCATGGGTCGCATCTGGCATGCCGAGGCCGGGGCCTCGCTGACCTTCTCCCTGGCCCTGCCGCTCGCGCTGCCGGACTGGTCCGGCCTGTCGCTCGCCGTCGGCTGCGCCATGGCCGAGGCGCTGGAGCCCTCGCCCGCCGCGGCACCGCGCCTGCAGCTCAAGTGGCCCAACGACCTCTGGCTGGACGGCCGCAAGCTCGGGGGCATCCTCATCGAGACCGTCAGCGCCGGTGAGCAGCGCATCGCGGTGATCGGCGTGGGCCTGAACATCCGCCCGCAGCATCCCGGCAACGAGAGTCAGTTCATGAGCGGCTACGCCAGCCTCGACGAGCTGGACGCGAGCCTCACCGCCCCCGAGGTGCTGCGCCGCGTGGCACGGCCGCTGATCCTCGCCGTCACCGGCTTTGCGCAGGGAGGCTTCGGCGCCTGGCAGCAGCGCTACGAAGCCCGGGACCTGCTGCGCGGCCGCCCCCTCAGCGCGGCCGGCGCCGAGGGCGTGGGCGCGGGCGTCAGCGCCCAGGGCGAGCTGCTGATGGACGTGCGCGGCCAGCGCCAGGTCGTGAGCGCCGGTGAAGTCTCCGTCCGCCTGCAAGCCAGCGAGCCGCCCGCATGCTGAGAATCCTCTTCATCGCCGCCCTGCTCCTGAACGTCCTGGTCTTCGCCTTCACGCAAGGCTGGTTGGACAGTGTCACCGGCCTGCGTGCCCGCGGCGACAGCGACCCGGCGCGCCTCGCTCGCCAGGTGCAGCCCGAGCAGCTCCAGCTCCTGAACGCGCAGGCGGCCAAGTCCGTCCAGGCCCGCGCCTGCCTCGAGTTCGGCCCGCTGATGGGCGAGGACGCCCTGCGCAGCGTGCAGGCGCAGCTGGACAAGGCCGGCATCGCCGCCTCGCAATGGCAGGACCAGCGGGCCGAGCAGGCTGGCGTGTGGGCGGTGGCGACCATCCGTTTCCCGAACAAGGACTTCCAGCAGCGCAAGGAAGAGACCTACAAGCGCATGCGGATCAACTTCGAGTACCTCGCCGGGCCGCCCGAAGAGGTGCCGACGATGGTGCTCTCGCGTCATGGCAGCGAGAAGGCCGCCGAGGCTGCCCTGGAGGCCATGAGCCAGCGCGCGCTCAAAGGCCTGCGCGTGATGCAGCTCCAGGCCGCCAGCAGCCTGCACGTGCTGCGCTTTGCCCAGGCGGACGGCGTGACGCAGGGCAAGCTGCGCAGCATCAAGGAGCTGGGCGAAGGCCGTGCCTGCGCGGCATCCGGCGCATCCGGCCCGTCGAGCACCCCCGCGGCCGCCGATGTCGCGGCCAGCACGAGTTCCGGCGGGCGCTGAACCCGCCTTCGCGGCGCGGCCTCCCGCCCGCGAGACCGGCGCCTCTTGCAGGCGGCCCAGCCTCCCGCGAACGCCGCTCCAGGACGCTCCCCAGAAACGATCAGAGCGCCATGGCGGCGCTCTGGGAGGTGGGCGTCCGGTCGTCGGCGCCCGCTCAAGGGCCGCGCAGCGGCCCCGGCCGGTCAGCGTGAGCGTCGCGCACGACGCAGCAGCGGCACGCTGGCCAGCAGGGCCAGCAGCCAGGCCGGGCTCATGGCACCGCCACCGCCACCGCCGCTGCCGCCGGACGACGACGGCGTCGGCGCCACGCTCTTCAGGGCGGCCTGCACGTCCAGCATGCCGGCGCCGCACGTGCTGGTCGTGCAGTAGCACTCGTACTGACGGGTGCCATCCGGTGCCTTGCAGGCCGCCGGGCTGGCATCGTCCGACGAGCCGCCCCCGGTGGTGGGGAAGGGGCGAACCGTGCTCACCAGGGTCTGGCGCACCTGGTCCGGCGTCAGGTCGGGGCGCACGGACAGCAACAGGGCGACCGAGCCCGAGACCAGCGGCGCCGAGAAGCTCGTGCCGATCGTGACCTCGTTGTTCGTGTAGGCATTGACCGCCGCCTCCGGCCCCTGCTTGCCGGGGTTGCTGGTGGTGAGCATGGGGTACAGGCACGGGCCTTCGGCGAGGACGCAGTTCCCGCCGGGCGCCGACAGCGTGACCTCGGGGCCCACGCTCGAGAACCCCGTCTTGGTGCCCACATGGCGCAGGCCGCCCACGGCGATGACGCCGCTGCAGTTGGCCGGCAGGCCGACCGCCTGGCCGGCCGAATTGCCGGCCGCCGCGACGATCACCGCCCCCTTGGCCCGGACCTCGGCCACGGTCTCCGTGTAGAGCTTGGCGAGGCTGCTGCCGTCGCTGCAGCTGCCGCTGCCGCCGAGGCTCATGTTGAGCACCCGGGCCGGCGTGGGATTCGCGGGGACGCCCGGCGCCGTGATGCCGGCGGCCCAGCGCATGCCCAGCATGATGTCGGAGTCATAACCGCCGCACTTGCCCAGCACGCGCACGGGCAGGATCCTGCTGCCCCAGGACACGCCGGCAATGCCCACGCCGTTGTTGCTGGCCGCGCCGATCAGCCCGGAGACCTTGGTGCCATGCCAGGAGCTGTTGCCCACATCGTCGTAGGTGCAGCCGCTGATGAGGCCGCTGGCGATGTCGGCGTCGCTCACCCAGTCGCCCGGGTCGCTGGCGTCGCTGTCGCCCCGGTTGCCGTCATTCGCCACGGCCAGGGCATCGACGTCATTGGTGGACGCGCCGATCATGTCGTAGCCGGGCAGCAGCTTGCCGGCGAGATCCGGGTGGTCGTAGCGAACGCCCGTGTCGAGCACCGCCACCACCACACTGCTGCTGCCGGTGCTGAGGTCCCAGGCGCCTTCCGCGTTGATGGAGGAGACGAGGTCCTTGCTCGGCGGCATCAGGTACCACTGGCCATGGCCATTGCTGCCCTGGGCCTGGTTCACCTGCGGATACAGCGGGTCGTTCGGCACCGCGGTGGCGTGACGGCGCTGGTCGACCGCGACGAGCTCGACCTCGGCGTCCTTGCCCAGGCGCGCGGCCAGCGCCTCGGAGCTGAGGCCCTTGGCCAGCACCACCTGCGTGCGCTCGTCCAGGCTGTGATGGGCGCGCAGGGCCAGGCCGGTACGTCCGCCCAGGCCTTCCGCGCGGACGCGGGCGATCTGCCGCGCCGTCGCGACGTCCGTGCGGGCGCTCAGGGCCTGGGCGCGCACGCTCTGCGCATTGGCCTTGAAGCGGACGATGACGCGCCCGACGGGCTCGGCGGAGGCGTTCGTGCCGGTGGCGGCAGGGCCGCCGGCGGATTGGGCCTGCAGGCCCAGGGGAGCGGCCAGGGCGGCCATCAGCAGGCCCAGGGCAAGCGGGCGCAGGCGGGTGGGAAGAGACATGGGAAAGGCTCCGGTCCAGGACGGTTCAATGCCCGGCAGTGTAGGGATTTGCACGCTTCTCGGACGTAAAGAATCGCTAGGCAAAACACGCAGGGCCAAGGCCTCGTCCGCGTGCTTGCCCGCCGTTCGGCCATGAAAAAACCCCGCCGTGGCGGGGTTTTGCAGTGGGCGGACGCCGGCTTTACTTGGCGACCACGCGGACCATTTCCAGGACCTTGTTGGAGTAGCCCCACTCGTTGTCGTACCAGGACACGACCTTCACGAAGGTGCTGTCCAGGGCGATGCCAGCTTCGGCATCGAACACGGAAGTGCAGGACTCGCCGCGGAAGTCGGTGGCGACCACCTTGTCTTCCGTGTAGCCCAGCACGCCCTTCAGTGCGCCTTCGGACTGGGCCTTCATTTCGGCGCAGATGTCGGCGTAGCTGGCGGCGCTGTTCAGCTCGACGGTCAGGTCGACCACGGAGACGTCAGACGTCGGCACGCGGAAGGACATGCCGGTCAGCTTCTTGTTCAGCTCGGGGATCACCACGCCCACGGCCTTGGCGGCACCGGTGCTGCTGGGGATGATGTTCTCGAGGATGCCGCGGCCGCCGCGCCAGTCCTTGTTGGACGGGCCGTCCACGGTCTTCTGGGTGGCGGTGGCGGCGTGCACGGTGGTCATCAGACCGCGCTTGATGCCCCACTTGTCGTTCAGCACCTTGGCCACGGGGGCCAGGCAGTTGGTGGTGCACGAGGCGTTGGAGATGATGGCCTGGCCGGCGTAGGTCTTGTCGTTGACGCCGTAGACGAACATGGGGGTGTCGTCCTTGGACGGGGCCGACATGATCACCTTCTTGGCGCCAGCCTTCAGGTGGGCCTCGGCGGTCTCCTTGGTCAGGAACAGGCCGGTGGACTCGACGACGATGTCGGCGCCGACTTCATCCCACTTCAGCTCGGCCGGGTTCTTCACGGCGGTCAGGCGGATCTTCTTGCCGTTGACGATCAGGGTGTTGCCATCGACGGCCACGTCGCCCTTGAAGCGGCCGTGCACGCTGTCGTACTTCAGCATGTAGGCCAGGTAGTCCGGCTCCAGCAGGTCGTTAATGCCCACGACCTCGATGTCATTGAAGTTCTGGACAGCGGCGCGGAACACCATGCGGCCGATACGGCCGAAGCCATTGATACCGATCTTGATCGTCATGCGGAAGTCTCCGGAGTGAAATGAAAAAGCTGAAATTCGCGACTGGGCGGGATTTTCGCCGATTCCGGAGCCCTGGCGGCGCCGGGGCCTGAAACAAAGGGGGTACGAAGGGCCAGGCTTGGATCTGGCGCAAACCCGCGCGCCGGCGCACGCCCTGTCCGCCGCCTTCCGGCCGCGCTTGCGCCGTCAGCCGCCCACCGTCAGCCGCCCGCCTCGGTCGCCGCGCCCAGCTCCAGCTTGCCGCAGGGCACCTCGACCTGCATCGTGGTGCCGAACAGCTCGTTGGCCTGCCGGTCGGACGAGAAGGCGATCTGGCGCTCGCCCAGCCACTTCAGGAACATCGTGCGATTGGGGTCGTGCGCACCGACTTCCCGGACCCGGTTCGGCCGGGCCGGCCCGAAGTTCGTGAAGTGCAGCTTGAACGGGCAGTTCATGCTGCGGAAGTCGAAGCGGGCCTGCAGCTGCTGGGCGCCCTGCATGAAGCCCAGGAACTCGGCCAGCGCGAAGGACTCGCGCTTGAGCACCGTCTGGCGATGGCCGTTGGGCACCAAGGTGAAGAGCTGCTCCACGGTCTGCGGCTTCTCCTGCCCGGTGCGGCAGGGCATGCGGTAGTCCTGTACGCGCTCGGTCATGGCGGCCTCCAGGCGCTTGTTGCCGGAGGAGTACACCACCTTCACCGCCGGCGGCTGGGTCCCGTCGCCTGTGAACGTGGCCTCGAGCATCACGTGGTGCATCTCGCGGGTCAGCGTGTCGAGTCGGTCGGGGTCGTGACGGGGCGTCACGATGCACAGGCGCTCGCCCGTGCCGTTCTCGTCCGGCACGGGCGGCTGGTCGAGGACCGAGTTGCCGAAGCTGAACTCCTGCACCGCGTGCACCGTCCCGTCCTGGGGCTGCAGGCAGGGCAGGCGGTAGTCGCCGACGTGGTGGTAGACCAGGTCCTGCATGTCCTCGTGGGCCGTGTTGGCCAGCACCTCCACGCGTGGCGCGGCGTCGGGCTTCTCGAAGTGCAGGCGCAAGCGCATGAAGCCATGCCGGCGGTCCAGCGCGTGGTGCGCGGGGTAGGCCGGTGCTTGCTTCGGCATCTGCAGGCAGGCCAGCGACTGCGCAGGCGACGGCGGCGTGGCATCCGTCTGGGCCTGCGCGCCCGCGGCCGCAGCGGCCATGAAAAAGGCCGCCAGCAGACGGCCCTTGACGGCATTGATGCGCGATTGTGTTTTCATGCGCTCCTCTCCTGTGGAATGGAGCGCACTCTATCGCAGATCGAGGCGGCTTAACGCTTCAAGCGTGCGGCACCGACGGCCACCTTGACCGTGTCAACCACGTTCTCGGCGGTGAAGCCGAAGTGCTTGAACAGCACGGGCGCCGGGGCGGACTCGCCGTAGGTGTCGATGCCCACGACGGCGCTCACGCCGTACTTCCACCAGAAGTCGCTCACGCCGGCCTCGACGGCCACGCGGGGCAGGCCGGCGGGCAGCACGCTCTGCTTGTAGGCGGCGTCCTGGCGGTCGAAGACATTGGTGCTCGGGACCGAGACCACGCGGGCGGCGATGCCGTCCTTGGCCAGCAGGGCCTGGGCGTTCATGGCCAGCTGCACTTCGGAGCCCGAGGCCATGATCACGACCTGGGCCTTCTTCTTCAGGCCCACTTCGCTCGGCTCGGCCAGCACGTAGGCGCCCTTGGCGATCTCGTCGACGGCCGTCTTGGGCGCGTAGGGCAGGTTCTGGCGCGACAGGGCCAGCACGCTGGGGCGCTGGGCATTGCCGATGGCCATGGTCCAGGCGACGACCGTTTCCACGGTGTCGGCCGGGCGCCAGACGTCCAGGCCGGGGATCAGACGCAGGCTCGAGACGTGCTCGATGGACTGGTGGGTCGGGCCGTCTTCACCCAGGCCGATGGAGTCATGCGTGAACACGTGGATCACGCGCTGCTTCATCAGCGCGGCCATGCGGATGGCGTTGCGGCTGTAGTCGCTGAAGGTCAGGAAGGTGCCGCCGTAGGGGATGTAGCCGCCATGCAGGGCGATGCCGTTCATGATGGCGGCCATGCCGAACTCGCGCACGCCGTAGTTGATGTGGCGGCCGCCGTTGGCGCTGCCGTCCGCCTCGATGCGGAAGGCGGGCGTGCTCTTGGTGTTGGTCAGGTTGGAGCCGGTCAGGTCGGCCGAGCCGCCCAGCAGCTCGGGCAGCGCGGCGGTGAAGGCTTCCAGGGCCAGCTGGCTGGCCTTGCGGCTGGCCACGGTCTCGGCCTTCTCGTGGGCGGCGACGACAGCGTCCACGGCGATCTGCGCGAAGTTGGCGGGCAGCACGCCGGCCATGCGGCGCTGGAACTCGGCGGCCAGCTCGGGATGGGCGGCGGCGTAAGCGTCGAAGCGCTCGTCCCAGGCCTTCTCGAGGGCGGCGCCGGCGGTCTTGGCGTCCCAGGCGGCATAGACGTCGGCCGGGATCTGGAAGGGCTCGTGCGACCAGCCCAGGGCCTCGCGCGTCAGCTTGATTTCCTCGGCGCCCAGCGGCTCGCCGTGGGCCTTGGCGGTGTTGGCGCGGTTGGGCGAGCCCTTGCCGATGTGCGTCTTGGAGATGACCAGCGTGGGCTTGTCGCTGCTCTTCTTGGCGGCGGCGATCGCGGCGTCCACGGCATCGACGTCATGGCCGTCGATGGGGCCGATCACGTTCCAGCCATAGGCCTCGAAACGCTGGGCGGTGTTGTCGATGAACCAGGGCGCGACCTGGCCGTCGATGGAGATGCCGTTGTCGTCGTACAGCGCGATCAGCTTGTTCAGCTTCCAGGCGCCGGCCAGCGAGCAGGCCTCGTGGGAGATGCCTTCCATCAGGCAGCCGTCACCCAGGAAGACGTAGGTGTGGTGGTCCACGATGGCATGGCCGTCGCGGTTGAATTCCTTGGCCAGCATCTTCTCGGCCAGGGCCAGGCCCACGGCGTTGGTGATGCCCTGGCCCAGCGGGCCGGTGGTCGTCTCGACGCCCGGGGTGATGCCCACTTCGGGGTGGCCCGGCGTCTTGCTGTGCATCTGGCGGAAGGCCTTCAGGTCGTCGATCGACAGCGCGTAGCCGCTCAGGTGCAGCAGGGCGTAGATCAGCATCGAGCCGTGGCCGTTGGACAGCACGAAGCGGTCACGGTCCGCCCATTGCGGGTTCGTCGGGTTGTGACGCAGGTGGCGACCCCACAGGGCGACGGCCATCTCGGCCATGCCCATGGGCGCGCCCGGGTGGCCGGAGTTGGCCTGCTGCACGGCGTCCATGGCCAGTGCGCGAATGGCGTGGGCCATCAGGGTGGGGGTGCTTGCAGCGGTGTCAGCCATGGTGGGTGCGGGCGGGAAGTTGGGGGTAAACCCGGCATTTTAAGCGGCGAAGACGACACCGGCACGCGCCGACAAACCCTGCCTGCGCGCAAACGATTACGCGCCCCGGGCGCCGTCGAGGGCTTCACGGACCTTGATCCATGGCAAGGCGGCCTGCGCCCCCAGCGACGAGCCTAGGCAGGATCGACCAGAACATGCACGGAGACATCGCCATGACCGGCCTCAAGCCCCTGACCCTGCGCATCATCCGCGACGAGCACTCGGCCCTGGCCGCCATGCTGCGCACCCTGCCGCTGCTGCTGGCCGAGCACCGCCGCGCCGGCACGCTGCCGGACTTCGGCGCGCTGCGCGCGATGCTGTTCTATGTGGACGAGTTCCCCGAGCGGCTGCACCACCCGAAGGAGTCGGAGCTGCTCTTTCCCAAGCTGCGCGCCCGGGCGCCCGCGCTGCGCGAGCTGCTGGACAAGCTCGACGACGACCACGCCCGCGGCGAACGCGCCATCCGCGACCTGGAGCACACGCTGCTGGGCTTCGAGATGCTGGGCGATGCCCGCCGCCAGCCCTTCGAGCAGCAGGCCGAGCGCTATGTCCACCACTACCTCCAGCACATGGAGATCGAGGAGCGGGAGATCCTGCCCGCGGCGATCCAGCTGCTCAGCGAGGAGGACTGGCAGGACCTGGACGAGGCCTTCGCCCAGAACCAGGACCCGCTCGCGGGACGCCACCTCGGGCAGCTGCAGCAGGAGCTCGCCGGCCCGTACCAGGCCGTCTTCCAGCGCGTGCTGAGTGCCCTGCCCGAACCCCTCGGACTGGCGCCCGCGCCCGGGCGCAACCCGGGTCGGGCGTGACCGTGGCGCAACACTTGGCGACGCCGGAACTCGCCCAGTCGTGAGCTAAGCAACAGGCGGGCGCCTGTCGCACGCATTAGGGCTTCTACTGAGGCGAGTGAGGATCGATAAAGCCGCATTGGCGCCGGATGGGCTGGCGCGACATCCTCAGAAGGACCTTGTGATGACACCTGCCCGGCTTCCCAAGCGGCATCGCCTCGGCGCCCTCCTCCTGCTCGGCGGCCTCTGCGCCTCCGCCCAGGCCGTCGACTTCAGCTGGTCCGGCTTTGCCAACGTGACCGCCTCCAAGGTCGTCAGCGGCTCCGGACTCGACATCGGCTACCCCGACACGACGCAGTGGACGAACTGCCCCTGCTTCATCTCCGACTTCTCGCACGGCAGCGTGATCGAGTCCAAGTGGTCACTGACCCCGGAATCGCGCGTGGGCCTGCAGGGCAGCTGGACCTTCGATCCGAAGTGGTCCTTCACCGCCCAGGCCATGGCGCGACACAGTGCGCAGAAGGCCAAGGTCGAGCTGGAGTGGGCCTACCTCTCCTACGCCCTCACGCCGGAATGGACGATCCAGGCCGGCCGCAAGCGCCTGCCGCTGTTCTATTACTCCGACTACCAGGACGTGAGCTTCGCCTACACGTGGGCGCGCGTGCCGCCGGACGTCTACGGCTGGGCCGTCGTGAACTACAACGGCGCCAACATCACCTACCGCAGCGACGTCATGGGCTGGGCGGTGAAGTCCAGCGCCTACGTCGGCCAGGAGCACACCAAGGATAACCCCATCGCCCGCCTCGAGTCGCCCGTACCGGCGCAGATCGACTGGGACAATATGTGGGGCGCCGACCTGGAGATCAACCGCGACTGGTTCACCATGCGCATCGCCTACAACAGCTCCCGCCAGCGCCTCGTGCGCGAGGGCGTGCAGGTGAGCCCCGATCCGGACGTCTTCGGCAAGAACTCCAAGCAGAGCTTCGCGTCCATCTCGTTCAACGTCGACAAGGACGACCTGATCGTGCGCAGCGAGTTCTCCAAGGTGGACCGCTCGCCCGCCCGGGGCAGCTACTTCGGCTACCTCGTCGGCGTCGGCTACCGCTTCGGCAACTTCACGCCCATGGTCACCATGAGCCAGCTGCGCGCCTACGACAACGACTTCAGCGTCCTGGCCGAGCGGGACAAGCTGCGCACCTTCACCCTGCGCTACCAGCTCAACGACAGCAGCTCGCTGAAGTTCCAGTACGACCGCAGCCACTGGGACTACCTGAACGGCACCGACACGCTGCGCAAGGTCGTCACCCTGTCCTATGACACGGTCTTCTGAGCAGGGAGTCGACATGCAGCATCACCAGACACCCACCCGCCTCTTCGCCGCCCTGACCCTGACCCGGACCCTGGCGCTCGGCCTGAGCGCCACGGCGCAGGCCGACATGGTCGTGATCGTGCATCCCAGCAATGCCGCCGCGATGGACGACGAGCAGATCAGCAAGATCTTCCTTGGCCAGACCAAGACCTTCCCCGGCGGCGCCGAGGCCACGCCGGTCGACCAGAAGGACGGCGCGGCAGCGCGCGAGGACTTCAACGCCAAGGTGCTGAAGAAGAGCTCGGCGCAGCTCAAGGCCCTGTGGGCGCGCCAGATCTTCACCGGCGGTGCCAAGCCCCCGAAGGAGCTGGAGGGCGACGAGGCCGTGGCCAAGTTCGTGGCCAGCACGCCGGGCGCCATCGGCTATGTCGATGCGGGCAAGGCCGGCAGCGGCGTGAAGGTGCTCAAGCGCTGATCGGCCCGGTCACACCGGCCCCCGCAGCGGGCAGCCACCTCCGGGGGCTGCCCGCTTTTCCTGGTGCGGGCCCGACCGCCCGCCCGGCCTGGATAGACTCCACCCCCATGAGAGCCATCATCCTGGCAGCCGGCCGCGGCGAGCGCATGCGGCCGCTGACCGACCACACGCCCAAGCCCCTGCTGAACGTCCGCGGGCAGCCGCTCATCGTCTGGCACATCCAGGCCCTGGCCGCTGCCGGCGTGCGGGACATCGTCGTCAACTGCGCCTGGCTCGCGGAGCAGTTCCCCGCGCAACTGGGCGACGGCAGCCGCTACGGCGTGCGCCTGCACTACAGCGACGAGCAACGCGACCACGGCCGCGCCCTCGAGACGGCTGGCGGCATCGCCAAGGCCCTGCCGCTGCTGTGCGCGGACGGCGACGACGCGTTCTGGGTGCTCTCCGGCGACGTCTTCCTGCCCGGCCTCGCGCTCGACGTGCAGGCCGCGCGGGACTTCGCCGCCAGCGAGCGCCTCGCCCATCTGTGGCTGGTGCCCAACCAGCCTCACCATCCCCGCGGTGACTTCGGCATCAGCCCCGAGGGCCTCGCCCTGAGCGGCGAGGCCGTGAGCCCGCGCTACACCTGGTCCTGCGTGGGCCTCTTCCGGCGCGCGCTGTTCGACGGTGTGCCCCCGGACCAGCCGCTGCCCCTGCGCCCCTGCCTGGAGCGCGGCATCGGCGCCGGGCGCATCAGCGCCTCGCTCTACCGCGGCGAGTGGACCGACGTCGGCACGCCCGAACGCCTGGCCGCCGCGCAGCAGGGCCGCGCCGCCGGCTGACGATCCCAACGTTCCGATACAAGACGTCGGCCTGCCACAACAGGCCGCGGCGCTCGCTCGCGCCTGAACCCTGTCAAGTCTTACAGCTTCGCCCCGCCTGTAGGCCGAACGGCGTGCGAATCGCGCGCAAACCCTGAGCGCACCGGGCGATTGCCGCCCGAACAATCGCCTCGCGCCGCTGGCAGTCCCGCAGCGTGCATGCATCCCGGGGCCTGCTGACATTGCTCGCTGCCACGAGCAGGGCGGTGTGGGGTCCCTCTTTCCTAATCGTCAGGAGACCTCCATGCAACGCAAGAATGCCTTGTCCGCCCTGGCCCTCGCGGCCAGCCTCGTGTGCCTCAGCGTCCCGGCCCACGCCGGCGAGAAGATCTGGATCAGCCTGGGCGACGCCGCCTTCGGCGAGCTCCAGAAGCTGCAGCCCGCCACCCGCTCGACGGCCTCCGTGGCCGTGTCCGAGGCCCAGCTGCGCCGCGGCGAGATCGCCGGCCTGGCCACCCCGGCCGCGGCCCTCAAGGGCGAGAAGGTGCACCTCGTGCAGATCGACGAGGACCTGCTGCCCACGCTCTCCGAGGCCCTGCACGAGAACCAGCACCGCTGCGGCGGCTACATGCACCATGCCAGCGAGCGCGACGGCCGCCGGGCCCTGGACCTGCATGCCGCCGGCAGCCTCAATGCCCGCATCCTGACGGACCGCCGCAGCCTCGCGACCCGCCCGAGCTACGTCATCGACCAGCAGACGGTGGTCAACCCGATGCTGTCGCAGATGCAGGCCAGCAACATCGTGCAGACCATCTCGGACCTGTCCAACAACTACACGAACCGCTACTACCAGACCAGCGGCGGCGTGAACGCCTCGGACTGGCTGAAGAACAAGTGGCTCACGATGGCCAACGGCCGCACCGACATCACGGTCGAGCAGTTCACGCACAGCGGCTGGAAGCAGAAGTCGGTGATCGCCACCATCAAGGGCACGGACAACCCGAACGAGATCGTCGTGCTGGGCGGCCACCTGGACTCGATCAACGGCTCGGGCACCACCGAGACGACCCGCGCGCCGGGCGCTGACGACGATGCCTCGGGCGTCGCCAGCATCACCGAGATCTACCGCACGCTGCTGGCCAACAACTACAAGCCGCGCCGCACGATCAAGTTCATGGCCTATGCGGCCGAGGAAGTGGGCCTGCGCGGCTCCGCCGAGATCGCCAACAGCTTCTCCGCGGCCGGCGCCAACGTCGTGGGCGTGGTGCAGCTGGACATGACGAACTACAAGGGCGCGGCGAACGACATCTACATCTTCACCGACTACACCGACAGCGCCCAGAACACCTTCGTCACCAACCTCATCAAGACCTACCTGCCGACGCTGACGGTGGGCACGGACCGCTGCGGCTACGCCTGCTCGGACCACGCCTCCTGGAACGCCAAGGGCTATGCCACGACGATGCCCTTCGAGTCGTCCTTCTCGGGAGACAACAAGGCGATCCACACGGCCAACGACACGCTGGCCAACAGCGACAGCACGGGCGCCCACTCGCTGAAGTTCGCCCGCATGGGCCTGGCCTATGCCGTGGAGCTGGGCAGCGACGGCCCGACGACGACGCCCGGCGACAAGACCGAGACCTTCACCGGCAGCCTCAGCACGGGCCAGACCAAGAGCTTCGGTCCCTTCAAGGTCGGCGCGGGCGGCACGTTCAAGCTGTCCACCACCGGCACGGGTGACATCGACATCTACGGCCGCCTCGGCGCCGTGCCCACGACCAGCACCTATGGCTGCAAGTCCGACGGCAGCACCGCCACCGAGACCTGCACGATCAACGTCACCGCCAACAGCGATGGCTATGTGCTGGTCAAGGGCTACACGGCCGGCAGCTACACGCTGACCGTGACCTACCGCCCGCAGTGATCGCGGCGCGGGCGCGGTCGCAAGGCCGCGCCTGCGAGGCCTGGATGCACCGGCCCGGGAGGGCCTGATCCGGCCCTGGAACGACACCCGCGCTACACCCGCACGACACCGGCATGACAGGCCCGTGCCACGCGCACCGGCCCTGATCGCGCCCCGATCAGGCGTCGGCCGCGCCGGGCCCCGGCTCTTCCGGCAACCCCGGGCGCGACTGCCCGGACCCGACCATCTCCAGCCGGCCCGTCGCGGCCCATTCGGCCAGCGGCCGGCGGCTCCACTCGCGCAGTTCCTCGAGCGTGTCGACGTTGGCCGACACCAGGCCCAGCCAGCCGTTGCGACCGCCGCGCTTCACGGCATAGAGCGCCGCGTCGGCCAGGTCCACCACCGTGCTCCAGTCCAGCCCGCGCGGGAACTTGGGCGAGAGCGGGAAGGCCGCGAAGCCGAGCGAGCAGGTCCGCCGCAGCAGCCGGCCGTCGTCCAGCCGGAACTCGTAGCGCGCCAGCGTGCGGCGTGCGCGCTCGGCCAGCTCGGCGGCGTGGTGGCGGTCGGTGTTGCGGGCCACGACGAGGAATTCCTCGCCCCCCCAGCGGATCAGGTAGTCCGCATCGCGGAAGACCTGGCGCAGCAGGGCCTGCATCTGGGCCAGCACGGCGTCGCCGGCCGCGTGGCCGTAGTCGTCGTTGACCTGCTTGAAGTGGTCCAGGTCGACCATGAAGAAGACGATGTCCTGCCCCGGCTCGCGGGCCAGGCGCTGCACCTCGCCCTCGTAGCCGCGCACCACGCTGTTGATGTCGGACTCGATGTGCTGGGCCAGGAAGCGGCGGTTGCGCAGGCCGGTCAGCGGGTCGGTGAGGCTCGCCTCCTTGAGCGCCTGGCTGAGGCTGACGAGCTCATGCGTGCGCTCCCGCACGCGGGCCTCCAGCACCGCCTGGGCGCGGCGCAGATAGCCGGTGCGCAGGTGCACGATGCCATAGACCCCCAGCAGCGCAAGGAGCACGCCACCGAGCCGCGCCCACCACGTCTGCCACCAGGCCGGCTGCACATGCAGCGGCACCAGCAGCTCGTGCGGGCTCCACTGGCCGACGCGGTTGCTGCCCTGCACCTGCAGCAGGTAGCGGCCGGGGTCCAGGTTGGTGTAGCTGGCCATGCGCTGGCTGGCTTCGCTGTCGATCCAGTCCTTGTCGTAGCCCTGCAGCCGGTAGCGGTAGTTCAGCACCGCGGGATTGCTGAAGTCGAGCGCCGAGAACTCCAGGCTGAAATCGCGCTGGCCGGGCTTGAGGACGATGGTCTCGCCCACCGGGCCGGGCGGGGTGCGCTCGCCGGCGACGCGCATCTCGGACACCACCAGCGGGGGCTGGTAGGTCCAGGGCTTGAAGCGCCCGGCGTCGATGACGAGCACGCCCTTGCTGCCGCCGACCAGCATGCGGCCGTCGTCCAGCCGCGCGTAGGCCCGGAACCAGCCCGTGCCGAAGGCGGCGCCGTCCGCCACGCTGAGCTCGTGATGGCGGCCGCTCTTGGGATCGAAGACGGCGCGGTGGGTCCAGATGCGGCCCTGCTCGTCGTCCATCAGATTGGCACCGAAGGCCTTGCCGCCGAGGCCTTGCTTCTCGCTGACGCGCTCGAACAGCGCCTCCCGGTCCTTCCAGCCGTTGAGCCGGTGCAGGCCCGCGGCCGTGTCCACCCACAGGCGCTGCTGGCGATCGATCAGCAGGCCAAGCACCGAGTGGTTGGACAGCCCCGCGTCCGCCGGCGAGCGCAGCTCCTCGAGCTCGGACGCTCCCTTGGCCAGCAGATAGAGCCCGCCCTCGCCGCCGACCCACAGCCGCCCCTCGGCGTCCTCGGCCAGCGCATTGACGTCCCCGCTGAGCTTGCGACCGCCCGTCAGCGTCACGCGCTGCAGCCGGTCCTGTTCGCGGTCGTAGTGGTAGAGCCCGTCCTGCGTGGCGACCCACAGCCGGCCGGCGCCATCGGCCATCAGCCGGCGCACGCGGCCCTTGCCGGCCGAGTAGTGGCCCAGCAGCTGCCGGGCCTCGTTGAAGCGGTACAGCGCCGTGTCGGTGCCGACCCAGACCTGGCCGTCCGGCGTCTGTGCCAGGCCGCCCACGCGGCCGCCCCGGAAGCCGGCGCCCTCCTGCGGGGCGATGTGACCGACGAGGCGCAGGTCGCGGTCGAGGATCGCCACGCCGCGCTCGTTCGTGCCCATCCAGACCGCGCCGCTGCGCAGCTGCAGGATGCTGCGCACGTCCGCCTGGGCCAGCGGGCTGTGCTCGTCGAGGTCGGCATGGCGCACCCACAGGCCGGCGTTGGCCGGGTTGTGCAGCTGCAGACCCCCGCCGTAGCTGCCCACCCAGATCCAGCCGGCCGCGTCGCGCAGCAGGGCGCGGACGTCGTTGCCGGCGAGGCCCCATGGGCGGCGGATGTCGTGCTGCAGGCGGCGCAGCAGGCGGCCGCTCAGGGGGTCGCGCTCCTCGATGCCGCTCGCCCGCGCCACCCACAGGCGCTGCGGGTCGGGCGCGACCATCGCATAGAGCGTGTCACGCCGGCCGGACTGCTCGCCCAGCTCGATCCACTGCAGCTGCGGCGAGGCCTTGCCCAGGCGCAGGAGGTCGCCCTGCTGCGTGCCCACCCAGAGATGGCCGTCGGGCGACTCGGCCAGCAGCGTGATGATGCGCTCGCCCAGCGGCCGGCCTTCGACCGACAGCGTCTCGAAGCGCTCGGCGCCCTTGCGCAGGCGCGCCACGCCGTTCCAGGTGCCGACCCAGAGATCGCCCCGGGTGTCGATGAACAGCGTCTGGATGCGGTCGTCCGGGAGGCCGCTGGCCGCGCCCTGGCGGAAGTGCGTGAACTGGCCGGTGGCCGGGTCGAAGCGGTCCAGGCCGCCGCCGATGGTGCCGACCCACAGCGTGCCGTCCAGCGCCTGGGCGAGCGCGCGCACCGTGCCGGGGGCGAGTGCCTGGGGGTCGTCGGGCTTGCTGCGGAAGAAGGTCCAGCGGTCGGTCTGCGGGTCGAAGCGCGCCAGGCCGTCGCTCTCGGTGCCGATCCACAGCACGCCTTCCTGCGAGGCCAGCAGCGAGCGCACAAAGCTCGTGCCGGCGGGGGTGTTGCGCTTGCTGTCGTTCCCGAGCTGGTAGGTGCGCAGCTGGTAGCCGTCGAAGCGGACGAGGCCGGCCGTGGTGCCGATCCAGATGAAGCCGCGGCCGTCCTGGGCCAGAGCGGACACGACGCCGTCGGTGATGGAGGCGACATCGCCCACGGCCTCGAAGCGCGGCTCGGTGAGGGTCGGCGCCGCCAGCGCGGCCGAGGCCGCTGCCGGGGGCTGCACCGCCGCCGCGGGCTGTGCCCGGGGTGCGGCCTGGGCGACCAGGGCCCCCGTGAGCAGGGGCAGGAGCAGACAGCGACGAAGACGGATGAAGCGGGCCAGCATCCGGCCGATGTTAGCGGCCCCGCGCGACAGCCGTGGCCTTATCGGCCGCCCCGCCCCTTCAGGCAGGGGGAGGCGGCCACAGGCCGTCAGGTGGCCATCAGTTGGCCAGCGAGGCGGTCAGGGCGTCGATGCGCTCGAGCACCTCGGGGGTGAGCTTGGGCGTCAGCGTCAGCGCGGCGAGGTTGTCCTGCAGCTGGCTCATCCGGCTCGCCCCCAGGATCACGGTCGACACCCGCGGATTGCGGTTCACCCAGGCGATGGCCAGCTGCGCCACGTTGCCGCCCAGCTCGGCGGCGATGCCGGCCAGCTCCGCCACGGCGGCGTTGCGCTGCGGATGCTGGAGCTGCTCGCGCAGCCAGCCCATGCTCTCCAGCGCGCCGCGGCTGCCTTCCGGAATGCCCTCGCGGTACTTGCCGGTCAGCAGCCCCGAGGCCAGCGGGCTCCAGGTGGTCAGGCCAAGGCCGAGGTCCTCATACAGCCGCGCGTACTCCTGCTCCACGCGCTTGCGATGGAAAAGGTGGTACTGCGGCTGCTCCATCACCGGCTTGTGCAGATGGTGGCGCTCGGCGATCTCCCAGGCGGCGCGGATGTCCGCGGCGCTCCATTCGCTGGTGCCCCAGTAGAGCGCCTTGCCCTGCGTGATGATGTCGCTCATGGCGCGCACCGTCTCCTCGATGGGCGTGTGCGGGTCCGGGCGGTGGCAGTAGATGAGGTCGACGAAGTCCAGCTGCAGGCGCTTCAGCGAGCCGTCGATGGCCTGCATCAGGTACTTGCGGTTGAGCGTGTTCTGCAGATTGACGGTGCTGCCCTCGCGCTGCAGCCCCCAGAAGAACTTGGTCGAGACCACATAGCTCTCGCGCGCCCACTTGAGCTGCTTGAAGGCCTCGCCCATCACGCGCTCGCTGGCGCCCTGGGCGTAGACCTCGGCGTTGTCGAAGAAGTTGACCCCGGCGTCGCGCGCGGCGGCGAGCATCTCGACCGCGGCCTGCGTGTCCACCTGGTTGTGGTACGTCACCCAGGAGCCCAGGGAGAGCTCGGACACTTGCAGGCCGCTGCGGCCCAGTCGACGGTATTGCATGCTGATTCCTTCGTGGTTCCGGGCTGAACGCCCATCCTGTGCCCATGGCAACGGGCGCCAGCGTAGCCGAGCCGGCTCGCTATAGTGCAGATCTCCTGCAATACCGGGGCGCCGCCTGCGGGCATCTGTCGCCCGGGGGACGCCGCCCCGCCGCACCGCCACTGCACGCCCATCGCCATGAGCACTGCCCACGAGCCCGCCGCCACCCCCGCCCCCTTGCGCATCGCCATCGTCGGTGCCGGCCCCGCGGGCCTGGGCCTGGCGCTGCTCACCGCCGGGCGGCTGCCGGGGGCGCAGGTCCATCTCTTCGACGCCCGCCCGCTGGACAAGGACATCAGCGGCGATCCCCGCACCCTCGCGCTCTCGCTGGGCAGCGTGCAGCTGCTGCAGCGGCTCCAGGCCTGGAACGAGGCCGCCGCGCAGTCCATCCGGCAGGTCCATGTGAGCCAGGCGCCGCCCACGCTGCGGCACCCGGTCTTCGGCGAGGCCGGCCAGCCGGTGGTGAGCATCCACGCCCACGAGCAGGGCGTGGAGCGCCTGGGCGCCGTGCTCGCCTACGGTCAGCTGGTGGCGCCGCTGCAGGCCGCCTGGCTGCGCCACTGCGAGGCCCGCACGGGCCAGGCCTTCACGCGCTTCGGTCAGCCGGTGGCGGCTATCCGGGCCGTGGGCGACGAGGTGGAGGTGGATGCCGGCATCGCCGAGCGCTTCGACCTCGTGGTGATCGCCGAAGGGGGCGTCTTCGCCGAGCAGGCGCGCAAGAGCCTGAGCCATGACTACCGGCAGAACGCCTGGGTCGGCACCGTCAGCCTGGACCCCGCCTCGCCGCCGGGCGTGGCCTACGAGCGATTCACCCGCAACGGCCCGCTGGCGCTGCTGCCCCTGCCGCCCACGGCGCAGCAGGCGCGCCGCGCGGCGCTCGTCTGGTGCCTGCCGCAGGACGAGGACGAGGTCGCAGGGCTCACCGACGCCCAGCGCCTCACCGTCATCAACCAGCAGCTGCCGCCGGGCCTGCCGCCGCTGCTGGGCATCAGTCCGCTGAAGTGCTTCCCGCTGGGGCTCAACGCGGAGCGCAGCCTCGTCGAGGGGCGCGTGGTGCGCATCGGCAATGCGGCGCAGACCCTGCACCCGGTGGCGGGCCAGGGGCTCAACCTGGGCCTGCGCGATGCCTACGCGCTGGTGGAGGCGCTGTACCAGGCGCAGGACCGGCATCCGGCCGCGCCGCTCGCCGCGGCCGTCCCGCAGGCGCTGCAGCGTGTGCAGTGGCAGCGCGGCCCGGACCGCTGGAGCACCATCCTCGGCACGGACTTCCTCGCCCGCAGCTTCAGCTGGCGCTGGCCCGCGCTCCCCGCCCTGCGCAGCCTGGGCCTGGCCGCCCTGCAGGCGCTGCCGCCGGTGAAGAAGGCGCTGGCGCGGCAGATGATGTTCGGGCGGCGCTGAGACCGGCCCCGCGCCGGATCAGGCCGCAGACGCCAGCCCGCCCTCCGCCAGCCGCGCCTGCAGCGCATACAGCTGCGCATACCCGCCGCCCAGCGCCATCAGCTCGGCATGCGTGCCGGACTCGACGATGCGCCCGGCGCGCAGGAAATGGATGCAGTCCGCCGTCTGGGCACTCGCGAGGCGGTGCGTGATGAGCACCACCGTGCGCTCCCGCCGCAGCTGCGCGAGGCTGGCATAGACGGCGGCCTCGGCCTTGGCGTCGAGCGGCGCCGTCGGCTCGTCCCAGATCGTCAGTGCCGCATCGCGGTAGAGGCCACGCGCCACGGCCAGGCGTTGCCACTGCCCGGACGACAGCTCGATGCCGCCCTTGAACAGCCGGTTGAGCCGGGTCTTCCAGCCCTGCGGCAGCTGCGCGGCCACATCGTCGGCCTGCGCGGCCTGCACGGCGGCGCGAAAACGCAGCGCCTCCGCGGCATCCTCGGGCAGGCCAACGCGGCCGAGGCGCACGTTCTGCTCGGCGCTGTAGGGCCAGCGCAGCGGATGCTGGGGCACGATCAGCGTGTGGGCCAGGCGCTCGCGGGCATCCAGCAGCCGGCAGTCGATGCCGTCCCAGCACAGGCGGCCGCGGGTCGGCTCGTACAGGCCCGCCAGCAGCTTGGCCAGCGTCGACTTGCCTGAGCCGTTCTCGCCCACCAGCGCCAGGGTCTGGCCCTGGTGCAGCGTGAGCTCGATGTCCTGCAGCACCGGGCGGTCCGGCGCGCCGGCATAGGCATAGCTCACGCCGTGCAGGGAAATGGTGCGGGGCGCGGCCAGTGCGGCAGCGATGGGCGCGTGCGACGGCACGGCGCCCGTCACGCCCGGCGCGCTCGGCTCCGGGCGGACGAAGGCGAAGTAGTCGTCGAGATACAGCGCCTTCTCCATCATCTGGTCCAGCGCCTGCACCAGCTGCCGCACGGCATCGAGGCTGGTGCGCATGCCCAGCGCGGCGGCGCCAGCCAGGGCGGGCGCGAGGCTGCCGCGGTCCACCAGCAGGAGCAGCCACAGATAGGCGAGCCCTTGCGCCACGCCGCTGAGCACGGCGCCGGCGGCCTTCGTGCGTGCGATGCCGGCCTTCAGCCGCGACAGGCTCTGCCGCAGGGCCTCGCTCACGCGGCGATGGCGCGCGCTGAGCAGCGGCTCCATCTGCAGCGCGCGCAGCTCGGCGGCCGGCTCGGGCTGGCTGGCAAGGTCCTGCAGCATCCAGCCCTGGCGGGACAGCGCGATGCTCTGGTCCCAATGGCTCTGCACGCACAGCAGCGCGCGGATGGCCGACCACGCCTGCGGCAGCAGACACAGCAGCAGCACCGGCAGCAGCGCCGGATGCAGCACCGCCAGCGCCAGCCCCCCGGACACGAGGCCGATGCCGGCCCCCGACAGCGCCACCACCTGATCGACGATGCTCTCGACGTAATGCAGGCCGCGGTCCCGCGCGCGGTGCATGCGGTCCACGAACGCCGGGTCGTCGAAACGCTGCAGCGGTGCGCGCAGGCAGGCGTCGACGAAGTCCTGCTCCGCCGTGGCGATGAGCGTCGGGCTGAGGCGCGCGCGCAGCATCTCGGCCGCGGCGTCGAGTGCCAGCTTGCCGAGGTAGGCGGCCCCGAGGCCCAGCGCCGTGCCGAGCTGCCCGGCCAGCTGCTGGCTCAGCGGGCGAGCCAGCGCCTGAGCGTCCAGCACGGCCTGGAGCAGCTGGGCCCCGAGCACCAGCGTCAGCGCCCACAGCGCGCCCTCCAGCAGCTGGCAGGCCAGCACGCTGACGACGGCGCCAGGCCCCACGCGGCGCAGGAGCGCGAGGACCGGCGGCATCGCACGGGCCACGCGCCGGAAGAAGGCCCGGAAGCTGCCGAGCGAGGTGTCGGCGTCGCCCAGCTCCCAGTAGGGGTTGTCGGTGGCGATGAAGACGTCGTCGTCCCCCACAGCGGGCTCGGCCGCCCCGGGTGCGGGCGAGGCACGCTCCGGCGGCGGGGGCATCGCGGCGGCGCCGTCCATGGCCGCGCTCACGGCAGCACGAAGGACGGCAGCTGCGCGTCTGGATGCGCGCGCAGCAGCTGGTAGGCGATCCCGCCGGGACCCGTCATCAGCGAGGGCGAGAACACCTCGTTGGTGATGCCGCAGCGGCTGCCGTGCTGGTCGAGGCTCGCCAGCAGGCGCGCCAGCTCGGACGTCCGGCTCACTTCGGGCGGCGCGAGGCCGCGGTCCGCCGCCTCCTGCAGCAGCTCCAGCGCGCTGGCGTCGCCGTGGCAGGCGCAGTGGTTCCAGCCCATGCCGAAGCGGAAGGTCGCGCCGGCAGCCTGGCGCACGCGCTCGCGGGCGCGATCCTCGCCGATCAGCGCGCTGAAGCTGAGGTAGGCCAGGCCGTTGCCGACGGCGCCGTGGCACCAGGCCGTCGAGCAGTTCACGCCGTCCAGGTGACGCAGGTCCCGCCAGTTCTGGTCTGCGTCATCGAACAGCGATTCCTCGAAGGCCAGCGCCTCCATCGCCGCCTGCAGGAAGCGCGCCTCGCCGCTTGCCTCGTGCAGGCGCCGCAGCGCCCAGGCAATGCCCGCGGTGCCGTGCCCGAAGCCGCCCATGCCCTCGGGCGCGGCGGCGGTAGCCCAGCAGGCTCGGTCGCCCTCGCGCTTGGCGGCCTTCAGCAGGTGATCCCCCGCCGCGACGGCCAGCGCCAGATGCGCCGCCTGCCCCGTGCGACGGTGCAGCAGCAGCAGGCCGGGAATGGCGCCAGCCGCGCCGGCCAGGAGGTCGAAGGTCTCGTCGGCCTCGATGGAGCCGCGCATGTACTCGGCCGTCAGCGAGGCGCATTCGACCGCCTCGGCGCCGATCGCCCCGAGTGCCTCGAGCTGCAGCCAGCCCCAGATCTGCGAGCCGATGCCAAGGTAGGCGCCCGGCTGGTGCGGCCGCACCTTGCCCGCCGCGCGCTGCAGCTCCACCTGCCGGTAGAGGCCCTGGCGCATGGTCAGGATGACGGCCTGCAGCAGCGCATCGGCGCCGGGCAGCGGCAGGGCCCGGCCCGCGGCCACCTCGCGCTGGTAGGCGGCCAGCAGCAGCGCCACCCCGGCATTGCCGCCGTAGAGGTTCTGGTCGATGGCCTGGATGCCCCAGCCGGTGGCGCCGAGCGTCGGGGAGATCCACGTGGCGGTGCCGTCGTCGCCCCGGATGCAGGTCTGCAGGAAGGGCTCCAGCAGGCGCTTCGCCCAGGCCTGGCGCCGCGGCTCCAGGTTCTCCTGCGAGGCCTCGATCACGCGGAACGAGCGCTCCGTCGGCATCCAGCCGTCGTTGAGATAGGCGCTCAGCAGCGAGGCCTTGATGATGTCGCGGTCCAGGCGCTGGTCCGAGCTCGCCCAGGCTTGCAGGGACTGCGCCACCAGGTCGCACACCGGCAGCCAGCGCGTGCCGCCCGGCCCCGCCATCTGGCCGTGGCCCGCGGTGGTGTGGAAGTAGGGCACATCGCCGCGCAGCATGTCGTCGATCTCGGCCTCGATGACGACGGGGTCCGAGGGCGTGGTCGAGATCAGCGCCGCCGCGCGGGACAGCAGCCCCGCCGCACGCGCCCGGGCGGGCGCCTCGTCCGCGAGCGAGATCGGATGCCACAGCATGCGGATCAGCTCGGCATAGACCTCCGTCGCGCGGGGCACGAGGCGGATGTGGCAGGGCTTGAACGGCTCCAGCAACGGCGCCAGCGCCCCGCGGGCATGCAGCGCGAGCAGGCAGGCCGTGAGCTCGTCATAGCCCTCCAGCACCTGGCCCCAGTAGCGCTCCAGCGAGGGCGTCTCGCAGGGGTGGTTCTTGGCGATCTCGACCTCGACGAGCGTCTGGCCGATGCGCACGGTGTCCCGGCCGGCGTCCACCAGCGCGGGGATGCTGATCCGGGGCTGCTGCTGGCGGATGTTGCCCATGCCGGAGTTGTCCACGCCGCGCCAGCCCAGCGAGGCGCCGCGGCCGGGCAGCAGGCCGGTCTTCATGAGCGAGGCGAACATGGCCTCGTCGGCCTTGTCGACGGCCTGCCCGAAGCCGGAGGGCTTGATCTCGGTGCGCGGGCAGAAGAGCGTCTCGCAGTCCACGATGATGGGCAGGCAGCCCTGCGCGATGACGTTCTCGCCGTGGAAGTCGGTGCCGCCCAGCAGGCGCATGATGGCCAGCCAATGGCCCATGTTGCGGTAGAAGCGCCGCAGTTCCGGCTCGCCGTCGGCATGGCGATGGACGATGAACTCGCTCCAGCCGTGGTCGCCGGCGTCGATCACCGCCGGTACGCGCACGCGCTCCTCGGGCGGCAGACCCGGCACCTCGGCCAGGACCTGTGCCAGGAAGCCGGCCAGCGCGCGATCGGTGTTCAGGGGCCGCGGCTTGTAGACGACGGTGCCGCCCTCGAGCCGCAGCAGCGCGACCCCGGCGCCGCCGTTGTGGCTGTCCCCCTGCGCCAGCTCGAGGCGCTGCAGCCGGCCCGGCGATGCGGGCAGCAGGCGCCCCAGCCGCTCACGGTCCTCGGCGAGATGGCGCGCGACCGTCGCGACGAAGCGGACCTTGTGATTGACGATCCACTCGACCCGCGCCAGCAGGCTCGGGTACTGCGCCCCGAGTGCGGCCCAGTGCTGCGGCGTGGCGGCCAGCGCGAGGTACTCCGCCCAGCGCGCCTCGGGCGTCGGCGCCTTCAGCCGGCCCTGCACGCGGGCGGCGTTGATGTCCATGACCAGCACGCGGGCGAGCTTGGCATGCAGCTGCTGCTCGAGGTGCTGGCGCAGGGCTTCGCTGATGAGGCGGCGTTCCGCATCGTCCAGGCCCTCGAGGGCCTGCAGCGACGGTGTCAGCGCGGCCAGGGCGGGCTCGATCCAGCTCGTCAGGCAGGGGATGAAGTCGGGCTCGACGGCGTCGGGGCGCTCGCTCGGGGCGTTGGATTCGGTGGGGGTGGTGGACAGCATGGCGAGCGATTCAGGGCGAAGCCGGGACAGCGAAGCGGCCATGAACACCGAGCATCGGCGCCGGCCGCGTCAGGGCCAGGACAGCCCCGCCAGGATCGGCGGGGCTGCCGCGCCAGAGGCCGAAGCCTCCGGCGATCAGGGCATCAGCAGCACATGATCGTGCGCGAGCCGGAGCAGCTGGAGCAGCCCTGGCGGGTTTCGCGCGACACGTCGCCGGCGATCTCGGCTTCGCTGTACACGCCGCTGGAGAACAGCGGGCCGGCCGGGTTGGCGGAGGACTCGTCCTGCATCCATTGCTCGACTTGCTGCAGTGCGCTGGTGATTTCGTTCATGGGGTTCTCCTTGCTAAGTTGCGTTTTGAAAACCTTGCGCCGGACCTCGACCGCAGCGCACCGTCACTTCTCGAGAACTGCAACAGGACGGGCGCCGAACGCGGCCGGACATCGCGCAAAGCGAGCGAAGGCTATGCGCCGCGCGAACGGGCACCCCATGGGGCAAGTCCCTAGACCCGCCCGGCTTTACACGGAATCCGGCGCCAACCTGCAAGGGTTTACAGGTCCACCGAGCGCCCCTCAGCGTCGTGAGGCACACCACCCACCAACCAGTTGGGCGCCGTGCGCACCGAATACAGATGGTGACAACTGTCAGGATAGCCCGTGTGGCCTCCCTCATCCGAGCGCTGTTCATGGACTTGCATCAATTCCATATTTCCACTATCGTCGAACTATGGAAGAAATTGACGTCATCCGCGCGCTCGGCGCCCTGGCCCACGAGCTGCGCCTGCAGGTGTTCCGCGCCCTGGTGGTCGTGGGGCCGCAGGGCATCACCCCGGGCACCATTGCCGAGCATCTGGCCGTGCCGCCGGCCACGCTGTCCTTCCACCTGAAGGAGCTGATGAACGCCGGTCTCGTGACCCAGGAGCGGCAGGGCCGCAACCTGCTCTACCGCGCGTCCTACGAGCAGATGAACGCCGTGCTCGCCTACCTCACCGCCAACTGCTGCCAGGGCCAGAGCTGCCTGCCGGCGGCGTCCTCTTGCAAGTGCTGAACGGAGATCTCCCCATGAAGCGATTCCATGTGCATGTCCATGTCGATGACCTCGCCCGGAGCGTGGCGTTCTACTCCCGGCTCTTCGCCATGGAGCCCACCCGCCTCGAAGCGGACTACGCCAAGTGGATGCTGGAGGACCCCCGCGTGAACTTCGCCATCTCGACGCGGGGCAGCGCCCCGGGGCTGGATCACCTGGGCTTTCAGACCGACAGCGCCGAGGAGCTGGCCGAGCTCAAGGCCCGCGCCACGGCGGCCGACCTGAGCCTCGTGGACGAAGGCGCCACCAGCTGCTGCTATGCGCAAAGCGAGAAGCACTGGATCACCGACCCGCAGGGCATCGCCTGGGAGCATTTCCATACCCTCGCGCAGATTCCCGTGTTCCGCGAGGCCGCCCCGGCCGCAGCTGCCGGCGCGGCCTGCTGCCC
>JAYRMR010000004.1:98370-140152 GCA_041912595.1 Burkholderiaceae bacterium
GGCAGCTGCGGCACGCCGGCTACGCCCCGCCAGAGCAGCTGCTGCTGACCCGGCCCATGCGCTGCCGTGAGCGACGCCGGGCCGCATCCACCTGCACGGGCCGTTGGGTGCATGCCGTGCTGCCCGGCCTGTATCCGCTGGCGGTGGGCGGCGGGCTGGCGGTCTACCTGATGTGCCAGGCCGCTGGCGGTCCCACCGCCGCTGCGCTGACCGTCTGGAGCGCACTGGTGCTGGCCCTGGCGGCCGGTCTGGAGCGCCTGCTTCCCTTCGAGCCTCGCTGGCGGCAGCCCGAAGCCGGTGCCAGCGTCTGGACAGACGGGCTCAGTGCAGCGGTCCTTCTCGGCCTCATGGAGCCGCTGCTCAAGGCCGGTCTGCCGCTGCTCGCGGAGGTCCTGCGCGAAAGACTGCCCAGGGCCGTGCATTGGCCGCTGGCGAGTGTGGCCCTGGTCTGGCAGATCCTGGCCGCGTTGCTCTGGATGGAATTCGCCAAGTACGGATCCCATCGTCTGCACCACGAATGGCGTGGCCTGTGGGCGCTGCACGCGATGCACCATGCGCCCGCCCGGCTGTACTGGCTCAACAACCTGCGATTCCATCCGCTCAACCATCTGCTGAACAGCGCGGCGAGCCTGCTGCCGCTGCTGCTGATGGGAGTGCCTGCCGAGGTCCTGCTGGGCGTGCTGGCCCTCACACAGCCGGTTCTGATGCTTCAGCACGCCAACGTCCGCACGCGCAACGGCTGGCTCAACGCTGTGCTCAGCACCAACGAGGCGCATCGCTGGCATCACGGCGCGCACCCGTCGGAGGCCCATTCGAACTATGGCAGCGCCCTGCTGCTGTGGGATCACGTCTTCGGCACCTATCGCGCGGCGGATGCCCACAGCCGCCCCCGCGCCGTGGGTCTGTTCGACACGAGCGCTCACTACCCCGCCCACGGCTCCTATCTGCAGCAGCTGCTGGCCCCCTTGCTCCCGCCCTGCTGCCGAGCTTCGGCATCCTGATGAATCCAACATGACCCTTCACGTCCTCATCCTGTGCACCCACAACTCCGCACGCAGCGTGCTCGCCGAGGCCATGCTCCAGCACTGGGCGCAGCGCCTGGGCGTGGACGTGCAGGCCCACAGTGCCGGGAGCGCGCCCAGCGGCCGGATCAACCCCTTCGCCCTGGAGGCGCTGCAGCGGGCGGGCATCGACACCACGGGGCTGCACAGCAAGGGCTGGGACGCCTTCACGCGTGAGGCCGCTCCGCCGCTGAGCCTCGTGATCACGGTCTGCGACAGCGCCGCTGCCGAGCCCTGCCCCGTCTTCTTCGGCGCGGGCGATCAGCCGCCGGTCCAGGTGCATTGGGGCTACCCCGATCCGTCCAACGCCGAGGGCGGCGACGAGGGCCGGCGCCGCGCCTTCGAGCTCACGCGCCAGGCGATCGGCTATCGCATGCTCCAACTGCTGCAGCTGCCGCTGGATCGCCTGGACCGCAGCGCGCTGCGCCAGGCCGTGCAAGCGATCGGAGCGGCCTGAGCATGCCCGCGAACCCGCGTCTGCGCCACGCGCTGGCGGCCGAGCTCCTCGGCAGCGCCGGCCTGCTGGCCGTGGTGATCGGCTCCGGCGTGATGGCCGAGCGCCTCGCGGGCGCTCAGCCGGGCCTCGCGCTGCTGGCCAACACGCTCGCCACGGTGGGCGGGCTGTACGTGCTCATCGCGCTGCTCGGGCCCGTGAGTGGCGCCCATTTCAATCCCGCCGTCAGCGCCGTGATGGCCGGGCGCGGGGCGCTCCCGCGGCGGCACCTGCTGCCCTATGTGGCGGTCCAGCTGATCGGGGCCGTGCTCGGCGCCTGGCTGGCGCACGCCATGTTCGAGCTGCCCGTGCTGCAGCTGTCGGGCCATGTGCGCAGCGGTCCCGGGCAATGGCTCGCGGAAGCGGTGGCCACGGCCGGCCTGCTGCTGGTCGTCCTGCGGGCCCCGGCCGGTCGGGCCGCGGGCCTCGTGGCCGCCTACATCGGTGCGGCCTACTGGTTCACCGCCTCGACGTCCTTCGCCAATCCGGCCGCCGCCTTCGGTCGCATGTTCAGCGACAGCTTCGCCGGCATCGCGCCGGGCAGCGTCCCGGGCTTCGTCGCCGCCGAGGCGCTCGGTGCGCTCGCGGCCGTGGCGATGCACCGCCTGCTGGGCCCGCAGACCGCCGCGCGCTGACGCGTTCAGAACCGCGCGCCGCCCTCTCCGGCCGGCTGGCAGGACGCGTCCACCCACGCGGCAAACGCCGGCTCGCTCCAGCCCACGGGGACGCACAGCACCGCCGGCAGCTCGTAGGGATGCAGGTCCGACACCAGCGCCGCGAGCGCCGTGCGGCACGCCGGCGTGGTCTTGAGCAGCAGCCGCCATTCCGTGTCTTCGCAGACCTGGCCCTCCCAGCGGTAGACACTCTCGATGGCCTCGATCTGCGCGCAGGCCGCCAGCTGGCGCTGCACGGCCTCGCGCGCCAGGGCCTGCGCCGCCTCGCGGCTGGGCAGCGTGGTGAGCATCAGCAGGAGGGGTGGTGCGCCGTCGGCGGGCGACGCGGCAGCGGGCACAGGGGGTGCGGTCATGGCAGGCTCCCGGGCGCGCAGGACGGCGCCCTGGCCCGCATTGTCGGGCGCGGTGCTCAGGCGAGGCGCAGCTCGATCAGCTCGCGCACCAGCTGGTTCAGCGACTGGTGCAGCGCCGCCTCGTTGGCCAGGCGCGTGCGTTCGTTCATGTCGAGCCAGGCCGCATCCAGCGGCGTGGTGTGCACCAGGCGCATCTGGCGTTCGTAGACCAGCTTGCCGGTGGCGCGCTCGACCAGGCGGTAGTGCATGTAGAGCGCCACGGTGACGTCGGCGGCGACCATGGGCTGCTTCAGCTGCTGCAGCTGCGCCTGCAGCTCGTAGCGCCCGCCCTCGGGCATCACCGCCGCCAGGCCGACCCCGCGGAGCGACTCGTCGATGGCGATGCGCAGGCTCTCGTCGCTGATCTTGGAGCCCCAGTATTCCCAGGTCTCGGCCCCGCCGCCGACCTTGCCGAGACGGATCTGGCCCTTGAGCCCGTCGGGAATCCAGCTTCGCAACTGCAGCCGTTCGGCGGCGCCCAGGGCCATGCCGCCGGGTTCGGCGGGCGTGCCGCAGCCGCCCAGCAGCAGGGCGAGGGCCAGCAGCGGCGCGGACGCAAGAACGGTGGACGGAATCGGGCGCATGGCGGGCAGTCTCCTCGTGCCCATGATGCCCGTCGGGGCGGGCCCTGAAGCCGCGAAAAGCGCGGCAAAGCCGCCCCGGATCGGACGCGGCAGCCGCTCAGAGCAGGCGGTGCTGCAGGGCCGGCAGCTGCGTGCGCACGGCCGCCAGGCGCTCGGCGTCGAGCGTCGCCATCACCACGCCCTCGCCCTCCGGCAGGCAGGCCAGGACCTGGCCCCACGGGTCGATGATGAGGCTGTGCCCCCAGGTGCGGCGGCCGTTCTCGTGGCGCCCGCCCTGGGCCGGCGCGATGACATAGGCCTGGTTCTCGACCGCGCGCGCGCGCAGCAGCAGCTCCCAGTGCGCCTCGCCGGTGGTGTAGGTGAAGGCGGCCGGCACGGCGATAAGGTCGCAGGGCGGCTGGCCCGGCGTGAAGCTCATGGCCCGGAACAGCTCCGGGAAGCGCAGGTCGTAGCAGACGGACAGCCCCGTGCGCCACGTCCGGCCGTCCCGCGCGCGCAGGTCCACCGTCACGGGCTGCTCGCCGCGCTCCAGCACCTGGCCTTCGTCGTAGGCTTCGCGGCCGTTGTTGAAGCGGAAGAGGTGGATCTTGTCGTAGCGCGCGGCCCGCTGGCCATCGGGGGCATAGACGCACACGCTGTTGCGCACGCGCTCGCCGGCGGCCTCGCCCTCGCAGGCGATCGGCAGCGTGCCGCCGAGCACCCACACGCCCAGCTCCCGCGCCGCGTGGGCCAGGGCGCGCTGCAGGGGCGCGGCGGCGTCGGGCGCGACCGCCAGATCACGCTCGGCGATGGCGAGCTTGTCGCGGTCCTGCTGGCCCATCAGGCAGAAGTACTCGGGCAGGGCCACGGCCTCGGCGCCGCCGGCCGCGGCCTGCGCCATGAGCTCGCAGGCGCGCGCCAGGTTGCGGGCGGCGTCGGGCGTGGACACCATCTGGATGGCAGCGATCTTCAAGGTCTTCTCCTCAGGGGGTGATGGCGGACGGCGGATTGGCGGACGGCCCCGACGCCGGCGCGCTGGCAGGGGCCGGCGCGGGAGCCGACGCGGGCATCGCCGCAGCCGGCTTGCTGGCGGCGTCATCGGGCACGCCGCCCTTGTGCGGCACTTCCTCGACCTTGGGCGACTCCCAGGTCCCGGTGACGTGGAACTCGCTCGTGCCGGCCGCCGCCATGGGCTTGCGCAGCAGCAGCTGGGCGAGGAAGGTGCCGAGGCCGATGGCCGGGTTGATGGCGGCATAGGCCAGCGAGGCCCCGCCCGCATTGACCTGCGGCACCACGAGCACGCGCAGGTCCTGGGTCTCGCGGGCGAGGTCCGCGTGCCCGTCCATCAGCACCAGCGCCTGCACGCCGCGCATGCGCAGGTTCTCGCTGCGGGCGAGGCCGCGCTCGATGCGCGCGTCGCCCTCGAAGCTGTCGAAGGCAAAGCCCTCGGCGAAGACGTCGCGGAAGTCCAGCAGCAGGCGCCGCGGCAGGCTCTGCAGGCTCAGCACGCCCAGCAGGCGGCCGACGCCGGGCTCGGCCTTCAGGAACTGGCCCGCGTCCAGCGCGACGTTGAGCTGGCCGCCCATGCTGGCGTAGTCGGGCGACAGCGGCGAGCCCTGCCAGCCCAGCTGCCCGCGCAGCTTGCCGCGTCCGTTGCGCAAGACCTGACCCTGCCCCATGCGCTCCAGGAGCTTGCCGGCATCGGCCACATCGAGCTGCCAGTCCAGCTGGGTGCGGCGCTGCGTCTGGCCGGGTTCGGCCTTCCACTGGCCGGTGGCGCTGAGCGTGGCGTCCGGGCTCTTGAGCTGCAGACGGTTGAGCTTCCATTCGCGCCCCGCAGGCAGTCGCGGCCCCTGCAGCTGCGCCTCGACCTCCAGACGGCCGAGGCGCTTGCCGCGCAGCTCGAAGTCGTCCACCACCACGTCCAGCGCCGGCACCTGGGTGTCCGTCTTCTCCAGCAGCTGGCTGACGGAATCGGCCTCGCTCTTGGGCAGCGACAGGCGGCTCAGGCGCGCGAACAGACGCCCGCCCTGCGGCGCGGCGTTGTCCCGCCAGTCGATCTGGCCGGCCAGCTGCTCGGCGTCCAGCGTGCCGCGCCAGGACCAGGCGTCGGCCCGGGTGAGGCTGGCGTTCAGGCGGTTGATGGCCCGCCCGCCCACCTGCAGCTGCTGGGCCTGCAGCTGGATGCGGGTCGGCCCGTAGCCGGCGTCGCCACCACCACCACCACTGCCACCGCCCGTGCTGCCCAGCAGCTGGGACTCCACCGCCAGCCACGGATCGGCCAGCAGGCGCCCCAGGCGGGCCTGGAAGAGCACGCCGCTGTCCGGCAACGCGGGCAGGCGGTCCTCGACCGCAATGGCGCCACGCAGCACCCTGGGGGCCTCCGCCTCGCTGGTGTCGCGCTGGTAGACGGCATGAAGCAGGTTGCCGACGTCCAGGCGCAGCTCGTCGCGCTGGGCGCCGGTCGACTGCGTCTGGTAGAGCAGCGGCAGGCTGGTGTCGGCGTCCTTGCGCAGCGGGGCGGGCAGGTCCACGCCGAGGCCCTGCAACGAGGACTGCACCGAGATCTCCGTGGCCCCGCCCCGGATGCCGAGCTGCAGCCGGTACGCCGCCTGCCCGGTCATGAAGGACCCGAGCCGGCTCACGAGCCCCATCTCGGCCGCGCGGCGCAGACCGTCCGCCGTGGCCACGCCCTGACCGGTGAAGCGCAGGCTGCCGTCCTTCTGGCTGCCGCCCTCGAAGCTGGCGTCGCCGCCCAGCACCTGGGCCTGGCCGCCGGTGATCTGCAGGCCCTTGTGGTCGAAATCGACCCGCCCCTTCGCCGCGCCGAGCAGCGGCACATCGGGCCGCAGGCGCAGGTCATTGCCCTGCAGCTGCACGCTGCCCTTGACCTGCGTGCCCTCCACGCGATCCAGCGGCATCTGCAGGCTCAGCTTGAGGCCGGCATTGCCGTTGGAGGTGGCCGTGGCGAGGGCATTGCCCGTCCACTGGCCGACAGGTGAGACGTTGACGAAGCGGATCAGCTCCGAGGCCGGGCCGCGGCCCACGCCGTCCAGCGCCAGCACCTGGTGGTGGATGAGGTCGCGGATGCCGCCGTTCACGCCGGTGAGCTCGTAGCCCAGCACCTGCGCCCGGCCGTTGCGGATGCTCATGCTGCCGCGGTCGAAGAGCAGCTCGGCCTGCACCCGCTCCATCACGGGCCACGGGGATTCGTAGGCCGGGACGCCCTCGCGGGCGGCGTGGCTCGGCACGTAGGCGAGCAGGACGTCGCGGGCCTGCGCGCTGATGCGGAACTGGCCGTCCTTGCTGCGGTCGTAGGGGAAGTCCCAGAGGTCGCCGCGGCTGCGGAACTGCACGTTGCTGGCGGTACCGTCGAGTACGGCGTCGCGGACGTAGTGGCGGGCCTGGTCGCCCACGCCGAGCGGCAGGTAGCGCCAGACCGCCGCGGCCTTGGCCTCGGACAGCCGCCCGTTCAGGTCCAGCAGGCCCGGCAGGCGACCGCCGCGGCCGACGCCCTCGCCCGCGCCGGTGCGCCAGGTGGCCTCCAGCTCGCCCAGCAGGTCCTCGTTGGCGACGCTCACCTCGCTGGCCTTGAGCTCGACCATCGGCAGACCATTCGGGCGCGGCTCGATGCGCCAGTCCAGCTGGGCCGAGAGGCGCTGGATCGGGATGCGCGGCGCCTCGAAGACACCGGGGAACTCCACCGAGCCCTCGCTGATGTGCAGCTGCGCCTGCCCGCCGCGCTCGGTGGCCTCGAAGCGCAGGCTCGCGCCGTCCAGCCCGGGGCGGCCCACGTGCAGGGCGTCGGCGCCGGCCTGGGCCTCCATGCTGAACTGCGTCAGCTGCCCGCGGGCCCGGTAGCGGCTCGGGGCGTCCAGGCTGCCCTCCCAGCTCGCCCCCAGCTCGCTGAGCACGCCCTGCGGGGCGATGTCGTCGATCAGGCGGCGCAGCGGCTCGCCCAGCGGCAGCTTGGTCGCGATGCGGGCCAGCAGGTCGAGGTCCAGGCGCTGGGCCTTGAGCTCGCCGCCGACGATGCGCCCGGGCGACGGGGCCTGGGTGACGTCGCGTTCGCCGGCCTGGGCTTCCTGCACGCTGAGGGACCAGTCGCTGCGGGGCCAGACGAGGCGGTCGTCCAGCTCGAAGCCCAGCTGCTTGGCGGAGAGCGTCAGCTGCGTGCCGCTGCGGCGCAGCTCCAGGCGACCGGCGATGCCGCTGAGGTCGAGCACGTCGACCCGGGGCGACAGGCGCATGCGCACCGAGCGCAGCGCCATGTCCAGCGTGAGGGCCTGCGGCTGGCCTTCGCGGATCTCGGCCCAGGCCCGCAGCGCGCCGTCGCCCTCGGACAGCTCGAATGGCAGGTCCAGGTAGCGGCGCAGCTCGCGCACATCGGCCCGGGGCAGGTCGGCGAAGAGATCGCCGCTCCAGTGCTGGAATTCGCTCGGCCGGCTCAGCAGGGCCTGCTTGAAGCGCCCGCGCAGGCTCAGGGCCTGGCCCCAGGCCGCGGGCGGCGTGGCGTCCAGGCGCAGGTCGTGGTGGACGAGGCCGTTGCGCATGACGAGATCCAGCCCGCCGAGCTCCAGCGGCGGTGCCTGGCGTTTCTCGTCCACCCAGCGGATACGGCCCTGGCGGATGACGAATTCCGGCTGGGAGAAGAACCAGTCCGCGAGCTCGGCGCCGTCGGTGGAGCGCTCGCCCTCGGCGATGTCCAGGCCCGCCACGAAGATGCGGCCGCGTTTGTCCCGCCGCAGCTCGAGCTCCGGCTTGCTGATCAGCAGCTGGGCAAAGCGCACCTCCAGGGCGTAGAGGGAGCGCAGGGACAGCACGGCCTTCACCTCGGGCAGGCGCAGCGCGGTGCGGCCCTGGGCGTCGCTCAGGCGCAGGTCATGCAGGGTGATGGCGGGCAGCCAGGCGCCGGGATCGGCCTCCAGGCGGCCGATCTCGGTCTTCAACCCCAGAACGCGGGTGGCTTGTTGCTCCAGCGGCGCACGCCATCGATCCAGCTGCGGCAGAATCGCCCAGTGAAGCGTGAGCCAGGCTGCCAGCAGCAGGGTGCACAGCATCAGCAGGGCGATGACGACCCAGCGCATGCAGCGGCGCGTCCACCAGAGCGGACGCCGGCAGGCAGCAAGCGTTTGGGCAATCAGCGAAGACATGACAGAGGCACGAGAGGCCGGCAATCGGCAGTGGACACCATGAGTTTTGATTCGAAGCCTCGGCCAGCGCACGTGCTGAAGCGCACGGCGGCCCTTCGCTCGTGGAATGCCCTGGCATCTTACCCAGGGGCATCCCGGCGATGAGCACCATGGAGCAAAGTTTTACGAAGCCCGGCGACGCGCCGACCGCCCTGCCGCTTGCCAGTGCCGCGCACAGCCGCTTCGTGCAGCGCATCCGCCGCCGCTACGAGGCCGAGCTGCCCTTGCTGCCTCCCGGCATCCCCGGCCGCGAGGCGATGCAGACGCTGATCGGGCAGCTGCAGGCCGGCGGCCGCACGCTCGCCAGCAGCCTGCGGGTGTGCCGCCACCTGGTGCTGGAGCGCCTCGCCGTGGCCGACATCGAGCAGGCCGCCCCCATGCCCGCCATCACGGAGGCCATGACCACGCTGGCCGAGGTCACGCTGTGCGCCGCCCTGCAGCAGGCCCGCCTCGAGCAGGACGAAGTGAACGGCGAGCCCCGCAATGAGGCCGGCGAGCCCATCGAGTTCTGGGTCATCGGCATGGGCAAGCTGGGCGGGCGCGAGCTCAATGTCTCGTCCGATATCGACCTGATCTACGTCTACGAGGACGACGGCCAGACGCTGGGGCCCCGCGTGGTCACGGCGCACGAGTACTTCAGCCTGGTGGCCAAGCGGCTCTACGCCCTGATCGGCGACGTCACCGAGGACGGCCAGGTCTTCCGCGTGGACCTCGCCCTGCGGCCCAACGGCAACTCCGGGCCGCCGGTGGTGAGCCTGTCGATGCTGGAGGAGTACTTCCTCGTGCAGGGCCGCGAATGGGAGCGCTTCGCCTGGCTCAAGAGCCGCGTGGTGGCGCCGGCCCAGCCCGAGGCCGGCGAGCCGCCCTCGCGTGCCGTGGCGCTGCGCTCGCTCGTGACGCCCTTCGTCTACCGCCGCTACCTGGACTACGGCGTCTTCGAGGGCCTGCGCCAGCTGCACCGCAAGATCCGCGACGAGGCCCAGCGCCGCGCCGCCGGCCGCCCGGAGCGCGCCAATGACGTCAAGCTCTCGCGCGGGGGCATCCGCGAGATCGAGTTCATCGTGCAGCTGCTGCAGGTGGTGCGCGGCGGGCAGTTCCCCGAGATCCGCACCCGCTCGACCGTCAAGGCGCTGGGCCGGCTCGCCGCGCGCGGCCTCATGAAGCCGGCCACCGCCGAGAAGCTGGCCGAGGCCTACGACTTCCTGCGCCGCGTCGAGCACCGCATCCAGTTCCTGGACGACCAGCAGACGCACTGTCTGCCCGGCTGCGACGACGACCTCGGCTGGATCGCCCGCTCCATGGGCATGGCCTGCACGAGCGAGGCCTGCCAGCTGCTGGACCGGCTGTGCGAGGTGCGCGAGCTGGTGGCGACGGAGTTCGACGCCCTGCTGCACGACGGCCAGGCGCCCGGCGCCGGCAACTGCAAGAAGGGCCAGTGCGGCGGTCCGCCGCTGCCGGTGGACGCCGATGAGTTCCTGGAAAAGCTGCCGCCGGAGCTGTCCGAGGCCGTGCGCCGCTGGGCGCAGCAGCCGCGGGTGCAGAACCTGCGCGAGGAGTCCCGCCTGCGCCTGGCCAAGCTGGTCGGCCGCACCGCGCTGGGCGTGCGCGACGGCGAATGCAGCCTCGATGCCGCCCTGCGCTTCATCGACTGGATGGAGCCCCTGCTGCGTCGCGAGAGCTACCTCGCGCTGCTGGTCGAGCGACCGTCCGTCCATTCGCGCCTGCTGCGGCTGCTGGGCCTGGCCCGCTGGCCGATGCGCTATCTGATGCAGCACCCCGGCGTGATCGACGAGCTGGCGGACACCCGCCTGCTGCACGAACGCTTCGACGGCGCCACCTTCATCGCCGACCTCCAGGCCCGCCACGACGCCTGGGCGCAGCACGGCGAGGCCGACGAGGAAGCGCTGCTGGACAGCGTGCGCCGCGCCCACCATGCCGAGGTCTTCCGCACGCTGGTGCGCGACGTCGAGGGCGAGATCACGGTCGAGCAGGTCGCCGATGACCTCTCCGCGCTGGCCGATGCGACGCTGCAGTGCGTGATCGACTGGGCCTGGTCGCGCCTGAAGCAGAAGCACCGCGAGCAGCCCTGCTTCGCCGTCATCGCCTACGGCAAGCTCGGTGGCAAGGAGCTGGGCTATGGCGGCGACCTCGACGTGGTCTTCCTCTTCGACAACGAGCAGGACACCGACGAGAACGCCCCCGAGGCCTACGCCGCCTTCGTGCGCAAGCTCATCACCTGGCTCACGCTGCGCACGGCCGCGGGCGAGCTCTTCGACATCGACACCGCCCTGCGGCCCAACGGCAACTCCGGGCTGCTCGTCACCTCGATGGCCTCCTTCGGCAACTACCAGATCGGCCGGGGCAGCAACACCGCGTGGACCTGGGAACACCAGGCCATCACGCGGGCCCGCTTCTGCGCGGGCGATGCCGGCCTGGCCCAGCGCTTCGAGGACGTCCGCCGCCAGGTGCTGACCGCCCCGCGCGACCCGCAGGCGCTGCGCCAGGAGGTGCAGGCCATGCGCGAGAAGGTGCGCACGGCGCGCCCGGTGAAGCCGGGGCTCTTCGACGTCAAGCACAGCCCGGGCGGCATGATGGATGCCGAGTTCGCGCTCCAGTACCTGATCCTGGCGCATTCCGGCCAGCATCCCGAGCTCCTCGCCAACGCCGGCAACATCGCGCTGCTGCAGCGGGCCGAGGAGGCCGGGCTGCTGCCCGCGGGCGTCGGCCGCAACGCGGCCAATGCCTACCGCGAGCTGCGCCGCCTGCAGCACCGGGCACGCCTGGACGAGCAGAGCACCGCGCTCGATGAAGCCGCCCAGGCGGCCCAGGGCACGGCCCCGCTGCAGGCCGCCGTGCGGACGCTGTGGCAGGCGGTATTCCCTCCCGAGACGGCCGCCTGATGCGCGCGTGGACCACCCTGTGCGCCGCCGCCGCGGCGCTGGCGCTGCTGGCGGCCCTCCTCGCCACCTCCGTGCTGCCCGCCGGACGCGTGGACTGGCAGGCCGACCTCGTCTGGCAGCAGCCCTGGCGGCTGTGGACCGGTGCCCTCGTGCACTGGAGCTGGCATCACCTGCTCGCCAATCTCGCGGGCTGCCTCGTGCTGGCGCTGCTCGGCTGGGCCAGCGAGCCGGGCGGGCGCGCGGCCCTGGCCTGGTTCATCGCCTGGCCGCTCACGCAACTGGGCCTGCTGCTGCAGCCCGGCCTGCACCGCTACGGCGGGCTGTCCGGCGTGCTGCACGCCGGCGTGGCCGTGCTGGTGGTGATGCTGTGGCAGCGCAAGGGGCGCGAGCGGGCGCTGGGCGCGGCCATCGGCCTGGGCCTCGTGCTCAAGCTGCTGTCGGAGCAGCCCCTGGGCGCGCCGCTGCGCACGGTCATCGGCTGGGACGTGCCCATCGCGCCCTTCGCGCACCTGTCCGGCGCGGCCGCCGGGCTGTTGTGCGGCTTGCTGCTCCTGCGCGGCGGCAAGCGCTGAACGGGCCGTGCCGCTCGCCGCGTTGCACGCGGCGTTGCACGCCTCTTTGCACGCCTGTTCGTGCGCCACATCGCTCGCCGCGTCACAGGCGGCCTCCAGCGCTGCACGCCCTGTCGGCCCGCCACTCCTCGCCCCACACGCCCGTCGGCGATGGGGGCGCGCGGCTCAGACCTCGCGGGTCATGAAGAGGCTGTAGGGGTCCTCGCCATAGCCTTCGAAGGGGCCGCAGGTCTCGAAGCCGGCGGAGCGGTACAGCGCATGGGCCGGCGCGAAGAAGGGCTGCGGACCGGTCTCGAGACTGAGGCGTCGCACGCCCTGGTCGCGGGCGTCGTCCAGCAGGCGGTTCAGCAGCGCGCGAGCCACGCCCCGGCCGCGGGCGGCGGTGGCGGTGCGCATGGACTTCAGCTCGGCATGCTCACCGCTGAGGCGCTTGAGGGCGCCGCAGCCCAGCAGCTCGCCGGCGGCATCCCAGGCCGTCCAGAAGCGGACCTCGGGCCGCTTCAGCCGCTCGAGATCCAGCGCATGCACGCTTTCGGGCGGGGACACGCGCCGCATGTCCGCCAGGTGCTCCTCCAGCAAGGCCGCGATGCGCGGGTCGCTGAGGTCATCGAGGCGCAGGCGCAGGCCGGTGGCGGCCACGGGCGGCAGGGTGGATGTGTGCATGGGGCGTCCCTCCTTCGTTCGAGTGCATCAGGATCCCGGGGACTGCGCAAGCGCCGTGCCAGCGGTGGCTCCGCAGGCGGGATGCCCGTGCACCAACAACAGGCCTGGATCGACGCCCCTCGCCCGCCCTGCGCCGCGCCCGTGCGGCAATGCCCGCACAATGCACCCGCCCGGTGCGCGCGTGTCGGGCGTCCCCATTCTTCACCGCAGTACCCGCCATGACCGATCGCCGCGCCCATCTGGACTTCTTTGCCATCAGCTCGCTGCTGGCCTGCTGCCTGCTGTGGGGCCTGGGTCAGGTGGCCATCAAGGCGGCGCTGACGGAGATCACGCCCATGTGGCAGGCCGGCCTGCGCTCGGCCGTGGCCGCCGTGCTGGTGTGGACGTGGGCGCGCTGGCGACGCATCCCGCTGTTCGATCACGACGGCAGCCTGCCGGGTGGTCTGCTGGTCGGCAGCCTCTTTGCCGCGGAGTTCGCCTGCATCTACGCCGGCATGCAGTACACCAGCGCCGCACGCATGGTGGTGTGGATCTATCTGTCGCCCTTCGTCGTGGCCCTGGGCATGCCCTTCATCGCCCGCTCGGAGCGGCTGAGCCTGCGCCAGAGCGCCGGCCTGCTGCTGGCCTTCGGCGCTGTCGCCTTCGCCTTCGCGGAGGGCTTCGCCGCCCCGACGGCCGACGCCCCGCACCAATGGCTGGGTGATGCGCTGGGCCTGCTGGCGGCGCTGCTGTGGGGCGGCACGACGCTGGCCATCCGGGCCACGCGCCTGTCGACGGCCAGCGCCGAGAAGACGCTGTTCTACCAGCTCGCCGTCTCCGCCGTGCTGCTGTGCGCCGGCGCCGTCTGGGCCGGCGAGGCCTGGCCACAGAGCTGGAGCTGGCGCCTGGCCGGGCTCTTCGGCTTCCAGGCGGTGATCGTGTCCTTCATCAGCTATCTCGTGTGGTTCTGGCTGATCCGCCACTACCCCGCCACGCGGCTGGCCAGCTTCACCCTCAGCACGCCGCTCTTCGGCCTGCTGGCGGGCAGCGCGCTGCTGGGCGAGGCCATCTCCGGCCGCCTGATGGGTGCCATGGCCGGGCTGGCGCTGGGCATCCTGCTCGTGAACCGCTGAGCGCCCGGGCGAAAGCCGGCCGACCTGTCGCGCGCGCGGCAGGCCGGCCCGCGCCGCCGGCATAGACTCCGGCGATCCCAAGAACACCGGAGACCCCCATGATCACGCTGTGCGGCTTCTCGCTCTCGAACTACTACAACAAGGTCAAGCTGGCCCTGCTGGAGAAGCAGATCCCCTTCCAGGAAGAGCTGGTGATGACGAAGTCGGCGGACGAAGCCGTGCTGAGCTGCTCGCCCCTGGGCAAGGTGCCCTTCATCAAGACGCCGCAGGGGGCGCTGTGCGAGAGCCAGGTCATCATGGATTACCTGGAAGCGGCCTATCCGCAGCAGCCGCTGCTGCCGGCCGATCCCTTCGCCGCCGCCAAGCTGCGCGAGCTGACCACCTTCATCGAACTGCATCTCGAGCTGGTGGCTCGGGAGCTGTATGCGCAGGCCTTCTTCGGGGGCACGGTCAGCGAGTCCAAGCAGGAATGGGTGCGCAAGACGCTGAACAAGAACATCCCCGCCTTCAAGCGCCTGGCGCGCTTCGCGCCTTATGTTGGCGGCGAGCAGTTCTCGCAGGCCGATTGCGCCGCGTGGGTCAGCCTGCCGCTCGTGGGCATGGCCACCAAGGCCGTGCTGGGTGAAGATCTGCTGGCGACGCATGGCGTGGACTGGAAGAGTTATGCCAAGCTGATCGGCGACCGCCCCTCGGCCCAGCAGGTGGCGGCCGACCGCAAGGCCGACAACGACCGCCAGCTGGCCGCCGTCAAGGCCAGGGGCTGAACGCGGAGCCCGCCGTGGCGATGCCCTCCTCCCTCGACGAATTCCGCGCCGACGCCCTCGCCACGGGCTTCACGGAGGTGCTGACACGGAGCTGGGCGCCCGACACCGTCGTGGCAGCCCACACGCATCCCTTCGACGCCAAGGCATGGATCGTCCAGGGCGAGATGTGGCTCACCGTGGCGGGCGCCACGCGGCACCTGCGCCCCGGTGATGGCTTCGAGCTGCCGGCCGCCACGGTGCACGACGAGCGCTACGGGCCGCAGGGCGCGACCTACTGGGTGGCCCGACGCTGAGCTGGCAACGGCGGCCGGCCGCGCACCGTCGCGTGCAGCGCCGGTCCACCGCGCGACACGCTGTGGCGCGCACGCAGGCCGTCATGCCAAGCGACGAAGGCATGACCGTCACGCCGGGATATCCCTGGCTATACTGAATTGGCACTGCCCTCCCCCGGCCGCCCCTCACCCGGGTGCGTTGCCAGTCCTGCCGCACCCAGGCGATGGCATCCGGACTTGAGGGCTTGGGAAATTCACCACATTTCCGACGACCGGCACCGCGCGTGCCGGGCTTCCCGATGTCTCGAGGCAGTCTGCAGTTGACTTCCAAACATCAACGCACAAGCGCCCCTGGTGATGCAGAAAATCAACTTCAAGGATCCTGCGCAGTACGGCAGCCTGTTCCATGCCGCCCCCGTGCGGAACAGCGTTCCCTTCCAGTGGGGGGACCTCTACTTCGAGCGCCGCGAGGAAGCGGAGTTCGAGACCCTGGAGCACAGCATCGATGGCCATTACCTGATGGTCAAGCTGAATCCCTGGTCGATCGCCGACCGGCGCATTGACGGCAAGTGGCAGTCCGAGGTCCAGCGGCGAGGATCCGTGGCCTATGTGCCGGACGGCTGCCGCCACAGCGTGCGTTACCAGAAGCCGCTGGGTGCCTTGTGTTTCGTGACGCTGTCGCGCGGGCTGGTGGATGCCGTCGCCGACGAGCTGAACCAGCCCCGATTCGCCGGCCAGCCGCGCTTCGCCAAGGACACCGACCCCACGATGCTCAACGCGGTCGAGGCCATGGACCGCGAGTTGCGGGAGGGCAATCCCAACGGTGTCCTCTTCGCGCAGAACTACAGCAAGCTGATGGCCGCCCATCTGGTGCTGGGGTACGGGCAGACCCGTCGCGCCCGGCCCGGCCTGCAGAACCTGCCGCATCGGAAGATGAAATGGCTCGACGACTACATCGACGCCAACCTCGCCGCCAAGATCACCCTCGAGGAACTGGCCCAGCAGGTGGACCTGAGCCCCTACTACTTCACCCGCATCTTCAAGGCCACCGCGGGCATGGCCCCGTACCAGTACGTCCTGCACAAGCGGATCGAGTTCGCACGGGCTTGCCTGAAGCTCGACCAGCAGTCCATCCAGGACGTCGCCCTGGCCTGCGGCTTCAGCGATGCCAGCCAGTTCTCGCGGCAGTTCACGAAGATCTGCCAGCAGACGCCCTCGGCCTACCGACAGACCTGTCGCACCGACGGCCCGCCCGCCTGATCGCCCAGGGGCTGAAGCGCAGATGACGGGCGAGGAGCCGTGGTCCGCGTGGATCCGGTGACTCGCAGCGGACCGACGGGCTTGAATCCGCTTCAGCTCGCGTCGATGGGCTCGGGCTCGCGATCGGGCGGCGCGGAGCAGCGTTGAGCTGAGATCGGACTCCGGTTCATTGCCCGCCTTGCCTCTGGCACCGCGTCGGCAGCGCCCGCGCCCGCGACAACGCCAAAGCCAAGGCCAACAGCGACAGCAGCGGCACTACCAGGATTGATGGATCTCCTGCCCTGCCCACGCCCGGCTCAGGTGCCTGCCCTGGCCCGGGCCCGGGTCCTGGCGCCGGTCCTGGTCCGGGTCCCGGCTTCCGTTTGAGGTCCGGTCTGCGCGGACCTGCGCGGTCCGCCACGCCCCCTCAGGCCATGGCCACCGCCACCTTCAGGCGGGTCAAGGCCACCCTCATGTGGTCGTAATGCCGGTGGGCGTAGTGCTGGACGGGTCCGGGCACCTCCAGCGCGTCGTGCACGAAGTCCAGCAGCGCCGCCTTCACCTGCGCGAGGGGCGCCTGCCTGATGAGCGACTCGAGGTCGAGGATGTCCCGCAGGATGCCGCGCAGCGTGGGCACGAGCGTCCCATTCAGATGGATCTTGCCGTCGACGATCTCCAGCGCCCCGCGCCGCTTCAGCAGGTTGAAGAACATGTAGCTGGACAGTGCGTCGTAGGAGGGCCAGGCCTGCCCCTCCGCATCGAAGCTGACCCCGTCGACGCCATATCGCAGCAGCCGCTCCGCCAGGATGAACTCGAAGAGGAAGGCCGTGCTGACCTGGAAGGCATCCCCGTCATCCAGCAGGGCCAGCGCGCTGGCCACATCCACGCGCAACTCCTCCAGGCCCGCCAGAGGCCGGCTGGACTTGAGCTTGAGAAAGGCCGGAATCGGGAGATCACCGACGCGCTGGTGGTGGTACTCGTGCATCCAGACCCAATAGACCGTCGCCCGCTCGATCGCCGGGTAGCCGGCGTCCCGGAGGTGCTGAAACGAATCGTCTGTGGTCAGGTGCTCGACGATGCGTTGGGTCAGCTTGTGGTGACGGCTGGCGAACTTGTTGATGAGGTAGTAGATCTTGTCGCCAGGCTCCTGAACCGCACCCATGTGGTTCTCCGGGAAAATGGCCACCGTGTGCACCGGGATCAGGCCCTCCGTCGACTCACGCACGACGATGGGCATCACATTGGTCGCGTACTTCCTCAGCGCGGGGTCCACGGGCAGAAGCTCGAACTTCAGATACTCCAGACCCATGGGCTTGGCGTAGGGCGCGCTGAGCAGGGAGATGAGGGTGTCGCTGCGGGGGTTGTTGAAGTAGCGCCGGGTGTCTCGCAAGGAGAAGCCGTCCCCGGTGGCGCAGCGCTGGAGATCCCTCAACAGGCTGCGGGCGCATTCCATGTCGAAGAAATCAGGCACCGCCATCAGCTGATCCATCAGCGAGCGGGCCGCGCGCAGGCTCAGCCCCTGGGGGTTGCCGATCCAGCCCAGCGTCTGCTGACGGATGGCGTTGAGCCGGGGCAGCGTGGCGTCGTAGTTCATGACATCGCTTCCAGAAGTTCACGGGCGATGGGCACGATGGACAGCAGCAGCAGGCCGCCCATCAGCAGCTTGAAGGCCAGGTCTCTGCGGGGGCTGGTCAGCAGGCGCGACATGAATCCGCCAAAAACGGCCCAGACCAGCATGCAGGGCGCATTGATCACCAGGAAGGTGAGCGCCACGAGCCCCACCTGCGGCAGGCCGGCGGCCGGCGAGGTATAGGACGTCACGGCGCCAAAGGCCATGATCCAGGCCTTGGGATTGAACAGGGGCAGCGCCAAGCCACTGGGAAACGAGACGGCCGCGGCCGGCTGCCCGTCGGCGCTGTGGCCCTCGGCCACGGGCGCTTCACCGCCGGGCGCTGTCATCAGCTTCCATGCGAGGTAGGCGATGTAGAGCAGCCCCACGCCCTTGAGCGCCAGCAGGAAGCCGGGGCTGCGGCCCAGCAGTTCGAAGAGCCCGAGGCCGGACACGAGCACCATGCCTCCAAGGCCCGTTGCGATCCCCAGGATCATCGGCAAGGACCGCACCGGGCCATGACGGGCCCCCGAGGCCAGCACCAGGAAATTGGCGGGCCCTGGCGTGATGGACATGGCCACGGCGTACAGGCAGAACGCCAGGAAGAGTTCGATGTTCATGGCGCCTCGACTGCCGGTTGGAGGGTGGAACCCCGGGCCGCGGCGAGCGACCGCGCGAGCCGCTGAGCGGCCTCCTGCGCGGTGGCCGGGGAGATCATGGAATAGGACAGGCGCAAGGTGTGCGGCTCGGGATCCGCGGCATAGAAGGCCGCCCCCGGCACGAAGACGACCCCCTGCTCGACGCCGTGAGCCAGGACGCGGGCCGCATCCACGGAGGGGTCGAGACGCGCCCAGAGGAACATGCCGCCCTGGGGCTCGACAAAGTCGATGTCGTCGCCCAGATGCTGGCGCAACGCCGCCATCAGGGCGTCGCGACGCCGCCGGTAGCCGTCGCGCAGGACCTGCAGGCGCAAGGGCAGGCGGCCGCTGGCGAGGTAGGTCGCGACCACATGCTGGGACAGCGTGCAGCTGTGCAGGTCGATGGCCTGCTTGGCGAGGGCGGCCTGCCGGAAGCAGGCGTCCGAGAGCACCATCCATCCGATCCGCAAGCCTGGCGCCAGGATCTTGGAGAAGGACGAGAGGTAGATGACCCGTTCGCTGGCGCCCTGCCGGCGAGCCAGCGTGTAGAGGCTGTCGAGCGGCGCGCCCTGGAAGCGCAGCGCGCCATAGGGATCGTCCTCGATGAGCATCGTGCCGCTGCGCGCAGCAAGCTGCACCAGCTGCTGTCGGCGCGCCAGCGACAGCGTCGCACCGGTGGGGTTTCCGAAATCCGGCACGACGTAGATGGCCTTCACCCGGTGCTGCTCGACATAGCGCTCGACCCAATCGACGTCCATGCCATTCGCATCCGAGGGCGCCGAGACGATCTGGGCCTCGGCCAGCCCGAAGGCCTGCAGCGCGGCCAGGTAGGAGGGGCGCTCCAGGATGATGCGATCCCCGGGCGCGAGCAGGATGCGGGCCGCCAGGTCGAGCCCTTGCTGCGACCCTGCGGTCACCAGGACCTGCTCCGGACGCGCCTCCATGCCTCGCTCCGCCATCAGCGCCGTGATCTCGGCCCGCAACGGCCACCGGCCTTCGGTTTCGCTGTACTGGAAGAGGCTGGCATCGGCCTGGGACTCGACATCCGCAAGAATGGCGCCCAGACCCTCCAGGTCGAACAGGTCCGGTGCCGGGATGCCACCGGCCAGGGAGATCATGCCGGGCGTCCGGCTGTGCTTGAGCAGGTCCCGCACGGCCGAACTCTGCAGGCGCTGCATGCGCCCGGCGAACTCGACGGACTCAGACGATGGGTGAAGTGGCGTCATGGTGTTGAAGCGAGTCGAGAAGTAGCGAAGACGGCTCGTCGTCCGGCGGGGCGGGCATGGCGAAGCGGGAGGCCCAGCTTTCATCGTCGCCCTCCATCGCGCGGGCCACGGACACGATGCCGCTGGCCTTGAAGTGCAGCGCCCCGTGCCGCCCGAGAAGCCGAGCCTCGACAAACGCCAGCGAGCTGGTGCGGCGCAGCACACGGCATTCAAGCTCCGGGGCGGCCGATCGCACCGGCTTCATGAAGTCCATGGAGAGCTGCAGCGTGCCGCAGGTGCGCCCGCGAAAGAGCAGGACACCGGCGGTGGCAATGCCGCAGTCCGCCATGGCCGCGAGCGTGGCGCCATTGATGGCCTCACCGCCCAGCCCGCCGGCATGCGCCGCCAGCGGGCGGACCAGGCGGATCCGCACCGCCTGCTCGTCCGAGAGGTCCAGCGCAGCGCCCATGTGCGTCAGCAAGGCCATCGTGTTGAGGCGGCTTTCCCAGCAGGCGCGCTGCGCGGCATCCAGCGGGAAGCGGATCGCCCGGTCCTGCGCCAGCGGGGACGGCGGCCTGTCCATCAGCTGAGCTCCAGCGGCTGCAGGGCCTGGGCGTCCTCATGCAGCGGCGGCTGCGGCTTGCGTCGATAGGGCGACCAGATGAACTGCCGCCAGTAGCTCTCGGCGACGTCCACCCAGGTCTCCAGCGTTTCCCTGGAGGCCAGCGATCCGGCGAGGCTCACCATGAACCAGCTGTAGACCGCCTGGCTGTCCCGGCAGCCCTCGCAATGGCCCGAGGTGCAGCAGCGCTCGAGCGTCTGCAGATCGGCCTTCCAGGTATTGAACATGGGCAAGACGGGCGCCCCGCTCGCGACGCGCTCCGCGTTGTCCGGGTGGTCCACGCTAATGCTGGGACAGCTGTCCCGGCCGAAGCTGCCCAACCAGCTGGAGCCGGTCACCATGGCCTCGATATGGGCCGGATGGTTCAGGACCACCTCCGGGTAGGCCTCGCGGACGCGCAGCATCTCCGCCAGCAGCAGGCGCTGGTTGTGCATGCGCAAGGGGTGTCCCGTGTTGTATTCGCTGTAGAAGTTGAAGGTGACCGTGTTGCCGTTGTCGCGGATGCGCTGCACGGTGGACTCCACGTGCCCCAGCCCGCGCTCCGTCACCGCGAACACGAAGCAGGCGCGGGGGTCGTCCTTGTAGTTGGCCAGTGCCGTGTCGAAGAGACCGGTGAAGGTGCGGCCGCCCGGCTTGATCGCCCGCAGCTCGTCATCCAGCGGGCCGCCGCCGAAGACCGACACGAAGACCGTGACGTTCTCGAAGGGCGCCTCGCGGGGCAATGCCCGCAGGCCGTTGGTCGAGATGGACACATAGCGCATGCCCTCGACGAAGGCCGCCACGCGGTCCGGAAACAGGGCCGGCTCGCCCCCGATCAGCAGCGCCGCCGACACCTTCTGGCGGCGCTGGGTTTCAATGAAGGCCTTCCAGTCGTCCAGGGACTTGGCCTCGCCCGCCGTCTTGTCGTGACCGTATTCATAGAACCAGCAACCCTTGCAGCGGATGTTGCAGGCATTGGTGACGTGGTACTCCGAGGCACGCACGCGGGAGCCGAAGCGGCGCAGGGCATCGAGCCGGCCGGCCAGGACTTCATCACCTGCCAAGAGTTCCTCGATGCGGGCCGCCACGGCATGGCGGGCAACAGTGCGGTCCTGCATGGCTCACACCTCCACCAGTGCAGCGTCGCCGCGGACGGGTTCGGGCACCTTGAGACCCAGAACCTGGAGGCGCGGCACCGTCTTGTTGAGGAACTTCTGGCGGAGCTCGTCGTTGCTGGTCTTGCGAAGCCCCCACTTGATGTACTGCAGCGTGCGCGGCGACTCCGCGCGACCGAAGAGCTTGAGCAGATGCGGCCAGAACCGGTCGAGCGCCTCCTGGACTTCCGCGCGTCCGGACTCGGTCTGGCAGGCCTCGTGGATGATGCGGTAGCCGTGCGCGATGTGCGTGTGTTCGTCACTGATGATCTGCCGCGTGAAGATCTCCGCGAACGGCGCGTAGCTGGAGTCGACAAACTCCTGCAGATGCTCCAGCACCACCGCCTCGCCCAGGAACGAGAAGATGCCCCGCTCCATCCAGGTCTTGACGCCCCGGACCAGCTCGTTGGCATAGAGCGGACGCTGCAGGTAGTTCTGGGTCAGCATGTAGCTGGTGTCCACGCCGAGGTCGGACAGCACCTTGGCACTCAGCTGGTAGTGCTCGATCTCTTCCGCCGCGCGCTCGCAGCAGACCAGCTTTTCATAGGCATTGGGCGCGATGTTGTAGAAGACCTGGGTGTAGTCGTCGGCCCCCGTCAGTTCGCCTTCGGTGTGGACCTTCATCAGGTGGATGGCCAGCTCGCGATACTCGAGCGGCATCTTCTGGAAGTCCTCCGGTGACCGGACCGAACCGGGCTTTGCCAGGACTTCGACTGGGGCGTTGCTGCTGCTGGGTTGCACCTTCAAGTTGCTTCTCCGTCTGCCATTGGGGTGGCGGCCAGTCTAGAAGTGGATCCCACGGTCCCGGGCGCAGAAACGGTCAGGTCTTGTCGATTCTTGCCATTCAACTAATTGATTAGCAAAACTCCGGCAATTCATTTGACCTATGGGACAACGGCGCGCGTGCGTGCGCAGCCCTGCCGAGCCTTGATCGCCCACCCGCGCCCCGAGGACCGCACGCCGCTGCGGCGGTGGGAGGCGCGCTCACGCTGTCCTCGGCACGAGCGCCACAGAGCCGGCGACAATCCGCAGATGACTGACGCTCCCGCCTCCCCTGCCCAGCCGCGCAATCCATTGCATGGCCTCACGCTGGAAGCCATCCTGACGGCACTGCAGGAGGAATACGGCTGGGCTGGCCTGGACGAACGCATCCCGCTGCGCTGCTTCGCATTCGATCCCAGCATCAAGTCCAGCCTGAAGTTCCTGCGGCGGACGCCGTGGGCCCGAACCAAGGTCGAGGGGCTGTATCTCTACATGCTGCGCGAGCGGCAGCGTCGAGAGCGTGCGGGCGGCGCCGACCCGGCATGACCGGCATCGAGGCCGCCCCGCCTGACCGAGCAGCGCCCAGGCGAGGGTGACGCCCCGGCAGGCCGCCTCCCCCTCAAGCACGAAGCGCCTGACGCCGGTCTCGGCCGGCTAGCGTCCCTGCCCGTCGCGCCAGCGCAGCATGGGCAGGGGCTGGTCCAGCTTGTCCTGCGGGCCACTGGCCGTGGGCGTCTGCTGGAAGCCCAGCTGGACGAGTTCCTTCCGCACGCCCTCCACCAGCTTCGCGAAGCTCGGTGGCCGGGTCCGCCGCTGGCGCAGTTGCTTGTTCATCGCGAACGTGAACGCGCCGTAGGCCGTGGCCCCATGGTCGTACTCCGCCGCCAGCTCGTTCTGCCCTGCCGCAAAGACCAGCAGCGGCAGGTAGGGGCCGCGATGGCCATAGCGGTCGCGGGCTGCATCGAAGTCGAGCTTGTCACCCAGGCGCAGCGCCCCCGCTTCTCCAAGGCCGGATCGCTGAGGCAAGGGGTGGCGCGCCGCCGACTGATCTCCGCCGGCGCGGCTGGCATCGAAAGGCCGGGCGCCCCGACGCGCCGTTTCCACGAAGTCCCGGGGCACCCACATCTGATGGGAGGGGCTCCAACGCAAGGCACGGTGCCGCACATCGTCAGGCGGCTCGATGCCCCGGACGCGCTGGCCGCCTCGCGTCATGCCGCCGGCATGACAGCAGTCGAACATTGCCACGAAGCTCGATTCATAGGGCAGTTGGCTGTAATAGCGATTGAAGTCCTGGTCCGTGAAGGCGTGGGCCTCGCTCCAGTCGAAATCGGCAGGCACCAGGGTCTCCGCCATCTGACCGGGCCGATCCGCACCGTAGAGCGGCATCTGCGCGCCATGCCCCGAGTAGAAGAAGACGCGTTCGTCGCCATTGCCCACGCCCTCCGACAACCATTCCAGCCGCTCCTGCAGGGCGGCACGGGTGGCGCGGCCGTCGGTCAGCACGCGGATATCGTCTGCATCAAACCCGCACTCCTGGAGCAGCGCGCTCATCAGGTAGACGTCGTTGACGCAGCCATTGAGCCGCATCTGCGGATCTGGGTACTCGTTGATCCCGACCAGCAGGGCGCGGCGATGGGCCCGGCGCGGAGCGATGATCGCGGGCGCCAGGCGCAGCCGCGGTGCCACGCCGGGGACCGCCGGCGTGGGAGCGGCTGGCAGCACGACCGGCAGCACGGAGCGCTGCATGACGCCATGCTTCAGGTAGGCGCCGCCATCGTGGTTGAGCGGGTCGAACGGCAGGTCGAAGGACGCCACCAGCGAGTGCGTGTGCACATCGCCTCCCGGCAGCGGTGCCGTGAAGACGTGGTCGTTGGGGTTGAAGAGATGGAACCACTGGGCGAAGCCGTTCACGCCGTCATTCAGCGGCGCGATGCGGCCGCCGAAGACGCCCTGCACGGCTGGATGCGCAATCTGGCTGCCGAAGGTGATGAAGCTCCGCCCGTTGAAGGCCTGGCCGGCATGCGCCGCCACCTCGCGCCGGAAGGCGTCATAGCAGGCCAGCGATCCCAGGCTGTGCGCGCAGACGATGTCGCAGCGACTGTCGGTGAAGGTCTGCATGATGCGGCGTGACAGCTCGTCCCGGAGCGCCTCGTTCTCGATCCACTGGATGACCATCCCCGCCGTCCAGCGCACGACGTCAGCCAGCCCGCGCTGCACCAGGTCCCGCTGACCGAACACGGGCGCCGGGCCAAAGGCATGGCGCCCCAGCAGCAGCAGGCCACGCGCGACGGTGGCGGCATCGAGCGGATAGCGATCAAAGATGTCGTCAAAGGGCGTGAACTCAAACGAGATCTGAACGGTTTCCGCAAGGCCGGCGGCGCGGGCGCTGGCCGTGAACTCGTCCTGCCATTGCTGCTTCCAACCCTGCGAGGCCGGGTCGTCGCCATGGCCCACGCCATGCACCATCAAGACCCGAAGCGCTGGGGCAGCCGCCGCGGGGAGGGTGCTCCCGGACACGGCCTGGCTCTTCAGCCACCGCAGCGCCTCGTCGGCCTTGCGCTCCACATGCTCACCGGAAATGGGAGCAACCGCGGCCAGGTCCCGTGTACCGGGCGGCGCGTCCACCGGCCGCTCGGCGAGACCCAGCTCCCCGCGGACGAAGTCCACCATCAGCGCCAGCGCCCGCTGGTTCTCGTTGACCATTTCTGGTGAGACCCGGGCACTCAGGGCCTTGCGCCGGGGCAGTTCGATGCGCGGCAGCACGTCCGGATTGGCCCCCGCGACGATGGACGCGGAGAAATCGGCGGCCTGCTGGCATCTCGCCCCCAGCGGCAGGAGGTCCCATTTGCGGCAGAGGTAGGCCAGCAGGCTGGTGTGGTCGTAGGTGCCATGGTCCACGCCGCCCGCCTTCACATGCGGCGACACCAGCAGCGCCGGCACGCGCACGCCCAGGCGCCGGAAGTCGAAGTGGAAGTGCGTGTCAACGGCGTCGTCCGGAGGCACCGTCGCCGGAGGCGGCACATGGTCGTAGAAGCCACCGTGCTCGTCATACAGGACCACGAGAAGGGTCTGCTGCCAGAGTGCCTCGTTACCCCGCAGCGCGTTGTAGACATCGGCGATCAAGGCGTCGCCCAAGGAGACGTCGTGAGGCGGGTGCTGGTCATTCTGGGTGTGGCCGAACACCGAGAAGTACTTGGGCTCGATGAAGGAGAACTCGGGAAAGGCGGCCGGATCCCCCGACGCCAGGTCGTGGAAGTCGTTCATGTCGCCGTAGACACCGGGATGTGCCCAGGTATGGCGCAGCAGCATCGACAGGGACACCCCCTGGTGAAAGATGCGGTGGCTGCGTCCTGCGCCGCGCAGGCGGTCGAAGATGGTGTCCATGTCGTAGGCCTTGAACAGCAGGCCGACGTCACTGAAGGTCTCCGGCATCTTGACGTTTCCGGCGGCCGTCCCGCACAGCGCGAAGAAGCGGTTCGGCCACGTCGGGCCGGGCAGGGAGGCATGCCAGCGGTCGCACACGGTGTAGTGCCGCGCCAGGCTGCGCAGGGCCGGCAGCGGGTCCTGGGCGAGATCCGGCTCCGCGCTGAAGTAGCCCATGACCTGCCGGGCCACGGCATCGGCCTTGAAGCGCTTCGCAAGCGACGCCACGCCGTCGGCCACGAAGCCGTCCATCGTCGGGTGCTCCTCGCCCCCCAGCTGCGTCAGCACATTGGGCAGCTCATGCCTGGGGTCGAAGTGGTCCGGGAGTTGCAGCGAGGCACCCTCGCTCTGGAAGGCGACGCCGCCGCCCGGGACGGGATTGCTGCCGGGATTCGCCCGATCGATGCCCTCGATGCCGCGCGCCGGATCCAGCCGGACGAGGTCCCCCAGCATCTGGTCGAAGGACCGGTTTTCCATCATCAGCACGACGACGTGCCGGATCGGATCATTCACGAATGCCATGTTGATCTCCCTCGCCAAGCGCCGTGTGCGCCCACCCCATTGAAGCAGGAAGTGGCGCCGAGCAGGCGGCAGACCTGCCCCCGAACTGGATGACACCCCGCGTCGCCGGGACGGGAACACCATCCAAGGGCCCCTTCAGGCGACCGTCCGCACTCTGGCAGAGATGCGCCGGCGGAACATCCGCCAGGTTGAGGAGTGGACGGCATGCCTGTCGGCTTGCGCTGAAGTCTGAACAGGGGCATGCGATGCCGCAAGGGCTTGGGGCGACTTGCGTCCACAGAGTCGGCGCCCGTGTCTCACTGAAGTTTGAATTTCGCGGCCGTAGGTCCCGCTGTCGTTTGAACTGAACAATCGCTGAACAATCGGCAGCCCAGTGCCCGGGGCACATCCGAATGGGCTCAGCGTGCGGTCCGGCGCCGCCTACCGGACCCCGAGCGATTCAATGACCGCGCTCAGCATCCGCACCCATAGATGATCTGATCCTCCCCCAGCACACGCCACTCGCCCCCTATGTTGACGAGCAGCAGCCGGTACCAAGGGTCATCGTGCGCGGGCGGGCCTTGCAGGTGTCCAGGCCCTCGGCCCGTTGCCTGGACCCATAGCAAGTCAGGAACGCCATCGCCCTCCAGATCAATGCGGCGCAGCTCCATCGACACGAAGCCCGTCGTGCGACGGTCCAGCTTCACGACTTCCCGCTGCGTCTGAGCCTTGCCCGCGGGCAGGGCACGGTTGCTGTAGAACCAGAAAATCCGCAGCGGGCCGCCAGGCGGCGGCGACACGTCCGCAAATTGGTTGCGTTGTCGCGTCGCCGCGTCGACGTCGCCGAACGCGAACCCGGGTCCTGGCCATCCTTCGCAGTTGTAGTCGCGATCCGGGTCCCATGCATCGTTCACCACCTCGGGGGTCTCGAGCTTGCTGGTCACACTGCCGTCGGCCAGGAGCTCGATACGATGCAAGGGGCGGGTCAGGCGCGCAACCTGGCTGTCATCGTCCGCCGAATGCCCTGGCAGCAAAGCCCCCACGAACAACTGCTTCTTTGCATGAAAGCGATGAGCAAGTCCCGACAGCGATGTGCCCGGCGACGCCAGCTCTTCTTCGTCACGGAACCAGGAGGGACGCACCGCGGGGACTGACAGCGCACGACCCAGCGCCTGGCTGCCGTCCTCACCCTCCTGATTCCATGCATGCAGCGGGAAGTCCGACAGGCCTGTAGCGGGAGTACCCGCAGCGATCTGCGGCCAGTGCGCCAACGGAACCGGCGCCTGCGTCTCTGCGACGAATTGCCCATGCAGCTGGCGACGCATGTCCGCCAGCACGTCGGCAACGTCCGCGTCGCGCAGCGGGCATTTCCCTTCGTCGTCGCAGGGAGCGTTTTGCTGGTTGATGTAGCGCGCCATGCTGTTCCAGGAGGGCTCGAGCGCGAAGAGCCGGCGGGGATTGAAGTCCGGGTTGGGGGCGGTCCTCTCGCCGTCCCACACCTCCGCAACGCTCATCCGCTCGGGCGCGATGGGCGACGAGGCCAGGTATTGGCAGGCCGTGAACCCCTTCAAGGCCGCAGCGCCGGCGATGGGGACAGTTTCGACGGCGCAGTAGCCGTTCGCCGACGCCGACTGATCGTTGCCCAAAGTCAGCTCAGTGTTCAGGGCCAGTCGCCCAAGCACCGGAGCATCCCGTTGCGCTTGCGCCCGCAGCATGAGTCCTGATCCGGCCACCCACCGGCGATCCGGAGGCACTCCGCCCTCGCCGGCACGCTTCGGGGCGACGGGCGTGGCACTGAGATGGCGGCATGCGACGAATCCCTGCCAATGAGAGTCCGTCCAGACGCCGCAGTAGCCGCTGGACTCGTCCTGGCTCGTCAACGTCACCCGCGTGCCTTGTTGCAGCCGCCCCGTCACGTGCCCGTCCGGCTTGGGCGCCTCCCGGAGCAGGAGGGGTGAGGCCTGGACCCACCGCCAGAGCGGGTCGGGTTGGGCGGACGCCGACGGCAGGCACAGCCCGAGTGCGGACACCATGGCAAGCAGCGTCACGGCTCGCCTTGCCTGCACCTTCTGATGCATTTTCATGGCCCTTACTCTCCAAGCAACACGCTTCTTCCGTAGGGGCTCAAGTGTGCGACAAGCTGTGATCGAGACAGCGGAACGTCAAGGCCATCCAGCAAGTTCCAATTCCGTGTCCCGTGAGAGCCGCAGGTGCCACCGGGCAAAAACCATTGCCCTTTCGCATCGAGATTGACTGCGGGAAGCAAGCCGACTTCGCTCGTCCAGTGGCCGCTTGTCCACTCCCTGACGCAGCGCTGGTAGTGCGCCAGCTCGTTTGGCTCGCTGACGCCGTCGCGCCCCACCTTCGAGATCACGCCACGGCCGCGCAGGGCGCGAGCGCTGCTGTAGTGGAGCAGCAGCGCCTTGCGGCCCGCCTCCGTGAAGAGTTCCTTGTTGGTGAGCGTCTTGCCCGTGCGCGCATCAAACAACAGCTGCTCGGCAAAGGATTCACAGTACGCGCTGCAACCTTGTCCCTTGACCTCCAGCACGAACAGACGGCCGTCGTTGCGGCGGATGCTGTACGTGGCATCGCTGATGGAAGCACCCGGTTCATCCTTGTCCGGGAGTGCAGCGATTGCATCGGTGAGGCGCGCTGGGGCGGGGCCGCCAAACACGCGACTGAACACGGCATCGTTGATCCGCCGCGACGCCTCTGGCGACGCTGTGTTGACCCAGGGTAGCTTGATCGACGACCGGGCATGGCTCACGGTCGTCACGCGCAAAGGTGCCGGTGGGCGCTGCAAGCTGCACTCGTCCAGGGCCTGAAGTAGTTCCTCATTGCGCTGCCGATACGCCAGTTTCAAATCCTCGACCGCCTCCTCGACCTGATCGAAGCCCGCAAAACTCTTGCGGACATGGGCCACCCATTCCTGCTGCTCCGCGGGCTTCGCCGCGCAGTTGGCCACGAGGTACCGATAGCGCTCATTGAGCACGAAGTCAGCCAGCGACAGGTCCGCATGCTCGCAGATCGCCTTTTCGATGGGTGTCGAGGCTTTGGCGCAATCAAAGCCCGCCGCGAGGGCCGGTACCGCTGTGCAGAGGGCCAGCAGGACGGCGGCGTGGCGCCAGGGCAATATCGTCATTTTTCCGTCTCCAGGGAATGCATGCTTGCTGGAGACACCAGGCGCACGCCGCGCAATCGAATCTCGCCCAACGCGTCAATGCGATGACTGAACAACAGCATCGAGTACGGGTGGCTCCATGCAAAGGCATGGGCGTTCGGGACGTTCAGCCTTGCGATACGGCTGCGCGTGGCCACGTCGTAGAGGGTCCACCAAGGCCCCGCCGTGACAAGGCCGAGCGCTCCCCCAAGCCCCATCACGCGTTCAGGCAGCAGGCCATCCGTGCCGTCGCGGGAGGCTGCGCTGAAGCCATCCCACAGCACCGTGTCACCCAGGCGTCCTGGCTGCTTGCCCCTTGGCCTGGCCCGCACGCTGCGGAAATGGCTGATCTCCCAGACGTAAGACCCTTCCGCCTCAACCGGCCGCGACGACTGCTCCTCATCATCAAAGACATCGCTGCCATCCAGCTCCTCCTCAAAGACTGCGCTGCCGGCCTGCGCCCGCCCTTGGACCACCCGCAAAGGCTTGCGAGCACCCCTTGCGTTGGCATCGTAGATCGAGGCCTGTGCCGAACCCGTCGCGCCTTCATCGTCAGCCCGGCCCGTCCATTCGGCCTTGACCCAACGAACGCCGACGCGCCCCCCCGACAACCAGCGTGCCGACAGCACCTGCCACCCGGGCTGGACCGCCAGCACGCGGCGCGGGCTCACGCGTCCGTCCGTGCTGAAGTCACGCAGCGTGACCGTGTCGCCCTGCCAGCTGAGGAACTGTCGCCTTTCAAAGGACACGTCGCTGCAGACCCTGTCTGAGCGCGGTGTCGCGACCCGGCCCATCGCCTGGCCGTTGGACGGATCAATGCGCTCGAGGTAGGCGCCATGGTCGATCCAGAGGGCGCCGTCGGGTGTCAGCCCCCATGCGGTCATGGCGGTCTTGCAGACCTTTGCCCCGCCTCGCACAAACGGCAGCGGCAGATCAAACACCACCTCGACCTGACGCAAGGCATCACCGACTGCTCGCGCACCGGGCAACTCGTCCTCGATCAGACAGGCCTGTGCATCCCAGGCCTGCTCCGCTTCGACAGGCCCAGCTAGGACGGCGGGGGCGATCTCGAAGCGCTGCAGTGCGACCCTTCCGTAGGTCTGCTCGTAGCGTGTCGTGGCCGGCAGGGTCTCCGCCAGCATGCCGTAGATCACCGAGCCGTCCGCAGTCGAGGTCAGTGAGCGCAGTTCTCCGTCATAGGTCTTGCTCGCGAGCAGCGTGCCCTTGTGGGCGTCCCAAATCTGGAGCAGGGATTGCGCGCGGACTTTCTCTCCCGCTGGCCGGTCCGGCCGCACCGTGGCGACCGTCGCCAGCCATCGGCCGCGAAGGTCGGCCAAGAACTCCAGCCCATCGCCCCGCATGGGGAGCGACAGCGCGGCACTGGGCTTTGCGCCGCAGCGCTTGAGGAGCAGCCCGTAAGGTCGGGCAGAAGGCGAATTCAAGGTCGACTCCGACGATGCCCCAGGATGCACCTCGGCCCTGTCGCCATGCAGCCCAAAAATACCTATTAAATCAACAACTTACACCCAGCGCGAAGCCTCAAACTGCGGCCGTCCGAGTTCAAACTAAAGCGCAAATAGTTCGAACTACAGCGCAAACCGACAACCAACCGCGGCCTCCTGAGTTCAAGCCACTGTCGGATTTCACTGAAGGCTGAACTCGCAGGCTAGGTCGATCAATGACTTGCGCGCCGGCTTGTCACGCACTCCTGAATCCGCGTCTCGTTCAAGTCTGAATTCTTGGCAAAGCGTTTCACTCAACTCTGAACTCGCGACCAGTGCGAGCCTGGTCAAGGTATCGGCCGCGGTCACAAGTGGCATCGACTCGGCGTATCGGGTGATCGCGCTCATGGCTGAGGGGCCTTGGCGCGAATGAACCGCCCGGGGTATCGTGGAGGCCCGTTGGTTTAGGTCAGACGGTCGCGGCCTGACTAGCGCGTTGTCGATGGTAGATGGCCTCGAATTCAGCCGGCGGGACGTAGCCCAGGGGCTCCATCAGGCGGTGATGGTTGAACCAAGCCACCCATTCCAGCATGGCCAGTTCCACCGCCCGATTGGTCTTCCAGGGCCAGCGCCGATGGATCACCTCGACTTTGTAGAGCCCGTTGATGGTCTCGGCCAGCTCGTTGTAGTAGCTGTCCCCCTGGAGCCTACTGAGGGCTCATTCCCAGCTTCGGCCAATCGCTTGCTGTAGCGAATGGACAGGTATTGCGAGCCCCTGTTGAAGTGATGCGTCAGGCTGCCATCCTCAGAGGGTTTGCGGTCGTACAGCGCCTGCTCCAGTGCATCGAGCACGAACTCGGTGTGCATCGAACTGCTCTGGCGCCAGCCCACGATGCGCCGGCTGAACACATCCACCAAGAGCGCCACGTAGACCCAGCCCTGCCAGGTTGAGAAGTTGGTGAAGTCCGAGACCGAGAGCCGGTTGGGCCGCTCGGCGCGGAACTGCCGGTTGACCCGGTCCAGGGGGCACGGCGCCTTGGGATCAGGAACGGTGGTGCGCACCGCCTTGCCGCGACACACGCCCTGCATGCCCTCCTGGCGCATCAATCGCTCCACTGTACAGCGCGCCAATGCGACGCCCACACGGTTGAGCTGACGCCAGACCTTGTCGGCGCCATAGACCTGCATGGTGCCCTGCCAAACACGCTGAACATGCGGCAACAAGCTTGCGTCACGCTGCGCGCGAAGCGAGCACAGCACCGGGTTACGCTGACGGGCGGCATGGCGCCAGTACGCCGATGGGGCGATCTGCATGACGCGACAGATCGACTCGACCCCGAACTGCTAGCGATGCTGGTCGACGAAGGCCTTCAGGACTTGATTCGGCGGTCGAGTTCCGCCTGGGCGAAAAACCCGCTGTCCAGCTTCAGGATCTCGTTGGCCTTGCGCAATTCACGCACCTCGCGTTCGGGTTCCTTCACGCGCTGGGCCTCGCTGGTCGCCACGCCTTCGCGCACACCGGCATCAACTTCTGCGCGCTTGACCTATTCGTTCAGCGTCTGCGGCATACAGCCGATCTTGGGCGCAATGGACTCGATGGCCGCCCACAGCGACGGAGTCTCCCCGCGGTGCTCTTGCACCATCCTCACCGCGCACTCACGCACCTCAGGCGAAAGCTTGTTCGACTTGCTCATGGTTCTATCCTCCCAGGGTGTTGAGCCTCCTCGAAACCCGGGGCGGTTCACTTCGGCCGCCTTCAATTCGCCAACGGGTAAGACGGCATTGCGCGAATGCTTCCCTTGACATAGCGTTCAAGTCCGACTCAAAGCCGAGGGCTGCGAGCGAAGGGGAGAGACCATGCGAATAATCCAGCAGTACACCGTTGGCGTGCTCAACGTGTTGCGCCGTCTCGCATCTCTGGCGGGGCGCTATGTCTAAAGGCAAATTCTTCGATTTGTTCACTGGCATCCCCAGCGCGCTGTTCGCGCTTAGGACCACGGCCTCAAGCGTTCTAAGGCCCGAGCCCGATGGCCGCGTTGCGATCTCTGGGATGCTCAACGCCAGCCTTTTCGGTACACCCTTCGAAGTAAGAGTGCCGGATTCAGACCCAATGATTGCTGGCGCGGCAGAGCCAGGCGAGGCGAGGCAACTTCATTCTTGTCCACCCATATCCGTAAGGCAGGACGTTGTCAGTGCCGGCACCGGACCGGGCATCGCAGTCCGCAAGTGGACTTTCGGCAAGGTGGCCGGCGAGGCCACTAGTGTCGTGTTCGACAAGTTCTCAGTGTGGTCTTGCAAGCAGTCGGACGCGCCGACGTACCCTGACAATTTTCAATTCGAATTGCTCTTGCCTGGCGTCGGCGTCAATGATGTGCAAGTGGAGCGGGGTCTCGATGCTGAGTCCGAGGGTAGATCTGAAGGTGGCCCGGCATACGCCGGCTGGTTGCGTTCGGGGACGTCCGGAGGCGGTCGCCTAGTAGAAGACGCTGAAGGATGGATGGTCGAGCACAGCTGCACCCTCTATCCGCTGAGGTCGACCGAACCACGGCTTCAGCAGGCCGGCATTACGTTTGCGGCGACGCGCGGCAACAACTTCCTCCCGCTCACACTCTTCGTCAACTACAAGAAGTCGGACGTGACGCGCATACGTCTGCATTTCACTGCTAAGGGCACGCCATCGACGCTAGACCTTGATGCGCCACAAACGCCTGTCTCCACGGCGCTCTTGTGCCTGATGCCGTCGCCAAAGTTCCCGTTGGTGCTCGCCTCGCCACAAAGCCAGGATGGGAATTTGCCTGTCGATCGCGTGCGCATTGAACCGGGGCGGCTAAGCGCCTTCATGCACCGCGATGCTCGCATCAACATTAGTTTCGGCCAATGCGCGACGTGGTCCGGACCGGGGTCGTCTATCGAAGTCACTGCGGGGTTGCCACAGGCTGGCCATGACACGTCCCTCGTCCAGAGCGTGACCTTCGCTTCGATCTTGCCCTCGTCAACATCGATCCATGCCGATTCCCGGTTCGACGGCCTGCGAATCTTGGGCATCGATAGCACGGGCCGGCAAAGAGAGGTTCTCGAAGAGCAAGGCTTGCTGGCCAAGGTTTTGCTCAAGGCCGGTGCGGTCGCCAACCCCACGGCCCCGTTGGTAGACCTCGCCTGCGGCTGGCTCGGACCAAGGAAAGAACAGCGATCGCAGGACGGTCGGCTCGGTGTGCTCCAGATGCCTGTCGGGCAAGCACTGCTGGAGGTGGACCGTAGTGCCAGTGGTTCGCCGTTCATCTACAAGCTTGCTGCAATCGCCGGCGCCGACCCCGAGCAGGACCAATGGGTAGGCAGTCTCACTTCGGTTTCGGCAACCCTGCACCTTCCGCCTTTCGGTGGAGCGGCTTCGTTCCTACAGACGAAGGACGAAGATGCGTTTTCGCGTTCGGTGCGTATGCGACTTCGCGCAACGGCAATCCTCGAGGCAAGTCAGTCGACGACGGCGCCGCGAATGCAGGTGCCACCAAACTGGCAAAAACTCTGGGAGCTCGACGGCCCGCAGGGACTCACGCTCCACGACCTTGCAAACCTAGGAACGGGCTTCGATGCGGTGTCACTCAGACAAATGCCGCAGCCTTCGGCAGCACAAGGTCAAGCGCAGGCAGAAGAGGGCAACGAGACCCTGGCGTACGCCACGCTCGGCCTCGTGCTTGCTTACGTCGCTGGTGCATACCAAGGTCAGGGCTGGAAGAAGTTTTTTGATCGTGAGTTGAAGCTCAACTTCGATGAAACCGCGCTGGACAAGTGGGCCGAGCGCAATCAGCTCGAAGACGTCGTCGTTAGCCTGAGCAAACTGCGCAGCAGTGCCACACAAAGGAACTGGTTCCGAAAGTTCGTGCGAGACAACCTGAAGCCGGGCGACTCCGCGACGGGGGCGCTCTGGCCATTTGCCGCAGGGTTGGGCATTCCCCTCTACGAAGGTGCTGATCCCGCAACGGCTACGTGGCTGTGGGACATGAAGCGCAATGACAAGGGGCTGACGTGCGCGTTCGCATTCGACTACAGCCGGGTCGCAACTTTTTCGCCGGCTGCGTTGAACCTCGGGGCCAACTTCTTCAAGGAGTCAGCGGCAAAGGATCCCACCCTCTGGCCGAGAACGCGTGCGCAGCAGCCTGGACAGTTGCCGGGAGCGGTGGAAGATCCGGGCAGCAACCTCTGGAGCGGAGTCTTCATCGCGGACGTGCCGCTGGTGTTGCCCGAAGTGCCGACAGGCGCCGAATTTTTTAAGCGCCTGCGCGACGAGATGAATGCGGGCCTGCGGCTGGAGTACGGCTGGCTCGATGCAAACGGCCATACATGGAACGCGCTGTGGAAGAGCGATGTGGGCGATGTGCGTCTTTATCCTTTCGATTCTTCAAAAAGCCCACCGCTGGAACTCATGCTGTCGGCGTACCGCAGCACCGGGACACAAGGTAAAGCGGCGACATCGGCCCTGACGCTCCGTCTGGTTCTTCACTCGGTGATCGACAAGCGCACGGGCAAGCCAGTAGAACTTGTCGGCGAAGGGCAGTTCAGCGCTGTGTCGGGCCAGCAATCGATCTTTGAGTTGAAGCCGAGAGACGGCATCGCGGTCGACACGCAATCTCTCCCCGGCTTCGAGAAGTTGTCCTTTAAGCGCTTTCGAACCGACTTCCGCTCGGCCACGCTCGAGGTGGACTTGGTCGCGGGCCAAACGTTGCGCGATGCCATCCCGTTTTTCGACCGCGCCGGAATCGAGGCGGTGATGTCGATCCCGCTAGATAGCGGAGGTGCGCCAAGTCTCGCGCTGAGGATGCCGACGGAGGCGCCCTCGCTAATGTTCGACAAATGGCCGATCGGCATTCGTGCAATTGAGTTCCTCCTGGGTAAGTCGATCCGAAGCCGTATCCATTTCGCCTTGGACACAGGCATTCCGGGAATCAAGCGCACCGGTGGTCATGTCGACGTCATGGCGAAGGGTCATGACGTGGGATTCGACGTTTCGCTCTACGAGGTTGACATCGATCTCAAGGCGTTCGGTGTTGGAATCACCGGGGCACTTGCATGGCGCAATCCCACCCAAGGCATAGGCGGGGGAGCCGATGCTGACGGTGAAACCCTCGCAGACGCTGTGAAGCGAGACTTCTACGGGGCGGTGCGGGTGTCGGGCCTGTCAAGCTCGGGCGAGGCGGGCATCTACATCCGGATCGGTTCAGAAGGGCGACCGTTCTGGGTGGGGGCCTTAATGCTAGGAAAGGACCCATCGGTTGCTGGCACTAAGCTGCAGGACTCGGTGTTCCTGATCGCTTATGGGGCCCAGCAGTCGGCTTCAGACGCATTGCGCCTAGCACTTGCGTCGCCAGAAAGTGTCTTGCCTCGTTCGTTGTTTCCTACCCGAGGTGAAGACCCCCTCAAGTGGCTCAACTCCTGGTGTCGTGCTTCGGACGGCCTCGGACTGGCGGTGGGCCTAACGGGGCAGTTCAGCCCGGACCGCTACCTGGCGACTGCCCCCGGAGGGAGAGACAACCTCTCCATACTCTGGTCGGACTCCGGTCTGTTCTATGCGTCGGCCCGAATCAAGTTGCTCGCGGCGTTCGAAACCGACTTCCATCTGCTGATTGATTTCGCGAAGAAGCTGCTTTCCGCAGGTCTCCAGTTGCCTGGTCTGAAGGTGGGCGGCGGCGTCGAAGTCAATGCGGGATATTTCTCCGCCACGCTCGCATGGGGCGACAAACAGGGCCTCGGCCTTTCGATGGGCTATCCGCCCATCCGTACCGACCCCGACCTAGGCATTCCCACGCCTGACTGGAGCAAGGCGGTGTCTGCGCGGATCAGCGGCGCGTGGCCCATCAACACCTTTCAGGGCGGGTTCAAAGCCTGGTACTTCACCAACCCGGTCAGCTTCGGTTTGGGCTTGGCCGTGCGCGTGGGATACAGCAACTCGTGGCAGGTGACGGGCAGCAGCATCGCAGATGCTCGCGCCGATGTGGGCGTCATGGTAGGCGGAACGATCATGTTCTGTCGCAAGCAGGTGGTAGCGACGGAAGCGCCAGCGCTTCGCTTCACGGATTCGGCGTGCGCCGATGTAGATCGTGGCTGGCTGCTCGATGCGATTGAGGTGTTCGTGGACGTGCGCCAGGACGCCATGCCCGTCAGTGCTTCGATCTTTGCGGACGTTTGGGGGCATGCCTCAGTCGTTTTCCTTGGCATCACCATCGCGGGCGTTCGCATCGACGCGCGCGCGGCGTTCAACGTCAATGGCGAATTGGAGCGGGGCATTCTTTTCATGGGAGCCAGTTTCGACTTCACGGTGTCGGTAAAGATCGGCTGCAGTTCCTATTCGACGAGCTGCCATTTCTCCATCGTTATGGTCAACCGCGGTTCGGGCCCCGTCGGGGATTGCAACCGGCTCCAGGCAGACCTAGTAGACCGTTTACTGGCCGCCGAAGCGGAGGTGCTATGAGCGAATTCATCGAGGTGATGGCGGTGCTGCTGCCTTCCGTTAACCAAAACGTGTGCGTTCGGGTTCGCTGGATCGTGCGTGAAGCTTCAACCGGCGACGTCGTGTTCCCACTGCCAGAGGATTCTTTTCTGGTGGAGCTGGTCCAGACAGGCAGCAGCAACGTAGTGGAGCAGCGCACTGTTTGCCCGCACCCATACGTCATGATTGACCCGCCGAGGAAGCTGATCGAGTTGTCAAAGACGCCCGACGGCAAGCCCTATCCCAACTTGCTGCCCTTGCCGCACCCCTGGCGTCCTATCGACCCCGCGAAGGGCGACTTAACCGCTCCCGACAGCAGCACGCTCGCGCTCGGTGTTGCGCACTTGCTCGGTCATTCGAGTCCGTCGCGTGTTCATCGCCAGTTGGTCGATCTCGCGGCGGACGCCCTTCGATCAATGGAACGCGAAGGCATGCGGGCCGATACGTCCTCAGCGACTGCGGAGGAGATCGAGATCTGGGCAGAACTTTTTGCCACTTTGATACGTCGCTTTCCCAGGCACCCGTCTGAGCTAACTGGGCATGTGCGCAGCCGGTTGAAATCGTTCGGACGAATTCCGACAGCTGCGGAGGTTTTCCCTTGGGTTGAGAAAGCTCTCCCGGTCGACGCGGGCGCATGTGCTCGGGCGCTCGCATCCCAGCTCTGGCTCTTGTCGAAGATCGGAGCCGACGCGGCGCGCATCGCCGGTGAGGCAGCCAACATTCGTGGCTTGATGGGCATGCGCGCCGGTCAGGGCGGTGAACTGCTGGACTATTGGTGCGATGCCACACTCACGATGGCCGATCAACCGACGCAAATTTGCCCGCCCGCGCGCCAAGGCGCGCGCGTCGTTGTTTCGGAGGCTTTTGGTCTTGGCGCCGACTTCCAGTTGTCGCCTGGCCAAACGGGGAGGGACATCAAGGTTCGAGTCACGCGCCAACGCTCGGCAGAGCTGGAAAAGTCGAGCTTCTACAGCTTCCCCCCCGACCTGCCTTTCGACACGTGCAAGGCGGGCACATTCAGGTTGAGCAAGGACGCATTCGATGCGGTGAGGGACACCCTGGTTAGTGACCGTCCTCCGCCGGACGCTTCGAAGTTCAGCGCGTGGGTGGACTACGAGATCGTTTCCTCGTTCCACGTGGACAAGGGGCATGAACTCACGGTCGACGATATTGAGACGATGTTCCTGCGGGCTAAGCCCGTTACAGGTGATGGTCTCGTTGGGCTCAGGATTGTCCTACACAAGTCGACGGAAGCCGACTACGACTACGCCTTCAATGTGTACTGCCTGTGGGAAGGCGCATCTGAGGCGATGCAGAAGTACTTTGACAAGCCGGCAACGGATCCACCGATTGACGAGCTCCGCCCTTTCCTGATTACGCGGCGCTATTCGTTCCGAAGAGACTTGGCCGGCAACGCATTCCAGGACCCGGGGCGCATCTCAGCGCTGCGGCTCCTCGACGATCCACCGCACGAGGCCCTTCTCGGCCTCCCCAGCTCCATCGAGCAGGCAGGTGCCGCGGTCGCGTATCCCTCTCCGAGCGCTACGAAGCAGTGCGCGCAACTTTCAATCAGCTTGCGCGACATCTTTCCGTCCAATGGCGCACCACCTGAGGCTCGCTGGGAGAAACAAGGCGGCGGACGTCCCGACCAGTTCGACGCGCAGGGCATTTGGACGGTGGAGAGGACCCGTCCGGGAACGAGCGAATTGCCCGACAGCGCGCTCCCACAGCGCTATCGACTTTGGATCACCGGAGTGGATGTCTTCGGCCAGGAATCGGCGCCCGTTCCAGTAGTTGGTAGCGAGCCCCCTGACGAGCAAGGCCCAGCCAGGACGATCTTCGTGCCTCGGTGGCGCTCTGCTCCTTCGGCTGCGGAGGAGACAACCTGCACTCGCGATGGCGAGAGGCTCCTTGTGGAATGGACAGTCGCGCCACAGGAGTTAATCGGCAGCAGCGTTAGAGACTATTACCGGTTGCCGTTGAAGGCAGAGATCGTGATGATGCGGCGCCCGATCCGGGACACGCGAAAGCCGACCAACTCCTCGCAAGCGATAGGGCAGGTCGAGATCAATACGGTGCTTGAGCGCAGTGTCGACGCGAGAGCTGCCGAAGGTTGGGAGGTCTGGTGCCGCACCCACGCGGACGTGAAGTCAACCGACAGGCAGAAGGTCGAGTTCGCTCTGTTACTCGGCGACAAAGGGTATGAGTACATAGCCCTGATCTCGCACGCTGTGCCTGACGACCGGCTGCGGTTCGTACAGCAAGATTCCCTTCAACTCGTGCGCTACTTGCGCCGCGGAACAGGCGCTGACAACAAGAGCCGATTCGACGAAGACAAGTGGGCCGTGCCGGCTCAGGGGCCAGGCTCGCAGTATCGAAACCATCCGCGTTTCAGCCCGAGCGCGGAAAGCCAAGCGGTCGCTGCGCTTCCCCCCGAGGACAAGTTTCCGCCACTTGATCTGCAGGCTTTCGCCGCCGACATTGTCCGCGCAAAGCCGGTCAGAGGTGTCGTCGGTGTGGATCGCGATCAAGTGTTGGCAAAGATCATCGAGTTGAAGGACTTGGATGACCGGCGCAAAGAGCGGGGGACTGCGCGGCGACTACTAATCGAGACGGCCATTCGACGCCTTGAAGAGCCGCCCCAGGATCCGATGAGTTTCGAAACGCTACTTGACAACCTCTTTACTCGGGAGGATGCGCAGCCCCGTGAGAAGTCGCATCCGATCATCGGCTTTCGCGGCGCTGTACGTCTGAAATGGAGCGCGAAACGACGAACTGATGCTGTCCCAGTGTCTCAGTACCGCGTGTACTCGGCTCGATGCCCATGGCCGCTGCCGAAGACATCACCAGTAGCGACATTTGCAAACGGCGTACTTGAGTTCGAAGGAGGGAAGCCGCCTGCGTCGGTCGCGGATAGACCGCAGTTCGTCGTGCTGCATGAACCCGGGGGTAGGACATGGACTGGACTCGTCTTTCTTGATGGAGCGTCGGTCAAGGTCAAGGGACTGCAGCCCGCAGAGTTTGTGATCCAGTCGCGCGGCGACCCGCCCGTTGGCGTGAACCTCCGCGTGGCTCTCGCAGGCGCTGAACTCGTCACTGTCTGTGAAGGCCCGCTTTCAGCGACCACCGTCCATAGCTACGAAGTGACTCTCCCCGTTGGGGGGGGGTACCGTGAGTTCGGTGCATGGTGGCTTTGCGCAGCAGATTGCACCAACAAGGAGAGCTGGTGGGACGCGAACGGAGAGCCGAAGTTTTTCGGGCTTGCGTTGGCCGCCACCATCGCGCCACTGCCGATTCAGAGCCTTCATGCAGCCGCGGCGACCAAAGTGCTCGATGCCGTCCACCGCGATGACTTTGACAAGTGGCGCGACCTCCTCCCCAGCGCGCTGCCAAAGGATGGAGTCGCACTCTTCCCGCGCACAGTGGTCAGTTGGGACGCCGAGGAACTCGCGGGCAACGAGCAGTACATATTTCTAGAGCGACAGACACAAACCGACGAGTCTGCGCCGGGGGTACGCCGTGACCCGGCGTGGAGCCTACTTCGCGCCATTCAGGCGGCACCGGTAGGCTCGCCATGGGATGACCAGTACAAAGCGCTGCGTCCGTGGTTGCTGGCCGAGAGTTCTCCGGTGCCGGACGGTGATTTCGAAGCCGAGACGCTCCGTTTCTTCTTCAAGCTTGATACCTCAGCAGGGTGGGCGTTGAAGAGCGCAGCTATGACCAGGGATAAGCAGGGCGTACCAGTGCCGGCGACTTTCATTGACTATTTCGATTTACCACCCATCGATGGTGGCGGCGTGCAGCCGTCGCTTGGGGAGACGACCGTTCGTTACCGCGCCTATAAGGCGCTCGACCTAATGCCAGATGCAGGCCCACCGACATCCGATCAGTTCGGCTCGCGTTTCCTTGTTTCGACTCCCTCGGCGTGGACAAGCTGGGTGCGCCCGGAATGGCCACGACTGACCGTCAGCCATACAACGAAACCGACACCGAGGAACAGCCAACCTCTAGTGAAGTTCAGTGCAAGGAGCGAGTTCGCCGGCGTATCGTTGGGCCACTCCAAGTCCGCGACGGCCCCGTTTTTCTTCCGTGTCGCTTTGCGCAGGGAAGTGGCTCAGGCACTGGCGCCAAGCACCGCATCGAAGTTTGGTGTGCTGGTTGGCGAGTTGATCCAGGTGCCGCTTACCGCTGACCCTGGTGCGACGAGTGTCGGAACACAGGATGATTCTTTGGAAAGGGATGAGCCTGGCACACCGTGTTCTGCCACCTACCGCGTCGTATCGGAGCTTGTTTGGAGGGACGGAGGCGCTAACGGCGTTGAGCGCGTCCTTCGCATGTTTGACGAGCCGCATGTGATTGCTGCCATGGTGCCCGTTGTGTCGGGCGCTGCAGAGGCGAGGCTTGACATTGATTTGAGAATAGTGGTGGGCGCGCCGTAAAGAACACAGGAGTGCCATTGATTGCCGCGAGTTCTTCGACGGCAGAGAGCTGGCCCCACTCGTTTGAACACAGAATTAGCGTTCGATAAGTGGAACTCGGTCCGTCAAGCTGCCTGTTGAATCGCCGGCAGCGTCGCGAAGTAGAACTCATCCGGGGTCCGGGCGCCAAGCGAGGAATGCGGCCGGCGCGTGTTGTAGAACTCGATGTAGCGCCCCAGCCGTTGCCGAGCGTCGCTGACCGAGTCGTAGGCGCGCAGGTAGACCTCCTTGTACTTGATCGTGCGCCATAGCCGCTCCACGAAGACGTTGTCGCGCCAAGCCCCGCGCCCGTCCATTCTGATCGCTGTTGACGCCGACTGAAATTTGACCCACCCGCGAGGGTTCTGCCGACCGAAATTTGACCCAGGTGTTCAACCTACCCTGCCCGAGATATCCACAGCTGGGCGGGGGTGTGAGGAGTGATCACCATG
>JAYRMR010000005.1:0-8999 GCA_041912595.1 Burkholderiaceae bacterium
CCACCCCATGAGCGAGACAAGCCGACCGGCGCCAGCCGGCCGGCGGAGGTAGACAAGTGGCGAGCGTGTTGCTGCAGTCCGTGGCCAAGGCCTACGGCGAGACCCAAATCCTGCATGGCATCGACCTGGAGATCCGCGACGGCGAGTTCATGGTCTTCGTCGGCCCCTCCGGCTGTGGCAAGTCCACCCTGCTGCGTTCCATCGCCGGCCTGGAAGACATCACCGGCGGCGAGCTGCGCATCGGCGGCCGCCTGGTCAACGACGTGCCGCCGGCCGAGCGCGGCATCGCCATGGTGTTCCAGTCGTATGCGCTCTACCCGCACATGAACCTGTACGACAACATGGCCTTCGGCCTGCAGCTGGCCAAGGTGCCCAAGGCCGAGATCGACACGGCGGTGCGCCATGCCGCGCGCATCCTGCACATCGAGCACCTGCTGGAGCGCAAGCCCAAGGACCTCTCGGGCGGCCAGCGCCAGCGCGTGGCCATCGGCCGCGCCATCGTGCGCAAGCCCGAGGTCTTCCTCTTCGACGAGCCGCTCTCCAACCTCGACGCCGCCCTGCGCGTGCGCATGCGCTACGAGTTCGCCAAGCTTCACGAGGAGCTCAAGACCACCATGGTCTACGTGACGCACGACCAGGTGGAGGCCATGACCCTGGCCGACCGCATCGTGGTGCTGCAGGCCGGCCGCATCGAGCAGGTCGGCACGCCGCTGGAGCTGTACGAGCACCCGCGCAACCTCTTCGTGGCCGGCTTCATCGGCAGCCCGAAGATGAACTTCATCGCCGGCGAGCTGGCCGCGATCGAGGCCGGGCATGTGGACGTGCGACTCGCCGGCGGCCTGCTCATGCGCACGCTCGTGGACGCGGGCAGCGCCCGCGTGGGCGACAAAGTCACGCTGGGCATCCGTCCCGAGCACATCCGCACCGAGGGCGAGGGCAACCAGCTGCAGACGACGGTCACCTTCGTCGAGTCCCTCGGCGGCACGACCTTCGCCTACTGCCCCTTCCCCGGCATCGAGGAGGCGCTGACCTGCCAGTTCGCCGGACGCAACGGCTGCGACCGCCTGCGCAGCGGGGACCAGCTCCAGCTGCATTTCCCGCCCGAGGCGCTGTACCTCTTCGACGCCGAGGGTCAGGCCTTGCGCCGCCTCGCCGCGCCGGAGCTCGGGGCATGAGGGCCGCCCGGAACGCCGCGGCCGCCCTCGCGCTGCTCGCAGGCGCCCTCGCCCAGGCCGCGCCGGCGCCCACGCTGCTCGTCTGGATCAACGGCGACAAGGCCTACAACGGCCTGCAGAAGGTCGGCCAGGCCTTCGAGAAGCTCTCGGGTGTGAAGGTCGTCGTCGAGCACCCCGTCGATGCAACGGACAAGTTCCAGCAGGCCGCCGGCGCCGGCAAGGGCCCGGACATCTTCTGCTGGCCCCACGACCGCGTCGGCGAATGGGCCAAGGCCGGCCTGCTCACGCCGCTGCGCCCCTCCCCGGCCCTGCGCGCGGAGATCGAGGACACCGCCTGGCGCGCCTTCAGCTACCAGGGCCGCACCTGGGGCTACCCCATCGCCATCGAGACCACCGGCCTCATCTACAACAAGAGCCTGGTGCCCGTGCCGCCCAAGAGCTTTGACGAGGTGATCCAGCTCGACCGCAAGCTCCAGGGCCAGGGCAAGCGCGCCATCCTGTGGCACTACAACAAGAGCTTCTTCAGCTGGCCCGTGCTGGCCGGCGCCGGCGGGCAGATCTTCGGGCGCGATGCGCGCGGGGACTTCGACGCCGCGCAGGTCGGCGTCAACAACGAGGGCGCGCTGGCGGGCGCGCAGATGATCGACCGCCTCGTGCGCGAGGGCCACATGCCCAAGGGCGCCAACTACGCCGAGATGGAAAGCGGCTTCGCCCGCGGCGAGGTCGCGATGATGATCTCCGGCCCCTGGGCCTGGGAGAACGCCCGGCGCGCGCGCATCGACTTTGGCGTGGCGCCCATCCCGGCCGTGAAGCCGGGGCAGTACTCCAAGCCCTTCGTGGGCGTGCTGGGCTGCATGATCGCCGCGCCCTCGCGCCAGAAGGACCTGGCCCGCGAGTTCCTGGAGCAGCACCTGCTGCGCCCGGAGGCCCTCAAGGTGCTCGACGCCGACGTGCCCATCGGCGTGCCGGCCAACAAGGCCTTCTATGCCGAGCTCTCGGTCAACCCGCTGATCAAGGCCAGCATGGAGAACGCCCGCCTCGGCGAGCCCATTCCCAACATCCCCGAGGTGGGCCGATTCTGGACCGCCATGGACGCCGCGCTGGAGGCCATCAGCAATGGCCTGCAGAGCCCGAAGGACGCGCTCGACGGCGCCGCCGCCCGCATGCTCCTGAAGAAGTGAGCCGCCCATGAACGCTTCGCCATCCCTCGCCCCCTCGCCGCTCGCCGCGGCCTACAGCACCCTGCCGCCCTCGCTCGCCAGCCGCCTCCTCGCCGCGCTGCGCTGGCCCGTCGTGGCGGCGCTGATGCTCGGCGCGCTGTACCTCGTCTTCTCCATCTCCGCCGCGGGCCAGACGGCCTGGGCCGCCGGCGCGCTCGCGCTGTTCGGCGGCGCCTTCTACGCCTATCTGCGGGCGGGCTTCGCCTGGCGCTACCTGTTCCCCGGCGTGGCCGGCATGGCCGTGTTCATCGCCTTCCCGCTGCTCTACACGGCGCAGATCGGCTTCACCAACTACTCGTCGGCTCACCTGCTGAGCCAGGAGCGCGTGCGGGCCTATCTGCTGGACCAGCATGACGTGATCGAGGCCGGCGCCATGGGCTTCAGCCTGCACGCCGACGGGCCGGAGTTCCGCGTCGTGCTCAACGAGCCCGGCAGCGCGCAGCCGCGTTATGTGTCCCCGCCGCTGGCGCTCAAGAAGACGCGCGAGCCGCTGAAGGTCACGATGCTCGCCGCGCGCGAGGAGCACCTGCCGCTGCAAAGCGCGCTGCAGCCCGCGCTGCCGCTGCGCGAGCTCGTGCAGCACCGCGAGGCGCTCGCGCAGCTGCAACTGCTGCTGCCCGACCGCAGCGGCCCCGAGGCGCAGCTGCGCTACCTGGGCCTGCGCGAGTACGGCCCGGTGACGCCGCATTACGTGGAGCAGCCCGATGGCAGCCTGCTGCGCGCGGCCGACGGCCAGCGCTTCGCGCCGGACGGCAAGCTTGGCTACTACCGCAGCCAGGACGGCGCCAACGGCGAAATCCTGCAGCCCGGCTACAAGGTCCTCGTGGGCCTGCAGAACTACAGCCGCATGCTCTTCGATGCCGAGTTCCGCGGCCCCTTCGTCAGCATCTTCATCTGGACGGTGCTGTTCTCGCTGGCCACAGTGGCGGGCGCCACCTTCATCGGCATGTTCCTGGCCGTGCTGCTGAACTGGGAGGACCTGAAGGGCCGCACGGCCTACCGCACCCTGCTCTTCCTGCCCTACGCGGTGCCGGGCTTCATCTCCATCCTCGTCTTCAAGGGCCTGTTCAACCAGAACTTCGGCGAGATCAACGCCATCCTCGACGCCCTCTTCGGCGTGAAGCCCGCGTGGTTCGCCGACCCGCTGCTGGCCAAGGTGATGCTGCTGATCGTGAACATCTGGCTGGGCTACCCCTACATCATGATCCTGTGCTCGGGGCTGCTGAAGGCGATCCCGGCGGACCTGTACGAGGCCTCGGCCATCGTGGGCGCGGGGCCGTGGACCAACTTCTGGCGCATCACCGCGCCGCTGATCGTCAAGCCGCTGTCGCCCCTGCTCATCAGCGCCTTCGCCTTCAACTTCAACAACTTCGTGCTGATCGCCCTGCTGACCGACGGCCGCCCGGACTTCCTCTCGACCAAGCTGCCGGCCGGGCAGACGGACATCCTCGTGTCCTACACCTACCGCATCGCCTTCCGCGACTCGGGCTCGGACTTCGGGCTCGCGGCGGCGATCTCCACGCTGATCTTCTTCCTCGTCGCTGCCCTGTCGCTGCTGAACCTGCGACTCATGCGACGGACCACCGACTGAAGGACACCCCATGGCCATCGTTCGAGGCAAGCAAGCCCGCTGGCGCGTCGGCGCCGCCCATGCCCTGCTGTGGGTGTTCCTGGCGCTGACCCTGTTCCCGCTGCTGGCGGTGGTGTCCATCTCGCTGCGGCCCGGCAATTTCGCCACCGGCAGCCTGATTCCCGCCGAGATCAGCCTGGAGCACTGGAAGCTCGCGCTGGGCATCCCGTACCAGGGGCCGGACGGCGCGCTCGTGCAGCCGCCCTTCCCCGTGCTCACCTGGCTGTGGAATTCGATCAAGGTCGCGACGATCTCGGCCTTCGCCATCGTGGCCATCTCCACCACCGCGGCCTATGCCTTCGCGCGCCTGAAGTTCCCCTTCAAGACCGGCATCCTGAACAGCATGCTGCTGCTGCAGATGTTCCCGCCCGTGCTGGCGCTGGTGGCGCTCTATGCCATCTTCGAGACCCTCGGGACGCAGGTGCCGATGCTGGGCCTCGAGACGCATGCCGGCCTGGTGCTGGCCTACCTCGGCGGCGTGGCCACGCACATCTGGACGATCAAGGGCTACTTCGAGACCATCCCCAGCGAGATCGAAGAGAACGCCAAGGTCGATGGCGCCTCCCACTGGCAGGCCTTCCGCCGCGTGCTGCTGCCGATGGCCGTGCCCATCCTGATGGTGGTCTTCGTGCTGGCCTTCATCGGGACCATCATCGAGTACCCGGTGGCCTCCGTCCTGCTGCGCGAGGAAGGCAACCTCACGCTGGCCGTGGGTTCGAAGTACTTCCTGCATGACCAGCGATTCCTGTGGGGCGACTTCGCCGCGGCCGCCGTGCTCTCGGGCCTGCCGATCACGCTCGTCTTCCTGCTGGCGCAGCGCTGGATCGTCTCGGGCCTCACCGCCGGCGGCGTGAAGGGATGAGTCGCGCCCGCCCCCACCCCCGTCGATTCCTGGCCACCGGGCTGCTCGCACTGCTCGCGCTCCCGGCCCTCCCGGCCCTGGCCCGCCCCTGTGCACCCGCCCCCTTCGGCGACACCGTGCTCTACCTGCGCGGCACGCTTAACAACTGGGCGGCGCAGGACGAGCAGGCCTTCGAGTACCGCTGCGACGCCTACTACCTCAACCTGCGGGCGCAGGGGCCGCAGGAGTTCAAGGTGGCCGACGAGGACTGGACGCCCGAGCGCACGCTGGGCGGTGACGCCCAGGGCCGCCTGGCCCGCGGCGCCGCGGCCGTCGGCAATGCGCGCCTGGACCTGCGCGGGGCGCACACGCTGCGCCTGCGCATCGACGCCTCGGGCGCGCCGCGCCTTGAAGTCGGGCCGCCGAGCTTCAAGCCCACGCCGCCCCGCCCGATCACCGACGAGGCCGCGCTGAGCACGCACTTCGACTCGCGCCATGCCGATTCCAAGACGCCCTTCGGCGCCCAGCCGCAAGGCACCGAGATCCGCTTCGCGCTGGCCAGCACCCGCCCGGGCCTGCTGCGCGCCACGCTCGTGCTGGAGCGGCGCCACCTCAGCGGCAACCAGGAGCAGCTGAGCTACGAGCCGCTGCAGCGCATCGCCATGACGCCCGAGGGCCACGGCCTCGGCACGGCCTTCCATGCCACCGTCCGTTTCGACGAGATCGGCATCTTCGGCTACTGGTTCGAGCTGGAGACGCAGCAAGGCCGCTACGCCCTGCAGAACAACAAGGACACGGTCCACTGGACGCGCGAGAAGGGCAGCCTGGGCCCGGCCGTCGTCGAACGCCTGCTGGCGGACACCCGCCGCATCCGCCGCTACCGCCAGACCATCCACGCACGGGACTTCACCGTGCCGGCCTGGGCGCATGACGCCATCTACTACGCCATCTTCCCGGAGCGTTTCCGGAACGGCGACCCGTCCAACGACCCGCGACCCGGCGGCGGCCGCGTGCAGGACCGCTACCAGGGCCACGACGTCGAGCGGCACGCGCGCTGGATCGAGCGGCCGTACAAGCCGGGCAGCGGCGACGGCTCCGATGCCGTCCACAACAACGACTTCTTCGGCGGCGACCTCGCGGGCATCCTCGAGAAGCTCGACGACATCCGCGCGCTCGGGGTCAACACGATCTACCTGACCCCCATCTTCCGCGCGGCCAGCAATCACAAGTACGACACGGCCGACTACACCGAGGTCGACCCGGCCCTGGGCAGCCATGCCGACTTCGAGCGGCTCTGCGCCGAGGCGGCCAGGCGCGGCCTGCGCGTGCTGCCGGACACCTCGCTGAACCACGTCGGCGCCGATTCGCGCTACTTCGACCGCTTCGCCCGCCACACCCCGGCGGAGCGCCCGGGCGCCTTCCGCGGCGGCCGCATCCAGGCGGGCTCGCCCTATGCGGACTGGTTCAGCTTCGACCCCGGCCAGGCCTCGCCGGACCGCCAGTTCAAGGGCTGGGTCGGCGTGACGGACCTGCCCGTGATCGACAAGGGCAGCCGCGCCTTCCGCGACTTCGCCTATGGCCCGGGCGGCGTCATGCAGCAGTGGCTGGACCGCGGCGCGGCCGGCTGGCGCATGGACGTCGCGCCCTGGGTGCCGGACGACTTCTGGCGCGAATGGCGCCGCGCCGTCAAGGCGCACCGGCCCGACGCCATCACCATCGCCGAGACCTGGTTCGACGCCAGCAAGTACTTCCTGGGCGACACCTTCGACGGCACGATGAACTACATCTTCCGCAGCGCGGCGCTGGACTTCGCCGCCGGCGGCGATGCGCGACGCCTGGCCGCGCAGCTCGAGTTCATGCGCGAGTCCTATCCCGCCCAGGCCCTGCTGGCCAATATGAACCTGCTCTCCAGCCACGACCAGCCGCGCGCGCTGCATGCGCTGGGCGAGCGCGAGGGCAGCAGCGCCAGCGCCCGCCGGCTCGCGCGCCAGCGACTGCGCCTGGCCTGGCTGCTGCAGGTGACCGCACCGGGCGCGCCGAGCCTCTACTACGGCGACGAGGTGGGCGTGAGCGGCGGCGACGATCCCTTCAACCGGGCCCCCTACCCCTGGGCGGACGAAGGCGGTGCGCCTGACGAGACCCTGCGTGCCGACTGGCGCCGTCTGGCCGCCCTGCGCCAGCAGCATCCCGTGCTGCGCCGGGGCCTGCCGGACGCCCCACTGCTCGCCACCGCGCAGCAGCTCGCCTTGCCCCGCCGCCTGGGCGACGCGCGAGCGCTGACGGTGCTCAGCAACGCGCCCGGCGCCACGCGCGCCAGCATCCCCCTTGGCCCGGACTGGCCCACCCATTGGCGCGACGCCCTCAGCGGCGAACGCTTCGTGGCCGATCAGGGCCGCCTGATCCTGCCCCTGCCCGCCCTCGGCGGACGCCTTCTGGTGAACGAATGACCTCTGGCTCTCCCCTTTCTGCAATGCGGCGCGACTTCGGCGGCACCGGCCTCCCGGTCAGCGCGCTGGGCTTTGGTGCCATGCACCTCAACGACGAGCGCAGCAGCGACGCCGAGGCCAGCGCCCTGCTCAACGCCGTGCTGGACCTGGGCATCACGCTCATCGACACCGCGCGCTCCTACGGCCTGTCCGAAGAGCGCATCGGCCGCCATCTTGCGCACCGCCGCCAGGAGTTCCTGCTGTCCACCAAGCTGGGCTATGGCGTCGACGGCGTGCCGGACTGGACCTATGACTGCATCGTCCAGGGCGTGGAGCGCGCCCTGCGGCTCCTGCGCACGGACGTCATCGACATCGCCCACCTGCATTCCTGCCCGTTGGAGACGCTGCAGCGTGGCGAGGTCGTCCGGGCCCTGGACGACTGCCGCCGCGCCGGCAAGATCCGCATCGCGGCCTACTCGGGGGAGAACGCCGAGCTGGACTTCGCCCTCGCCGAGCCGGTGTTCGGTGCCGTGCAGACCTCGGTGAGCGTCTGCGACCAGGCCAATGTCGCGTCCCGTCTGGACCGGGCCCGGGAACGCGGCGTGGGCGTGATTGCCAAGCGGCCCCTGGCCGGAGCGATCTGGCGGCACGCGCAGCGACCGGACGACTTCGCCGAGGGTCAGTACTGGGACCGCTGGCAGGCCCTGGGTCTGGACGCCCTGAGGCAAGACCTGGCCCCCGACATGCCCCCGGATGAAATGGCCTTGCGCTTCGCGGCCGGGCTGCCTGGCGTGAGCAGCGTCATTGCTGGCAGTCGGCGCCTTGAGAACGTCCAGCGCAACCTTGCGGCCGTCGCCCGTGGGCCCTTGCCCGCGCCGCTGCAGCAGGCGCTGCTGGCGCGTTTCGCGCCGCATGCGGCGCAGTGGCACGGCGTGATCTGAGGCCGTGCCGCCTCAGCCGATGTCCCGCCCCATCGGCCCCATCGGCCCCATGCCGCTGCGCGCCGCCGCCTGGTCCGCGCCCGTGTGGGACGGCACGTGCAGCGCCGTGAGGTGCAGACCCCAGCACACCGCCAGCGATTCCAGCAACTGCGCCTCGCCCAGCAGCGCATCCGGCAGCAGCGCCACCGGGCGGCTCACGTGAACCTGGTAGAACGTGTCGACCAGCCCCGGAATCTCGCTCGGGACCGTCGCCACCTGCAACTGGTCCAGCGTGAAGCGCATCTGCTGCGCCAGCCACGCCAGACGTTCCGCACGGCCACGGTCCAGGCCCGACAGCACCCACGTCACCGCGTACAGGCCGCCCAGGACATAAGGGGTCTGCCCCGCAGTGTCTGCCAGCGATGCCCAGCACGAAGACACGAGCCCATGCAAGGCGTCTCGCTCGTCCTCTCGCAGACGACGCAGGTCGGGCTCAAAGGTCTCGTCAGTCATACCGCTCCTGAGTTCCAAGCAAGGCCCCCAAACCCGCCGTCATGCCCCGCACCCCCAAGCGGGGGCAAGGGGCGGCAGCCCCAGCCTGCGCATGCCTGACTGGGTCTGCGGCTCGATGCCGCAGACCCAGTCTCCCAGGGCGGGGGCCAGGGGCGGCAGCCCCAAGGGGCCGAGCGCCGGGCCGCCCCAAGCCGGCCCGACTGGTGGTGGGTGGGGGGGGGCGGCCCCCCCCCCCCCACACCCCCCGGGGGGCCCCCCCCCGCAGCCCCCCCCC
>JAYRMR010000005.1:9009-135263 GCA_041912595.1 Burkholderiaceae bacterium
AAACAACACCGTCCCCTCGGGGGACCGCCCAGGCTTGCCCGCGTCCAGCGCGGCAAGCCTGGGCGAGGGGCTCACATCATTCCGGCCACCGCACCGTCTCCCCATCCTCCTCATACGCCGGGAAGATGCTGAAACTCGCGATCACGCCGCCGGCCTCCCAGAAGGCCACGCCCGCATCGGGGCACTCATGGCAGCGCCCGCCGCCCTCCACCGCCTGCGCGCCCTTGAGGCGGCCCAGCTTCAGGCCCTTGACGAGGCCGGGCAGGCGGTCCACCGGGCAGCCGATCACGGCGTCGTCGCCCAGCGTCCAGCGGCCGTCGGAGAACTCCAGCTCGCCCAGGCGCCAGTCGTCGGCCTCGAAGAAGGACGCGCCCACGCCGGCCTCGGCGAAGTACCAGTGCTCCATCGCTTCCTGGCCCTCCTCGGCGGCCAGCACCTCCAGGGAATCGGGTTCGCCGGCGGCGGCGCGCAGCTGCTCGCGGGTGGCACCGAGCACGAAAGGCGCGTGGCCAAGATGGATCTGGATGGACGACATGGGAGACTTTCCTCGGAACGGTGATCGTGAACGGCCGGATCATAGCGAGCACCGCTCGGCGCCACTCGCCACGCCGGGCCCGTGCCAGCGCCTTCCCCGCGGCCAGGCACGCCAGCCGGGCGTTATGCTGCGCCCTCCACTTCTCGAGGACCCGTCATGCGACTGCCGCGCCCCGCCTTCGCCCTCCTGCCCGCCCTGGCGCTGGCCGCCTGCAGCCCGCAGGGCGGCACGCCCCAGGCCGCGCCCGCCGCGCCCGCCGCGGCAGTCTCGTCGGCAGCGTCCGGCGCGAACCCCGGCGCCCCGGTCGCCGAAGCGGAACTCAAAGCCCAGCTACAGGCCCAGGCCGAGCGCTGGGACCGGGCCATCGTGGCCAAGGACCGCGCCGCCATTGCCGGCAACATGGCCGAGGACTTCCGGCAGATCGACGGCGAAGGGCATCTCGAGGACATCGACAGCTTCGTCGCCGGCCTGATGGACCCGCAGCTGCAGATCGCGCCCTACACCGTCCAGGACTTCGAGATCCGCCTGTATGGCGATGTGGCCGTGCTCAGCGGCCGCACGCACATGACCGGCAGCTACGCGGACAAGCCCTTCGAGACGGACTACCGCTACATCGACCTCTACGTGAAGCGCCAGGGCCAGTGGAAGATCGTGAGCGTGCAGATCACCAAGCTGCCCGCTGCGGCCCGCTGAACCCCGATGAACGCCACCCCCACTTCTTTCAGGGAGCACGTCATGCACTACAAAGCCAGCTGTCACTGTGGCCAGGTGGCCTTCACCTTCGAGGGCGAGTTCAAGGAGGCGCTGGCCTGCAACTGCAGCCTGTGCGGACGCCGAGGCTCGCTGCTGTGGTTCGTGCCGCGCGAGCAGCTGCAGCTGCTGACGCCCGAGGACGCCGCGGCGAGCTACACCTTCAACAAGCACGTCATCCAGCACCGCTTCTGCCCGCGCTGCGGCATCCACACCCACGGCGAGGGCCGGGACCCCAAGGGCCAGCAGGTCGCCGCGGTGAATGTGCGCTGTGTCGAGGGCGTCGACCTCGAGCGGCTGCCCGTGCACCATTTCGACGGCCGGGCGATCTGAGCGCCCCACCCAGCCGCCATGCCGCTGACGCTCACCCCGGACGATGTCGAGTTCACGGCCCTGCGCGCGCAGGGGCCGGGGGGGCAGAACGTCAACAAGGTCTCCAGCGCCGTGCAGCTGCGCTTCGACGTCGGGGCGTCGCGGCTGCCGGACTGGCTCAAGACCCGCCTGCTCTCGATGGCCGACCGGCGGCTGACGCAGGACGGCGTGATCGTCATCAAGGCTCAGACGGAACGCAGCCAGGAGCGCAACAAGGCCGACGCGCTGGCCCGGCTGCAGGCGCTCGTCGATGCCGCCAGCCACGTGCCGGCCGTGCGCCGCGCGACCCGACCCACGCGGGCCTCGCAGCGGCGGCGCCTGGATGCCAAGAGCCAGCGCTCCGGCGTCAAGGCCCTGCGGGGCCGTGTGACGGACTGAGCCGCCCGCACCGGCCCGCGCACCGCGGCCTCAGCGGCCCTGGTCGACGTCCTTGATGAAGCGGATCAGGCCCTGGAAGTAGGTCGCCTGGTCGTCATACATCGACATGTGCGAGCCCTTGGGGCAGTGCAGATGGCGCCCCTTGGGCATCGCCGAGGCCATCTTCTCCATGTACTTCGGGTCCATGGTGTCGAACTGGCCGCCGATGGTCAGCGTGGGCACGGTGATCTTGCCGAGGTCCGCCATGCGATCCCACTTCTCGAGCTTGCCGCTGGAGCTCATCTCGCTCGGGCCCTGCATCGGGATGTAGACGTCCTTGTTGGTCTTGTCGAAGCCACGCTTCACGGGGTCGGGCCACTGGCTGGCGGGCATGCGCAGGATGTGGTGCTCATAGAAGTGCGGGACCAGCAGCTCCATGTAGCGCGGGTTCTCGTAGTCCTTCTTCGCTTCGATGGCGAGGATCTCCTTGAGCACCTTCGGATCCATGGCGGGCATCAGCGTGGACTCGGCATAGCGGACGTAGGCCGGAATGCTGGCCATCATGTTCGAGATCACCAGGCCCTTGAGGTGCTGCTGGTACTTCAGCGCGTACTCGGTGGCCAGCAGGCCGCCCCAGGAATGGCCCAGCAGGTAGAAGTTGGAGGAGTCCAGCTTGAGCGCCTGCCGGACCTGCTCCACCTCCTCCACGAAGCGGTCCAGCTCCCAGAAGCTGCCGTCCTTGGGCTGGTCGCTGTAGGCCGAGCCGAGCTGGTCGTAGTAGTAGTACTCGATGCCCTCGCCGGGGAAGAAGCTGTCGAAGGCCTCGAAGTACTCGTGCGTCGCGCCCGGGCCGCCGTGCAGCAGCAGGACCTTGATGCGCGGGTTGTTGCCCACGCGCTTGGTCCAGACCTTGAAGGTGCCCTTGGGCGTGGTGATGGGAATCAGGCGCACGCCGCCGGCGAAGGCGTCCTCGCGGCCGGTGCCGTCGTGGTAGCTCGCGAGCGTCGCCTGCACGCTGCCGGACGCAGCCGAGGCCGCCGGCGCCGAGGCGCCCGTCCCGGGCCCCGGTCCGGCCGGCTGGCAGGCCTGCAGCAGGGCCGCGAGGGTGAGCGTCAGAAGCAGGCGGCAGGACGGTCGGGGCATGGCGGTCTCCGGACAATGAAGCCGCTGTTGTAGACGCTCCCCGGCCATCCGGCCACCGGGTCTTCACGGGCGCCAGACGAGGGAGCGACGTCCGTCTTTGGCACAAGGCGGACGCCCCCCCGTGCCCCGTGGGCGCTCAGCCCGGGATCTCGGGCTCCACCAGCTGCGCCAGCAGCACCAGCGACTCCTGCCAGCCCATCAGGCAGGCCTCGCGGGGAATGACGGCGGGAATGCCCTCTTGCACCACGTCCAGCTCGGTGCCGCAGAACACTGCGCGCAGGCGGATGGTCACGGTCAGCACGCCGGGCAGGTTCGGGTCGTCGAACTGGTCCGTGTGGCGGATCAGCGTCGAGGGCACCAGCTCCAGGTACTCACCCTGGAAGCTGTGGCTGTGCCCGCTCCCGAAATGCGTGAAGGACATGCGGAAGCGCCCACCTACGCGCGCGTCCAGCGCATGGACCTGCGCCGTGAAGCCGTGCGGCGGCAGCCACTTGGCCAGGGCCGAGGGGTCCAGGAAGGCGCGGTACACGCGCTCGGGCGGGGCGCGCAGCACGCGCTGCAGGTGGACGGTGTGGGTGCCGGCGGCGGCAGCGTCGGTGGCGGGGGTGTCGTTCATGGACCGGTCCTTGGCGTGAGAGTCCGCGCATGCTAGCCAAGCCCGGGCAAAGGGCAAGCCCCCCCCGCCCACGCGCGCGTCTCGGGCAGGTGCCTTGCCCCGTCAGCCCCCCTGTCATGCCCAAGAAAAAAACCGGCCAGGTTTCCCCGGCCGGTTCAAAGAAGGCATTGGTGCGAAAGAGAGCGATCAGAGCTTGTAGTTCACGCCCAGCAGGGTCTGGCGACCGTACTTCTCCCAGCCCCGGTAGCGGTCCTCGCTGCCCGAGAAGGTCTGGAAGGCGGCGTTCGTCAGGTTGTTGACCTGCAGCAGGAAGGACAGGCCCTTGTAGGTGCCCTCCTGGATCTCGTAGCCGAGTTGCAGATCCACCACCGTGTCCGCCTTGATGAAGGTCTTCTCGCTGGTACCACCGGGGCCGCCGATGGAGCCCAGGAAGTTGGAGCGATGACGCTGGCTGACGCGCACGGAGTAGCCGTGGTCCTCGTAGTAGGCCGTCAGGTTCAGCACGCTCTTGGACAGGCCCGGCAGCGGCAGGCTCTGGTCGCCGAAGCGCGAGTCCTTGACGTTGATCGAGCTGTTGGTCAGCGACAGGTTGCCCTGCACGCCGAAGCCCTTCAGCGAGGGGCTGACCATCTCCAGGGGCACGGACAGCGAGAACTCCAGACCGCGCAGCGAGCCGCCTTCACCATTCTCCGGATGGGTGATGGTGCCGAGGGTGGTGCTGGGCTTGATCGGCGTGCCATCCGGCGCGGTGCCGGTCAGCGGGTAGTCCTTGAAGTCGAACGGCGTGGTGACGTTGTAGATGTAGGACTTCAGGCGCTTGTAGAAGCCGGCGACGGCCACGTAGCCCTTGCTGCCGAAGTACTTTTCCCAAGACAGATCGACGTAGTCGGCCTTCCAGGGGTCCAGCTTCGGGTTGCCGCCGCTGCCGCTCGGGGTGCCCGTGTTGCCGGCGGACAGGCCCACCTGGAACGAGGCGTTCAGGTCATCCAGCTTGGGGCGGGCGATCGACTGGCCGGCGCCGAAGCGCAGCTGCTGCTGGTCCGGCAGGCTCCAGGACAGGTTGACCGTCGGGAGCACGTCCGTGTACTTCTTGCCGTCTTCCACCGGCACCAGCGAGGCCAGCGGCCACTGCAGCAGGGTGTTGGAGGTGGAGCTCTGGTCGGTGTTGACGACCTGCAGGCCGACGTTGCCGCGCACCGGGCGACCGAACAGCTCGGTCTCCAGATTGGCCTTGGCATAGGCCGTGGTCACGTTCTCCTTGATCGCCCAGTTCTTGGTGGCACCCCAGGGGTTCAGCACGGCCGGCGTGACCGGGCCGAAGTTGTGCGCCATGACCTTGTCGATGTCCCAGGCCAGGATGGACGGCAGACCCACGCGGGAGAGGTCCGTCGGGGCCAGCAGGTCGGCCGTGGCGAAGTCCGTCTTCAGTGCGTTGAAGCCGGTCTCCAGGTGCTGACGGCTCTTCGAGCGGCGCGAGTAGTTCAGGCCGAAGTCGACGCTGGTGACGACACCGCCGTCCAGGTCACGCGAGAAGTCCAGGCGCACGGCGTCCAGCTTGTCGCGGAAGCTCGGCACGTTGACGTAGCCGTTGCCGAAGGGGCCGCCCAGCTTGACCGTGGCGTTGTTGTCGTAGGTCTTGCCGAAGGTGAACGTCGGCACCGGGCCGGCGTAGTTGTAGGTGATGGTGTCCGCGCCGAGGCCGGAGTTCATCTCGATCAGCGTCTCGTCGTGGTCGGCCGTCGAGTGGCTGACGTCCAGCACGGCGGTCCACTTGTCGGACACCCACTTGTTGTTCCAGCCCACCGCGCTCAGCTTGTCGGAGCGGGTCAGGATGTTGTTGCGCACGACCGGCGTCGCCTGCACCGTGCCCGACAGCGCCAGGCCGTTGGTGATGGTGGTCGAGTTGAAGTTCGCGCCCGACCAGTTCTCGAACGGCACTTCCATGCCGCGGCGGGTCTCGTCGAAGCTGAACTTGGAGTGGTAGACGTCCAGGGTCGAGGTGAAGTTGGTGCTCGGACGGTACTCGAGCACGCCCATCACGCCGTCGCGCTTCTCACGGCCGACATAGTCGAGGCCCTTGAAGCCCTGGGGGTACAGCGCGTTCTTGTCGGCGGCGCCGGCACCGCTCAGGTTGCCGCCGTTCTTGACCCAGTTCCAGGTCTCGAACTGATAGCGGCTGACCGGGTGGTCGCTGTGCGCGAAGCCCAGGGCCACGCCCAGGGTCTTGTCGGCGAACTGGTCGATGTAGGAGGCGCTGACGCGGTTGCCCGTCGAGGGGGCGCCGTCGGCGATCGAGCCATTGGAGTTCTTCTCGCCGCGGACGTTGAAGGCCATCGTGCGCTTGCTGAAGTTCAGCGGCTTGACGGTCTGCAGGTTCACGGTGCCGGCCAGGCCCTGGCCCATGAGGGAGGCATCGCCCGTCTTGTAGACCGTGACGGCGCTCATCAGCTCGGACGGGTACTGGTCGTACTCGACATAGCGGTCGCCGCTGGTGCTGACCTGCTCGCGGCCGTTCAGCAGTGCGGAGGACAGGTCCGGGGCGGTGCCGCGGATGCTGATCTGCTGCGCCTGGCCATTGACGCGCTGGGCGGCCAGGCCGGGCAGACGCGAGATGGACTCGGCGATGCTGATGTCAGGCAGCTTGCCGATGTCTTCCGCAGAGATGGACTCGACCACGGAGGTCGCGTTCTTCTTCACGGAGATGGCGTCCTCGATGCCCTTGCGGATGCCGGTCACGGTGACCGTGTCCAGCTTGTTGTCGGTGGGCGCCTGTTGCGCCTGGGCGCCAGCCGCCAGCATCAGCAGGGCGCACCCTGCCACGACGGGGCTCAAACGGAAGGTGTCACGATGGACTTGCACGGTCTTCATCCTTGTCTCCTGTAGCTCTTTGAACAACTGCTGCCGCGCCCCTCAGGACGGCTGGGACTGCGGCGCCATGGAACCCTGGAACTGAAACAATTTTGTACTAAAACTAGATTTGTAGACAACACGAAGAATACCCTTATCTGAAGGCTTCGATGCCAAAAAGCATCAAATTTGCCGCCAACATCAAGGGTATTCCCTTGTTCTCATGCCACATCACGCCGAACAAACCCCCTGAAACTCGTCACGCCATGTAGGCCAACTACATTTTCAGGTGACAGCCGGCTCAAACGCTCAAAAGCTCTGCTCGATCGCCAGCGCCACACCGCCCAGCGCGGCCTGGGTGTCGGTGATGAGGGCGGTCGGGATCCCGGCCAGGTAGGGCGCGAAGCGGCCCTTGGCCTCGAAGCGCGCCCGGAAGCGGGACTGGAAGAAGTAGTCGCCCAAGCGAGGCACGATGCCCCCGCCCACGTACACGCCGCCCCGCGCGCCGAGCGTCAGCGCGACGCTGCCGGCAAAGCCGCCGAGCATGGCGCAGAAGCTGTCGAGGGTGCGTTCGCAGACCGCGTCACGCCCCTGCAGGCCGCGCTCGACGATCTGCTCCGGCGCCAGCGCCTCCGCCGGCACGCCAAGGCCCATCGCGACGGCCACGGCCTCATGCAGCGTCGGCAGGCCGATGCCCGACAGCAGCCGCTCGGCCGACACATGCGAGAAGGCGCCCCGCACGTGGGCCAATACCGCGCTCTCGAAGTCATCGGCGGGCGCCAGCGTGGCGTGACCGCCCTCGCCCGGCAAAGCCAGCCAGCCGCGCGCGGTCTGAACGACCGCTGCCACCCCCAGGCCCGTGCCCGGCCCGATCACCGCCAGGCACCCGATCGGCGGCAGCGGGCAGGCGCCCCAGGCCCGCAGCTGCCCGGCCTGGAGCCCCGGCAGCGAGAGCGCCAGGGCCTCGAAGTCATTCAGCACCAGCAGCCCCTGCACCTGCAGCGCCGCCTGCAGCGCCTGCCGCGAGAAGCGCCAGTGGCTGTTGGTCAGCACCACCTCGTCGCCCGCCACGGCCGTGGCCACCGCCACAGCGGCCTGGCGCGGCGGCTCGAAGGGCTCGCCCCGCGCCTGGGCCTCGGCCGCCAGGTCCTGCAGATAGCGGCGGGCAGCGGCCTCCAGGCTGGGAAAGTCCTGCACGACATAGCTGCGCCGGGCCTGCACCCCCGAAGTCGGCCCGGTCACCCAGCCGAAACGGGCGTTGCTGCCACCTACGTCCGCCACCAGCCAGGGGTAGCGTGCCGCCACGCCGTTCATCGGGCGCCCCCGGTGCCGCCGCTGCCGCATGGCAGCACGGCCGGTGCCCGGGCCAGGCCCGCGCATGCCAGGGGCGGCGCCAGCGGCCGCGTCTTCATGTCTCTCATGGATTCACTTTCCGGTGCCGGTGCGCCGGGTGCCGGCTCACCGCAAGGCTTGTAGTTTTACAAGCGCATTTCAATTCCATGAAGGTAGCAAAACTACAAGACACTGACAAGCTCTCGCATGTCCTAGCCGCAGGTGACCCGCCCCTCCCACGGCGGCCCCTCCCGCAGCCGCTGGAAGATTCCCCGCCGCCAGCCCGGGAGGCGGGGGTTTTTCGTTCCACAATATGGCAAACGCGGCCCAAGGCCGCCATCGCCGGGCCTGCGCCGGCGCACCAGCCCTGGGCATGTCCCGATGCCCGCCAGCTGTAGTCGCGTTACACCCCTGGACATCCCATGAGCCTCTACGACAGCCCCCGCCTGATCGCCGACATCGGCGGCACCTACGCGCGTTTCGCCCTGGAGAGCAGCCCGGGCGAGTTCAGCCGGAGCGCCTCGCTGCGCTGCGCCGACTACACGGACTTCCACGCCGCCGTCTCCGCCTACCTGGACGGCCTCGGCGGCGCGCGCATCGAGCACGCGGCCATCGCCATCGCCAACCCCGTGGAAGGCGACCTTGTCCGCATGACGAACTACCACTGGCAGTTCTCCATCGAGGAGATGCGCCAGCGCCTCGGGCTGGACACGCTGGTGGTGGTCAATGACTTCACCGCGCTCGCCATGGCCATCCCGCGCCTCGGGCCGGGCGAGCTGCGGCAGATCGGCGGCGGCGAGGCGCGGCGCCAGAGCGTCGTGGGCGTGCTGGGCTCCGGCTCGGGCCTGGGCGTCTCGGGCCTGATTCCCGCGGGCGATGCCTGGATCTCGCTCGGTTCCGAAGGCGGCCACACCAGCTTCGCCCCGCGCGACGAGCGCGAGCTGGCCATCCTGCGCTTCGCCTGGCGGCAGTTCGACCACGTCTCCTTCGAGCGGCTCGTGTCAGGCCCCGGCCTCGAGCTGATCTACCGCGCGCTGGCCGACCGTGCCGGCGAAGCCGCCAAGCCGCTCACCGCCCCGGACATCACGCAGGCCGCCCTGGATGGCCGGGACGCCGTCTGCGGCGAGGCGCTGGAGGTCTTCTGCGCCCTCCTCGGCACCGCCGCCGCGAACCTGGCGGTGACGCTCGGAGCGCTGGGCGGCATCTACATCGGCGGCGGCATCGTGCCGCGCCTGGGGGACTACTTCGCCCGCTCGCCCTTCCGCAGCCGCTTCGAGGACAAGGGGCGCTTCAGCAAGTACGTCGCTGGCATCCCCACCTATGTGATCACGGCGGAGAACGCCACCTTCAAGGGCGCCTCCGCCATCCTGGAGTCGCAGCTCAAGAGCCTGCAAAGCAGCACCGGCGCGGCCATCCTCGGCCAGATCCGGCGGGCCCGCACGGAGCTCTCGCCGGCCGAGCTGCGCGTGGCGGAGCATGTGCTGGCGCACCCGCGCGACGTGCTGAACGCCCCCATCGCCGACATCGCCCGCGCCGCACAGGTCAGCCAGCCCACGGTGATCCGCTTCTGCCGCTCGCTGGGCTGCGAGGGCCTCTCGGACTTCAAGCTGCGCCTGGCCTCCGGCCTCACCGGCACCGTGCCCGTGACGCACACGCAGGTCAACATGGACGACTCCATGGTGGAGCTGGGCGCCAAGGTGCTCGGCAACACCGCCTCGGCCATCCTGCAGGTCCGCAGCCAGCTCAACCGCGAGATGATCGACCGCGCCATCCAGCTGATGCTGCAGGCCGGCCGGATCGAGTTCTATGCCGCCGGCCATTACGGCGTGGTGGCGCAGGACGCGCAGTTCAAGTTCCTGCGCTTCGGCGTGTCCTGCGCGTCCTACACCGACCCGCGCCTGCAGCAGCTGGCCGCCGACGTCCTGCGCCCCGGCGACGTCGCCGTGGTGATCAGCAGCTCCGGCCGCCTGCCCCAGCTGATGGAGGTGGTCGAGAAAGCCCATGCGCACGGCGCGACGGTGATCGCCATCACGGCGAGCCAGTCCCCGCTGGCACGCAAGGCCGACGCGGCGCTGATCATCGACCACGTCGAGGACGTCAGCACCCACCTGCCCATGGTCAGCCGCATCCTGCACCTGCTGGTGATCGACATCCTGGCCGTGGGCGTGGCCATGCGCCGCAATCCCGAGGCCATGCAGCTCATGGACGACGACGACAAGGCCGCCCTCGAGCCCTCGCGGGATGCCGGCGCCCGCCGCACCGCGCCGGGCATCGGCGTGGCCGCGCCGCTGTCGAAGCTGACCTCGCACACGCGCTGAACCGCGCCGCCTCCCGCGCCCGGCACGGGTCGCGGGGCAGCGGCCGTCAGCGGCTCTTGGACCCCGTCAGCCCATTGAGCCACGGGCCCAGCGTCGCGGTGGCGGACGCCTGCAGGCGCGCATCCGGCGGCAGGCCGGCCGGGTCCAGCACGGCGCAGCTCTGCTTCCGGTCCTTGGTCTCGTACAGGAAAAGGATGCGGTGCGTGCCCTGCGAGGAGCTCCAGTAGGCCGGCGCCTCACCGATGGGCTGGCACAGCGCCACGCCCGAGACGCCGGGCAGCATCCAGCGGAAGGCCCAGGGCAGCAGGCCCTTGACGTCCCCGACGAGCGCGCGCAGCTGCGCCTCGGCCTTGGCCACCTGCGCCGGCGTGATGCTGGCCGCCTTGGGCACGACTTCCAGGTTCAGGCGCAGGCCCATGGTGCCCTTGGGCTGGTTCGGGATGAGCTTGGCCGTCTCCGCCTGGGCCGGCGTGAGGGGCGGCAGGCTCAGGGTGCCATCTTCCGCCATGCCGACGGGCAGCTCCTCCTCGTTCGCCAGCTCCACCACGAGCCGCGTGCCCGGCGCGGGCGTCTTCTGCTTGACGGCGTGGGCCTTGAAGTTCAGCAGGATCAGCTCGCTGGCATGGCGGCGGGCCAGGTCGTCGATCAGGTAGATGAAGCGGGCCGGGATGATGCCGGGGTCCGGCGCCCGCTTGCCTTCCACGGCCACGGGGGCCAGGACGGCGTCCGGGGCAGCGGCCTGGCTGGCGGCCGGGGCCGGCAGGGGCGCACCTTCCGCCGCGGCTGCCGTCGAGACCGCCCAGCCCGCCAGGGCCAGTGCCGCGGCGGCTGTCCGTCGCCACGGCGCGGCCTCGTCGAGCCGCGTGTCCGCGGGGGGTGTGTGAATCGCGCCGGACCTGCCGGCGGTGCGGGTGTTCTTGTGGACGGCTGTCATGACTCGCTCCTCCGCCCCAGCGATGGCGGGGCTCCTCTTGTGTGCGGCGCAGTGTAGTCAGCCTTGCGGCGGCGCCCGCCCGTCAGGCGACCTGATGCCGCGCCGGCGGCCTCAGCTGCATCTGGGCGGGATGAGCGCCGCGTTGGGCCGCGGCTTGCGTGGCGCCGAGCGTCCCGCGAGCGCGCGACGGCGGTCCGCCCTGCCCTGTCGGCTCACACGGAGGGGCGACCGCGACGCCAGCGGGGCGCCTGCCGTGGGGTCAGGTCATGCCTGCCCACCAAGAGACGGGCCGCGAAGCCCTTCGAGTCAGCGCTCCGCGGGGGTCAGGTCATGCCAGCCCGGCGGGCGGATACCCAACCTCGCACCCAGCCTCGCAGTGAACCCCGCGGGATCTCAAGGGCGAGCGCTGCGGGCTGCGACGCGCACGCCCGGCGCCTCAGGCGCCGTCTCAGGACCGGCGTCCACCCCCGCTGCAGCAAGCCCCTGCCGATCGCGGGCCAGCAGCGCCTGGAGCGTCGCGCGCTGCGCCGGGTCCGGCCGATCGTCGGGCGCCAGCAGGTCCAGCTGGCGCTGGCACAGCCAGCGGTACTGCGCCAGTGCGGCCTCGCCGCGTGCCGACATCACCTGCAGATGGGCGGCCAGGACCTGGGTGTCCCCGCGCGCGACGGGCCCGGCGATAGCACCGGCCAGGCCACGCTGGGACGCCGCGTCCAGCGCCCCGCGAGAGAGCGGCATCAAGGCGGCCAGGGCCTCCTGCGGCCCGAGCCCCAGGGACTCGAACAGCTGGCTGGCCTCGCTGAGCACCGCCAGCAGGCCGCTGGCGGCGATGTTGGCGGCGGCGTGATAGGCCGCGCGCTGCTCGCCGTGGATGGCCAGAGGCTGCAGCCGCAGGCGCCCCGCCAGACGCAGCAACTGCGCACGCAGGGCGTCGTCGGCCGTCTCGATGGCCACCAGCGAGCCCGCGAGGCGCTCGCGGGCGGAGCGCGGGTCGGAAAAGATCTGCAGGGGATGGAAGCCCCCCACCGCGGCGCCCAGGAGCCGGGCCGACTCCAGCGCGCCAAGGCCGGTGGCGCCGCTGCAGTGCACCGCCGCCTGCCCGGGCCGCCAGGGCAGGCGGGCCGTGAGCGAGGCGATGGCGTCGTCCGGGGTGCTGAGGAAGACCAGATCCGCCTGGGCGACACAGCGCTCGGGCGTGAGGGCATGGCTGCCGGGCAGCTGGGCGGCCAGCCGCTGCGCCGACGCCGGATCCCGGCTGGCCACGGCCACGATGGTCTCGCCCTGTTCCGCCAGGGCGGGCGCAAGGGCCTGGGCCAGGCGGCCGGCGCCGATGAAGGCAATGCGAAGCGTCATGCCCGCAGTCTAGAGGCAGCGCGGCACCGCACAGACCGCCCGGCGCCGATGCCCCCACTTCACCGGGAGGATGGAGCGACGCCTCGGCCGGGCGCCGTCGCGTCAGAAGGCCGCGATGCCCGTCTGCGCGCGGCCCAGGATCAGGGCATGGATGTCGTGCGTGCCCTCGTAGGTGTTGACCACCTCCAGGTTGACCAGATGGCGGGCGATGCCGAACTCGTCGGAGATGCCGTTGCCGCCGAGCATGTCACGCGCCGTGCGGGCAATGTCCAGGCTCTTGCCGCAGCTGTTGCGCTTCATGATGGAGGTGATCTCCACCGCGGCCGTGCCCTCGTCCTTCATGCGGCCCAGGCGCAGGCAGCCCTGCAGCGCGAGGGTGATCTCGGTCTGCATGTCGGCCAGCTTCTTCTGCACCAGCTGGTTGGCGGCCAGCGGCTTGCCGAACTGCTTGCGGTCCATCGTGTACTGGCGGGCGGTGTGCCAGCAGAACTCGGCCGCGCCGAGCGCGCCCCAGGCGATGCCGTAGCGGGCGCTGTTGAGGCAGGTGAACGGACCCTTGAGGCCGCGCACCTCGGGGAAGGCGTTCTCCTCGGGGCAGAAGACCTCGTCCATCACGATCTCGCCGGTGATGGAGGCACGCAGGCCCACCTTGCCGTGGATGGCGGGCGCGCTCAGGCCCTTCCAGCCCTTCTCCAGCACGAAGCCGCGGATGGCGCCTTCGTCATCCTTGGCCCACACGACGAACACGTCGGCGATGGGGCTGTTGGTGATCCACATCTTCGAGCCGGTGAGGCTGTAGCCGCCCGGCACCTTCTTGGCGCGGGTGATCATGGAGCCGGGGTCGGAGCCGTGGTTGGGCTCGGTCAGGCCGAAGCAGCCGATCCACTCGCCGGTGGCCAGCTTGGGCAGGTACTTCTGCTTCGTGGCCTCGTTGCCGAACTCGTGGATGGGCACCATCACGAGCGAGCTCTGCACGCTCATCATCGAGCGGTAGCCGGAATCCACGCGCTCCACCTCGCGGGCCACGAGGCCGTAGCAGACGTAGTTCAGGCCGGCGCCGCCGTAGGTCTCGGGGATCGTCGGGCCCAGCAGGCCCAGGGCGCCCATCTCGCGGAAGATGGCCGGGTCCGTCTGCTCATGGCGGAAGGCTTCCAGCACGCGGGGCATCAGCTGCTCCGTGCAGTAGTCGCGGGCGGCGTCACGGACGGCGCGTTCGTCCGCGGTGAGCTGCTGGTCCAGCAGCAGCGGGTCGTCCCATTGGAAGCTTGCCTTGGTGGCCATGGAGATCTCCTGTCTTGTCCTGATCCGGGCGTGGGCGGGGCCGGCAGCCCCTTGATGGTCGACAAGTATTCCCTGTGCGACGATTCGTGTCCAATACGATTGAGCCATTCACCGATAGGCAAAGAATATGGTCACCTCTCAGGCCTCGGCCGCCCTCGCCCGCGTGGAGCTGCGCCATCTGCGCTACTTCCTGGCCCTGGCCGAGGAGCTGCATTTCGGGCGGGCGGCCCAGCGTCTGGCGATGTCGCAGCCGCCGCTCTCGGTCGCGCTGCAGCAGCTGGAAGCCGCGGTGGGCGCACGCCTGCTGGACCGCGACAGCAAGGGCGTGCGGCTCACCCCGGCGGGCGAGAGCTTCCGCGCCAGCGCGCAGGCCCTGCTCGGCCGCTTCGAGGACGCCTGCGCCCAGGCCCGCGAGGTGCAGGCGGGCGAGGTCGGCCGGCTGCGACTGGGCTTCGTGGGCTCCACCGTCTTTCACGGCCTGCCGGACTGGCTGACGGCGTTCCAGGCCTCGCACCCGCGCGTGGAGGTCGTCGTGATCGAGCTGAACTCGCAGGACCAGATCCAGGCCTTGCTGCAGGAGGAGCTGGACCTCGCGCTGCTCCACACCGACCGCCTGCCGCCGGCCCTCGCCTGCGAGCCGCTCTACGACGAGCCCTTCCTCGCCTGCCTGCCGGCCTCGCACCCGGCGGCCCGCAAGCGGCGCCTGGCGCTGTCCAGCCTGAGCGACCAGCCCTTCATCCTCTTCTCACGACGCGGCTCGCCGGACTACCACGCCCGCATCGTTGAGATGTGCCGCCAGCAGGGCTTCTACCCGCGCCTGCAGCACGAGGGGCGGCACTGGCTCTCGGTGGTGTCGCTCGTGGCGCGGGGCTTCGGGGTGTCGATCGTGCCGGCGGCCTTCCAGGACGCGGGCATCCAGGGCGCGGTGTTCAGGCCGCTGGCGGAGACGATGGAGCGCAGCCGCGTGTTCGCGGCCTGGCGCCAGGACTCGGCGGCCGCCCTGCGGCACGCCTTTCTGGCGGAGTGCCGGGTGACGCGCGAGCGGCCTTGATCCGCCCCGGCCACCCGCCCGCCGCTCAATTGCCGCCGACGGTGAAGGTGCTGCCCTGGTAGCTGCCCTGGAACTGCTGGATGGACCGCGTCGTCCATCGCGCCACCTGGCGCTGCAGGGCCTGGTAGGCGGCGCCCTCGCCTTGGTAGGCGTACTCCGTGCCGATCTTCAGGACGCGCGCCGTGCCCGCCCCGACCACCGTGGAGTCCTCGTAGCCGCTGTGCAGCACGGCTTCCACGCGTGCGCCGGGCTCCAGGCGCAGACGCCACTGGACGCTGCGGTAGGAGCTGAGCACCAGCACCAGTGGCCGGGACGAGCGGCGCACGACGACGTCCACCGGGCTGCTGTCCTCCCTGGTGCCGGCCGCCGTGGAAAACACGCGCGGCTCGTACACGCCCACGGCCTCGATGCGCGCCGAGCGCATCTGCTGGAACAGGGGCGAATCGGGCGTGATGGACGCGCTTTGCATCAAGGCCAGCATCTGCTGATCGGCCTCGTTCAGCTTGCGCGTCTCGGACTCCCGCTGGAGGGCGGCCATCGCGCTGTCCAGGGTCTGGGGCGCGTCGGCCTGCAGCGTGCCGAGCAGCTGCAGATTGTCCGGCCCCATCACGACATAGCGGCCCGCCGCGGGGAAGTAGCGCAGCTCCTGCTCGCGCTCCACGCCCTGCACGCGCGCCAGCGTGCGCGCGGCCGCATCCAGCAGGTAGTGGCCGTTGGCCGTGCTGCTGGATCCGAGCTCCAGCTTGACCAGGTAGCGACCCGCGTCTGCGGAGGGCGAGGCGTCCCGCACCAGGGCCGGCGGCATGCCGATCCGCTGCACCTCCAGGCTGACGGGGTCGATCAGCACGAGCTCCGAGTCCAGGCGCATCAGCCAGCGCTTGCCGCCGTCCGCCTCCTGCACGTCACCGGCGCCGAATCGCTGGCCCGCGGTGCCGGGCTTCTCGGCCACCAGGGACGCCACGCTGCGGCCCGCCTCGGCGCGGACCTCGAACTGCTCGAGGCTGGTGCTGGACAGCACGTTCACGCGCCGCTCGTTCCCCGGCACCGACAGGAATCGATAGCCGCTGGACGGAACCTTGGCCGGCACGGGCACCTCTTCCGCCGTCTCCAGGTCGAGGAGGTAGCCGTACTTGTCGGCGCCCGCTTCGGTGACCGCGAGGTAGCGGCTGCCCAGCCAGCTGATGGCCTGGGCGTGCGGCAGCTCCACCAGGACCTCGCCGCCTTCCGTTGCGCGCAGGCGCCGGATCCGGTCCGACACCCGCTCGACGAACAGGCGGCCATTGGGCGACACGCTCTCGACGGACGCCACGCTGGACGGTCGCGTGTGCAGCGTCTTGCCGTCCCCGAGGCCCACGAGCGCCACGTGGTCCGTGCCGCGCATCAGCAGCACCGGCGATCGGCCCTGCCCCTCCAACCCCGCCAAGTTGCGATCACCGCGTGGCAGCGTCAGCGGGGTGGCCGCGTCCGGGGAGGCTGCGACGATGGACGGCAGCGTCAGCAACTGGCGCACCCGCCGCAGGCCGGCCCAGGCGCTGAGCTTGCGGTCGAAGTCCGTGAAGCAGGTCTCCGAGGCAATGCGGGTGCGCACCTGCGCATTGGAGTGGTGCCAGGCGGGCTTGAAGCCCTGGCCGCAATCCCGGGCACGCGCCTGCAGGCGCTCGGCCCAGACCTGGTCCGCGGCCGCCCGCTCCGGGCTCTTCTCGGGCAGGCGGGCCATCAGACGCTCGCGGGCCTGCAGGGCGTCCGCGCTGAGCGGCATCGCGGCATTGATGCGGTCCTCGGCGCTGCGCAGTCGGTCCCCGAGATCACAGCCGCCAAGCAGCAGCGACAGGAGCAGGAGCGGGAGGAGAACGAAGCGACGCATGGCGGATTCCGGGGCGGTCAGGAAAATGGGCCGATCTGACCGGTCAGGCGATGGCAGTGAGCGAGCCCGCTGCCGTCACCCACCGGGAGTCTCAGCGGGGGCCCGATTTTCACCGCTGCGCAGGCCCCACCCGCCCCCCGGAAGTAGGATTTTTGATGGCAAGCCTCGGTCACCTCCTCGGATGGCGCAAGACCTGACCCTTTCCCGCCCCCGTGAGACGAAGCTCGACTGTCCGGCAGCTCAGGCCTGCTGCCAGGGCCGCAGCCACTGCAGCAGTTGCGCGTACACCCCGGCATCCTCCAGCAGCGCCAGGTGCCCGACCCCCTGGGCGATCCACTGCCGCTCCGGCGCGAAGACGAGGGCGCGCTGCGGATCCCGGTGCCGCCCGAGGGCACTGTCCAGCGGCACGAGGCCATCCCCCAGCACGCGGTTCTTGAGCCCCTCGCGTTCCGCCCCCAGGCTGCCGGCCACGGCATAGCAGCGCACCGAGGCCGGCAGCGGCACGTGCTGCGGAACGGCCGGCGCGTGGGCGAAGCGGTCGCGGCCTTGCCAGTCCTGCGCCGCCACGCTGCCGTGACGCAGGTCCGTGATGCCCTCGCTGCGCAGCCGCCCCAGGCGCGCAAAGGGCGCGGCATAGGGCGTCTGGCCGAGCAGGCGCTCGAACGCATGCCCCAAGCGCTCCAGAGGGGCGCCCTGATGCGGCGTGCCCAGGAAGAGCAGATCGCTCACCTGGCCGGGCCATCGATGGCCGGCCGACATCCCCTGGTGCAAGGCGCTGCGGGCCACCAGACCGCCCATGCTGTGGCCCAGCAGGGTCAGCCGCTTCAGCGGCACGGGCCACTGCGTCACGAGCGCCTCCAGCAGCGTCGCCAGCGCCTCGCCATTGCGGGCAATGTGCAGGCCGGTGTTGTAGCGCAGATAGAGCGGCGTGAAGCCGAGGTCCCGCGCGAGGGCCGCGCCGTGGTCATGCCCGGTGGTGGCGCTGCGCCATTGCTGGTCGTTCATGCACAGGCCATGGATCAGCACCAGCGGCGCGCCGCCCGCGGTGGGCAGCGCGGCGGCGAGATCGGCCGGGTTCAGTGCCAGGTCATGCCCGCCCGCACGCAAGCGCATGGGCAGCGCCAGCGGGTTGTGCGTGCGCTCGAGGTGATCGCCCAGCACGCCGTTGAGCGCCGAGACCAGCGCGTCGCCTTGCGGGAAGGCACCGCCCGCCCCGAGCGCGGGCTCCAGCAGGCCCAGCAGCTCGTCCGCGCCGGCCCCCGCGAGTCGCGTCACGCCTCGGATGCTGCGGTAGACCAGCCCCGTCAGCCCCCCGGTGCGGTTCCCGGCCTCAGGCCCGGCCGCCAGCGGCCCCTGCAGCACACGGGCGTGCACCGCCTCGACCAGATCGGCCAGCCCCAGCGTTGCCTGGGCCGTGAGTTTCACGAGGCCGCGCACCGGCTGTCGCTTGCCTGATGGACCGTCCCCTGTCATGCCCGCTCTCCTCGTGGCGCGCCGACGGGCCGCCTGGCGTCAGGATACGCCCCAGCCGCGTCTGCCCGTCCGAAGGGGCTCGCTCAGCCCACCACCGCCGTCACCTCGATCTCCACCTTCGCGCGGTCCTCCATCAGCCCGGCGACCTGCACGGCGCTCATGGCCACGCCGTACTCGCGGCCCAGGACCTCGCGGTAGACCTGCCCCACCTCGCGGCCACGGGCCAGGTACTCGCGCTTGTCGATCACATACCAGGTCATGCGGCAGATGTGCTCGGGCCCGGCGCCGCCCGCAGCGAGCACGGCCTTGATGTTCTGCAGGGCCTGGCGGACCTGGTCGACGAAGTCATCGCTCTCGAACTGGCACTGCGCATTCCAGCCGATCTGGCCGGCGACGAAGATCTGGCGGCCGCTCGCGGCCACGCCGTTGGCATAGCCCTTGGGCGCGGCCCAGTCGGCGGGCTGGAGAACGGTCTTGTGCGTGGAGGTCATGGGGTGCTTTCCGGCAGGCCGCCCAAGGCGAGCAAGGCGCTGCGAACGTCATCGGGCAGAGGCTGGGCACGGTGGGTTTCCAGGGACGTGCAGACCAGCGACTGGCGGAACCAGGCCCGTCGTCCGTCGGGGCCCTCGTAGTGATGGAAGAGGCGCAGCGAGCTGCGGCCGAGATGCTCGATGGCCACGCGCTGCACGAGCACATCGCCCATGCGGCTGATGCGCTCGAAGCCGCTGTCGAGCTGCACGGTCGGCAGCCCCACGCGGCGCGGGCCCAGCAGTTGATCGAAGGGAATGCCGAGGCCCAGGGTGAAGAAGTCCTCGACCACCGCATTGAGCATCTCGTAGTAGCGCGGGTAGAAGACGATGCCGGCCGGGTCGCAGTGGCCGAAGCGCACGCGCTCCTCGCGGGCGAAGACGAAGCGGGGGGTGGCGGTGTCGGTCATGCGGTCCTCACACGCCAAGATGGCGCTCCCACAGGCCAGGGTCGGCCTCGAGCGCGGGGGAGTCGCCCTGCCAGACGACCCGGCCGCGCTCCATGATGTGATGGGCGTCGCCCAGGCGCACGAGCCGCTGGACGTACTTGTCGACCACCAGGATCGTCTGCCCGCGGGCGCGGAGCTGGTCCAGCACGCGCCAGATCTCCTCGCGCACCAGGGGCGCCAGGCCTTCGGTGGCCTCGTCCAGGATCAGGAGCTGCGGGTTGGTCATCAGCGCGCGCGCGATGGCCAGCAGCTGCTGCTCGCCGCCGGAGAGCTGAGCGCCGCCGTGGTGACGCCGCTCGGCCAGCCGCGGGAAGGCCTCGTAGACACGGCCCAGCGTCCACGGCTCGGCGAGACCGCGGCGGTTGGCCGCGAAGGCGACGAGGTTCTCCTCGACGCTCAGATTGGGAAAGATCTGGCGGCCCTCCGGCACCAGCGCGAGCCCCTGGCACGCGAGGCGTTCGGGCGCCCAGCCGGTGACGTCCTCGCCGCACAGGCGGATGCGCCCGGCGGTCGGCTTCAGCCAGCCGACGAGGCACTTGATGAGGCTGCTCTTGCCCATGCCATTGCGGCCCAGCAGCGAGCGCACCTCGCCCTGGCGGACCTCCAGATCCACGCCGAACAGCACCGGGCTGCGCCCGTAGGCCGCCTCGAGGCCGCGCACCTCCAGCACCGTCTCGCTCATGCGGCTGCCTCCTGCGTGACGTGGGCGGGCACCTCGTCCCCCAGATAGGCCTCGCGCACGCCGGCGTGGCGGCGGATCTGCTCGGGCGTGCCCGTGGCGATCACCCGCCCGCCCACCAGCACCGAGATGCGCGTGGCGAGGCGAAACACGGCGTCCATGTCGTGCTCGACGAGCAGCAGCGTCATGTTCAGGCGCAGCAGCTGCAGCAGCTCCAGCATGCGCTCGGACTCGTCCGGCCCCATGCCCGCCATGGGCTCGTCCAGCAGCAGCAGGCGCGGCTTGGCGGCCAGCGCCAGGCCGATCTCCAGCTGGCGCTGCTCGGCATGCGAGAGGCTGCCGGCGGTGCGATCCAGCTGCGCGCTCAGGCCGACCTTCTGCGCCAGCGCCTCGGCCTCGGCCATCACCACGATCTGGTGCCGGCGGGCCTGCCACCATTGATGGGCCCCGCCGCGGCGGGTCTGGACCGCGAGCACGAGGTTGTCCAGCACGCTGCAGCGGGGAAAGATGCTGGTGATCTGGTGGCTGCGCACCAGCCCGGCCTGCACGCGCGCGGCCATGCCGAAGGGGGCCAGGTCTTGCCCGCGGAAGTGGATGCGGCCGCCGTCGGGGCGCAGGCTGCCGGCAATCTGGTGGATCAGCGTCGTCTTGCCGGCCCCGTTCGGGCCGATGAGCGCGTGCACCTCGCCCTCCATGACCTCGAAGCTGGCCTCGTCCGTGGCGCGCAGCGCGCCGAAGGTCTTGACGAGGGATTCGACCCGCAGCAGCTCAGCCATGGGCGCCCTCCCCGTCCTGTGCGCCCGCACCGGCGCGGCCCTGCCGCGCACGCCAGCGGTCGCGCAGGCGGCCCGCCAGTCCGGCCAGGCCCTGCGGCGCCAGCATCACCACCGCCAGAAGCAGCGCGCCGAGCGCCATCTGCCAGTGCAGGGTGTAGGCCGACAGCAGCTCCTCGAGCAGCAGGAAGACGGCCGCGCCGAGCGGGCCACCCCACAGCGCGCCGGCGCCGCCCAGGATCACCATCACCATCAGCTGGCCGGACTGCGACCAGTGCAGCATCTGCGGGCTCACCAGGCCGTTGAGATTGGCCAGCAGCGCCCCCGCCAGGCCGGCCTGCGCGCCGGCCAGGATGAAGGCGCTGGCCTGCAGGCTGAAGATCGGTGCCCCCAGCGCGCGCATGCGGCCCTCGTTCTCGCGCACGCCCTGCAGCAGCAGGCCGAACGGCGAATTGAGCAGGCGCTGCAGGCCGCCCATGCACAGCGCGAAGCAGGCGAGCACGCACAGGTAGAAGCTGACGTCGTCCTTGAGGTCGACGCCCGGCAGCAGCGAGCGCTGCGGCATCGGCAGGCCGTCGTCCCCGCCATAGGCCCGCAGCGAGACCATCAGGTAATAGAACATCTGCGCGAAGGCCAGGGTGAACATGATGAAGTACACGCCCCGCGTGCGCAGCGCCACGAAGGCCACGAGGGCTGCCGCGCTGGCACTCACCGCCATCGCCAGGGGCCAGGCCACCAGCGCCTGCTGGCCGAGGCCCCCGCCGTTCGTCAGTGCGCCCACGGCATAGCCGCCGAGGCCCATGAAGGCGGCATGGCCGAAGCTCACCAGCCCGCCGAAGCCCAGGATGAGGTTGAGGCTGCTGGCGGCAATGGCGAAGATCAGCACCCGCGTGGCGACCACGGTGTAGAACTCGAGGCCCAGCAGCTGCAGCAGCCAGGGCAGGCCCGCCAGCAGGGCCAGCAGCAAGACCTGACCCCATGGGCCGAGCCCGGGGTGGTCAAGCCGCAGCGGCTTGGCGGAGGACGGAGTGGAGGCGCTCATGCAGTACGTCGTTCAGGGATTCATCGGACCGGGGGCCCCGCTTCAGCGCCGCGCAGGGAAGAGCCCCTGCGGACGCCAGAACAGCACGCCGGCCATCAGCACGTAGATCAGGATGGACGCCAGCGCGGGCCCGAGGCTGGAAGCGAGCGCGGGCGAGGCCAGCGCCCGCAGCGCCGCCGGGAGCAGCGTGCGGCTGGCCGTGTCCACCAGCCCCACCAGCAGCGAGCCGACCAGCGCTCCGCGGATGGAGCCGATGCCGCCGATCACGATGACCACGAAGGCCAGGATCAGGATGCTCTCACCCATGCCGACCTGCACAGCCAGCAGCGGCCCCAGCAGCCCGCCCGCCAGCGCGCACAGCGCCGCGCCCAGGCCGAACACCAGCGTGAAGAGCCGGCGGATGTCCACGCCCAGCGCCTGCGCCATGGCCCGGTTCGAGGCGCCCGCGCGCACCCACATGCCCACGCGCGTCCGCGTGACGCCCCACCACAGCGCCAGCGCCACGAGAAGGCCCACCGCGATGATCAGCAGGCGGTAGGCCGGATAGAGCAGGCCCGGCAGCAGCTCGACGGGCCCGGACAGCGCCGCCGGCGTGTTGAGCATCAGGGGCTGCTCGCCCCAGATCATGCGCACGCCCTCGTTGATCATCAGGATCAGCGCGAACGTCGCCAGCACCTGCGAGAGGTGATCGCGCTGATAGAGCCGCCGCAACAGGCTCAGCTCCAGCAGCATGCCCAGCACCGCCGTGCCGGCGACCGCCGCCAGCAGGCCGAGCCCGAAGCTGCCCGTCGCCCCGCTCACCGCCGCCGCCAGATAGGCGCCGACCATGTACAGCGAGCCGTGTGCGAGGTTGATCATGTCCATGATCCCGAACACCAGCGTCAGCCCGGCGGCCAGCAGAAAGAGCATGAGCCCGAACTGCAGGCCGTTCAGCAGCTGTTCAGCGACAAGTACGAAGTCCATCAGAGGCAGGCACGATCAAGAAGAGGTCCCGCAGCGGGGATCATGGGGACAGCCCAACTGGCGAGGGACGCCCCTCCGCCAAAGCCGGCCGCGCCAACCGGCCGCCCGCACGGCGCATGAGGATCCGGCTCCGCCGGTCCTTCATGCGCGCCCCCTGGGGGGCCGGCGCAGCCGGTAGGGGGGTCACTTCATTTTGCAGAGAGGCGCATAGGCGTCCGCGTGCTGGCTGAAGATCTTGCCCAGCGTCTTGTTGGTCACGCGGCCCTGGGCGTCCTTGCCGATGATGCGCAGGTAGTAGTCCTGGATGGGGTACTGGTTGCTGTTGAACTTGAAGGGCCCGCGCACCGAGGTGAAGTGCGCAGCCTTCAGCGCCTTGAGCAGCGCCGGCTTGTCCTCGATCCTGCCCTTCACGTCCGCCACGGCGCCGTCGATCAGCATCGCGGCGTCGTAGCCCTGGCTGGCGTACAGCGAGGGCAGGCGGCCGTACTCCTTCTGGAAGTCGGCCACGAACTGCCGGTTCGCGGCGTTGTCCATGTCATGGGCCCAGTGCGAGCTGTTGAACATGCCCAGCATCGGCTCGCCCACGGCCTTGATCACGTCCTCGTCGGCCGAGAAGCCGGGGCCGAAGAGCGTGATGTCCCGCGAGAGACCGGCGCCCACGAACTGCTTGATGAAGTTGATGCCCATGCCCCCGGGCAGGAAGATATACATCGCGTCCGGCTTGGCCGCGCGGGCCTGCGCCAGCTCGGCGGCGTAGTCCAGCTGGCCGAGCTTGGTGTAGATCTCGTCGGCCACCGCGCCCTTGTAGAAGCGCTTGAAGCCGCTGACGGCGTCCTTGCCGGCCGGGTAGTTCGGCGCGATCAGCACGACCTTCTTGAAACCCTTGTCCGTGACCACCTTGCCCACGGCCTCGTGCAGGTTGTCGTTCTGCCAGGCGACGTTGAAGAAGAAGGGATTGCACTGCTCGCCCGCGTACTGCGAGGGGCCGGCGTTGGCCGAGACATAGGGCGTCTTGCTGTCGAAGATGCCGGGGCCGACGGCCAGCATGATGTTGGAGAACACGACGCCGGTCATCACATCGACCTTGTCGCGCTTGAGCAGGCGGTCAGTGGCCTGCTTGGCGACGTCGGGGTTCTGCTGGTCATCGGCGATCACCACCTCGGCGGGCAGGCCGCCGAGCTTGCCGCCCTTGTGCTTGAGCGCGAGGTTGAAGCCGTCGCGGATGTCCACGCCCAGGCCGGCACCGGCGCCGGACAGGGTGCTCAGCATCCCGACCTTGATCTTGTCGGCCGCGACCGCGGGACCCGCTGAAAGCGCCAGCGCCAGCGCGCAGGCCGCGGCGAGCAGCGGGGTCAGGTCTTGCTTCTTGAGGGGCTTGGGCAGGCTCATGCGGGTCTCCATCCGGTCCATGGGGCGTTGTCGTCAGGAAAGGCTGCGTTCGCTCAGGGCTGGCGCAGGCGGAAGCGCTGGAGCTTGCCGGTTTCGGTGCGCGGCAGGCTGGGCAGGAACTCTATCGCACGGGGGTACTTGTAGGGCGCAATCGTGGCCTTGACGTAGTCCTGCAACTGGCGCACCAGTTCGGGGCCCGCCTCGTGGCCCGGCCGCAGCACCACGAAGGCCTTCACGATCTGCCCGCGCTCCTCGTCCGGCTGGCCGATCACGCCGCATTCCGCCACGGCCGGATGGGCCAGCAGCGCGGACTCCACCTCGGGGCCGGCGATGTTGTAGCCGCCGGAGACGATCATGTCGTCCGTGCGCGCCTGGTAGACGAAGTAGCCGTCGGCGTCCTGCAGATAGGCGTCGCCCGTCAGGTTCCAGCCCTTGAGGACGTACTGGCGCTGGCGCTCGTCGTCCAGGTAGCGGCAGCCGGTCGGACCCTTCACCGCCAGACGGCCGATGGTGCCCGGTGGCAAGACCTGGCCCTCGTCGTCCAGCACGCAGGCCTGGTAGCCCGGCACCACCCGGCCCGTGGCCCCCGGGCGGGCGCCCGCCTCGTCGTGCGAGATGAAGATGTGCAGCATCTCCGTCGCACCGATGCCGTCGATCAGCTCGATGCCGGTCGCCTCCTTCCACAGCGCCCGCGTGGCCGCCGGCAGCGCCTCGCCGGCGCTGACGCATTTGCGCAGCGAGCGCAGATCGTGCTGCGCCACCTGCGCGGCCATCGCGCGATAGCTGGTGGGCGCCGTGAAGCAGACGGTGGCGCGATGCTGGGCGATGGCGCCGAGCAGCACGTCCGGCGTCGCCTTCTCCAGCAGCACGCTGGAGGCGCCCACAATCATCGGGAACAGCAGCAGGCCGCCCAGGCCGAAGGTGAAGGCCAGCGGCGGCGAGCCGATGAAGACATCGTCCGCCGTCGCCCGCAGGCAGTGCGGCGGCCAGCAGCGGCAGATGGCCATCACGTCCCGGTGGAAGTGCATCGTGCCCTTGGGCTGGCCCGTGGTGCCCGAGGTGAAGGCGATGAGGCAGACGTCATCCGAGGCGGTGTCGACGTTGCGGAACTGCGCCGGCTTCTCCACAGCCAGCGCCTCCAGGCCATCGGCGCCTTCGCCGTGGTAATGGACGATGCGCTGCAGCACCGGATGCGCTGCCTGCGCCTGTGCCAGCTCGGCGCCCAGGGGCGCATCGCACAGCGCGTGGGTCACCTGCGCCTTGGCGATGATCTGACCCAGCTCCTTGGCGCGCAGCAGCGGCATGGTCGCCACCGCGATGGCCCCGGCCTTCTGGATGGCGAACCAGCAGGCCGCCAGCATGGGCGAATTGCCCCCGCGCAGCAGCACGCGGTTGCCGGGCACCACGCCCATGTCCTGCACCAGCACGTGGGCGATGCGGTTGGCCTCGGCCTGCAGCTGCGCGTAGGTCCAGCGGTGGCGGCTGCCGCTCAGGCAAGACCTGTCCCCCTGCCCTTGTTCGATCCAGGTGTCAAGCAGCTCGCTCGCGCAGTTCAGGCGCTCCGGGAACTGCAGCGAGGGCAGCTCGAACAGCAGCTCGGGCCACTGCTCGGGCGGCGGCAGCCGGTCACGGGCAAAGGTGTCGACGTGGGCACTGCGATGCATGGACGGTCTCCTCGTGTGTTCTGTGTGGTCGTCCGGACTCAGGGCGGGCGGCGTCGGCAGTCAGCCGTTTCGGAGCAGATCGCGGCCGATGATCAGCTGCTGCACCTCGCTCGCGCCCTCGTAGATGCGCAGGGCGCGGATCTCGCGGTAGAGGGACTCCACGATCTCCCCGCTGCGCACGCCGCGGCCGCCATGCAGCTGCAGCGCGGCGTCGATCACCTGCTGCGCCGTCTCGGTGGCCATCAGCTTGGCCATCGCGGCCTCGCGGGTGATGGGCTGGCCCTGGTCCCGCTGCCAGGCCGCGCGGTAGACCAGCAGGGCCGAGCTGTCGACGCCGCAGGCCATGTCCGCGAGCTTGGCCTGCGCCAGCGGCAGGTCCGCCAGATGGCCGCCGAACATGGGCCGCGACTGCGCCTGGCTCAACCCCTCCTGCAACGCGCGGCGCGCGAAGCCCAGCGCCGCGGCGGCGACCGAGGTGCGGAACACGTCCAGCGTGCGCATCGCGATCTTGAAGCCCTCGCCCGGCGTGCCGATCAACTGGCTGCGCGGCACACGGCAGTTCGTGAATCGCAGGCGCGCGAGCGGGTGCGGCGCGATCACCTCGATGCGCTCGGCGATCTCGAAGCCGGGCAGTCCCGCGTCGACGATGAAGGCGGAGATGCCGCGCGCTCCCGGCGCCTCGCCGGTGCGGGCGAACAGCACATAGAAGTCGGCGATGCCGCCGTTGGAGATCCAGGTCTTCTCGCCGTTGAGCACGTAGTCGTCCCCGTCCAGCACGGCGCTGCACTGCATCGCGGCCACGTCGGAGCCGGCCTCGGGCTCCGACAGCGCGAAGGCCGCCAGTGCCTCGCCCGCGGCGACCCGGGGCAGGTAGCGCGCCCGCTGCGCGTCCGTCCCCGCCAGCGAGATCGCTCCGCTGCCCAGCCCCTGCATCGCGAACGCGAAATCGGCCAGCCCGTGATGCCGTGCCAGCGTCTCCCGCAGCAGGCAGATCGAGCGCGTGTCGATCACCTCCGCCGCCCCGCCCAGCGCCATTCCCGCCACCGCATGCTTCAGCCAGCCGCCCTGCCCCAGCGCCTTTACCAGCGCCCGGCATTCGGCATCGACATCCGTGCCATGCCCCGCATGCAGATGCGCACCACACCAGGCCTCCAGCCCGACAGCCAGCTGCCGATGCCGCTCCTCGAAAAAGGGCCAGGCCAGATGCCTCAACGCCGCGTGATCCTCATTCATTTCCACATCCTTTGCATCACTCACACCACCGCGCGGAGGGCGGGGATCCGGCTTTGCCGGGCCCTCGCCCTCGCCCCCTTGAGGGGGCCGGCGAAGCCGGTAGGGGGTGGGTCAGTCCCCTTCGAATACGGGCCGCTGCTTGCCCACAAACGCGTGATACGCCCGATGGAAGTCCTGCGTCATCATGCAGATCGCCTGCGCCTGGGCCTCGGACTCGATCGCCTCATCCACGCCCATGCTCCACTCCTGGTGCAGCATGCGCTTGGTCATCGCGTGGCCGAAGCTCGGGCCGGTGGCGATCTCGGCGGCCCAGGCCATCGTCGTCTCCAGCAACTCGTCCGGCGCGGCAATCCGGTTGTGGAAGCCCCATTGCAGGCCCTCCTCGCCGCCCAGCGAACGGCCGCTGTACAGCAGATCGGACGCCCGCCCCTGGCCCACGATGCGAGGCAGGATCGCGCAGGCCCCCATGTCGCAACCGGCCAGGCCGACGCGCGTGAACAGGAAGGCGGTCTTCGAGCGGGCCGTGGCCACGCGCAGATCGGAGGCCATCGCCATGATCGCGCCGGCGCCGGCACACACGCCGTCGATCGCGGCGAACACCGGCTGCGGGCAGGCGCGCATGGCCTTGACCAGGTCCCCCGTCATGCGGGTGAAGGCCAACAGGTCCGGCATGCTCATCTGCGTGAGCGGGCCGATGATCTCGTGCACATCGCCGCCGGAGCAGAAGTTCTCTCCCGCGCCCTGCACCACGATGGCCTTGATCTCCTCGACGTAGCTCAGGTTGCGGAACAGGTCGCGCAGCTCGGCGTAGGAGTCGAAGGTCAGCGGGTTCTTGCGATCGGGCCGGTTCAGCGTGATGAGGCCGACCGCACCGCGCTGCTCCCAGCGGAAGTGCTGAGGCGCGAAGCCGGCAAGGCTGATCTTGTTGCCGTTGGCGAGATGGGGGCTGATGGGTTTGCTCATGGACTTCCTTTGCGACGCGGGGTCGCGGGTGACTTGCCTGCCTTGCCCGCCGTGCCCACCTTGCCCGGCTTGGCGGAACGGAGCGGCGCGCGGCCGGATTCAAGGCCCGCCAGATGCAGCTTGAGATGCGCCAGCAGGCCGTAGACCTCGCCCTTCTGCGCGGCGTTCCAGCCGCCCAGCAGCTCCACCACCCAGGCCTCGTGCGTGGCGGCCATGCGCCGGAAGAGGCGGCGGCCGGCGGGCGTCAGGGTGACGGTGAAGGAGCGGCGGTCGCTGGCGTGGGGCTGGCGCTGGACCAGGGATTCGGCCTCCAGCTGGTCGACCACGCCCGTGACGTTGCCGCCGGTGACCATCAGCCGCTGCGACAGCTCGCGCATGCTCAGGCCCTCGGGATGGCGCTCGAGCTGGGCCAGCAGGTCGAAGCGCGGCAGGGTGGTGTCGAACTGCTGGCGCAGGCGGTTGCGGATCTGGTCCTCGACGCGCGTCGTGCAGGCCAGCAGGCGCAGCCACAGCTTGAGCGCCTGGTGGTCGTCGTCCACCACGCGGGACTCGAGGTCGGGCCCCAGCGGCAGCGCGTCGTCCGCGTCCGGCGCCAAGGTCTCGCTCGAGGGCAGCGGCTGGCGGCTCATGTCACGCACTCGCCGCCATCGATGGCCAGGGCCTGCCCGTTGATGCCGGCGGCCAGCGGGCTGGCGAGCATCAGCACCTGCAGGGCGACCTCCTCCGGCTGGATCAGGCGCCCCTGCGGATTGGCCGAGGCCAGCTCCGCACGCGCCTCGTCGGCGCTGCGGCCGGTCTTGGCGATGAGGGTCTCGATGGCCCGCTGGACGATCTCCGTCTCCGTGTAGCCCGGGCAGACGGCGTTCACCGTGACACCCTTGCGCGCCACCTCGGCCGCCATCGCCCGCGTGAGGCCCAGCACGCCGTGCTTGGCTGCGCAGTAGGCCGCGACGTAGGCATAGCCCTTGAGCGCCGCGGTGCTGGCGACGTTGATGATGCGGCCCTGGCGCGCGGCCAGCATGCCGGGCAGCACCTCGCGGCTGCACAGGAAGGTGCCGGTGAGGTTGACCTGCAGCATCTGCTGGAACTGCGCCAGGCTCGTGCGCGTGAGCGGCGCCGTCTCGACCTGCCCGGCGTTGTTGACGAGGATGTCCACCAGCCCCAGGCCCTCGACGGCGCGCGCAAAGGCGGCCTGGACGCTGGCCTCGTCCCCCACATCGCAGACCACGCTCTGCAGGCGGTCCAGGCTGGGCGGGGTCAGGTCTTGCGCGGCGCGGGCGAGACGTTCGGCGTCCCGGCCCATGAGCGTGACCCGGGCGCCGGCGGCCAGGAGCTGCCGCGCCACGGCCAGGCCAATGCCGCTGCCGCCACCCGTGACGACGGCATGGCGGTCCCGCAGATCGGCGGACACAGGCGAAGCGCTGGCCATCGTCAGACTCCCATCGCCCGGTTCGCCTGCTCCAGCGCCGACAGACCGGCACCCTGCGCCGCCTGGGCGCGCTGGCGTTCGTACTCCCTCTCGAGCTGCCCCTTGCCCGAGAGATAGGGCTCGGGCCACGCCAGCCCCGGACCCGCCAGGTAGCCGATCTTCGCGGCCTCGTGCAGGGTCCAGGCCGGGTTGGCGAGGTGCGGGCGGGCCACGGCGCAGAGGTCGGCGCGGCCCGCGGCGATGATGCTGTTGACGTGGTCCGCCTCGCTGATCGCCCCCACCGCGATGGTGGCGATGCCCACGCGGTTGCGGATGCTCTCCGAGAAGGGCGTCTGCCACATGCGGCCGTAGACCGGCTTCTCGGCCTTGCTGACCTGGCCGGACGAGACGTCGATCAGGTCGGCGCCGGCCGCCTTGAACGCCGCGGCGATCTGCACGGCGTCCTCCGGCGTGATGCCGCCGTCGACCCAGTCATGGGCCGAGATGCGCACGGACATCGGGCGCGCCTGCGGCCACACCTCGCGCAGCGCGGTGAAGACCTCGAGCGGGAAGCGCAGGCGGTTCTCGAGCGAGCCGCCGTAGGCATCGTCGCGGTGGTTGGTGAGCGGCGAGATGAAGCTCGACAGCAGGTAGCCGTGCGCGCAGTGCAGCTCCAGCCAGTCGAAACCGGCGACCGCGGCGCGGCGGGCGGCGGCGATGAAGTCGTCACGGACGCGGTCCATGTCCTCGCGCGTCATGGCGCGGGACCAGGCGCTGACGCCGTCCAGGTACTGCTGCGGCGAGGCCGAGATCAGCGGCCAGGCGCCCGCCTGCAGCGGCTGGTCGATGCCCTCCCAGGCGCGGCGCGTGGCGCCCTTCGCGCCGGCATGGCCCAGCTGCAGGGCCACCTTGGCGCCGCTGTTGGCATGGATGAAGTCGACGATGCGCGCCCAGGCGTGCTGCTGCTCGTCCGTGTAGAGGCCCGGGCAGCCGGGCGTAATGCGGCCCTCGGGACTCGGGGCCGTCATCTCGGCGAACACGAGGCCGGCGCCGCCCATGGCGCGGGCGCCCAGGTGCACGAGGTGGTGATCGCCCGGCAGGCCATCGGTGCAGCGGTATTGCGCCATCGGCGAGACGACCACGCGGTTCTTCAGCGTGAGCTCGCGCAGCGTGAAGGGCGTAAACATCGGCGGCACCGGCGTCTCGGGCAGCCCCGCACGCGCGGCCAGCCAGGCCTCGTAGCCGCCGACATAGCGGGCATCCCGCAGGCGCAGGTTCTCGTGCGAGATGCGCTGCGAGCGGGTCAGCAGCGAGTAGGCGAACTGCTCGGGCGGCAGCTTCGCGTGGCGCTCGATGTTCTCGAACCACTCGGTGCTGTTGCGCGCCGCGTTCTGGATGCGCAGGACCTCGATGGAGCGGCTGGCCTGGTAGGCGTCCAGCGCCTGCGGCAGATCGCCCTTCGCCTCGCCGATGTCGCGGGCCAGCGCGATGGCGTCTTCCAGGGCCAGCTTGGTGCCCGAGCCGATGGAGAAATGCGCCGTGTGCGCGGCATCGCCCATCAGCACGACGGGCACGCCGTCCTCGCGGCGGTGCACCCAGGTCCGGCAGACCACGCGCGGGAAGCGGATCCACTGCGCCGAGCCGCGCAGGTGCGAGGCGTTGGAGATCAGCGGCTTGCCATCCAGCACCTTCGCGAAGAGCCGCTCGCAGAAGGCGATGCCGGCCTCCTTCTCCATCCGGTCCAGGCCCGCGGCCTGCCAGACATTGTCAGGCGCCTCGACGATGAAGGTGCTGTGCGTGCCGTCGAACTGGTAGGCATGGGCCTGGAACCAGCCCCATTCGGTCTTCTGGAAGTCGAAGGTGAAGGCGTCGAAGAGCTTCTCGGTGCCGAGCCACACGAAGCGGCACTGGCGCAGGTCGATGTCGGGCTGGTAGGTGCCGGCGTACTTGCTGCGGATGCGGCTGTTGAGGCCGTCGCTGGCGATGATGAGGTCGGCGTCGATGCCCTCGTCGTCCGGCTGGTCGTGCTCGTAGACCAGCTCGACGCCCAGCTGCTCGCAGCGCGCCTGCAGGATGTTCAGCAGCTTCTTGCGGCCGATGCCGCAGAAGCCGTGGCCGCTGGAGCGCATCGTGCGGCCGTTGATGTGGACGTCGATGTCGTCCCAGTGGTTGAAGGCGGTGAGGATGGCCTCGGCCGTCGGGGCGTCGGCCTCGCGCAGCGCGGCCAGCGTCTGGTCCGAGAAGACCACGCCCCAGCCGAAGGTGTCACCGGGCTTGTTGCGCTCCAGCACCCGCACCTGGTGGGCGGGGTTCTGCTTCTTCATCAGGAGCGCGAAATAGAGGCCCGCGGGGCCGCCGCCGATGCAGGTGATGCGCATGATCTTCCCTCGCCTTTCCAGCTGGTCTGCGACGCACTTTAGGCATCGATAGTTTAGGTGTCAATTAGTTTTGAGATGTGCCAGACTACGGACATTCCCGCGTTCGGTGTGCCGGCAAGGCCCGATGGCCACGCACCCCGATGCCTGTTGGAATTAACCGACACCACGCCCCCGAAAAGGCCCTTAAGGTGCGCGCCGTTGACGAAGGACGCCCATGAAAAAGCTTTGGGACATCTCCCCCCTGGTGCACCCCGGTGCCCCCATCTTTCCCGGTGACGAGCCCTACCGCCTGCAGTGGACGGCGCGGCTGTCGCCCCAGTGCCCGGTGAATCTCAGCGCGCTGACGATGTCGCCGCACGTGGGCGCCCACGCCGATGCGCCGCTGCACTATGCGAACGAGGCGCCGGACATCGCTGCGGTCGACCTCGACGCCTACCTCGGCCCCTGCCGCGTGATCCATGCCATCGGCTGCGGGCCGCTGATCCGCGTCGAGCACGTCGAGCACGCCGCCGCGGGCCTGCCGCCGCGCGTGCTGGTGCGCACCTGCGAGCGGGCGGACACCGTCTGGAAGGACGAGTTCACCGCCTACGCCCCCGAGACCGTGGCCTGGCTGGCCGCGCGCGGCGTGCGCCTGATCGGCCTGGACACCCCGAGCGTGGACCCCGCCAGCAGCAAGTCCCTGGACAGCCACCAGCAGCTGCTGCGCGCCGACCTGCGCGTGCTGGAGAACCTCGTCCTCGACGAGGTCCCGGCGGGCGATTACGAACTGCTGGCCCTGCCGCTCAAGCTGGCCGGTGCCTGTGCCTCACCCGTGCGCGCGGTGCTGCGCGAACTCTGATGGAGCTCCCTGAATGAAGCAAAGACACGACTGCCAGGCCCTCGATGCTGCCGACGCCCTGCGCCCCCTGCGCGAGCACTTCACGCTGCCCGCCGGCGTGATCTACCTGGACGGCAACTCGCTGGGCGTGCTGCCCGCGGCCACCGAGGCGCGCGTGCAGCAGGTGATCCGCCAGGAATGGGGCACGGACCTCATCAAGAGCTGGAACACCGCCGGCTGGATGGACCTGCCGCGCCGCATCGGCAACAAGATCGCCTGGCTCGTGGGCGCGGGCGAGGATGAGGTGACGGTGGCGGACTCCACCTCGCTGAACCTCTACAAGGTGCTGGCCGCCGCGCTGCGCATCGCGGGCGAGGATCGGCCGGAACGCCGCGTGATCCTCTCGGAGCGCAGCAACTTCCCGACCGACCTCTACATCGCCGAGAGCCTGGCCGCGCAGCACGGCTACACGCTGAAGCTCTTCGACCACGTGGACGAGCTGCCGGCACTGATCAATGCCGAGCTGGCCGTGCTGATGCTCACCGAGGTGAACTACCGCACCGGCTACAAGCACGACATGGCCGGCGTCACGCAGCGGGCCCATGCGGCCGGCGCGCTGGTGATCTGGGACCTGGCCCACTCGGCCGGCGCCGTGCCGGTGGACCTCAAGGGCGCCGATGCCGACTTCGCGATCGGCTGCGGCTACAAATACCTCAATGGCGGCCCGGGCGCACCGGCCTTCGTCTGGGCGCATCCGCGTCACGTGGACCGCTTCTGGCAGCCGCTGTCCGGCTGGCTGGGCCACGCGGCGCCCTTCCAGTTCACGCCGAACTACACGCCCGCGCCGGGCATCGGCCGCTACATCTGCGGCACGCCGGCCATCCTGTCCACCGCGGCGCTGGAGTGCGGCGTCGACGTCTTCCTGGCCAGCGAGCCCATGGGCGGCATGCCGGCGTTGCGCCGCAAGTCGATCGCACTCACCGAGCTCTTCATCGAGCTGGTCGAGACCCGCTGCGGCATCCAGGCCCAGGGCGAGTTCAGCGACCTGGGCGTGCGCCTGGCCTCCCCCCGCGACGCCGCCCGCCGCGGCAGCCAGGTCTGCCTGAGTCTGGAGGCCCCGCTGCACGAGGCCGGCTATGCCGTCATCCAGGCCCTGATCGCGCGCGGCGTGATCGGTGACTTCCGCGCCGGCGACCCGAGCCGTCTGGCCGAGGTGCCGCACATCCTGCGCTTCGGCTTCACGCCGCTGTACCTCGGCTTCACCGAAGTCTTCGATGCCGTCGAGCACCTGCGCCAGGTCCTGGCCAGCGGCGAATGGAAGCAGTCCCAGTTCAACCAGAAAGCGGCCGTGACATGACCTGCCCCCACCACCCCACCCCTGAAGGCACTGGCACCGGCACCGGTGCCGGCGAATCCATCGTCCGCGAGGAAGGCGCGCAGCTCGACTTCTCGAAGGACATGAGCTATGGCGACTACCTCAAGCTGGACCAGGTGCTCTCGGCCCAGCATCCGCTCTCGCCGGACCACAACGAGATGCTCTTCATCGTCCAGCACCAGACCTCGGAGCTGTGGATGAAGCTGATGCTGCACGAGCTGCAGGGCGCCGTGCGCTGCGTGCACGAGGACGCCCTGCCCGAGGCCTTCAAGATGCTGGCCCGGGTCTCGCGGGTGATGGAGCAGCTCGTCCACGCCTGGGACGTGCTGGCCACCATGACGCCGCCGGAGTATTCGGCGATCCGGCCGTATCTCTCCAACAGCAGCGGCTTCCAGAGCTGGCAGTACCGCCAGATCGAATTCATGATGGGCAACAAGAACGCCGCGATGCTGCGCCCGCACGCCCACCGGCCGGACCTGCTGGCCGCTGTCGAGGCGGCCTACCGCGCACCCTCGCTCTATGACGAGGTGCTGCGCCTGATGGCCCGGCGCGGCATCGACGTCCCCTCGAGCCACACCGACCGGGACTGGACGCAGCCCTACGCCGCCAGCGAGGCCGTCAAGGCCGCCTGGCTGCAGGTCTACCGCGACCCGAAGGCGCACTGGGACCTCTACCAGATGGGCGAGGAGCTGGTCGACATGGAGGATGCCTTCCGGCTCTGGCGCTTCCGCCACGTCACCACCGTCGAGCGCGTGATCGGCTTCAAGCGCGGCACCGGCGGCACGGGGGGCGTCAGCTATCTGCGCAAGATGCTGGACACGGTGCTCTTCCCCGAGCTGTGGGCGCTGCGCACGGAGCTCTGATCCCGCCGGACGGTCCGCGGATCGTCCCGGCCCGGGCGCCATTCGCCGCCCGGGCTTGCCACTGATCCGCCCGGCTTGCCATTCGCCGCATGGGCCCGCCAGCCCGCCCGCCTCCGCGGCACAGTGCACTCATCCCCCAAGGAAGGAGCGCACCATGAAGAACAAGTCCCTGCCCCTGCTGATCAGCATCACCATGACCGTCGCCGGCCTCGTGAGTGGCCTCACAGCCCGCACGGCCGAAGCCGCCACGCCGGCCGCCAACCCTGTCGCCACGCCCGTCGCCACCCTCACAGAATCGGCCCCGGCGGCCCTGCGCCTCACGGTGCGTGGCGAAGGCAAGCCGCTGCTGATGATCCCCGGCCTCAACAGCGCCGCCAGCGTCTGGGACGAGACCTGCGAGCGCCTGCAGCCCGGCGTGCGCTGCCTGATGGTGCAGCTGCCCGGATTCGCCGGCCAGCCCGCCAGCGACGCCTTCTCGGCGCAGTTCCTCGAGACCAGCAAGACGCAGCTGATCGCCCTGCTGCGCCGGGAAGCGCCGCAGGGGGCCACCGTCGTCGGCCACAGCCTGGGCGGCGCGCTGGCGCTCATGATGGCCAGCGAGGCCGACACGCCGGTCCGGCGCCTGGTCATCGTCGACAGCCTGCCCTTCTTCGCCGGCATCCAGAACCCGGCCGCCACGTCGGACAGCGTCCGCCCCATGGCCGAGGCCATGCGAGCCGGGATGCAGCAGCCGTCGACGCCGGAGCAGCTGCGCGCGCAGCTGGCGCCCATGGCCGCCACGATGGCGCATGCCCCGGAGCGCATCGAGACGATCGTGCAATGGGGCCTGCAGAGCGACCGCAAGACGACCGCGAACGCCATGTACGAGCTCTGGACGCAGGACCTGCGCCCGCAGCTGGCCCGCATCCAGGTGCCGACGACCGTGCTCGGATCCTGGGCCGCCTACGCCCGCATGGGCAGCACCGAGGCCAGCACCCGGGCCCTCTTCGCGCGGCAGTACCAGGGCCTGGCGCAGCTGGACCTGCGCATGAGCGCCGCTGGCTACCACTTCCTGATGTGGGACGACACCGCCCTGGTGACGGGCGCCCTGCAGCAGGCCCTGCGCTGAGGGCTGGGCGCCCCGCCCCGCCACGCCTTGCGGGGTGACGAAGGGCGGTTCGCCCCTGACGAACCCTGACGAACGGACGGGATCTGGCATATCTCTAGAATGCAGGACTTTGATGGCGCGCAAGACCTGCGCGCCATCGCCTCGTTTTCTGCGCCCTCAAGGTCCGGCCCATGACGCCGGCCCCGCCCTTCGGAGACAGCCATGGACACCCGCACTTCCGAGATCAGCCTGCGCATCGCGCGCGTTCGAGACGAGCTCCGCGCTGCCGGCGCCCACGCCCTGCTGGTGCCCTCGGCCGACCCGCATCTCTCCGAGTACCTGCCGGAGCGCTGGCAGGCGCGCCAGTGGCTGTCGGGCTTCACCGGTTCGGTGGCCACGCTGGTGATCGGCCTGGACCGCGCCGCGCTCTTCGCCGACAGCCGCTACTGGACGCAGGCCGAGGTCGAGCTGGCCGGGACCGGCATCGAGCTGGTCAAGGTCATGAGCGCGGTCTCGCCGGACTTCATGCACTGGATCGCCAACGCCCTGCAGCCGGGCCAGACGCTGGCCGTCGATGGCCAGGTGCTGGGCCTCGGCCTGGCCCACCAGATCCGCACGGTGCTCGGTGCCAAGGGGCTGCAGCTCGCCACGGGCCGCGACATTCTCGAGGCCGTGTGGGCCGACCGCCCCGGCCTGCCGACGGCGCCCGTGTACGAGCACGCGGCCCCGCAGGCCACGGTGAGCCGCGCGGCCAAGCTGGCGGACGTCCGTGCCGCCATGGCCCGCCATGGCGCCAGCCACCACTTCATCTCCAGCGTCGACGACGTCGCCTGGCTGTTCAACCTGCGCGGCAGTGACGTGGAGTGCAACCCGGTCTTCATCGCCCATGCGCTGCTGGATGCGTCGCAGGCGACGATCTTCCTGGCCGAGGGCAAGATCCCGGCGGACATCGCCGCCCGCCTGGCCGCCGACGGCGTGCAGCTGCGCCGCTACGAGGACGCCGCCGGCGCCCTGGGCGCGCTGCCGGCCGGCGCCGTCGTGCTGATGGACCCGCGCCGCGTGACGCTGGGCCTGCGCGAGGCCGTGCCCGCCGCCTGCCCGGTGGTCGAGGCCATCAACCCCAGCACGCTCTTCAAGAGCCGCAAGACCGAGGCCGAGGCCGCCTTCGTGCGTGAATGCATGGAGCAGGACGGCGCCGCCATGTGCGAGTTCTACGCCTGGTTCGAACAGGCGCTGGGCCGCGAGCGCATCACCGAGCTGACCATCGATGAGCGCCTCAGCGCCGAGCGCGCCAAGCGCCCGGGCTTCGTGGGCCTGAGCTTCTCCACCATCGCCGGCTTCAACGCCAACGGCGCGCTGCCCCACTACCGCGCGACGCCCGCCGCCCACGCCGTGGTCGAGGGCAACGGCCTGCTGCTGATCGACTCCGGCGGCCAGTACCTCGGCGGCACCACCGACATCACCCGCGTGTGGCCCATCGGCGAGGTGAGCGCGGCCCAGAAGCGGGACTACACGCTGGTGCTCAAGGCCACCATCGCCCTCTCGCGCACCGCCTTCCCGCGCGGCACGCTGGGCCCGATGCTCGACGCCATCGCCCGTGCCCCGCTGTGGGCGCAAGGCCTCGACTACGGCCACGGCACCGGCCATGGCGTGGGCTATTTCATGAACGTGCACGAGGGCCCGCAGAACATCTCCAAGGCCATGCCCGATCCGAACATGGCCATGGAGCTCGGGATGATCACCTCCATCGAACCGGGCCTCTACCGCACGGGCCAGTGGGGCGTGCGTATCGAGAACCTGGTGCTCAACGTGCCCCTGCGCACGCAGGAGAACGGCGCCTTCGGCGAGATGCTGGCCTTCGAGACGCTGACGCTGTGCCCCATCGACACCCGCTGCATCGAGCCCGGCCTGCTCAACGCCGAGGAGACGGACTGGCTCAACCGCTACCACGCCGAGGTGCGCCGCCGCCTGAGCCCGCTCGTGCAGGGCCCGGCCCTGGCCTGGCTGATGACCCGCACCGAGCCGATCTGACGGCGGCTGGCGCCCCATCGACGGGCGCGGCCTGTCCCTCGAGAACGCGACCCACGGGTCGCGTTTTTCATGGCCGGACGGCGCGCCCTCGGCTGGAAGCGGCCCCGGCGATGGCCTAGATTTGGAGAGCTCCTGCATGAGCCCACGCAGGAAGGGAGCCCGTCATGACCACCCAGTCCCTGCACACCTTCTCCGACAGCGGCCTGCACACGGCGCTGCTCGTTGCCCTGCTGCTCCTGGCTGTGGCCGGCATCGTCGATGCCGTGTTCTTCACGCCGGAGGGCCAGACGCCCGTGATCTGGCGCCTGGAGACGGTCGTGGTGGAGGGCAAGTCCGCGCCGCGCTGAGCGGCGACGCCGCCCCGGTCACATCTGCCGGAACAGGTGCAGATAGCTTCGACTGACCGGCAGGATCTCGCTGCGCTTCTTCAGGTGCAGGTCCGCGGTCTCGTTGGGCCCGCGGGTCACGTGGCTGATCGCATGCAGATTGACCACGACGGAGCGGTGCACCTGCACGAAATGCTGGGGATCCAGCTGCTCGATGAGCTCGCGGATCGGCGTGCGGATGAGCGCCTCGCCTTCGTCCCAGACCACCAGCGTGTACTTCTCGTCGGAGCGCATGAAGAGGATCTGGTCGACGGGAATGAGGCGCAGCGTGCTGCCCACCGACGCCCGGATCCACTGCAGATAGCCCCCGGCCGGCGTGCCCGAGCGGCCAGCGGTGCCCGCTCCCTGGGACTCCTGGGCCAGGCGCTGCGCGAGCTGCTCGATCATCGCGCCCAGGCCCTCCGAGCCCCCCGCCGGCAGCCGCCCCGCGCGCTGCTGGCGCAGGCGCTCCTGCAGCCGCTCGACGGTGTCTTCCAGCCGCGCCGGATCGACCGGCTTGACGACGTAGTCCAGCGCCCCCTGCTCGAAGGCCTGGACCGCGTACTGCTCGTAGGCGGTGACGAAGACCAGCTGGGCGCGCCGCCCGATCTGCCGTGCGGCCTCGACCCCGTTGACGCCCGGCATGTGGACGTCCAGGAAGACGATGTCGGGGGTGTGGATCTCGAACAGCTCGACGGCCTCGCGGCCATTGCGCGCCGTGGCGACGATCTCCAGCGAGGGCCAGAGCTGTGTCAGCGCGCGGCTGAGGCTTTCACGCAGCAGGGGTTCGTCGTCGGCGATGAGGGCGGTGGCGGCAATCATGGATTGAACTGGATCTGGGCGCGCAGGCCGTGCGGCTCATTCTCGGCCAAATCCAGCGAGGCGCTCGGGCCGTAGAAGACCTGCAGCCGCTCCCGGAGGTTGCGCAGCCCGGTGCCCGTGCCCATGGACTGCGCCAGGCCGACGCCCGTGTCACTGACCCACAGCGCCACGCGAGCCCCTTGGCGCTCACCGCCGATCACGATGCCGCCGCCCTCCTCGCTGGGGTCGATGCCATGGCGCACGGCGTTCTCCACCAGCGTCAGCAGCGCCATCGGCGGGAAGCGCAGGCTGTGCAGCTCGGCGGGCACGTCGAGCGTGAAGCGCAGGCGGTCCGGCATGCGCAGGTGCATCAGGTCCAGATAGGCGCGGACGAGGCCGAGCTCGTCACCCAGCGTGGCCAGCTCGTCGTGCAGGCGCGGCATGGCGGCCCGCAGGTAGGCGATGAGGCTGTGCAGCACCGGCGCGGCCTGCGGCGAGCCGGTCTCGACCAGCGCGCGCACATTGGCCAGCGTGTTGAACAGGAAATGCGGCTCGACCTGGGCCTGCAGCAGCCGCAGCCGGACGTCGAGCGCCTGCCGTTCCAGCTCGCTGCGCTCCAGCTCGAAGCGCAGCGCCTGCGAGCGAGCCTCGGCGTCCCGCTGGCGGTACAGCGCCCCGAGCGCGATCAGCGGCCCGAGCAGCAGCCCGGAGCCCACGATCCACTGGAAGCCGAGGATGCGCCCCTCGCTCTGCAACAGGCGGTCGACGTCCCCGCCGACGGCGGCCAGGTAGACGATGGCCGTCCCCACCGGCACCGCCAGCACCACCACCATCACCTGCAACAGCCAGCGCTCGATCCAGCGCGGCAGACGCCGCGGCCACTGCCCGGCGGCCAGGAAGGCGATCAGCGCCAGGATGGCGACGAACAGCGTCCGGCCGAGCAGGACCGGAAATGGCGTGATGAAGATGGAATTGAGAAAACCTGCCGCCACGCCGCCCAGGGCCAGGGCGACGCCCACACGGCGCGGATTCAGCTCGGAGAAGAAGGCACGGCGCGCCTCGGCATGGCTGGGCATGGGCAGGGGGGACGTCTTCTCCGATCGCATGGGGCGAGACGATAGCCGCCCGCCCTGCCCTCACCAAGCCGCCAGGGCCAAACAGGCGATGAGTGACGGTATGGCGACTCTGAAATGCGCCTCGTCGCCACGCGGGCGAGCCGCCTCGCGGATGCTGCCGCTGGCGAGCCTCGCGGCCGGCATCCTGTCGCGCGCACCACGGGCTGCGGCACCGTCGCGCTCGCAGTCGCCCGCAGTCTTGCCCGCCGTCGGGCGCGGGATCGTGCGGATCAGGCCACCAGCATGCCGTAGGGCCGTTGCAGCGACTTCGTGGACACAGCGCGCTGGCCCTCCTTCACCGCATGGCGCAGGGCCTCGGCCGGCGAGGGCCAGCCATAGCCGCCCGCCATGTTCTCGTCGCGGAAGACCTCCTGGCGAGGCCGCCCCTGCTCCATCCGCATCACCACGACCGCGGCCACATAGCCGTAGGCACGTGCGCGTTCGATGGCACCGGCATAGATCCGGTAGTTCCCGTAATCGACTTCCTTGAAATGCATGACCCGCTCCGTCACAGCCCGGGCGTCGGGCCGCGAGTGCGACTGTCCTCGCATGCGGGTCGGAGCAGGCGGGCTCTTTCGGGGGCCCCCAAAGGAGGGAGGGCCGCAGAACTCGCCCCAAACCTGGCGAAGCAGGGCCCGTGCAAGCACAAGGACCGCCAGGACCATGGCGAGCCTGCCAAGTCGACCCGGCGGGGTCGGTCATGACGGAAGCGGGTTTCGGAAATGTGTTCCGGAACGGGTTCTTGAAATGCCGCCCCGAAAGCAAAGAAGCCCGCTTGCGGCAGGCTTCTAGGACCTTGATTGACAAGGCATTCTGGCGGAGAGGGGGGGATTCGAACCCCCGGTACGGGAAACCGTACGCCTGATTTCGAGTCAGGTACATTCAACCACTCTGCCACCTCTCCTGATTCGGTGCTCGCGTGGTTGTTAGCGAGTAAGCCAGCTAGTATAGCGTCAATTTTCGGTCGCCAAGCATTTCGTGCGGGGCGACCGAAAAATTTTCGCCGGGCCGTCCTTCCGGACCTTCAGCCCTTCAGGACCGTCAGACCGCCCAGATAGGGGCGCAGCGCTTCGGGCACCGTGATGCTGCCGTCGGCGTTCTGGTAGTTCTCGAGGACGGCGACCAGCGTGCGGCCCACGGCCAGGCCGGAGCCGTTCAGCGTGTGGACCAGCTCGTTCTTGCCCTGCGGGTTCTTGAAGCGGGCCTGCATGCGGCGGGCCTGGAAGGCCTCGCAGTTCGAGCAGGAGCTGATCTCGCGGTAGACGCCCTGCGCCGGCACCCACACTTCCAGATCGAAGGTCTTGCTGGCACCGAAGCCCATGTCGCCCGTGCACAGGCTCATCACGCGGTACGGCAGGCCCAGCTTCTGCAGGATGGCCTCGGCGTGGCCCACCATCTCGTCCAGGGCCTCGTAGCTCTTCTCGGGATGGACGATCTGCACCATCTCGACCTTGTCGAACTGGTGCTGGCGGATCAGGCCGCGGGTGTCACGGCCGGCACTGCCCGCCTCCGAGCGGAAGCAGGGGCTGTGGGCCGTCAGCTTGATGGGCAGCTGGGCCGCGTCCAGCACCTGCTCGCGCACGGTGTTGGTCAGCGAGATCTCCGAGGTCGAGATGAGGTACTGCTCCGCCGCCTCGTCGTCACCGCCGCGCAGCACCCAGAACATGTCTTCCTTGAACTTGGGCAGCTGGCCGGTGCCCTCGAGCACCTCGCGGTTGACGATGTAGGGCGTGTAGCACTCCGTGTAGCCGTGTTCCGCGGTCTGCACGTCCAGCATGAACTGCGCCAGCGCGCGATGCAGGCGGGCGGCCGGGCCCTTGAGGAAGGTGAAGCGCGAGCCGCTCAGCTTGGCGCCGGTCTCGAAGTCCAGGCCCAGCGGGGCGCCGAGGTCGACGTGGTCCTTCAGCTCGAAGTCGAAGGTCTTGGGCGTACCCCAGCGGCGCACTTCCACGTTGCCGGTCTCGTCGGCCCCCACGGGCACCGACTCATGCGGCAGGTTGGGCACGCTCATCAGCATGGCGTGCAGTTCCTGCTGGATGGCGTCCAGGCGCTCGGCGCCGGCCTTCTGCTCGTCGCCGATGCCGCCCACCTCCGCCATCTCGGCCGAGGCGTCCTCGCCCTTGCCCTTCTTCATGCCGATCTGCTTGGACAGCGCGTTGCGGCGTGCCTGCAGCTCTTCGGTGCGGGTCTGCACGGCCTTGCGCTCGGCCTCCAGGGCCTTGAAGCGTTCGACGTCCAGGAAGGACTGGGGATTCTTGCGGCTCTGCAGACGCGCGATCACGGCGTCCAGGTCCTTGCGCAACAGGGTCAGGTCAAGCATGGGGGTCCTCGTCTCAGGGAGGGAATTCTAGGCAGCGGGCGGACCGGCTCGGTCGCACCCGCGCGAAAAAGGGGCCGTGGGCCGTCAGGCAGGGGCCAGCGTCAAGATCGGGACGCGGCGTGCTCGGCCATGGACTTGTCGCCCAGGCCCAGCGGCAGGGGGAAGCGCACGTGCTCCTCCACGCCCGGCAGGCTGCGCACGGTGGTCGCCCCCAGCGCACGCAGGCGGGCGATCACGGCCTGCACCAGCACGTCGGGCGCGGACGCGCCGGCCGTCAGGCCCACGCACTGGCGGCCTTCGAACCACCCGGCCTGCAGGTCCTCGGCGCCGTCGACCATGTAGGCCGGCGTGCCCAGGCGCTCGGCCAGCTCCCGCAGGCGGTTGCTGTTGGAGCTGGTGGGGCTGCCCACGACGACGACCACGTCCACCTGCGGCGCCAGCAGCTTGACGGCGTCCTGGCGGTTCTGGGTGGCGTAGCAGATGTCCTGCTGCTTGGGTTCGCGCACCTGCGGGAAGTGCTGCTTCACCGCGGCCAGGATCTCGGCGGCGTCGTCCACGCTGAGCGTGGTCTGGGTCACCACCGCCAGGCGGCTCGGGTCCTTCACGCGGACGTGGGGCACATCACTGGCCTCCTCCACGAGGTAGATGCCGTCGCTCAGTTGGCCCATGGTGCCTTCGACCTCGGGATGCCCCTTGTGGCCGATCATGATGAACTCGTAGCCCTCGCGGTGGAGCTTGGCCACCTCGACATGCACCTTGGTGACCAGCGGGCAGGTCGCGTCGTAGACCTGGAAGCCGCGCTGCGCCGCCTCCTGGCGCACGGCCTGGCTCACGCCGTGGGCGCTGAAGATCAGCGTCGCGCCGGGCGGCACGTCGGCCAGTTCCTCGATGAAGATCGCGCCCTTGGCCTTCAGGTCGTTGACGACGAAGGTGTTGTGCACGATCTCGTGGCGCACGTAGATCGGCGCCCCGAACTTCTGCAGCGCACGCTCGACGATCTCGATGGCGCGGTCCACGCCGGCGCAGAAGCCGCGGGGCTCCGCCAGCAGCACCTCGCCCAGGGTACGGACGTCCTGTTCAGCCATCACAGCACCCCGATGATCTGGACTTCGAAGCTCACCGGCTGGCCGGCCAGCGGGTGGTTGAAGTCGAAGAGCAGCCAGTCCTCGCCGACCTCGCGCACGAGGCCGGCGTAGCGGCCGGTGCCATCGGGCGTGGGGAACTCGACGACATCGCCGACCGAGTAGGTCTGGTCCGGGTCGCCCAGCTCCTGCAGCAGTGCCAGCTTGACGCGCTGCAGCATCTCCGGATTGCGTTCGCCGAAGGCTTCGCCCGCGGCCAGCTCGAAACGGGTGTGCGCCCCTTCGGCCAGGCCGAGCAGACGCGCCTCGATGGCTGGCGCCAGCTGGCCGGCGCCCAGGGACAGGGTGGCCGGCTTGTCGTCAAAGGTATTGACGATGTCCGCGCCGTCCGGACCGGCCAGGCGGTAGTGCAGGGTTAAAAACGACCCTTGTTGGATGAGGTTCATGCTGTCCCGGCGCCCAGGCCGGTTTCTTTGTCGCTGGGGCGGATTTTAGGCTGGACGACAATGCCGCCCCGCGCTTGCCGACATTCCGCTCCATTCCATTGGCCGCACCTTTGGCCTAACGCAAGCCGGATCCCCCATGCTGCATGACCTGCCCGCCTCCGCCAGACCCCGCGAAAAGCTGCTCTCCCGGGGGCCGTCCGCCCTCGGCGACGCCGAACTGCTGGCCCTGCTCCTCGGAACCGGGCTCAAGGGCAAGCCGGTGCTGATGCTCGCGCAGGAGCTCCTCGACCACTTCGGCGGTCTGGCGGGCCTGATGCAGGCGCGCCACGAGGACATGCGCAGCGCCCGCGGCCTCGGCCCCGCCCGCCGTGCCAAACTTGCGGCCGTGCTGGAAATTGCCCGGCGCACCCTGCAGTCGCGTTTGCAGCGCAGCGCCAGCTTCGATGCCCCCGAGGCCGTCAAGGCCTATCTGCAACTGCAACTCGCCCACCTCGACCACGAAGCCTTCGCCGTGCTCTTTCTGGATGCCCAGCATCGCCTCATCCGCATGGAAACCCTCTTTCACGGCACCCTCACCCAGACCAGCGTCTACCCCCGCGAGATCGTCAAGCACGCCCTCGCGCTGGGGGCTGCCGCGGTGATCCTGGCCCACAACCACCCCTCGGGCGTCGCCGAGCCTTCCCGGTCGGACGAGCTGCTCACCCAGCGGCTCCTGGCGTCGCTGGCGCTGGTGGAGGTGCGGGTGCTGGACCACATCGTCGTGGCCGCGGGTCACAGCGTGTCCATGGCCGAGCGAGGGCTCATCTGACATGCGACGCAAACCCGACACCCCCGCCCTGCGCAGCCTGCAGGACCTCGGCCAGATGCACCAGGAGTTGCAGCGGCGCCAGCGCGAGGAGGAAGCCCGCCGCGAACGGGAGGCCGCCCAGCGGCGGCTGATGGAGCGGGAAGCCCGCATCTTCGAGCTGAGCGTCGGCCCGGTGACGCCGCTGCCCGACACCGGGCGGGTGGTCCTCGCCGGCGCCCCGCCCCTGCCCGAGCCCCGGCAGCGCGAGCTCGACGAGCAGGCCGTCCTGCGCCAGGCGCTGTCCGACGATTTCGATGTCGAGTCCCTCCTCGAAACCGACGAAACGCTGTCCTTCCGCCGTCCCGAGGTCAGCCTCGAGGTCGTGCGCAAGCTCCGGCGGGGGCATTGGGCCCTGCAGGCGCAGATCGACCTGCACGGTCTGCGACGCGATCAGGCCCGCGAGGCCATCGGCACCTTCATCCACGACAGCGCGCGCCGCGGCATGCGCTGCGTGCGGGTGGTCCATGGCAAGGGCAACGGCTCGCCCGGGCGCGAACCCGTGCTCAAGACCCGCGTGCGGCGCTGGCTCGTGCAGAAGCAGGAGGTGCTGGCCTTCGTCCAGGCCCGCCCGAGCGACGGCGGCGCCGGTGCGCTGATGGTGCTGCTCAACAGCCCCTGAGCCGTCCGATCAAACCCGCCAAGCATCCGGGCAGAAGCTGAACGCGAGCTTGCAAGGCCGGGCCTGTGATCCGCTCACGACATGCCAGCCTTGCCGCGCATTCCCGATTGACGTCCCTGCGTCCATCTCGTTAGTCTGGCCCTGCGGCACACACCGACGGGCGACTCCCGGCGGTCCGTCAGGCGGGCGCCCGGGACGGTGTCACCGTGTAGTTCTCATTCAACAGACAGCCATGAGAGGACCGCACATGAGCGACTTGCATTCACTCGAACTCCCGAAGCGGAGCGCCAAGGGCATCGGCCTGGTCATCGTGACCCATGCCGTCATCGTCTGGGGCCTGGCCGCCGGCCTGACCACGCACTTCACCAAGAAGGAGACGCCGCCGGTCACGCTCATCGAGATGCCGGACAAGCCCCGCACAGTGGAGCCTCCGCCGCCGGTGACACGCCAGGTGGAGTTCACGCCGGTGATCACGCCGGTGCTGCCCCCGAACGACATCCGGATCGACACGCCGGTTTCGCCCATCACGGTCGATTCCACGAGCCACAGCAAGCCCTTCGAAGGCCCCGGCACGGGCGGCACCGTGGGCATCCCGGGCAACCGGGAGGTCGGCGGCACGCCCCCGGCCGGCCCGCTGCGCGCCGAGGCCGTCTGTGATGTCATGAGCATGCCCGAGGTCCCGGCGGTGAACTGGAGCGGTCGCGCCAGCTTCCGCGTGCAGGCACAGCTGGTGGCCGGCCGCGTGGCCGAGGTGCAGTTCCTCAGCGTCAGCGGTGGCATGGACGCCCGCAGCCGGCGCGCCCTGCAGAACGCTGTCCAGGCCGCGCTGGGCGCCTACCAGTGCCGCGGCAGCCAGGCCTTCGAGCAGGAGTTCGTGTTCAACATCCAGTAAACCCTTACTGACCCCCGGATGAACGGACGCCGAGGTGGGCTCGACCCCTCGGCGTCTTTTTCATGGGGCTCGCGGCTCAAGCCTGGCCGCCCTGGCGGGGGCAAACTCAACCGCCGATATTGCGCATCCAGTCGGCGGTTCCCAGGAATGCCTCGTCCAGGCGCGTCTGCAAGGAGGGGTCGAGGGCCAGCTCCGACATGGCCTGGCGCATGCAGTCCATCCACTGGTCACGCTCGCGGATGCCGATGCGGAAGGGCATGTGCCGCGCGCGCAGCCGCGGGTGGCCGAAGCGTTCGATGAAGTGGTCGGGACCGCCCAGCCAGCCGCACAGGAACCAGAACAGCTTGTCCCGGGATCCGGCCATGTCGGTGGGATGCAGGGCCCGCAGCTCGGCATAGGCCGGCTCGAGGTCCATGAGGTCGTAGAAGCGATCCACCAGGGCACGCACGGCATCCTCGCCGCCGACCCATTCATAGGCGCTGCGAGGCGCCGCTTTGTTGTCAGCCTGGTCAGTCATGCCGTCAGCTTAGCAGCGCACACCGCAGGCGGCGGCAGGACCTCCGACGCGACGACCGCTCGGCGACGGCCCGAAGCTCAGCTCAGCAGCCGGTTGGCGAGCGCCTTGATGGATTGCGCGGCGTCACTGCCGGGGAAGTGCTCCAGCAGCAGCTGCCGCTTCAGCACCGCCTGGCGCACCGCGATGTCGGCCTTCACCTCCCCGAGCAGCTCGAGCTTGAAGCCCTGCCCCGGCGCCGCGCTGACGAAGCGCTGCAGGACCTGCTGCAGCTGCCCGCAGATCAGCTTGCCCTCGCCCGGCCGCGACGCCTGGTTGAGCACCAGGCCGACGTGCCGCCGATCCTGCTGGGTTGCCAGCACCTTGATGGTGGCGTAGGCGTCCGTCAGCGAGGTGGGTTCCGGCGTGGCCACGACCAGCACATCCGTGGCGAGCGACACCGAATAGAGCACCACGTCGGAGATACCGGCCCCGGTATCGAGCAGGACCCAGTCGAAGCGGGGCTTCACCAATTCGATGATGTGCAGCAGCTTCTCGCGGACCTCGGGCGTGAGCCGGGAATACTCGACCATGCCCGAGCCGGCGAGCAGCACGTGGAAGCCGCCCGGTGCGGGCAGGATGGCCTGCTCCAGCGTGGCCTTCTCGGTGAAGACGTCATGCAGCGTGATCTTGGGATGCAGGTTCAGCACCACATCCAGGTTGGCCAGGCCCAGGTCGGCGTCCAGCACGAGCACGCGCTGGCCCCGCGCGGCCAGCGCGGCAGCGAGGTTGGCGGTGACGAAGGTCTTGCCGACGCCGCCCTTGCCGCTGGTGACGGCCAGAGTCCGGGCGCCACCGCGGCTGGACCGGGAGGGAGATGCAGCAGGCGCTGGGGTGGTACTCATTCGCTTTCCTGTTGCGTTAGGGCAAACAACATGCTTTTTTCATCGGCGCTCACCAGGGAGTCGGGCTGGGCCTCCAGGCAGGCGCGGTTGCGCCCCTCGGCCTTGGCCCGGTAGAGCTGCCGGTCCGCGCGTTCCATCCACAGCAGGGCCGAGGACCGCACCCATTGCGGCGCAAAGGCCCCGCCGAGACTGATAGTGATATGCAGCGACAGCGCCGGCGTGGCCTGGATCGCCAGGGCCTCCACCTGCTCGCGGATGCGCTCCGCCACCGTGACGCCGAAGGTCGCCGGGCAGTTCGGCAGGATGATGGCGAACTCCTCGCCGCCCACCCGCGCCACCGTGTCCATGGGGCGCACCGTCTGCATGAGGGCCTTGGCCACGGCCTGGATGACGAGGTCGCCCGCGGCATGGCCGTGAGTGTCGTTGACCGATTTGAAATGGTCGATGTCCAGGATCAGCAGCAGCGCCGGTTCACCGGAGCGGGCGACGCGATCGACCTCGCGCGACATCGCCATCTCGAAGCTGCGGCGGTTGACCAGACCGGTGAGGGCATCCTTGCTGGAGAGGTCGCACAGGGCGTCGATCACGGCCTGCAGCCAGGTGGCGCTGTGGGGCTCGGTGTCCGGCAGCATGGCGCCGGCCTGCTGCAGCAATTGCAGCGCGGGCTCCAGGCGCAGGTCCTGGACGTCGATGAGTGTGCGGCTTGAACTGGAAGGCAAGAGCGTCCCCTGAGGATGCCAGGGCAGTCTAGCAGCGCCCAAGTGCGCAAACTGGCACGAAATGACCGGTTCTCCCCACCCAGTTTTTACATTCTTGCCACGGCAGGCTCACAGATACTGGAAAACACCCGAGAATCGACTCGACAGGGCCCTCAGAAGCCCTGGCCGACAAACCAGGAGCAGCGAGCAATATCCATGCGGCCCACCCTGCCAGCGTCCCCCGTTGCCGAGTCCGTGGACCACGAGTTCAGTTTCAGTCGCAGCGATTTCGATCGGGTGCGCCAGCTGATCTACCAGCATGCAGGGATCAGCCTGCACGACGGCAAGCACGCCATGGTGTACAGCCGGCTGTCCCGCCGCCTGCGCGACACCGGGCACACCTCCTTCGCCAACTACCTTCAGTGGCTGGAATCCACCACCGGCGCGCAGAGCGAGCAGGAATGGCAGGAGTTCGTCAACTGCCTGACGACCAACCTGACCTCCTTCTTCCGGGAAGAACACCACTTCCATGCGCTGCTGGACGACCTCCGGCCGCTCGCCGGCAAGCCGGTGCGCATCTGGTGCTGCGCCGCCTCGACCGGCGAGGAGCCCTACTCCATCGCCATGACCTGCGCCGAGGCGCTCGGCAGCAACGCGCAGGTGCAGATCGTCGCCAGCGACATCGACACCAATGTGCTCAACACGGCACGCCGCGGCGTCTACAACGCCGACTCTCGCGGGCTGTCCCAGGCGCGCCTCAAGAACTTCTTCATGCGCGGCACGGGCGCCAACGAAGGCCGCATCCGCGTCAAGCCGGAGTTGCAGCGCTGGATCGACTTCAAGACACTGAACCTGATGAACGCGCAGTGGCAGCTGGGCGAGCCCTTCCAGATCGTCTTCTGCCGCAACGTGATGATCTATTTCGACGCCCCGACGCAGCGCAAGGTGCTGGAGCGCATCCACAAGGTGATGCGCCCACAAGGCCTGCTCTTCGTCGGCCACTCCGAGAACTTCACCGAATCCAAGGACCTGTTCCGACTGCGCGGCAAGACCATCTACGAGCGCGTCTGAGCCGGGCACCGGCCCGCCCCTCCATCTTCCTGAGCCCACTGGCCGAGACACCACCATGAGCACGCCCTCCCCCACTTCAGCCGTCAGTGCCCTGCAGGCCAGCGGCGTTGGCGCCGCGCGTGTGGCCCAGCTGAAAGCCGTGCCCCGCAAGCAGGGCGAGGCGTCCTTCTTCTTCTACGACGCGCACTTCAAGAATGCCGCCGTGAAGGTCCTGCCCGGCGAGTACTTCGTCGACACGGAAGACCTCCTGGTCATGACGACGCTGGGCTCCTGCATCGCCGCCTGCCTGTGGGACCGCCACGCGCAGGTCGGCGGCATGAACCACTTCATGCTGCCCGAAGGCGCCGGCGACTCGGGGCGCTACGGCTCCTTCGCCATGGAACTGCTGATCAACGAGATGATGAAGCGCGGCGCCTCCAAGGGCCGCATGGAAGCCAAGATCTTCGGCGGCGGCGCCGTCATCAGCGGCATGAACACCATCAACGTCGGCGAGCGCAACACCAATTTCGTGCTGGACTACCTCAAGCTGGAGCGCATCCCCGTGGTCTCGAAGGACGTGATGGACGTCTATCCCCGCAAGGTCTGCTTCCTGCCTCACAGCGGCAAGGCCATGGTCAAGCGCCTGGCCCCCACCAACACCGACGCCCTGCTGCAGCAGGATCGTGCCGCCGCCCAGAAGGCCCAGCCCGTGGTCGCCACCGGCGGCTCCATCGACCTGTTCTGACGCGCAACGAGGGAAAGAGCAATGGCCAAGACCAAAGTCGTGGTGGTCGATGACTCCGCACTGGTGCGCAGCATCCTCACCGAGATCATCAACCGCCAGCCGGACATGGAATGCATCGGCGCGGCGGCCGACCCGCTCGCGGCCCGCGAGATGATCCGCAACCTCGATCCGGACGTGATCACGCTGGACGTCGAGATGCCCAAGATGGACGGGCTGGATTTCCTCTCCCGCCTCATGCGCCTGCGGCCGATGCCGGTGGTGATGGTGTCCACCCTGACCGAGCGCGGCGCCGAGGTGACGCTGAAGGCGCTCGAGCTCGGCGCGATCGACTTCGTGGCCAAGCCCAAGATCGGCGTGGCCGACGGCATCCGCCTGCTGGCCCAGGACATCACTGACAAGATCCGCGTGGCCTCCAAAGCTCACATCCGCCGCCACCACGCCCCCGCACCCGCCGCGGCGCCGGGCGAGGCCCCCGTGGCGCCCAAGCCCGTCACCATCGCCAACATCGGGCGGCTGTCGACGGAAAAGATCATCTTCATCGGCGCCTCCACCGGCGGCACCGAGGCCACCAAGGACGTGCTCGTCAACCTGCCGCCCGACAGCCCGGCGGTGGTCATCACCCAGCACATGCCGCCCGGCTTCACCAAGAGCTACGCCGCGCGGCTGGACGGCCTGTGCAAGATCCGCGTGAAGGAAGCGCAGGACGGCGAGCGCATCCTGCCCGGCCATGGCTACATCGCCCCGGGCGGCATGCACCTGAGCGTGGAGCGCTCGGGCGCGAACTACATCGCCCGCGTGCAGGATGGCGAGCCCGTCAACCGGCACAAGCCGTCGGTGGAGGTGCTGTTCAGCTCCGCCGCCCGCGTCGTCGGGCCGAATGCCCTGGGCATCATGCTGACGGGCATGGGGGCCGATGGCGCCCGCGCGATGAAGGTCATGAAGGACGCCGGCTCCTACAACTTCGTGCAGGACGAGGCCACCTGCGTGGTCTTCGGCATGCCGCGCGAGGCCATCAATGCCGGGGCGGCGGACGAGATCCTGCCGCTGAACCAGATCGCGCCCCGCCTCATCGAGCGGCTGCGCAGCACCGCCGGCTTCTCGACCAACCGGGTCTGAGCCCCGCCCCACCCGCCGCGCGCGGGTGGCGGTCAACGCGCCCCGGCGTCGTGCCCACGCGACCAGCGCGCCAACTTTGTCACGTCCAAGCCCGTTTCGCATCAGAACGGGATCGGCGTCGTCGCGCTGTCATGGAGCCTCGCCACAGTGCCGGGCATGCCAGCGGCCCTTCCCCTTCTGCGTCCGGTTCCCCCGGCCCTGCGCGTGCGCGACCTGATCGACGGCGAGCAGTTGCGCACCCTGTTCCAGCCCATCGCCGCCCTCGACTGCAGCAGCATCCACGGCCATGAGGCCCTGGTCCGCGGCCCGGAGGGCTCGCCCCTGGAGTTTCCCGACGCCCTGTTCGAGGCCGGGCGGCGCGAGGGCCTGAGCGTCGAGCTGGAGGTGCGCTGTGCCCTGCTGGCCATGCGCGACTGGGCGCAGGCCCGGCTGCCGGGCAAGCTCTTCATCAACATCTCCGCCGGCGCACTGAGCCTGGCCCTGAGCGACCAGCACTGGCAGCGCGGCCTCGGGCTGTGCGAGCGCTACGGCATCACGCCGTCCGACATCGTCGTGGAGCTCACCGAGCACGAGCGCGTGCATGACATCGACAGCCTGCGCCGCGGCCTCGTCCGCCTGCGCCGCCTGGGCGTGGGCATCGCCCTGGACGACTTCGGCGACGGCCGCTCCAGCCTGCGCCTGTGGTCCGAGATCCAGCCCAATCTCGTGAAGATCGACAAGTACTTCACCCAGCACCTGCCCGCGCATGCCGAGAAGCTGCAGACCTTCCGCGCCTTGCTGCAGCTGGCCGAGACCTTCGGCGCGCAGCTCGTGGCCGAAGGCATCGAGCAGCCCGAGGAGCTGCGCGTGCTGCGCGACCTGGGCGTCTCGTACGGTCAGGGATGGCTGCTCGGACGGCCGAGCGAAGCCGGCGCACGCGAGCTGCCGGCCAGCGCCCGTGCGGTGCTGGTCAGCGCCGACATCGCCGTGCTGCCCGAGCTGCGTCGCGCCGGCGGCCCCGGCATCACCGCGGATCATCTGGCCCAGCAGCTGCCTGCCGTCAGCCAGGCGACGACGCACGAGCAGCTCTACCGCTTCTTCAACGAGCACGAGGGCCAGCAGGCCGTCGCGGTGCTGGATGCGCAGGAGCAGCCGGTGGCCCTGGTCGATCGCAGCCAGTTCATCAACCGGTGGGCCAAGCCCTTCTTCAACGACCTCTACGGCCGCCACGCCTGCACGCTGTTCGCCAACACCTCGCCGCTGACGGTCGACGCCCAGACCGGGCTGGACGCGCTGACCCGCGTGCTCACCTCCGCTGATCAGCGCTACCTGCGCGAGGGCTTCATCATCACCCGCGAGGGGCGCTACCTGGGCCCGGGGGACGGGCGAGCACCTAGTCCGCTCGGTGACCGAGGCGCGCATCGAGGCGGCGCGCCATGCGAATCCGCTGACCTTCCTGCCCGGCAACATTCCCATCAGCCAGCACATCGGGCGCCTCCTGAGCAGCGGCCGCAGCTTCGTCGCCGCCTACGCCGATCTCAACCACTTCAAGCCCTACAACGACCTCTACGGCTACTGGCGCGGGGACGAGATGATCCGCCTGGCCGCCCGCGTGATGAGCAGCCACTGCGACAGCCAGCGGGACTTCCTCGGCCACGTGGGCGGTGACGACTTCGTGATCCTGTTCCAGAGCGACGACTGGGAAGCGCGCTGCGAGCAGATCTGCAGCCGCTTCAACGAGCTGGCACGCGGCCTGTTCGACCCCGAAGCCCTCGCCGCCGGCGGCATCATGGCGGAGGACCGCCACGGCAATCTGCGCTTCCATCCCTGCACCACGCTCAGCCTGGGCGTCGTGTGCATCAGCCCCGGCGCCCTGCATCGCGCCGAGGACGTCGCCAGTGCCGCGGCCAGCGCGAAGCGCCATGCCAAGCACTCGAAGCAGAGCGTCTACGTGATGGCCGCCTGAACGCGTCGGCAGGCCTCGCCCCAGCGATGCCGGCACGAGGCGGACGCGGCGCCGTGATCACGCCGCCAGAAAGAGTTCCTGCAGATCGCTCAGGAAGTCGAAGCCGCGTTCGGTGGCGGCGATGCGCGCGGGGTCGGCCGTCAGCAGGCCCTTCTCCCGCCCCTGAGCCATGGCCCGCGCAATGCTGGACGGCGGCAGGCCGGTGCGTTCGAGGAACTGCTGCAGCGCCACGCCATCCTTGAGCCGCAGGGCATTGAGCATGAACTCGAAGGGCAGCTCGGCGCGCTTGACCTCATGCTCGTTGGACACCGCCCGGCCGGCGAGCGCCTCGCGCTGGTAGGCCGCCGGCTCGCGCCAGCGCACCTGGCGCAGCACGCGGTGCGGGAAGGAGAGCTTGCTGTGGGCGCCGGCGCCGATGCCGAGGTAGTCCCCGAACTGCCAGTAGTTGAGGTTGTGCGTGCAGCGATGGCCCGCACGGGCATAGGCCGACACCTCGTAGCGCTCCAGGCCCATCGCGCCCGTGCGGGCGGTGATGAGGTCCAGCATGTCGCTGGCCAGGTCGGCATCCGGTATCGGCGGCGGTTCCACCGCGAAGCGCGTGTTGGGCTCGATGGTCAGGTGATAGACGGAGAGGTGCGGCGGCCGGAAGGCCAGCGCCTGGCTCAGGTCCTGATCCAGCTCGGCCAGGGTCTGGTCCGGCAGCGCGTACATCAGGTCGATGTTGAAGGTCTCGAACACCTCCGCCGCCTCGGCCACCGCCGCGCGGGACTGCGCGCCGTCATGCACGCGGCCCAGGCGCTTGAGCTTGGCATCGTCAAAGCTCTGCACGCCGATGGACAGGCGCGTCACGCCCGCCTCGCGGAAGCCCCGGAAGCGATCCTTCTCGAAGGTGCCGGGATTGGCCTCCAGCGTGATCTCGCAGCCCGCTTCCAGGGGCAGGCGCGCCCGGATGTCCGACAGCAGCTCGGCGATCTGCTCGGGGGCGAAGAGGCTGGGCGTGCCGCCGCCGATGAAGATGCTGACGACCGGCCGGCCCCAGATCAAGGGCAGCGCGGCCTCCAGGTCCGCCCGCAGCGCCGCCAGATAGGCGCGCGCCGTGTCCACCGGCAGGCTGGCGCCGCCGGCGTCGCTGCGCCATTCGTGCGAGTTGAAGTCGCAGTACGGGCACTTGCGCAGGCACCAGGGCAGGTGCACGTAGAGCGAAAGGGGCGGCAGGGCCGGCAGGCTCAGCGTGCCGGGGCGCATCAGCTCGACGAGCCGGTCGGGATGGGACATGGTCAGACTCCTGGCGCCGCCCAGCGGCCGGCGTCCATCACATTCAACGCAGCTGCCAGACCTCGCGGAACTGCTGCAGCAGGCTGGCGGAGGCCAGCGCGCGGTGGCTCAGGCGGTTCTTGTCGGCCGCATCCAGCTGGGCCACGGACCGGCCGAGGGCCGGAATGAACATCAGCGGATCGTAGCCAAATCCGCCCTCGCCGGCCGCCTCACGGCGGATCTCGCCCTCCCAGCGACCCATGGCCACCAGGGGCTCCGGGTCGTCGGCACGGCGCACGGCCACGAGGGCGCAGACGAAGCGCGCGGTGAAGGGCGCCGCATGGCCGCCGAGGGCCAGCTGCTCGAGCAGCACGCGGTTGTTGTCGGCATCGCTCTTGGGCTGGCCGAAGAGCGTGGCGTAGCGGGCCGAGAGCACGCCGGGCGCACCGCCCAGGGCGTCGACGCTCAGGCCGGAGTCGTCCGCCAGCGCCGGCAGGCCGCTGGCCGCCGCGGCATGGCGCGCCTTCGCCAGCGCGTTCTCGACAAAGCTGGGATGCGGCTCCTCCGCTTCCGGGATGCCCAGCTCGCCCTGCGTCACGAGCGCCAGCCCCACGGGTTGGAACAGCGCCTGCAGCTCCTTGAGCTTCTTGGCATTGTTGGAGGCCAGCACCAGCTTCATCATTCGCTCCCTGCCGCGTCCGCTCAGGCCAGGCCCAGCGCCTGGCGCTGTGCGGCGAGCAACTCGCCGATGCCTTTGTCCGCGAGGTCCATCAGCGCATTCATCTCGGCGCGGCTGAAGGCGGCGCCCTCCGCCGTGCCCTGCAGCTCGACGAAACCGCCGCCGCCGGTCATCACGACGTTCATGTCGGTGTCGCAGGCGGAGTCCTCGGTGTATTCCAGGTCCAGCAGCGGCGTGCCTTCCACGATGCCCACGGAGATCGCGGCCACGGCGTCCTTGATCGGCGAACGCGAGATCTTGCTCTGGGCAAGCAGCCAGCTCACGGCGTCGTGTGCGGCGACGTAGGCGCCGGTGATGGCGGCGGTGCGAGTACCGCCGTCGGCCTGGATCACGTCGCAGTCCAGGTGGATCGTGCGCTCGCCCAGCGCGGCGAGGTCGAAGACGCAGCGCAGCGAGCGCCCGATCAGGCGCTGGATCTCCTGCGTGCGGCCGCTCTGCTTGCCGCGCGCCGCTTCACGGTCGCCGCGGGTGTGCGTGGCGCGGGGCAGCATGCCGTACTCGGCCGTCACCCAGCCCTCGCCGGAGCCCTTCTTGTGCGGCGGCACGCGTTCCTCGACGGACGCCGTGCACAGCACCTTGGTGTTGCCGAACTCGATCAGCACCGAGCCTTCGGCATAGCGGGTGTACTGGCGGGTGATGCGCACCGGGCGCAGCGCATCCGCGGCGCGCTCGTCGGCGCGTCGGAAAGTCGCAGTCATGGGGAAACCTTTCAGGCTTGTTTCTTGCCGGCGCGGCGGATCGCTTCCTGGATCTCGCGCACGCTGTTCTCGATCTCGGCTTCGCTCAGCTCGGCGCCGGCCTCGCCGCGCGCCTGGATGGTGGAGGCGAAGGAGTCTTCGTCCAGGCCTTCGGTGGAGATGGAGTCCAGGGCTTCCTGTTCGTCGCCCTCCCATTCCACGGCCAGGGCGGTGACGTTGTCGCAACGAGCGCCGCCATTGCGCAGCGCCTGCTCCACCAGTTCCGGCACGGCATCGGAAATGATGCGGGCCGAGAGGTACTGGGCGATGCTCGTGTCCGCCACCGTGCTCCACAGGCCATCGGAGCACAGCAGGACGCGGTCACCGGCCTCGAGGGGGATGGGGCCGCAGATGTCCACCATCGGCTTGCCCGGGCTGCCCAGGCAGGTGAAGAGCACGTTGCGGTTGAAGCGCTCGCTGCCCTGGGCGGCATGGCGGCCGAGGGCCTCCTGCAGCTCGCTGTAGGAATGGTCGCGCGTGCGGGCCATCAGCTCGCCGTTGCGCAGCATGTACAGGCGGGAGTCCCCGCAATGCGCCCAGTAGGCGACGCCCCGCTGCATCACGCAGGCCACGATGGTGGTCCGCGGGGTGTCCGGCAGGCCCTTCTCCTGGCTGTAGCGCAGCAGTTGCTGGTGGGCGATCTGGACGGCATCGTCCAGGAATTGCGTGGGGTTCTTGAGCACGGGCTGGGCCTCGCGCTGGAACATGCTGGCCACCGTCACCAGGGCCATCTGTGCCGCCACCTCGCCCTCGGGATGCCCGCCCATGCCGTCCGCGAGGACGAACAGGCCCGCGTCGCGGGTGTAGCAGTAGCCCATGCGGTCTTCGTTCTTCTCGCGACCGCCGCGGCGACTCACTTGGTAGACGCCGAACTTCACGCCTTGGCTCCGGTCTTCAGGTTCTCCAGCTGGAGCTTGAGGCGTTCACTGAAGCTGAGCTTCGTGTAGCGGCGCTCGGTTTCCCGAGCCAGCTCCTTCTGCAGCGCAAAGACGCTTTGCGGGCGGGACAGCGGGTCCAGAGACATGCACCATTCGGTGACTTCGATGAGGTTGTCCGAATACACGTTGCGCAGGCGCGAAAGGCTGAGGCTGAGGCGGTCTTTTTCGAGACGCTGGGGGGCGTCATTGGGCGGATAGCCCTGCATGCAGGCGTAGATGCAGGCGCCAATGGCGTAGATGTCGGTCCAGGGACCCAGGGAGCCGTCCCGCCGGTACATCTCCGGCGCGGCAAAGCCCGGGGTGTACATGGGACGGATGAAGTTGCCTTCCTTCGAAAGCACTTCGCGGGCCGCGCCGAAGTCGAGCAGCACGGCCTTGTTGTCGTTGGTGATGAAGATGTTCGCCGGCTTGATGTCCAGGTGCAGCATCTTGTGCTGGTGCACGATGCGCAGGCCCTTGAGGATCTCGTCGAACAGCGAGCGGATGGTGGATTCGCGGAAGACCTTGTCCCGCTTGAGGTCGCGGGCCGTCACGATGAAGTCCTGAAGGGTGTCCCCCTGCAGGTAATTCATGACCATGTAGACGGTTTCGTTCTCGCGAAGGAAATTCAGCACCGAAACCACACTCGGGTGCGAAATCTGCGCGAGAGAGCGCCCTTCCTCGAAGAAGCTGCGCAGGCCCAGGCGGTAGAGCGGCTGCTTCTCGGGCTTGACGCGCGGCGTCAATTCGCCGGGCGATCGCTCGGCGAGAGAGGCAGGCAGGTATTCCTTGACGGCAACAAGGTGGTGGTCAGGATCTTCAGCGAGATAGACCACGCCGAAGCCGCCTGCCGCCAGTTTCTTGACAATCTGGTAGCCCCCGACCACGGTTCCCGCAGGCAAAGGCGCCGGTTTCGGCTTTGACATAATCGAGTTTTGCTTGCTCCACCGATAGCTCATGCCAGTTTACAGCATGACGGGTTACGCCAGCGCCTGTGCGCAACCCGTCCCACACCCCGAAACCGGCGTCCAATCCGCTGCCAGCGTGAGCGTGGAGGCCCGTTCCGTCAATGGGCGTTTCCTCGATCTCAGTTTCCGCATGCCAGAAGACCTGCGGGGCCTTGAACCCGCATTGCGTGACATCGTCGGGCAACACATCAAGCGCGGCAAGATCGAGATTCGTATCAACACGCAACGAGATGCTGACAGCGGCTGGCCTCACCCGCAGCCCGAGCAGCTCAACCGCCTGGCCCGCCTCGAGGGCACCGTGCAGACCTGGCTGCCCAAGGCGCAGGGCCTGACGGTCCATGAGGTCCTGCAGTGGTGCCGGGGCGGCGCCCCCAGCGAGAAGCTTGACGAGGCCACGCTCGATGCGGCGCGCCGCTGTGTCGAGGGGCTGCTGGAGGCCCGGGAGCGCGAAGGCGAGAAGCTGGTCGCGATCCTGCTGGAGCGCGTGGCCACGCTGCGCCAGCTCGCCGACCAGGCGGAGCCGCTCGTGCCGGCCGTGGTGCAGCGCCAGCAGCAGCGATTCCTGGAACGTTGGCAGGAAGCGCTGGCCAGCACCGGCGCGGCCCAGACCCTGCCGGAAGAAGCCCTGCGCGAGCGCGCGCTCAACGAAGCCGCCGCCTATGCCATCCGCATCGACGTGGCCGAAGAGCTGGCGCGTCTGCGGGCGCATCTGGAAGAGATCAGCCGCCTCCTCAAGAAGGGCGGCGAGGTGGGCAAGCGCCTCGACTTCCTGATCCAGGAGCTGCACCGCGAGGCCAACACGCTGGGCTCGAAGTCCGCCGCCCTCGACTTGACCGCCGTCTCGGTGGAGATGAAAGTCGCCATCGAGCAGATGCGCGAGCAGGTGCAGAACCTCGAGTGATCCGGGCCGGCGCATCGCCGATGCGCCCTCTTGGCCGCCGCCCCGCCTCGCGCCGGGCGGCGGTGTTCTTTCTGGGACCTCGCCGCCACGGCGGGTCGCGCGCACGCTCGATGGCACGTCACCCCCGACGACCGCCACCGAGAACCCCTCCTCACGTCAATCCCGCTCACAGCCCTCATTGGACGCTCACTTACCTTGTTAGCTGCGTTCCCCATTTGCACCTGAAGAGTCGCCGACGTTCACGAGAGACGCCCGCCCCCGTGACAGCGGGACGCGCCTCCGACCTCTCTGCCTTGAGAGGTGTTGCCGACCCGGACGCCTTCCTAGACTGGCCCTGCCCTCTGAACACCACCGGGCCGGGCACCCGCAGTCATCGATAGGAGAAACGTCTGATGAGCACGAGCACCACCGATATCAGCCACACCCTCAAGGCCTGCCTGAGCGGGTTGGCGCAAGGGAATTCCGAGAGCGACCTCGTGAACGAGGACACCAATCTGTTCGACGTCGGCATCGACTCCATGAACATGACGGAGCTGGTCCTGCGCATCGAGGAACGCTTCGGCCTGATGCTGATGCCCGAGGAGCTCTCGGCCGACCTCTTCACCCGCTTCAGCCGCCTCGTCGACTTCATCCAGCGGAAGCTGACCCATGAGTGACATCGGCATCGTCGCCTCGTCAGCCTACGTGCCGGTGGCCTCCCGCAGCCTGCCGCAGCTGCTCACCGCCAAACGCGTGGAGCCGAGCACCCGCCGCGCCCGCTTCCTCAACGCCTGTTTCGAGGAGAACCTGCAGATGCACGGCATCTCCATGGCCGCGATGGACACGGCGCGCGCCCGGCAGGCCGCCGGGACGATCGAGCGCTGCACCGGGGTCTCTGCCGTCGCGGAGGAGTGCTCGATGGAAGTCTCCGAGATGCTGCTGCGCGTCACGCGGGACCTCCTGCACCCGGGTGGCGAGGCGCCGGTGCCGCAGGTCGACACCTTTGTCGTCTGCCACACCTGCCTGGAGAACGATGTCACGGTGTCGGCCGCCTGCCGCCTGCAGGCGGAGCTGCGCCAGGGGCAGGTGCCCTTTGCCGTCGGGCAGCTGCAGGGCGCCACCTTTCTGCTGGGCCTGTCGATCGCTGCCGACCTGCTGAGCACCGGCCCCGAGGGGCATGTGGTGGTCGCCGCCGCGGAGCGCTGGACGCCTCCCTACACCCGGCTCGTGGGCACCACGGCCGTGCTGGGTGACGGCGCCGGCGCGGTGCTGCTGCAACGCGGCTGCCGCAGCGGCTGGCTGCTGCGAGCCATCCGCGTGATGACGCCGCCCCCGGTCGGCGAGGTCTACCGCCACCTGCTGAACGAGGCACCGCTCGGCCCGGACATCGACGGACTGTGCGCCCTCGTGTCGGAGACCTTGCGCGACGCGCAGTGTCTGCCGCAGGACATCGACGTGCTGGTGCCCCATGACATGTGCAAGGACCTCACGAGCCGCCTGCGCCGGCGCTGCGGCCTTCGCTCGGCGTGGCGCGGTCCGGCGGACATCCTGGACGGCGGCTATCTGTGCTCGGCCGAAGCCCCGGTCCGCATGCACCGCCTGCTGCAGCACGCGACGGCGAGAGCCGGCGACCGAATGCTGCTGTGGGGCACGGGATTCGAGGGCGCCCTCGCCTGCGCCGTGCTCGAGTTCGCTGATGGAGAGCCCTCCCATGCAAGCCATTGATTCCCTCCCCGCCGTTGGCATCCCCCACGTGGCCTGCTACCTGCCCGAGCGGATCGTCTCCGTCGAGGAGTGGGGCCGCCGGACGGGGCAGCCGCAACAGCGCATCGACGCCATGCGGGCCAACGGCGTTCGCCAGTTCCACGACGCGATGTCGCAGTCGCCGGTGGACATGGGCATCAAGGCCGTCCGCCAGCTGATGGCACAGGCCCGGCTCGCCCCGGCCAGCGTCGATCTGCTGATCTACACCCACACGGTGCAGAGCAGCATCGCGCCGCCGCCCACGAGCACCGTGGGCTTCATCCAGGCCGCCTGCGGGCTCGACCAGGCGCTGTGCTTCTCGGTGGCGCAGCAGAACTGTGTGTCCCCGATGCTGGCCATCCGCCTTGCCCGGCAGATGATGGCGCGACATGCCCATCTGCGGCGCGCGGTGATCGTGTCGGTGGACCTCATGGGCGTGGCCGCCGACGGCATCCGCGGGATTCTCGATCTCTCGATTCACAGCGACGGGGCCAGCGCCTTCGTGGTCGAGCGCGACGCGGCCCGCAACCAGGTGAAGGGCAGCCACTTCTTCACGGACGGCCGCTTCTTCCGCGGCACCGACGAGAACCACGAGCTGGTGCCGGACGAGAAGTACCACTGGTCCTGCTTCGCCACCATGCGCGCGGCGCTCCACCAGGCCGGCGTCCGCGCGGCCAGCCTGCGGCGCATCCTGCCCAACCATGTCAATCTGCAGGGCTGGCAGCTGGTGCTCTCCATGCTGCGGCTGCCGGCCGATCGACTCCAGACCGCGCACTTCGGGCAGATGGGGCATGTGTTTGGCAGCGACCCCTTCATCAACTTCCTGAACGAGCCCAAGCAGGAAGGCGCCACCTACCTGTTGTTCAGCAGCGGCCTGGCGGGGTGCTTCGGCGCCCTCGTCGTCGAGCACTGAGTGGGGAGCCCGCCCATGAAGCGCCCTCTCCCCTCCCTCGCCCGACTGCCGCACGCCTGGCTTGCCGAGGCGCGGGCGTCGCTGGACCTGAGCAGCCAGCTCCTGCTCGGCCAGGTCTCGCTGATGCTGATGCCCGTCATGGACCTGCTGACGCTGGCGCCCCTCGGCGCCCCGGCCCTGGCCGCCGCCGGCCTGCTCAACAGCATCACCGCCCTGCTCCTGCTGTTCTGCTTCGGCGTGATGCAGGCCATGGCGCCACTGGCGGGCGCTGCCCTCGGCACGGCCAGCGGCCCGGCGCTGGCACGCCAGATCCTCGGCCACGGGCTGACGCTGTCGACGGCGCTGGGTCTGCTGGCCGCCCTCGCGATGCAGGCCTTCCTGCTGACCCTGCCGGCCCTGGGCCAGGACCCAGCCGTCACCCAGCTGGCGGCCGCCTGTGGCCCGACCCTGTCCGGGGCCTTGCTGCCTGCGGCCTGGCTGTGTGCATGGCGGGTGGGCTACCCCCTGCTCGGGCAGGCGCGGCCGCTCGCCCGCATCCTGCTGGCCTGCGCGCTGCTGCATGGGCTGGCCAACGTCCTGCTGGTGCACGGCTGGCAGCCGCACGAAGGGCTGGGCATCCAGGGCCTGGGCTGGAGCTATCTGATCAGCTACGGTTTCGCCGCCGCAGCGCTGGCCTGGCACGACCGCCAGACCACGGTGCCGACAACGCCATCAGCGTCGACGCCCCGCACCGACGCCACGACCGCCCAACGCTGGGTCCTGCGCCTGCTGAGCATCGGCCTGCCCATCGGCGCGGTCATGGCCATCGAGTACACGCTATTCGCCGGCTCGACCCTGCTGATGGGCCGACACGGCAGCGTGGCCCTGGCGGCCCATGCGGTCTGCCTGCAGTGGGTGACCCTCAGCTTCATTATTCCGCTGGCGATGTCCAACACCGTGCTCACACGGCTGTCGCTGGCCCTCGGCAAGGCGGACCCCGCAGAGATCCATCGCGTGGTGGTGGTCGCCTGCGCCATCGCCGCGGCCTTTCACGCCGTGATGGGCGCCTGCTGCCTGCTGATGCCGGAGCAAATGGCGCACTGGATGCTCCCGGCGGCCAGCCCGGACCGAGCGGCCATGCTCGAGCTGGCCGTGCCCATGCTGCAGCTCGCCGGCCTGTTGCAGACCTTCAACGGCATGTCCGTCGTACTGGCGGCCGTGCTCCGTGCCTGCCGGGACACGCGTGCGCCGCTCCTCCAGGTCTTCGCGGGCTACTGGATCGCCGGCCTCGGCAGCGCCTGGCTGCTCGCACAGACGCAGGGCCCGCTCGGCATCTGGCAGGGCATGTGCATCGGCTTCGGCCTGACCTTCGTCGTCCTGCTGCGCCGCGTGCGTCAGCGCCTCGTCCACCTCACCGACCTTCTTCCCCAACCGGAGTCCGCCCATGCGCAATCTCGTTGAACTCATCTGCCACAGCGCCGCGCGCGCCCCTGAGGCGGAGGCCGTCGTGGACGGCGAACGCCGCCTCGATTACGGCACGCTGCGCAAGCACGTGCTGAGCGCCGCGGCGGGCCTGCGCAAACGCGGCGTGCGGCGCGGTGACCGGGTCGCGCTGCTGCTGGACAAGCGCCTGGAGACCGTCGAGGCCTTCTTCGCGATCGCCGCGGCCGGCGGCGTGTGTGTGCCCATCAATCCGCTGCTCAAACCCGAGCAGGTCCTGCACATCCTGCGGGACAGCGGCGCGGGCAGCCTCGTGAGCTCCGCCACCCGCGTGGCACTGCTGGCGGGCGAGCACCCCGCGCTGCCGGATCTGAAGGAGGTGTTTCTCGTCGACCAGGTCCGGCGCCCGCCCGTCACGCTGTCGCAGGCGGCCACCAGCCGGTGGTCCGCCCTGAACGACCACGCGCCGCTGGACCTCGATGACGACGCCACCATCGACAGCGACCTCGCCGCCATCCTCTACACCTCCGGCTCGACGGGCCTGCCCAAGGGCGTCATGCTGACGCACCACAACCTGCTCGAGGGCGCCTGGAGCGTCGCGAGCTATCTCGGCAACCACGCGGGCGACCGCATTCTCTCGGTCCTGCCGCTGAGCTTCGATGCGGGCCTGAGCCAGCTAACGACGGCCTTCCATGCCGGCGCCGCCGTCGTGCTGCTCAACTACCTCGCGCCTGGCGACGTGGTGCAGCTGTGCGAACGCGAGCGCATCACCGGCATCACGGCCGTGCCGCCGCTGTGGATCCAGCTGGCCGGCGCGACCTGGCCCGCGGCCGCCACCCAGCACCTGCGCTACTTCGCCAACACGGGCGGCCGCATGCCGCGCCCCGTCCTGGCCAGCCTGCGCCAGCGCTTCCCGCAGGCCAGCCCCTACCTGATGTACGGCCTGACGGAGGCCTTCCGCTCCACCTACCTCGATCCCAAGGAAGCCGCCGATCGGCCCGACTCCATCGGCAAGGCCGTGCCCAATGCCCGCATCCTCGTGGTGCGCCCGGACGGCAGCCCCTGCGCGGCGAACGAGGTGGGCGAGCTTGTCCACGTCGGCGCCTTCGTGACCCAGGGCTACTGGCGCGATCCCGAGCGCACGGCGCTGCGGTTCCGGCCCTCGCCCGAAGCGCCGCTGTCGCCGGACACGGCGCCGGAGCGCGCCGTCTGGTCCGGCGACCTCGTGACGCGCGATGCCCAGGGCTTCCTGTACTTCGTGGGCCGCAACGACGGGCTGATCAAGACCTCGGGCTACCGCGTCAGCCCCGAGGAAGTCGAGGAGGCCGTGCTGTCCAGCGGCCTCGTCGGCGAGGTGGTCGCGCTGGGCCTGCCCGACGAGCGCCTCGGCCAGGTGATCGTGCTGGTCGTCGCGCCGGCGCCGGGCCTCGGCGCCGATCCCGCGGCCATCCTCGCTCACTGCAAGGACCGCCTGCCGCCCTACATGGTGCCCCACAGCATCCACGTCCGCGACGCCATTCCCCGCAATCCGAACGGCAAGTTCGACCGTCCCCTTCTTCAGACGATCTACAGCGACAAGGAGTCCGCATGAGTGTTCTCGACAGCTTCAATGCCCCGGAGGGCCTGCTCCAGGTTGGAGGCCTGCCCCTGGCGCGATTGGCCCAGCGGGCGGGCCAAACGCCCTTCTTCGTCTATGACCGCAGCAAGCTGACCGAGCGGGTACGGCTGCTGCGCCAGATGCTCGCCCCGTCCATCCGGATCCACTACTCGATCAAGGCCAACCCGATGCCGGCCCTGATCCACCACATGTCGACGCTGGTCGACGGCTTCGACGTCGCGTCGGCCGGCGAGATGCGGATGGCGCTGGACACGGGCATGGCCTCGAGCCACATCTCGATGGCGGGACCGGGGAAGTCCGACCAGGACCTGCGCGGCGCCGTGGGCGCGGGCGTCACCGTGACGCTGGAGTCGCAGTTCCAGCTGGAGGCCGTGGAGCGCATCGGGCGGGAGCTCGGCGTGACGCCGCGCGTCGCTCTGCGCATCAACCCCGACTTCCAGCCGGTGAACAGCGGCATGCGCATGGGCGGGGGCTCGCGGCAGTTCGGCGTCGATGCCGAGAAGGCGCCGGCCATGCTTCGCGACATCACGGACCGTGAGCTCCGTTTCGTCGGCTTCCACGTGTTCTGGGGATCGCAGTGCCTGGACTCCCGCACCGTCATCGCCGCCCAGCGCCATGTGGCTGAACTGGTCAGCCAGCTGGCGGACCTCACGCATGGCCTCGAGTTCGTCAACATGGGCGGCGGCTTCGGCATTCCCTACTTCGACAACGAGCACACGCTCGACGTCGGCGCCGTTGGCGCGGCCATGCAGGACTGGGTCGAGCCGCTGCGCCAGCGGCTGCCGGGCACACGTCTGGTGCTGGAGTTCGGTCGCTATCTGGTGGGCGAGGCCGGGCTCTACGTCTGCCGCGTCGTCGACAAGAAGGTGTCGCGAGGCGAGACCTTCCTCGTCACCGACGGCGGGCTGCACCACCACCTCGCGGCCTCGGGCAATTTCGGGCAGGTGCTGCGCCGGAACTTTCCCGTCGCCATCGGCAACCGGATGGGCGGCGAGTCTCTGGAGCGCTGCCATGTCGTCGGTTGCCTGTGCACGCCGCTGGACCGCCTCGCCGATGACGTCACGCTGCCGGCCGCGCAGATCGGGGACTACGTCGTCGTGGGCCAGTCCGGCGCCTATGCACGCAGCGCGAGTCCCGCGGACTTCCTGAGCCACCCCCAGCCCGTCGAGATTCTGGCCTAGCCCGCACAAGGAGCCGACATGACCTCCGCCATCCATTTCCCCCCCGCCGCCGCGCCCTTCTCCCTGCAACTGAGCGATGACCAGCGCCAGATGCTGGAGCCGGTCCGCCGCTACGCGCGCGAACGCCTGCACCCGCTGCTGGGCGATGCGGCGGGCGAGCGCCACCGGCACGAGGCGCGCCAGGCGGCCCAGCAGCTCGGACTCGCCGCCGCGGTGATGTCCGAACGCGAGGGCGGCCTCGCCATCACGCCGCTGGACCTGTGCCTGCTCCTGGAAGAACTCGCCAGCGGGCCCCTGGCCCTCGCGGCCGAGCTCACGCTGTCGCTCCCCGCCCTGGCCATCAGCCGTCACCACGAATGGCTGGCCAAGCTGCTGCCCCTGAACGCGGAAGCGCTGCTGACAGAGCAGACCGCCCTGCCGCTGGCCATCGCCTCTCCCGCCGGCGAGGCCACCTTCGCGCTGCTGCCGAAACAGGCCACCGGCCTGCTCGCGCTGACGCCGTCGTCGCCGGGGCACTGGCGCCTGCGCTGGCTGGACCCCGAGGCCGTGCAGGGCCTGCTCGTGCACGCCCAGCAGGATCACCGCGCCGACGGGCTGCGCCTGGTGCGCCTGCCGCCGGCCGAGGACATCCATGGCACCGGCTTCAGCAGCCCCGTCACGCTGGAGGCCTGCCGGACGATGATGGTCTGGCAGGGGCTGTGGCTGGCCGGCCTGCTCGCCGGTGCGGCCCGCGCCGCGACCGCCTTCGCCTTCAGCTACACGCAGGAGCGCACGGCCTTTCGCCACCCGCTGATCCACCACCAGGCCGTGGCCCTGAAGCTCGCGGACATGGCCACGGCCAGCGACGCCCTGCGCCTGCAGGTGTGGGACGTGGCCACCCGCCTCGGCCGCGGGGACACGGGGCCTGACGGTCACTTCCTGTCGATGGCCAAGCAGCTGGTCAGCGCGAGCATGGAGATCCACCGGCACGCCGTCCAGGTGTGCGGCGGTCACGGCTATGTCGAGGGCTTCCCGCCCGCGCGGCGCTTCCAGGATGCCCGCCTGCTCAGCCTCGTGCTGCTGGACGTCGCCGAGACGCTGGCCCATGCCGAGTCCCCGAGCGCACCGGACGCCGCCCACGCCGGGAGCCGCCTGTGACGGGGGACCCGCGCTTCTTCCTGCGCAGCCCGCGCACCGACGACCTGCTCCGCATCCAGGCCTGGATGCAGAGCCCCTCGGTGCATGCCTGGTTCGACTTCGGCCAGGGCCGCCAGCAGATCAGCACCACGGCACTGAACGTGATGGCGCGCAGCGCGCACTACTGCATGCGGGTCTTCGGTGAGCAGGGCCAGGACGCGCCGCTGGGTGTGGCCGTCCTGAGCGACGTGCTCCACCCCTTCGGCACCGCGCACTTCTGGGTCGTGCGGGACCAGCAGCAGCCCGCCTATGCGGGCATCACCGCCGAGGCAACGCGCGCGCTGCTTCACCTCGGCTTCCACACCCTGGCCCGGCGGTCCATCAATGCCTGGGTCGTGGAATCCAACACCCGCTCGCTGAGGCTGCTCGCCAGTGTCGGCTTTCAACGCTTCGGGACGCAGCAGGCCTGCCATTGCATCGACGGGCGCGTCCTGTCGCGCATCCATCTGGAACTGCTTCCCGAGCACTTCTATCAGCCACCATCGGCAACGCAGACGCCCGTTGCCTGACCCACTGGAGGGCAGCGAGATGAACGACATGTGGCGATGCACGGTAACAGGCAGCAGCCTGTGCCTTCCTCAATCACGGCACTGGTTCCACGGCCTGCGGGCCCATCAGCGGACGGCCAGCAGCCTGTACCTGACCGAGCCCGGCGGCGATTTCAACCTGCCGTTCGGCCGCTGGGGCGACCCCCCGCTGCCTCCCATCGAGGAGATGCACACCGCGGCGCCAGCGCTGCTGCACATCGCGGAGCCGGGTCTGACGGCGTCGGATCTCGCGCTCGGCGCGGCCCGCCTGCTGCTGGCCTCGCTGCCAGCCGCCGAGGTCAGAAGCCTGCAGGCCGGCATCGGCGTCATCATCTACTGCCATGCGTCCGCGAACGAGGACGTCGCCGACGCCATCGGCGGCCGGCTGCAGTACGAGCTGGGCCTGGCCACGCCACTCGTGTTCTGCATTTCTCAGAACCTCTGCAGCGCGCTGCTGGCCGTGCGGCTCGCCACCGCCCTGCTGCAGGAGGATCCGGCGCTCGAGCGCGCCCTCATCGTCAGCGCCGAGAAGTGGATCCATCCCTTCGTGCGGAGCTTCGGCCGCGCTGCCCTTTTCGAGGACGGCGCGGCGGCCATTCTGGTCGAACCCGCGGGACGCCCGGGGTGGCAGCTTGGGGAGGTCCACCTCGTCAACGCCCCCAACGCGCCCTCCCCCTTCGACAGCACTGCGCCCGCCGTGATGGCCCTCATGGTCGAGCAGGCGCCGCGCGCGATCCGCGGCCTCATGGACGCCGAAGGCCTCACGCCGGCCGAGATCGGCTTCGTCGTGCTGCCCGGCCTCGATCCGGCGCTGTGCGTTCACATCCTCCGCGCAGCCGGGCTCGAGCATGTCCGGACGACCCGGGACACGACCCGGGGCGGTCACCTGGCCGCCGCCGAGGCGCTGGCCAACCTGCATCGGCTGGCGGACAGCGAACCCCTGCAACAGGCGGGGCTGGGCCTGCTGTGGAGCGTGGGACTGCAGGGAGAAGCCGCCTGCTGTCTCCTGCGACACGCGGGAACGGGCGCGGGGGACGGTTCATGAGCCATCCAACATCCCTCTTCGGCATCGAGGCCGCCAGCCACTACCTGCCCCCACGCAAGCCCGTCGCCGACTGGGTGCGGCAGCAGGGTCTGCCCGGTGAGGTCCTGATGCAGCTGCACGAGAACGGCATGATGCATTTCCACCAGGCCGGCGAAGCCTCCGTGGAGGCGCTGGCACGCGGTGCGATGCAGGCGCTGCTGGAGGAGCATCCCGTCGATCCGCTGTCCGTGGACCTGCTGGTGTTCGTCCACTCCCTGCCGACCAGCACGCCCCCGGCGCCCGCCAGCCTGCCGGCCCGCCTGGCCGCCGCCTTCGGCATGACGCGCGCCCGCGCCTTCGCCCTGAGCGGGCAGAACTGCGCCAGCCTGCTGGCCGCCCTGCGGCTCATGAGGAGCCTGTTCCACGCCGACCCGGCCCTCCATCGCGTGCTGCTCGTGAGTGCCGATCGCGCCTGTGGCGAGCACTACCGCAACCTCGGGGCCTTCTCCTTCGAGAGCGACGGCGCCAGCGCCCTGCTGGTGTCCCGCCAGCATCCCTTCAACCGGGCGATCGCCTTCGCCGGCCATGTGGACGGCCGGCATCACGCCGGGTTCCGCCGGCCGCAGGCGCGCGCCCATGAGTACCGGGCGCTGTACGGACTGGTCGCGCATCGGCTCGTGAGCCGCACGGCGCAGGCCAGCGGCCTGCGCCTGGCCGACTTCAAACACCTGCTGCCCATCAATGTGGATCGGCATGTCTTCGAGCGCGTCGCGCGAAGCCTGCACATGCCGGCGGAATGGGTCTTCACCACCAACGTCGCACAGCACGGGCATGTGATGTGCAGCGACGTTGTCATCAACCTGACCGACTTGCTGAGGCACGCTTCCCTCGATCGCGCCTGCAATCTGCTCTTCTTCATGTCGGGCAACAACGGCTCGTTCGCGACCATGGCCCTTGGCAACTGTCATCCTTTCAGCAAGGTCGGTCATCTGTGATCTGAGGGCCCCGTGCTAGTCTCATGCTCGCCATGAGAGGGCACACCGCGCGTCACGATGGGGCGTTCAAGGTGCGGATGGAGCCATCGGCCCCCGCACGCTTGGACATCGGCGCGCAAGCTCACTGGAGGGCGTGCGAGCGCATCTTGGGAAGCGTCGGAAGAACGCCCCGGTCGCTCGCGGTGTTGTGGGAGTACCAGATGCGCGAGTACATCGAAGAGGCCGGCCAGGCCGACACCGTGGCCGATCTGATCGACGCCTTCGAGAAGGCCGTTCACCGCCTCGACTATCAGCTTTATTCCTTCAGTTGCTGGGACGCCCGTACCAGCGCCTCGACGAATGCCGCCAGGGACCACCGCATCGTCGCGGTGAACTATCCCGCCCAATGGGTCCATCGCTACCGGGAGCAGGACTACTTCAACAAGGACCCTGTCATCCGCCATGCGCGCAGCACGATCACGCCCTACCAATGGAACGACCTGCCCGTGCACAACGGTCGCGAGCAGACCGTCCTGCAGGAGGCCAACGAGGCGGGGCTGAACCGTGGCCTCGCCATCCCCATCCATGAGCCCTGGGGCCGGGTCTTCCTCGCCACCCTGGCGACGGACGCCAGCACGGGCGCCAGCACCGCAGCCCAGGAACTCGCCCAGGCGCAGGCGCACGCCATGGTGGTGATCTTCCATGCCCGCTATTCCGCACTCAGCGGCGCCCTTCGCAGAGGCCCATGGGTGGACCTCACACCGCGGGAGAGCGAGTGTCTGGAATGGGTCGCGCAGGGCAAGTCGTCCTGGGACATCGGTCAGCTGATGGCCGTCTCGGAGCACACCGTCAACTTCCATCTCAAGAACGCGATGCGGAAGTTCGACACCGCGAGCCGCGTGACCGCTGCCGTGCGCGCCGTGAGCCTCGGCCTGATCCAGCTGCCCTGATCCAGCGGCCCTGATCCGCTGTCCTGGAACCCCGGCCGTGGCCGCATCGCCACGGCCGGGCCGCCTGGGCATGGCTCATCGACGCCGGCATCGCCAGCGGCCTCTTCCCGCTCTGGGAAAGGTTCCCTCATTTCCGGTGCAGGAGCGATATGACGCGGATTTTCGGCGTCATGACATCACCCTTTGCTCCCACCTGAGCCAGCTGCCTGCCTGAGTAGGTGCGAGTTTCGAACCCCTTTCCTAGCATGCCTCGCACCACCTTTGGAGTCCACCCATGATTGACGTTGTCCGCGACTTGCGCGCCGGCTCTGGCCTGGCGCAGGAGCTCTACCGCTTCCGGTACCGAGTGTTTGTCGAGCATGCAGGCTGGCAGCTGCCCACGCAGCAACGCCTGGAGTTCGACCAGTTCGACACGCCGCAGGCCGTTCATCTGGTCAACCGGGCGCCTCATGGCGGCATCGTCGGGCTGCTGCGCCTGCTTCCGACCACGGCGCCCTACATGATCGAGCGCCTGTGGTCGGACCTGCTGGCCCACGCGCCGCAACCGCGCTCCCCGCGGATCTGGGAGGTGACGCGCCTGGGCACCGACCCCGATCTCACGCCGCACGAACGGGGCCAGGCCGTCGCCGAGCTGGTGACCGCCTGCCTGGAGTACGGGATCGACCACGGCATCACCGACATGCTGGCCGTCATGACCGAAGAGCACGCCCGCAAGGTCGTCGTCGGCATGGGATGGAGCTTCGAGCGCTGCGGCCCGGCGCGTGTCGTCGGGGCCTCGGAGGTGATCGCGCTGCGCTTGCGCGTGAGCGCAGCCGCCCTGGCCAAGGTCCGGGAACGCACCCGCCTTCCCCATCGTCTGTGCCGGGAGTCGCATGCCCCGCAAGACACCTGTGCCCACACCCTGCCTGCGTGAAAGGATCCCCTCATGAATCTCAACACCCATCTGCAGATGGAGACGCTGCACCAACGCCTCGAGACCCTCGGTCTGCCGCTGGACGGGCTCTGCCGCGCCATGCGCGACCATGCCGCAGACGTCGACGCCACCGGGAATGTGCCCGAGAGCTTCTGGCAGCAGGTCAATGTACGCGCTCTCAATCTCAACCTCGTGCCCCCGGCTCATGGCGGTGACGAAGGCCTGTGGCCCTTGATGCAGCGCGTGCTGCTCATGGAACAGCTCGGCCATGCCGATCCGGCGCTGGCCCTCGCGCTGCCGGGCCCCGGGCTGTCGACCCCGCCGCTGCTGGCGCTCGCGTCGCAGGACCAGCAACGCGCGCTGTTCGCCCGCTTCCAGAGCGATGTGCCCGTGTGGGGCGGGTTCGCGATCACCGAGCCCGAGCGAGGGTCCGATGCCACGGCCCTGCGCACCCGCGCCCGGCCCTGTGCCGAGGGCTTCGTGCTGAGCGGCAGCAAGTGCTTCATCACGAACGGCGCGCGAGCCGACTTCGTGGTGACCTTCGCCACGCTCGATCCCAGCCGGGGCCGATTCGGCGTGCGGGCCTTTGCGGTGGATCGCCGCACGCCTGGTTTCGAGGTCGTGCGGCTTGAGAAGATGCTCGGCCTGCGGGGCAGCCAGCTGGCCGTGCTGTCCTATGCCGACTGCGTCGTGTCCCGGGAGGCCCTCCTGCAGCGGGGAGACGAAGGCCGGCTGCATGACGCGTTCTCAGGCGCCCAGAGCTCCTGGGACTACTTCCGACCGGTGCTGGCCTCGGTCATCATCGGCAGCTGCGCACGCGTGCTCGACGAGCTCACGGCGTACATCGAGCACCACGCGCCCAAGCCCATGCATTGGCGACGTGCGCATGTCAAGGAGCTGCTCAGCAGCATCAGCGGGCGCATCGCCGCCGCGCGCTTCCTGTGCCACAAGGCGGCCTGGCGCCATGAGCAGGGGCTGCCCGTCTCCAAGGACTCCTCCATGGCCAAGGCCTACGCCTCCCGTATCGCCATGGAGATCGCCGAAAGCGTGCTGCAGGCAGTGGGGCTGGAAGGCCTGCATGCGCGTCCGCTCTTCGAGCGCTTCTACCGGGATGCCAAGGCCTACGACATCCTCGAGGGAACCGGCGACATGCAGCGGCTGATGATCACCCGTCTGCATCAGCGGGAAGGCACCCGCGACGCACTGCTGTCTTGAGCGTCCGGCCGCTCAGCGCTTGGGCTGGCGACGGGGCGGCTTCACCGCGCCCAGGGACGCGGGCAGCCCCGCCCCGAGGCGCAGCTCGGAGTCCAGCACCAGCCGGCTGCGCAGGCCGGCCTGCAGCAGATCCAGGTGCCGCTGGTTCTCGACGATGTGTGCATGCATGAGCTTGCGCACCTCATCGGCGTCCGCCTTGCGGGCCGCGACAAGAATCTTCTTGTGCGCCCGCCAGGCGGCCTCGCCCAGGCTCTGGTGCTCGTCCATGGTGGCGTGCAAGGACGACTCCACCATGGTTTCCAGCATGCGATTGATCATCCGGCACTGGAAGCGCAGGAAGGGATTGGGGCAGGCCTCGGCGAAGATGTCGTGGAAGCGAAGGTCCTCGATCCGCTGCATCACGGCCGGGTGGACGTTGTCCTCGCTGGGATTGGAGATCTCGATGCTCCGGGCGAGCGCCTCGAGGTCGCCGTCCGTCAGATGCGGCACCGCCATGGCGGCCATCTCGGGCTCCAGCATCCGGCGCAGGGCGTAGATGTCCCCGATGGTGATGTCCTGGAAGAACAGGTAGTTCTGCAGGAACTGGAAGGTGCGGTCCAGCGTCACCCGCTCGATGGTCGCACCGCCGGCCGGGCCCGTGCTCAGACGGATGAGGCCCTGCACTTCCAGGGCCTTGAGCGCCTCGCGCATCGTCCCACGGCTCACGCCGAACATCTCTTGCAGCTCAGCTTCCTTCGGGAGCTTCTCGCCGGGAGTCAAGTTGCGATCCGTGATCCACCGCTTGATTTCCTCAACGACCAAATCCCCTCTTTTGAGGCCGCGTGGCGCAACCTGTTTCTTCGTCACCGCCGCTCCCGGCTGTCCTGGCTGCGGCCGATGATACCGTAGGGCCCGGCGAGCCTATGACGTCAGATACCCTGCTCATCCCGGCTGCGGCTGCACACGAGCCAGCGGGCGCCCTCCCTCGGTCAGCACCAGCGCAACGACGATCTCGCGCGGGTGCGGCGCGTCGGCAATCGAGAAGCTGACCGCGTCGAAGTGGTCAAAGCTCCAGGGATCCAGGACGTTGTGAACCGGGACGTCAAGCGCCGTTCCCGGCGCCGCCCGCTTCACCGTGGACGGCATGATCGAGAGGGCCTGCATCAGGCGCGAACGGACGGCCTTGCCGAAGAGCGGGTGAAGCAGGGCCGCCGCGTGCTCGAGCTCGCCGGAGGTGCCCACCAGCGCGCCCTTCCCGTAGGCCTCCACGAGCGCACTCTCGCCACCCAGGAGCTGCAGCGCCGAGGCGGTCAGCTGATGCCCGAGGTCCCGGCCCAGTTCGTAGAGCGACGACAGGTCCTCCTGCCAACGCCCCGCGTACTCGTTCTCCAGCACCGCGGCCGTGACCACGCGCCGGACCGGCCGTCCGACGGTCCGCCCCTGTTCGGTCTGCACATCCTCCAGCTGGCTGAAATACTTTCTGATCCTCATGAGGCCTCCTCGTGGTGACGCAACAGGGGCGGCGCGGGAAACGCGCCGCGGGCGCGCTCGTAGGCCCGGCAGACCCGCAGGACCATGCCGTCGTGGTGCCGAGGCCCGATCACCTGCAATCCGATGGGCAGGCCGCCCTCGCTCAAGCCGCAGGGCACGCTGGCCGCCGGCTGCTGTGTCTGGTTGCACCAGGACGTCAGCGGCGGCGCCGTCCGCATGTCCGGCGGCAGGCCCGGCGTCACCGGCGGGAAGCGATGGAAGGTGGGGCACACCAGCACGTCGTAGTGGTCGAAGAAGGCGTGCATGGCGCCGGCCAGTTCCATGCGTGCCCTCATGGCGTCCATGAGACGGGAGGCCGGCAGCCGACGGCCACATTCCGCGAGGTCGAGGATCTCGGGGTCCATCAGGGCGCGCAGGGGTTCCGGCGTCTGGCGGACCAGCTGCTCGGATCGGGCCATCCACTGGATGCTGTGCATATCGCTCTGCAGATAGCCTTGCAGCGGCTCGATGGCCTCCAGCCATGTCATGCGTGCCCCCTGCTGCTCGAGGAGGAGCCCGGCGTCGAGCGTGGCCCTGGCGATCTGCGGATCGACGGCGACGATCCCCAGGTTCACGCTGAAGGCCACCCTCAGGCCTTCGACCCCCCGGTTCAGCCCGCGGCAGAAATCCTCCACCGGCCCCCCGAACGACTGCCAATCCCGCGGCCAGGGGCGGGCCATCACATTGAGCATCAGCGCCAGGTCCTGCACCGTCCGCGCCATGGGACCGACGTTGGACAGCTCGCCCACGTTATGGGGCTCCAGGGTGGGCACGCGCTTGAACGAGGGCTTCAAGCCGCAGACGCCGTTCCAGGCCGCCGGCACGCGGATGGAGCCGCCGCCGTCCGTCCCCACGGCCAGCGGCCCCATGCGCGCGGCGAGTGCCGCCCCGGCGCCGCTGCTGCTGCCACCGGAGGTCCGGGTCAGGTCCCAGGGATTGCTGGTGACGCCCGTCAAGGGGCTGTCGCTGACGATCTTGTTGCCGAATTCGGTCGTGGTCGTCTTGCCGAAGATCACCGCGCCGGCCCGCCGCAGCAGCTCGACACACGGCGCATCCACGTCGGCCAGGTAGTCCGACGGCACGGTGCGTGAGCCAAAGAGCGTGGGCATGCCGCGCGTCGCGATCATGTCCTTGACGGATACCGGCACGCCGTCCAGCGGACCACAGGGCATCCCCTGCCGCCAGCGCTGTTCCGACGCTCGGGCATCGCGCAGGGCACCCTCCTCGTCGACCTCCCGGAACGCCTGGATTCGATCATCCAGGCGGCCCACCTGGTCGAGGACCGCGCGCAGGGCGTCCACCGGCGAGAGCGCGCCCCCGCGGTAGGCGAGCATCAAGTCGCTCGCAGACATCTCAAGCACGTCGTCCATCATCCGGCCATGCAGCGAACAGGGACCGTCTGGGTCGTGTCCAGCAGCTGGAACGTCCCGTCTGCGCGAGCGCGCGCCACCAGGGCCACGCCATCGAGATGAGACCCGCCGGGGCCCAGCACCACACGGCCGCGCGGTGCATTGATGACCACCCCTGAGACGGCGGACTTCACCGACGAGGCATCCGCACGCCCCGTCTTGGCAACGGCGGCGGCGAACAGCTTCATCCCGGTGTAGGTGCTTTCGCCGTGCGGCAGCATCACCACGTGACCGCCCACGCGCAGCGGCGTCGACTCGGAGAACTGCCGTGTGTACGCGTCCAGGAATCGCTGGTTCTCGGGGGTTTGCACCGCCATGAAATAGGGCGAAACGCCGACGGACCCCGCGGAGGCGCCTTCCGTGGCCATGGCCAGCGACTCATGCGTGATGTCCGTGATGAGCTGCGGCTTCATGCCGAAGCTGTGGTACTGCTTCACGAAGCTCACCGGATCGTCGCCGATGCTGTGCCAGACCACGTCGGGGGCCAGGCCCTGGATCTGCTGCAGGACCGGGCCATAGTCCCGGGTGCCGAAGGGGAAGTAGCGCGTGCCGATCAGCTTGCCGCCGTTACGCTCGACCGCGGCCTGGATCTGCGGGACGAGCACGCTCCGGTTGCTGCCGATGTCGGAGACCAGCACAAAATAGGACTTGCCCCCGTTCTTGGACGCCCAGTCGACCAGCGGATCCACCCGCTGGTTGGGAGACAGCCCCGTCGTGAGCAGCAGGGGATGGCAGCGCCCTTCGTCAAAGTTGGGAAACACCACCAGGCGCTGGACACGCCCCGCCACCTGCAGCGCAGCCTCCCGTTCGAAGGGCAGCACCATGCCGGTGATCATGGAGACGCCGTCGCCGATCAGCAGCTTGCGTGCCTTGTCGAGCGCCACCTTGGCGGACATCTGGGTGTCCTCCGCCACGATCTTCAAGGGCTGACCCAGCAGCCCGCCCGCCGCGTTGACCTCGTCCACGGCCAGCTTCAGGCAGTTGCGGTTCGTCTCCGCCACGCGGGCCAGCGGACCGCTGAAGGGTGCCAGCACGCCGATCTTCATCGGCTCCGCCGCGCGGACGATTGCCGGCGCCACGCTGCAGGCCAAGCCCGCAGCGGCGCCGCGCAACAGGGTACGGCGCTGAATCTCTGCATTGCTCATGAAGGAATCCTTTCCTTGCATCAAGTGAGTGGGAGGGACAGGGATCGAGAAAGGGATCAAGAAGGAGATCGAGATGGGGACAGGGCACATGGACGGCAGGCCGCTCGGTCAGACGCCCAGCAGGCCTTCCAGTGCGTGAAGCTCGTGGGAGCCGGTCTGCCGACCTTCGTGGACGATGCGCCCGCGCTCCAGGACCAGCCAGCGCTGCGCTGCGTTCATCACGAGGTCCAGGTTCTGCTCGACCAGGACCGCCGAGATCTCGAGCTCCTTGCACAGGCTGGGGATCAGCTCGCCCAGCATTTGGACGATGTTGGGCTGCACACCGTCGGATGGCTCGTCCAGCAGCAGCACCTTCGGGCGCGCGCACATGGCGCGGGCAATGGCCAGCATCTGCTGCTCTCCGCCGGACATCGTGCCGCCCATCTGACGCAGCCGCTGACGGAGCACCGGGAAGTAGTTGAAGACGACCTCGGGCGGGTCCTGCCCCACCGGGCATGCGGCCTCGAGGTTCTGCTGGACCGACAGCTTGGGGAAGATCCATCGCCCTTGCGGCACCAGGCTGACACCGATTCGCCCGATCCGGTAGGTCGGAAGGCCCAGCAGCTGCTGGCCGCGGAACTCGATGCTGCCTCGCGTCTCGGGCAGCATGCCCATCACGGCCTTGACCAGCGTGGACTTGCCCGCGCCGTTGCGTCCGAGAATGCCCAGCACCTCGCCCTTGGCCAGGTGGAAGTGCACCCGGTCCAGGACTTGCGCCCCGCCGTAGCCGGCGCACAGTTCACGCACGTCGAGCATCTCGCCCTCCTTTTCCTCGTCCGAGGTAGATGTGGCGCACCTCCTCGTCCCGTTCGATCGTGGCAAAGCTGCCCTGGCGGATCACCTCGCCCTGATGGAGCACCATCGTCCGGCACCGCAGCTGACGGACGAATTCGATGTCGTGCTCGATGACCACCACCGCCATCTCCCGGGACAGGCGTCGCAGCAGATCCGCCATCCGACGGACCCCTTCGACGCTCATGCCCGCCGCCGGTTCGTCCAGCAACAGCAGGCGGGGCCGGCACATCAAGGCCATGCCGATCTCCAGCCACTGACGCTCGCCATGCGGCAGGCACTCCGCGATGTCGGTGCTTCGGTGGCGAAGCCCGGTCAAGGACAGCATCTCGTCGAGATCGGGCGCAGGACCTTCCCGATCGGCCGACACCCCCTGCCCGGCCACGATGAGGTTGTCCCGCACGGAGAGCCATTGAAAAAGGTTGGTCCCCTGGAACTTGCGGATCACGCCGCGCCTGGCGAATTCATGAGGCGGCTGCCGGGTCAGGTCCTGGCCGTCGACGAGCAGGCGACCACTGCCGGGACGCAGCGTCCCCGACAGCAGGCTCAGCAGCGTGCTCTTGCCCGCCCCGTTGGGCCCGATGACGCACAAGAGATCCTGGAAAGCGACATCCAGATGTACGTCCTTCACCGCCTGAATGCCACCAAACGAGACATTCATCTTCACCGCCTGCAGAAGTGAGGAGCTGGTGCTCATGACTCACCTCCCGCGCCCGCGACGGCGTCCTGGGTGACTGGCGCGGCGGCTTTCGAGGACCGCATCCGGCGGAAGAGCCCCACGACGCCATGCGGCAGTGCCAGGACACAGACCAGGAAGAGGACGCCGAGAATCAGCGGCCAGAGGTCGGTGCTGTAGCTGCTCACCTCCTGCTGGACGCGCGTGAAGAAGATGGCGGCGATCAGCGGGCCGACCAGCGTCCCGCGTCCACCCACGGCGACCCAGAGGATCACCTCCGTGGACATCAGGATCGAGAACAGATCCGGCGCCACGACGCCCGCGGTGCCGGCGTACAGCGCGCCGCTGAAGGCGGCCAGGCCGGCGGAGATGACGAACACCTGGACCAGGTGCCAGGACGTGTCAAACCCGCAGTGCCTGGCGCGAAACTCGTTCATCCCGATGGCGGCCAGCACCAGACCGTAGCGTGTGCGAACCAGGCGCCAGGCCAGCAGGGTGGTCACGACCAGGGCGGCGAGGGCCAGCAGGTAGGACGAGCGCTCGTCCGACAGGTCCAGCTCCCAGCCGGGCAGGCTCAGGCGGATGCCGGGAATTCCCAGGATGCCCACGTCGCCCCCCGTCACGGACTGCCAACTGGTCGCGAGCTGCCGCGTGATGAGCAGGATGGCCATGGTGATCACCGCGAAGAAGTGCAGCCGCACCCCCGCGTAGAGCAGGAAGTAGCCGACGGCGCCAGCGACGGCCATGGCAGCCCCCATCCCGAGGACCACCCCCTGCAACCAGCTCCACTGCAGCTGCGTCGTGGCGATCGCCACGCCATACGCGCCCACACCGAAGAAGACGGCGTGTCCGAGCGTCAGCACCATGCCCTTTCCCCACAGCAGGTCGTAGCTCAAGGCAAAGATTCCGAGGATCAGGGCGTCCCGCATGGCGGTCGTCCCATAGGAGGATGAGAACCAGGGCACCGCAGCCAGGCCCACCACGGCCAGGCCGCCCGCGCAGAGGACGCGCCGCTCGCTGGTCGAGAGCGCGGGCTGGCGCAGCAGCGTCTTGAGTGCAATCAGGCGATGTCGCATGGCTCAGCCCTTGCCCAGCAGTTGATGGGCCGCGCTGAAGCCCGGGATCAGCCCCTGGGGTCGCAGCCGGATGAGGACGATGGCCATCAGGAGCACCAGGGCCGAAGCCATGGAGGGATCCACGCGGTAGTTCATGAGCGTCTCGGCGCCCCCGATCAGGGCACTACCCGTGACGGCGCCGAGGATCGAGCCGATGCCGCCGACCACGATCACGAAGAAGGCCTTGCTCAGGTAGGTCAGGCCGAGATGACTCTCGACGGACACCAGGGGCGCGATGAGCACCCCTGCGAAGGCCGCGAGCGAGGCCCCCAGCGCGAAGGCAGCGCGGTTCATTCGGCGCGTGTTGATGCCCAGCCCTTCGGCCATCGCGGGGTTCTGGATCACGGCGCGCAGGTGGATGCCGAAGCGTGTGCGTGTGAACACCAGCGCGGACACGGCGATGACCACCAAGCTGATGACGATCACGAACAGGCGATACGCGGGGTATTCGGCCTGACCGATGGACAGCGCACCGTCCAGCGGCGTCTGGACCAGTTGGGGATGCTTGCCGAAGCCGAGCTCCAGCAGCTTCTGGATGATCAGGCTGACGGCGTAGGTGGCGAGGAGCGTGTCCAGCGTGCGCCGGTATAGAAGCCGGATGACCGTGACTTCGAGGAGCCAGCCAGCGGCGGCCCCCACCAGGGGCGCCACCGCCAGCGCCAGCCAGAACGCCTGCGTGCCGCCGGCGTGCTGCATGGCAGCGAGCGTGAAAGCCCCCAGGGTGACGAACTCGCCATGCGCCAGGTTGACGATGTCCATCATGCCGAAAACGATCGCCAGACCAAGCGCGATCAAGGCAAGAACACTGACCTGGCTCAGCACATTGAGCAGCAGCAGCACGGCGTCACTCATCGCACACCTCGCTTGCAGCCCGTGAGAACTCACCGGCAACCGCAGCGCCTGCACGCCGCCTCACCCATACCCCAGGACGCCTGGCACCCGGCAGTGCCGCCGTCCACCATGATCCCCGCTCTGCAAGTTCTATCATCTTGGCTCCTTGTTTATTTATGATAATAATAGATCTGCATCACAAGAGTGAGAGATAGGTGATTACCCTCTATGAGACCGCATCATCCACCTTTTGACACCATGACCACTGGAGACAGCCGTCAACTTAAAGGATGAAGTCTCTCTCTCGTTCATCTTGTCCTTCACTTGATTGCAGTGATTTATTAGCATGATTCACACAAGGAGCAACGATGTCACGTATCCACCAGCTGAGCGCCACCGAGCTTGTCGGCCTCTACGCCACCAAGAGCCTGTCGCCCGTCGAGGCCACGCAGGCCCTGCTGGCCCGGCATGAGCAACTCGCCCCGGACCTCAACGCCTTCTGCGCCATGAACCCGGAAAGCGCCCTCGAACAGGCACGCGCCTCGGAGGCGCGCTGGCGCGCCGGAAAGGCTCTGGGTTCGCTGGACGGCATCCCGGTCTCCATCAAGGACAACCTGGGCACCGACGACATGCCGACGCGATTCGGCTCACTGGCCATCGGCGATGACCGCGCACGGATTCCCGACAGCCCTGCCGTGCAGCGCCTCCGGGAGGCCGGCGCCGTCATCTTCGGCAAGACCACCCTGCCCGATTTCGCCCACAAGATCACGAGTGACAGCCCCCTGACGGGCATCACCCGCAATCCATGGAATCTGCTGCACACGCCCGGCGGCTCGAGCAGTGGCGCCGCCGCCGCGGTTGCCGCCGGGCTCGCACCCCTGGCACTCGGCACGGACGGCGGCGGCTCCATCCGGATTCCAGCCGCCTTCACGGGCATCTACGGCCTCAAGCCGAGCTTCGGTCGCGTTCCGCATCACCCGCGCGGCGCGTTCGCCCTGCTGAGTCACGTCGGCCCGATGGCCCGCACGACCGAGGATGCCGCCACCCTCATGAACATCATTGCAAGGCCCGACCCGCGCGACTGGTACGCCCTGCCCTACGACCCCATCGACTATCGATCCGCGCTGCGAGCCCCGCTCCCGCGGCTGCGAATCGCCGTCAGCCCCTCCCTGGGACTGGACCGCCTGCCGGACCCGGAGATCCTGGCCACGCTCAAGCGAAGCGCCACCTTGCTGGAGTCGCTCGGCGCGGTAGTTGAACTGGCCGATCCGCCGGCTGTCCGCCAGTGCCTGCAAATTCACGGCGTGCTGTGGAGCGCCTTTGCCGCCCGACTCGCTGACACCCTCGGGGACAACGCACGCTCGCTGGACTCGTCGCTCAAGGCCCTGATTGAAGCCGGACGCGGACTGCCACCCCACAGCATCCTGGATGCCTTGACACGGCGCGGCGATTGCGGCCGGGAAGTGAACGAGTTCTTCACCCGCCATGACCTCCTGCTGTGCCCGACCCACCCCACCGTGGCCCCCCTCATCAGCGCCGACCTGCACCGCGACCCCCCCTACCCGCTTTACACCCCTTGGTGCAACCAGCTGGGGCTGCCTGCGGCGGCCGTCCATGCCGGCACCGGCAGCGACGGCCTGCCCATCGGACTCCAGCTCATCGGCCGCCAGTACGACGACCTCACGGTCCTGCGCGCCAGCCACGCCTTCCAGCAGGCCTTCGGCACCTCACCCGCGATCGACACCCCCGCCTCAGGCATCGCCGGCGCCGCCGGACGTCACCCCTCCGAGCTTCATCCCGCCTGAGCCCGCACGCACCGCTGAACACCGGGTGTCTCTTTCTCGCGGAAACACCGGGTTTTTACCCATCTACCATTCATCATCATAAATATCATTCAGACTCGGCACGAGATGATGAATCGAATGCCGATCGATGCAATCAACACAGGAACACACCATGATGAGATCTTCTTCACTTCTGGCCGCTTCAGTGTTATTTATCACCATGAACTCAGCAATAGCCCAGAGCAGTGTCAAGCTGTATGGCCTCGTCAACGCTGGCGTCGGGTCCTACCAGCTGGCGGGTGCCAACCGCATCAAGGCGGTGAACTCAGGGGACATGAGCACCAGCTTCTGGGGTGTCAGCGGCACAGAGGACCTGGGCACCGGCCTCAAGGCGCAGTTCGCCCTGGAAAGCTTCATCGGCATGGACACCGGCGCCGCCGGCCGCTTCGCCGGCGATGCCATGTTCGCGAAGAACGCCTATGTCGGCCTCAGTGGCGACTTCGGCCAGCTCCGCGTGGGCCGGAACACCAGCCAGATGTTCGTGTCCCTGCTGCTGTTCAACAGCTTCGGCGACTCGTTCGGTTTCTCGCCCACCCTGCTGCACTACTACCTGGATGGCCGGGACATCCCGATCAGCAAGACCGCCCGCCTGCAGAACGACACGGCCTGGCGGAACTCGGTGAGCTACCTCAGCCCCATGATGTCGGGCATGCGGGTGAACCTGCAGGCCGCCGCGGGCGAAGGCGTGGGCAAATCCAGCTTCGCCGCCACGCTGGTCTATTTCGGCGACCCCTTCAGTGCGACGCTGGCCTACCAGTCCGTCGGCACGGATGCCGCCGCCCCCACCAACGGCCGACGCGAGAAGACCTTCAACATCGGCGCCGCCTACGACTTCAGGGCCGTCAAGCTCTACGCCCAGGTCGGGCAGATCGACGACGACTCCTACGGGAGCAAGCTGCGCCTCTATGACATCAGCGCCGAGGTTCCCATCAGCGGCCACGGCAAGCTGCTGGCCGCATGGGGGCATTCGAAGGTAAGGACCGGCACGTTCGCCGGCATCATTCCGCTGTTCGGTGGCAGCACGCACAAGACCCTGAGCCTGGGCTATGACCATTCGCTGTCCAAGCGCACCGATGTCTACGCCGTCTACATGAATGACAAGATTGACGGCCTGCATGACGGCAACACCCTGTCGCTCGGCCTGCGCCACAGCTTCTGATCGCGACCGGCACGCGCGCAAGCCGCATCCGCTCGGCAGCACCTGTCGAGCCGGGGCGAATGAGAGCTCCCGCTGCCCACGAGGCAGGCCAGCAGGCACCCGGGCGGATCTCAGCTTCGTTGATTCGCTGAGGCGGCAGCGGCTTCTTCCCCGCCTATTCCTCTCCTCTTCCCCGCCTGTTCCTCTCCTGCCCCCCCCCTGCTCGGCAGCCTCGCTTGCGTCCGCGCGGGGAAGCGCGGGGAAACGCCTTGGGCAGCCTCCCCACCTGAAGTGAGACGCCATCGCATCACGACGACCGCCCGATGCATGCCGATCCGCGCGCTCGCGGGCCGCCATGCCCGGGATGCCGGGGATGCCGGGGATGCCCGGACTTTGCCCGCTGTCAGCCACCGGGCGCCAGCAGGACTGCCACCTACCCCGGCCATGCCCGGCGGTCCGGCACGCGTTCCGACCCGCGCCCCGAGTGAGCGACAATCCGCGGATGGAATACCCGGGCAATCTTTTCGTCGTGGCCGCCCCGAGCGGTGCAGGCAAATCCAGCTTGGTCAAGGCCCTGCTGGAGCTGGACGCCAAGCTGGCGGTCTCGATTTCGCACACTTCCCGCGCCCCGCGGGGCCAGGAGCAGCACGGTCGCGAATACTGGTTCATCGCACCGGAGGAGTTCCGCTCCAAGGTCGAACGGGGCGAATTCTTCGAGTGGGCCGAGGTGCACGGCAACCTCTATGGCACCTCCCGTGCCGCGATCGAGGAGCGCATGAAGCAGGGTGAGGACGTTGTCCTGGAGATCGATTTCCAGGGCGCCCTCCAGATCAAGCAGCTGTTCCCGTATGCCGTGCTCGTGTTCATCCTGCCCCCCAGCTGGGATGAATTGCGCCAGCGCCTGACACGGCGAGGCGATACGGCCGAGGAGGTCATCGAACGCCGGATGGCCAATGCGCGCGTCGAGGTGGCGCAGGCCCACAAGTTCGATTTTGTCGTGGTGAACGCCGTTTTCGAGACGGCTCTTTTCGATCTGAAGGCCATCGTGCACGCGCAGCGGTTAAAATACGCCTCTCAGCGTCGCAGCAAGTCCACCGTCTTCAAGGCGCTGGACCTGCCCTGAAGCGTCGTCCACCCCGGTGGAACACGTTTCAAGACCCTCCGAACAACATCACTGGAACCCGCCCATGGCCCGCATCACCGTTGAAGATTGCCTGACCAAGATCCCCAACCGCTTCCAGCTGGTGCTCGCTGCCACCTATCGCGCCCGCATGCTCAGCCAAGGCCACAGCGCCAAGATCGAGAGCAAGAACAAGCCGGGCGTGACCGCCCTGCGCGAGATCGCTGCCGGTGAAGTGGGCATCGAGATGCTGCGCAAGGTGCCGGTCTAAGCCACGCACCGCTGCTGAAAAGGCGCCTTCGGGGCGCCTTTTTTCATGCTCATGGCCTGATCGGGCCAGGCATCCGTCGTGAACGCGTCGCAATTTGTCCCGGCCGCAGCGACCAGCCCCGCCCTTGTGTTAATTTCGCTCCATGGGTCTTCGCTCCTTTGCCGCTTCGCTGCCCGCTGCCTTGATGCCGGGCCTGCACAAGACCGCCCCTGAGCCGACCGCGGCCGAGGCGGCCTCCTTCGACGCGTTGCTCCACCGCCTGAACTACCTGCCCAAGGGCGACATCAAGCGGATCCGCGAGGCCTACAAGTTCGCCGATGAAGCCCATCTGGGGCAATTCCGGGCCAGTGGCGAGCCCTACATCACCCATCCGATCGCAGTTGCTGGCATCTGCGCCGATTGGCGCCTGGACGCCCAGGCCATCATGGCCGCGCTCATGCACGACGCCATGGAAGACTGCGGGGTCACCAAGACGGAGCTCATCGAGCGCTTTGAGGCCCCGACGGCCGAGTTGGTGGACGGCCTGACCAAGCTGGACAAGCTGCAGTTCTCGACCAAGGAGGAATCCCAGGCCGAGTCCTTCCGCAAGATGCTGCTGGCGATGGCCCGCGATGTGCGGGTCATCCTGATCAAGCTGGCCGACCGCCTGCACAACATGCGGACGATGGGGCATATGGCGTTCGAGAAACGCCGCCGCATCGCCCGCGAGACGCTCGACATCTACGCCCCCATCGCCCACCGGCTGGGCCTCAATGAGATCTACCGGGAGCTGCAGGAGCTGTCCTTCCAGTACATCCACCCCTGGCGACACGGCGCGCTCTCGAAGGCCATCGGCAAGGCACGGGGCAACCGGCGGGACCTCGTGTCCCGCATCGAGCGCGACGTCGTCAAGGCCTTTGCCGACGCCGGCCTCAAGGTCGAGATCCAGGGCCGCGAGAAGACCCTGTTCTCCATCTACAAGAAGATGCGTGAAAAGCACCTGAGCTTTGCCCAGGTCAGCGACATCTTCGGCTTCCGGGTCGTCGTGGACGAGCTGCCGCAGTGCTATCTGGCGCTGGGCGTGCTGCACCAGCTCTACAAGCCTCAGCCCGGCCGCTTCAAGGACTACATCGCCATCCCCAAGCCCAACGGCTACCAGAGCCTGCACACGACCCTGGTCAGCCCGCTGGGCACGCCGGTCGAATTCCAGATGCGCACCGAGACCATGCACATGGTGGCGGAAAAGGGCGTCGCCGCGCACTGGCTGTACAAGGCCAAGGGCAATGCGCAGGCGGTGCAGCAGCTGGGATCGCGCTGGCTGCAGTCGCTGATCGACATCCAGGACGAGACGCGCGACGCCAGCGAATTCCTGGAGCACGTGAAGATCGACCTGTTTCCGGATGCGGTCTACGTCTTCACGCCCAAGAGCAAGATCATGGCCCTGCCCCGCGGGGCAACGCCCGTGGACTACGCCTACGCCATCCACTCCGACGTCGGCGATCACTGCGTGGCTGCCAAGGTCAACGGTGAGCCCGTGCCGCTGCGGGCCGAGCTGCGCAGCGGCGACGTCGTCGAGATCATCACGGCCACGGGTGCGCGCCCGAATCCGGCCTGGCTCAGCTTCGTCCGCACGGGCCGCGCCCGCTCCAAGATCCGCCATTTCCTGAAGAACCTGGAGCAGGAGGAGTCCCAGGAGCTGGGGCAGAAGATGCTGGCCCAGGCCCTGCGCGCCGAGGGCCTCGCGCTCCCGAGTCTCGATGCCGAGGACCAGGAGGCGCATGCCCTGTGGCTGGATCTCGCCCGTTGGGCCGGCAACCGCAGCGTGCACGAGCTTCTGGTGGAGGTCGGCCTCGGTCGCAAGATCGCCACCATCGTGGCCAAGAAGATGGCCCGGATGCTCGCGGCACAGGGGCAGCGCCCGGACGCCGTCACGCTCACGCTGGGCCGATTCGGCACGGACGACCAGACGACGCAAGGCCAGATCACGCTGGATGGCAGCGAAGGCGCCACCGTGCGCCTGGCCAGTTGCTGCCGCCCCGTGCCGGGCGACGACATCAAGGGCTATCTGGGCCGCGGCGAGGGCCTCATCGTCCACACCGCCGAATGCCAGGTGGGCCGCCGGCTGTTCCAGCGCGACAGCGAGCACTGGATCGCCGTGGCCTGGGCCGACGAGATGACCCGCAGCTTCGAGGCCGCCATCGGCGTGCTGATGAAGAACGGCAAGGGCGTGCTGGCCCAGATCGCCACGGCCGTCAGCACCGCCGAGGCGGACATCACGCACATCTCGATGAGCGACGAGTCGCAGGCCCGCGAGACCGCCGAGATGCAGCTGTTGATCTCGGTCCGGGACCGGCAGCACGTGGCCGAAGTGCTGCGCATGCTCAAGCGATCGCCCGCCGTGCTGCGGGTCTGGCGCATCAAGCCCTGAGCGGGCAGCAGGCCCGCAGGCCCGCTCACCCGATCAGCCGCCCTTCATGCCCGGCGCGGGGTAGCGGACCTCGATTACCTCCAGCTGCTCCAGCCCGCCGGGCGTCATCAGCTGCACCTCGTCGCCCTCGCGGGCCTTGAGAAGCGCTCGGGCGATCGGGGACACCCAGCTCACCTCGCCCTGCAGGCTGTCGGCCTCGTCGATGCCCATGATGGTGATGGTGCGCTCCTCTCCCCGGCTGTTCGCATAGGTCACGGTCGCCCCGAAGAAGATCTGGTCGCTGCCATGGTGGACTGCCGGGTCGGCGACCTCGGCGATGTCCAGGCGCTTGGTCAGGAAGCGCAGCCGCCGGTCGATCTCACGAAGCCGCTTCTTGCCGTAGAGATAGTCGCCGTTCTCGGAACGATCGCCGTTCTTGGCCGCCCAGGACACGATCTCGACGATCTTGGGGCGCTCAACGTCCAGCAGCTCCATGAACTCCGCCCTCAGCCGGGCATAGCCCTGCGGGGTGATGTAGTTGCGCGTGCCGGCGGGCAGTGGCGGCAGGCCGGGGACGTCATCGTCATCGTCCCCGTCGCTTTCCTTGGTGAAGGCCTTGCTCATGCGTGTATTGTCTCGCCAGTCGACAAGACCTCGGAAGGAACAGCATGGCGACGGGTCCCCTGGCAGGTGTGCGCATCATCGAGCTGGCCGGCATCGGCCCCTGCCCCTTCGCCGGCATGATGCTGGCCGACATGGGGGCGGACGTGATCGTGGTCGAGCGCCCCGCCGCGCAGCGCAGCCTCGGCGGCGGCGGCGCCATGAACCGCGGCAAGCGCTCGCTGGTCCTGGATCTCAAGAAGCCCGAAGCCCTCGAGGCCCTGCGGCAGCTGATCCTGACGGCCGACGGCCTGATCGAGGGCTACCGCCCGGGCGTGATGGAGCGCCTGGGCCTGGGGCCGGCGGCGCTGGAGCCGGTGCACCCGCGCCTGGTGTTCGGCCGCGTGACGGGCTGGGGTCAGTCGGGCCCGCTGGCCCAGGCGGCGGGCCACGACCTCAACTACGTCGCGCTGAGCGGCCTGCTGAGCCTCAGCCAGCGCCCGGGCCAGGCCCCGACGCTGCCGGCGACCGTCGTCGGCGACATGGCCAGCGGTGGCCTGCTGCTGGCCTTCGGCATGGTCTGCGCCTTGCTGGAGGCGAAACGCTCCGGTCGCGGGCAGGTCATCGACGCCGCCATGCTCGATGGCGCCAATCTGCTGGGCAGTCTCGTCCGCAGCCTCGCCGGGCAAGGGCATTGGCCAGAATCCCCCGCCCAGAATTTCTTCCTTCACAGCAGCCCGTTCTATGACAGCTTCGAGTGCGCGGATGGCCAGTTCCTCAGCCTGGGGGCCATCGAGCCGGCTTTTTACCGCGAACTGTTGACACGGCTGGACCTGGACGAGGACCCCGCCCGGCAGATGGACACCCGCGAATGGCCGCGCTTGCGGGAGCGCGTGGCGGCCCGCCTGCGTGAGAAGTCCCGCGATGCCTGGATGGCGCTGCTCGAAGGCACGGACGCCTGCGTGGCGGGTGTCCTGAGCCTGGAGGAAGCGCCCTTGCATCCACACCAGCAGGCGCGCGAGGCCTACACGCAGGTGGAGGGCCAATGGCAGCCGAACCCCGCGCCCCGCTTCTCGCGCAGCCAGACGCGCGCGCCCAGCGCCTCACCCGCTGCGGGGGCGCATGGAGCCGAGATCCTGGCCTCGCTGCAGCTGGCGCCGGACACGGTGCATGCGCTGCTGCAAGCGGCCGTCGCCACCGACGGCCCGTCCTCATGAGCGGACGCTCTCAATGCTGTCCGGGGTCGCCGGGGATCTGCGCATGCCCCACCTGGCCGCGCCAATCGCCACGCCCCCGTGGTCGACGCTGCACAGCCTGGCCAGCCCAGCCATGCAGTCCCGAGGTGAGGCGAGCATGAGCGCCTCGCCGCTGTCCTGGGTGAGCTGCGATGGCGGCCCGCATGTGCTGCTGCCCGCTGAAGCCAGCAGCGAATGGTCCGGCATCCGGGCGTCCGGGGATGCGCGGAGGGGTCGCGCCGCGTTCCGCTGGTCAGGAGACGCGTCCATGCCTGGCTCGGACTACGACGCCGCCTGCGATGTCTCGGGGCTGGTCGGCCTGCTGCCGATGGGCACGGGTGCGGCGCTCGTGCTGGGCGATGAGGTGCCGATGAGCACCTGGCTGCCCCATGACCATTTCCGCGGCGGCGTGCTGGTGGTGCCGATGACGTGGCCGGACACGGCGCACGACGATCCGGCCTTGCGCGACGCCGTGGCCTCCGTGGCACCTGGCGAGTTTCTGCCGACCGGCCTCGTCCTGCCCGCGGCCAACGGCCGCTTTCTGCTGTGTGCCGCCGCCGACTTCGGGCCAGGCTGGCAATACCCGACCCTGCGTCTGTCCCTGCCCCTGCCGCCCGCCGCTTATGACATCGTTTCGGCGGAGGTCCATATCCAGGGTTTCTGGCTGCGTCTTCATGCCCTCCAGTCAGCCTGGTGAGTCAAACCTCTTGGCGGGTCGGATAGGAATCTCGACAGTGCATGAAGAATCTCGGGACCAAAACAAAAAAGGTCTGTGATTTCTCACAGACCTTTTCATTTCTTTTTATTTTGGCGCGGCTGGCAGGATTCGAACCCACGACCCCTTGGTTCGTAGCCAAGTACTCTATCCAACTGAGCTACAGCCGCTAAGTCAGCCTTAGATTATAGCGCGATTTTCGATTGAATCGCAAGCCAAGGCTTACATTTATTTTTTCGGATTGCCTCGATACTTTTCAATATCAAGGCGCACACCTCAAATCAACTATTTTGCCGATTCCCGGGAAGCAGCTGGATAAAACTGCTGCCTGAGAACTTGCAATTGAATTTTGGCGCGGCTGGCAGGATTCGAACCCACGACCCCTTGGTTCGTAGCCAAGTACTCTATCCAACTGAGCTACAGCCGCCGAAGCCTTGAACTATAGCATGGGTTTTTCCGGGTGCGCAAGTATGTTCGACATTTTTCTCCTCTGGCGCCGGCCCTCGATCGACGGAAGTCCGGTTCCCTCGGGCCTTCGTCCCCTGTCGCACCCGCCCACGGACTCCCGTGGGTAGCGCTGGCGAGCCAGGCGGCGGCACTCGGCCGAGCTCCTGAGCGACGGAAAGTGCCGGGAAACGACGCGAGTGCCGCAGGCCGCGTCCGAGGCCGATCAGGCCAGCGTGGCGGCGGCCTCGAAGCAGCGGGCACGACGCTCGGCATCGCCATCGTGCTCGGCCAGGTCCGCCAGCTTGAGCCAGCAGCGGCGGCGGGCCGTCACGCCCAGCTGCCGGTCCTCGGCCGCCTGCTCCAGCATCAGGCGGGCCTTGCCCCACAGCTGGCGCTCCGCCAGGGCGTGCCCGAGGGCGTAGGCCAGCCCCGGGTCGCGGGCATGGCGCTGCAACAGGCCTTCCAGACGCTGCAGCCAGTCCTGCCCCAGGCCCGGGAGGCATTGCACCAGGGATTCCGCCAGCGCCGCGCGCTCGTCGGCGGGCAGATCCGCGTAGTCGTCCCAGGACGGGCGCAGCCAGCCGCGGCCGTCGTCCGGGGCGCCCAGGCCCGCAGCGCATTGCGCGGCGCGTGCGGCCACGAAGACATCGCGCCGATCGGCCGCATCCAGTTGCTGCCAGGCGGTGCGCAGCTGGTCGACATCGCGTGCCGATTCCAGCGCCTCCACCGCCAGCGAGCGCAGCAGCCCCTGGGCCGCCGCCTTGGAGAAGCCCTGGTGCTTGGCCAGCATGCGCGCGGTGCGCAGCGCCTCCAGCGGCTGGCGCGCCAGCCGGGCCGCCTGCATCTTGAGACGCAGGGCCTGCGTGCGCCGCGCGACGCCCGGCGTCAGCTCCGAGAGGATCTGCGCGGCGCGTGTCGCGTCGCGGTCGTCCAGGGCCCACTCGGCCGCCAGCAGCCGGGCGCCCTCCTCCTGGGCCTTGGCCTGCGAGGATTGCTGCGCGAACTGCAGCGCCAGCTGGAGCTGCTCGTCCCGGCGGCGCTTGTCCTGCAGGCGATGCGCGCTCTGGGCGGCCAGCAGGTGGCTCAGCGCCAGGAAGGCATGGTCCTGCGCGAGGTCCGGGGTTTGCGACTGAATGTTCAGCGCGCGCTGCACCGCCTTCTGGGCGCGGCCGTAGCGGGCACCGAAGAATTCGGCCAGCGCCTCGCGCAGGGCGAGCTGGGCGCTGCGCTCGCGCTGGGACATGCGCCATTCGCGGGCCCGACGCGGCAGGGACACCAGCGAGTTGAGCGTCTGGATCAGCGTCACCAGCGCGAAACACCCCGCCACCAGGGCCAGCAGGAACAGGTTCAGCGAGACGTCCAGCCGCCAGCCGTTCCAGTAGAAGCTCGCCAGCCCGTCATTGCTGCCGAGGGTCAGGGCCGCCACCACCGCGGCGGCAAACACCAGCACCAGCCAGATCACGATGCGCATGACCGACCTCCCTCAGCGCCCGGCCGCGGCCAGGGCCGCCAGGCTGTCGTCGGGACGCGGCACCGCCACCTGGCGGGCCTGGCCCTGGACCTGGCGCAGCAGCTCGGCGGCGGACTGCGCCTTGCGCGAACGCATGTCGAAGTAGCGGTCCAGCAGCGCCAGCACCTCGCGCAGGTCGGACTGCGCCGTGTCGTACTGGCGGCTCAGCAGCGCCAGGCGGGCATTGAGCAGGCGCAGCTTGAGGTTCTCCCGCAGGAAGTAGCCCTGCTCGGGGGTGATCAGCGCGGCTTCCGGATGGCTGATGCGCGTGACGCGGACCAGCGACTTCGTTTCCTGCCAGACCTGGGTGCTGAAGTCCTTCCAGCGGTCCTGCGCCAGGCCCCACCAGGCCTCCCAGCCTTCGGCGGCCGAGGCGGGCTTGGCCGGTGTCGGGTTGGCCTTGCGGGTCTTGGCATCGGGGCGTGAATCCGGGCGGCTGTCCGTGCGCAGGTCCGTGCGCACATCCGGCCGGGACTCCCCCTCCGCCATCGCGGCGCGCTCCGGCACCGACAGCAGCGGCAGCTCGTCCGCCAGGCGCGCCACCTCGTCCAGCTTGATGCCCAGGCTGGCCACGTCAACCACGCTCACGGCCTTCACGCGGTCGAGATCACGGATGACGGCGCGGCGCACGCCCTCGAGGCGGGGCTGCTTGTAGCGCTGCAGGCGTTCGTCCGCCTGCTTGAGCGCCGACACCAGGGGCTCGGCGCTCCCGGTGATGCTGGTCTGCTGCAGGGCCACGCGCAGCGAGGCCTCGATGTCGCCCAGCACGTTCTCGTCCCGCGAGCGGGACATGGACTGGATCAGCTCCTCGAGCTGCCCGCGCTGCAGGGCGACCTCGGCGAGGCGCGCATCGAGCAGCGTGAGCTTGGCGGCGGTTTCCTGGGCGACGTCCTGGGCGCGGGTGGCCATGACGCGGGCGTCCGTGGCCTGTGTCTGGCTCTGGTCCTGGCGGCGCACGAGCTCCTGCTCCAGCTGCCGGACGCGGCTGTGGCCCTGCCATGCCAGCGCGAGCGCGCCGAGCGACAGCACGCCCAGCGACACGAGGACCAGGGTCAGCGAACCCGGCGTGCCGGCACGGGCCGGCACTTTCTCGGGCAGCACGGAGGCGCTCTCGGGCTCGGAAGCCGGGGCGCTGCGGGGGATGTCTTGCTCGCTCACAGTGCCGCGGATTGTAGGGTTCAGTCCCAAGGCCCTCGCAGGGCCGCGGCGACAGCCTCGGCGTCCGGTCGCGTCAAAACCACATGCCCGACACCCAGCTGCTGCGCACGCTGCGCAATGCGCTCATGCGTCGCGATGGCGCGGGCGCGGGACCAGTCGGCCAGTCGCCCGGCCAGCGCCGGCAGGTGGTCGATGGCCTCGGCGCTGCTGAAGAGCCAGACATGGGCCTGCGGCGCGGCCAGGGCCCGCTCGAGCACGCCTTGCTCCGCGGGGGTGAGCTGCGGGGCGGCGCGCCGGTAGACGCTGATCGCGTCCACGACCGCGCCCGCCTCCCGCAGGCGATCGGCCAGCCATTCCCGGCCGCCGTCACCGCGCACCATGAGCGTCTGGCGGCCGCGCCAGTCCTCCGAGGCCAGGACAGGCCACAGGTGCTCGGAATCCAGGCTGGCCGCGTCGGCCGGCGGCTGCCGCAGGAGCGTGGCCGGCACGCCCTGCTGCAGGAGCGCCTGGGCGCTGCCGGGCCCCACGGTGGCCGCCAGCGTGTGCGCCGGCCAGGGCATGCCGGGGGGGCGGGCCGCGAAGAAGTGCTCGACCGCATTGGGGCTGACGAACATCAGCAGCGACTGCGCCGGCAGCCGGCGCCAGGCCTCACGGGCAGGCGCCGGGTCCAGCGGGGCGATGTCCAGCAACGGCAGCACCTCGCAGCGGACGCCCAGGCGGGCCATGCGCTGCACCCAGTCCTGAGCCTGCGCGCGCGGCCGGGTCAGGATGAGGCGCAGCGGCGGTGGCTGGCCTGCCGGCCCTTCGCCTGCCGGCGAAGTGGGATCAGGCACAGCGGAGGTAGTCCTCGGCGCCCTGGGCACGCAGGGCCTCGGCGGCCTGCAGGCCCAGCGCACGCGCGCTGCCTTCATCGGCCGGCTGGCCCTGCACGCGCGCCTTCAGCAGCGGCCGCTCGGGCTGCTCGGGATGGCCCAGGGCCACGTCGAGCACCAGCACGCCGTCCTGCCAGCGGGCATGGGCCGCCAGCGGCATGGAGCAGCTGCCGCCAAGGCTGCGCGAGACGGCGCGCTCGGCCTGCGTGGCGAGCCACGTCGGCCGATCGATCAGGGTGGACAGCGCCTGGGTGAGCGCCGCGGCATCCGCACGCACCTCCAGGCCCAGCGCGCCCTGGCCGGCACAGGGAATCATCTCGTCCAGCGCGAAGCACGAGCGAATGCGCTCGCCAAGGCCGAGGCGCTTGAGCCCCGCGGCCGCCAGCACGATGGCGTCATAGCCGCCTTCGTCCAGCTTGCGCAGGCGCGTGTCGAGGTTGCCGCGCAGGGGCTCGATGCGCAGGTCGGGACGCAGGTTCTTCAGCTGCACCACGCGGCGCAGGCTGGAAGTCCCGACCAGCGCGCCCGCGGGCAGCTCGGCCAGGTTCGCGTACTTGCCGGACACGAAGGCGTCGCGCGGGTCCTCGCGCTCGAGGATCGCCACCAGGGCGAAGCCCTCGGGCAGGTCCATCGGCACGTCCTTGAGCGAGTGCACCGCGAGCTGCGCGCGGTCCTCCTCCAGGGCCGTCTCCAGTTCCTTGACGAACAGCCCCTTGCCGCCCACCTTGGACAGCGTGCGGTCCAGGATCTGGTCCCCACGGGTGGTCATGCCCAGGAGTTCCACGGTGGCCCCCAGGCGCTGCTCCAGCAAGGCCTTCACGTGTTCGGCCTGCCAGAGGGCGAGCCTGCTTTCGCGCGTCGCGATCACTATCTTTTCCATCATGGTGGGATGCTAGCGCAGCGCCGTGGTCCGCCCGCCACGCCTCGGTCAAAGAAACTGATAAAGTCAAATGAACGTAACTTGGTTACATTGCCGAAAATAGGGCTGAACAGGTCCGCGCAAGGCAACCGGGCTACGCTTCCTGACCCCCAAGCCCCGCGTTCCGGCCTTGCTGCCGGGGCGCCAACCCGCGAGCCGCCATGCCTGCCCGACCCGCCCGTCCCGATGCCCCCGCACGAGCCCCCCGTTCCGCCGCCAACCTCAAGTCCGGCAAGACCGGCAAGACGGCGACGCCCCGGACCGCCACCCGTCGCGAGGCCGAGGACAAGAACCAGCCGCTGATGGACGACATCCGCCTGCTGGGCCGCATCCTCGGCGAGGTCATCCGCGAGCAGGAAGGGCGTGAGGCCTACGAGCTCGTCGAGCGCGTGCGCCAGCTCTCCGTGGCCTTCCGCCACAAGCGAGATGCCCAGGCCGGCAAGACCTTCGACAAGCTGCTCAAGAGCCTCTCGGGCGAGCAGACGGTCAGCGTGATCCGCGCCTTCAGCTATTTCTCGCACCTGGCCAACATCGCCGAGGACCGCCACCATGTGCGCCGCCGCGAGATCCACGAACGCGCCGGCAGCCTGCAGGCCGGCTCGCTGGCCTACTGCATGGAGCGCCTGCACGAGGCCGGCGTGCGGCCCAACGAGGTCGCGAGGACGCTGCAGCACGGCTTCATCTCGCCCGTGCTGACGGCCCACCCGACGGAGGTGCAGCGCAAGAGCATCCTGGATGCCGAGCGGGCCATCGCCGAGCTCGTCGAGCAGCGCGACCGCCTGCAGACCGAGCGCGAGAAGCGCGACAACGAGGGCCTCCTGCGCGCCCGCATCACCCAGCTGTGGCAGACGCGCATGCTGCGCTACTCCAAGCTCACGGTGGCGGACGAGATCGAGAACGCCCTCTCCTACTACCACGCCACCTTCCTGCGCCAGATTCCCAAGCTCTACGGCGAGCTGGAGGAGGCGCTGCCCGGCCACGAGCTGAACAGCTTCCTGCGCATGGGCCACTGGATCGGCGGCGATCGCGACGGCAATCCCAACGTCACGGCCGCCACGCTGCGCCATGCCCTCAAGCGCCAGAGCGAGGTGGCCCTGCGCCACTACCTGACCGAGCTGCACGAGCTGGGCGCGGAGCTGTCCATCTCGGCCCGCCTCGCCCAGGTCAGCCCCGCGATGCAGGCGCTGGCCGAGCGCAGCCCGGACCGCAACGAGCACCGCATGGACGAGCCCTACCGGCGCGCGCTGACCGGCATGTACGCCCGCATGGCGGCCACGCTGCACGCGCTGACGGGCACCGAGGCGCTGCGCCACGCCGTCGCACCGCAGGACCCCTATCTCACGCCCGAGGAGCTGCTGGCCGACCTGCGCGTGATCGCGGACTCGCTCAAGACGCACCACGCCGAGGCCCTGATCGCCCCGCGCCTCAAGCCCCTGATCCGCGCCGTGCAGGTCTTCGGCTTCCACCTGGCCACGCTGGACCTGCGCCAGAGTTCCGACCAGCACGAGCTGGTGATCGCCGAGCTGCTGGCGACCGCGCGTGTCTGCCCCGACTACGCCGCGCTCGACGAGGCCGCGCGCCGCCAGCTGCTGCTCGGCCTGCTGAACGACGCCCGGCCGCTGCGCGTGGTCGGCGCCGAGTACAGCGAGCGCTGCCAGGGCGAGCTGGCCATCTTCGAGGCGGCCCGCGAGGCCCTGCAGCGTTTCGGCCGCGAGGCCATCCGCCACTACATCATCAGCCACACCGAGACGGTGAGCGACCTGCTCGAAGTGCAACTGCTCTTCAAGGAAGTCGGGCTCCTGCGCGGCGTGCTGGACGGCGAGGCGGTGAGCGACCTCATCGTGGTGCCGCTGTTCGAGACCATCGGCGACCTGCGCGAGGCGCCGCAGATCATGGGCGAGTTCTACGCCCTGCCCGGCGAGGCGGCGCTCGTGAAGCGCTCCGGCGCCGAGCAGGACGTGATGCTGGGCTATTCCGACTCCAACAAGGACGGCGGCGTCTTCACGAGCAACTGGGAGCTCTACCGCGCCGAGATCGCGCTGGTGGGCCTCTTCGACAGCCTCAAGGCCCGCCATGGCATCACGCTGCGCCTCTTCCACGGCCGCGGCGGCACGGTGGGTCGCGGCGGCGGCCCGAGCTACCAGGCCATCCTGGCCCAGCCGCCCGGCACGGTGAACGGGCAGATCCGCCTGACCGAGCAGGGCGAGGTGATCGCCTCCAAGTACGCCAACCCCGACATCGGCCGGCGCAACCTCGAGACGCTCGTCGCCGCCACGCTGGAGGCCACGCTGCTGCACCCGACCAAGAGCGCGCCCAAGTCCTTCCTCGACGCGGCCCAGCAGCTCTCGGACACCAGCTTCGCGGCCTACCGCGGCCTCGTCTACGAGACCCAGGGCTTCGCCGACTACTTCTTCTCCTCGACGCCCATCCGCGAGATCGCCGAGCTGAACATCGGCTCGCGCCCGGCCTCGCGCAAGGCCACCCGCGCCATCGAGGACCTGCGCGCCATCCCCTGGGGCTTCAGCTGGGGCCAGTCCCGCGTGGCCCTGCCCGGCTGGTGCGGCTTCGGCTCCGGCGTGGCGGTCTTCCTGGACGCCGACCCGGCCCAGCGCGACGCGCGCCTGGCCCTGCTCAAGCGCATGCACAAGCAGTGGCCTTTCTTCCGCACGCTGCTGTCCAACCTCGACATGGTGCTGGCCAAGACCGACCTCGGCCTCGCGCAGCGCTACGTGGACCTCGTCGAGGACCGCAAGCTGGGCAAGCGCATCTTCGCGGCCATCGAGGCAGAGTTCCGCCGCACGCAGGAGGCCGTCGCGCTGATCACCGGCGAGAAGCACAACCTGGCCAGCAACCCGGCCCTCGCGCGCTCCATCGCGCACCGCTTCCCCTACATCGACCCGCTGCACCATCTGCAGGTCGAGCTGATGCGCCGCTACCGCGCCATCCCGGTCGAGAAACGGACCGAGGACCCGAGCATGGAGCGCGTGCAGCGCGGCATTCACCTGTCCATCAACGGGATCGCTGCCGGCTTGCGCAACACGGGCTGACGCGCCCGTGCACGGGGCCGCGGAAGCCGCTCAGCCGGCGGCCAGGGCCTCGCGCACGGCGGCCACCTGCCGGCGCGAGACCGACAGCCAGTCGTCCACCGGGGCCACGCGCACCGCCCAGCCTTCGCTGGCGTCGGCATCGGCGTCCGGCGCCAGCGAGGCCGGCGGCCGGCCCAGCTCGCGCAGGGCCCGGCGCGCCACCAGGGCATTGCGGTGGATGCGCAGGAAGCGCGGGCCCAGGCGCTGCTCCAGCTCCGAGAGCGAGCCCTCCATCAGGTGGCTCTGGCCGGCCGTGCGCACCGTGAGGTACTTCAGCTCGGCCTTGAAATACAGCACCTCGGCCAGCGGCACGCGGATCAGGCGGCCGCGCTCGGTGATGGTCAGGAACTCGCCGTCCGGCAGGGCCTCGGCCTCGGCCTGCGCGCTCTGCCAGGTCGCGGCGGCATGGCGTTCCAGCAGGCGGCCCCGCGCGCGCTCCACCGCCGCCTGCAGCCGCTCGCGGCGCACCGGCTTGGTCAGGTAGTCCAGGGCCTCGATCTCGAAGGCCCGCAGCGCATGCTCGGCATGGGCCGTCACGAAGACCACGATGGGCCGGTGCGGCACGGCCTCCAGCGCCTGTGCCAGCTGCAGGCCGTCCGGGCCCGGCATCTGGATGTCGAGGAAGACGAGATCGCAGACATGCTCCTTCAGCCAGGACAGCGCCTGCCCGGCGGAGCCCGCCTCGCCCAGCACCCGCACCGGCAGCCCGGGCAGGCCCTCGAGCAGCCCGCGCAGGCGCAGGCGGGCCAGGGGCTCGTCGTCGACGATCAGGGTCCGCAGGGGCGTGTCACCGGTCGAGCTCATCGCAGGGCAGCGTCAGGATTGCAGGGGCAGCAGGATCTTCACCACATAGCGCCCGGGCTCGGCGTGGAGCTCGAACTGGGCGGCCACATCATGCATCAGCAGCAGGCGTTCGCGGACGTTGTCCAGCGCCAGCCCGTGCCCGGGGCGCGAGGGCCCGGGGCCGACGCTGTTGCTCACCCGCAGCTCGACCTGCCCGCCGCGGCGGCGCGTCAACACCTCGACCTCACCGCCGTCGTCGTTGGGCTCGACGCCATGCCGCACGGCGTTCTCCACCAGCGGCTGCAGCAGCAGCGGCGGCACGCGGGCGGCATCGGCCTCGGGGTCCAGGCGCCAGTGCACGCGCAGGCGCTCGCCGAAGCGGATCTGCTCGATCTCCAGGTAGCGGCGCGCCAGCTCGACCTCCTCGGCCAGGCTCACGGCGGCCCCGTTCTCGCTGAGCGCCACGCGGAACAGCTCGGCGAGGTCCTCCAGCACCTTCTCGGCGCGCTGCGGGTCCAGCTGCACCAGCACGATGGCGGAGTTCAGCGTGTTGAACAGGAAATGCGGCCGGATGCGCGACTGCAGCTCCACCAGTTGCGCCAGCGCCGCGGCGGGACGCTGCCAGCGCTGGCGGCTGTGCAGCCACATCCACAGCGAGGACGCCACGCCCGCGCCGGTGAGGGCCACGGCACCGAAGCGGAACAGGCTGCCGGACTCGCCCGAGGCCTCGTTGAGCAGGCGCCAGGCGGCGGTGGCGCACAGGGCCCCGAGGCCCGCCAGCACCAGCCACTGGCCCGCGCTGCCCAGGCGCGCCAGCAGGTGCTTGCCGGCGCACACGAGCACCAGCCACAGCAGCACGCCCGTCATCGACACGAAGCTCGCGCTGGCCAGCTGCAGCAGCCACTGCTCGGCGTCCGGCGCCTGCAGCGCGATGCCCGCGGACAGCACCAGCTGGACTCCCAGCACGGCGCGCAGCGCCAGGCCCATGTGGCAGACGTCGAAGAGCTGCGCCCGCCGGGCGGCGTCCTCGGTCCGCAGGGCGGCGGGGGCCGACGCCGGCAGCACCGGTGGCAGCAGGGTCGTGCCGGGATCGAGCGAGGACGGAGGCGGCTGCTTCATGAGCTTCGAAGGCTGGGCGGGTCGCAGTCTTTAGAATCGACGACCATTCTCCCCCAGCCCAGGGGCCGCTTCGCCCGGAGCCCGCCCGCCGCCTTGCAACAAACCATGTCCGACAACCAACTCGCCAACAAGTCCCAAGCCTGGTCCGCGCTGTTTTCCGAACCGATGAGCGAGCTGGTCAAGCGCTACACGGCCAGCGTCTTCTTCGACAAGCGGCTCTGGAAGGCGGACATCGACGGCAGCCTGGCGCACGCCGAGATGCTGGCCGCCCAGGGCATCCTGAGCGCCGAGGACCACGCCGCCATCCAGCGCGGCATGGCGCAGATCCGCGAGGAGATCGAGGCCGGCCGCTTTGAATGGAAGCTCGACCTCGAGGACGTGCACCTCAACATCGAGGCCCGGCTGACCGAGCTGGTGGGCCTGGCCGGCAAGCGCCTGCACACGGGCCGCAGCCGCAACGACCAGGTCGCCACCGACGTGCGCCTGTGGCTGCGCAGCGAGATCGACGAGATCGCCGTGCTGCTGAACGCCCTGCAGCTCGCGCTGGTCGACGTGGCGGAGAAGAACGCCGAGACCATCCTCCCCGGCTTCACCCACCTGCAGGTCGCCCAGCCCGTGGCCTTCGGTCACCACCTGCTGGCCTATGTGGAGATGTTCGCCCGCGACGCCGAGCGCATGGCCGACGTCCGCCGCCGCGTGAACCGCCTGCCCCTGGGCGCCGCCGCCCTGGCCGGCACCAGCTACCCGCTGGACCGCGAGCGCGTGGCCCGCACGCTGGGCATGGAGGCCGTCTGCCAGAACAGCCTGGACGCCGTCTCGGACCGCGACTTCGCCATCGAGTTCAGTGCCGCCGCGGCGCTGGTGATGGTGCATGTCTCGCGCCTGTCGGAAGAGCTGATCCTGTGGATGAGCCAGAGCTTCGGCTTCATCGACCTCGCCGACCGTTTCTGCACGGGCTCGTCGATCATGCCGCAGAAGAAGAACCCCGACGTGCCCGAGCTGGCCCGCGGCAAGAGCGGCCGCGTGGTGGGCCATCTGATGGGCCTGATCACGCTGATGAAGGGCCAGCCCCTGGCCTACAACAAGGACAACCAGGAAGACAAGGAGCCGCTGTTCGACACCGTCGACACGCTCAAGGACACCCTGCGCATCTTCGCCGAGATGGCCGCCGGCATCACGGTGAAGCCCGAGGCCATGGAGCGCGCCGCCATGCGCGGCTACGCCACGGCGACGGACCTCGCCGACTACCTCGTCAAGAAGGGCCTGCCCTTCCGCGACGCGCACGAGGTCGTGGCCCATGCGGTCAAGACGGCCATCACCCAGGCCCGCGACCTCTCGGCCCTGAGCCTGGACGAGCTGAAGGCCTTCGATGCGCGCATCGAGGCCGATGTCTTCGAGGTGCTCTCGCTGCGCGGCTCGCTCAATGCCCGCAACATCCTGGGCGGCACGGCGCCGGACCAGGTGCGTGCCCAGGTGGCTCGCCACCGGGCACGCCTGGCCTGAGGCCCGCTCAGGCCTGACGGCGACGGCGCAGCGGCAGCAGCGCCAGCGCCAGGCCGGTCAGTGCCAGGCTGCCGGGCTCCGGCACCTTGGCCACGGTCGGCGCAAAGGTGCTGAACAGGCTGGAGATGTGGGTGTGGTTCATGTCGGCCACGTCCATCAGGCCCGAGAAGTCGTAGGTGGTGGCGTCGGTGTCCAGGAACATGAAGAACGAGGACTTGTCGGCACCCAGGCCCACCAGGGCGCCCAGGTCGTTCATGTGCTGGAAGTTGAAGTTGATGTCGCTGCTCATCGTGCCCGTGAAGCGATGGGCATTGACGGGCGCGACCTCGCCCGAGCCGTCGTTGCGCCAGTTGACGCGGTACACGCTCGTGAAGAGATTGCCCAGGCGGAAGCTGCCGATGTCGTCGGCGGAGCGGGCGTCGCTGAAGACGCGCCAGTAGAAGTCCACCGTGCCGTCGAAGGACCGCACCACGCGGGACTGCAGGCTGCCGCTCACCGTGCCGTTCGTGCTGGAGAAGCTGAAGGCGTCGGTGCGGTCCTCGATGATGGTGCCGGCCAGCTGCGGCTCTGCGGCGCTGCTGGTGCCCGTGACCAGGGCGACGGTCGCGCCTTCCAGCAGGACATCGGCGTGGGAGAGGCTCGGCGCCGCCGCCGCCGCGAGGGCCAGCACGCAGCCAAGGTGCTTGAACAGGGGCTTGTGAGCCTTCAGGACATGATCGGTCATGGAAACCTCCTGGGGTTGGGAACTTGTGTGGGGCCAACCTTAGGACCGTTCGGCCTGCAAGCGTCCCCCTAGCTTCACAAGCTGCCCCGCAATCAGGGGGCATCGGCATCGCCCCCGCCTGACGGGCCCTCCGGATCCTTGATCGACCGCAAGATTCCCGCGGGCGGGGGGCCGGTCGCGAGACGCTGGAGGCGGTGTTGTCAGGTGGCTCAGGTATCGTTCGGGCCATGAGCCTGATCACCTGGACCCCCGAGCTCGCGCTGCAGCACACCGAGCTGGACGACACCCACGAGGAATTCGTGGGCCTGCTGAACGACTTCGCCACCGCCCTGGCCGGCGGCGGCGACCCCATGCCCGCCTTCGAGGCCCTGCTGGCCCACACCGAGGCGCATTTCGCCATGGAGGAGCGCTGGATGGCGGCCACGGGCTTCGCCCCGGAGAACTGCCACAGCAAGCAGCACCAGATGGTGCTGGACACCCTGCGCGAGGTGCGCCGCTACGCCCTGGAGCTCCAGGACCTCGAGCCCATGCGCATCATCGGCCCCGAGCTGGCCCAGTGGTTCCCGGCGCACGCCGAGATGATGGACGCCGCGCTGGTGTTCCACATGCAGCAGGTCGGCTACGACAGCACCACCGGCGTGCTCACCAAGCCCGAGGCGAGCGAGGCCACGGCCCTGCAGGCGGCTCAGGCCGCCCAGACGGCCCAGCCCATCACCTCCTGCGGCAGCAGCAGCTGCGGGCACTGAGCCGGCCTCGAGCCCACGCCGACCGGCCACGGCGCGCGGGGCGCGGGCGCCCGGTGCGGCGGTGCGGACCGCCCCGCACGGACGCTCCCACTGACGCCCGCTCCTGACAGCCGCTGTCAGCGCCGGGCGCGACAATGCCGCGCATGCAGGACTTCGAGCGCCCCACGGACGCCTCCGCGCCCCCCCGGCGCTGGATCGCCCACCTCGACATGGACGCGTTCTACGCCTCCGTGGAGCTGCTGCGCTATCCGGAGCTCAAGGGTCAGCCGGTGGTGATCGGCGGGCGGCGCATGCACGCGCCGCGCACGCGGGAGGACGGCAGCCGCGAGTACGCCCGGCTGCGGGACTACACGGGCCGCGGCGTCATCACCACCTCCACCTACGCCGCCCGTGCCCTGGGCGTGCACTCCGGCATGGGGCTGATGAAGGCCGGCCTGCTGGCGCCCGACGCCATCCTGCTGCCCACCGACTTCGACGCCTACCGCCACTACTCGCGCGTCTTCAAGGCCGCCGTCGCCCAGATCGCCCCGGTGATCGAGGACCGCGGCATCGACGAGATCTACATCGACCTGAGCGCCGTGCCCGGCATCCATGAGGCGGTGGGGCACGACCCGCTGGGCGGCGTGCGCGCCGTCGCCCGCGAGATCAAGAACAGCGTCACGCAGGCCACCGGGCTGAGCTGCTCCATCGGCATCACGCCGAACAAGCTGCTGTCCAAGATCGCCTCCGACCTCGACAAGCCCGACGGCCTGACGGTGCTGACGATGGAGGACCTCCCCGAGCGCATCTGGCCGCTGCCGGTGCGGCGCGTCAACGGCATCGGCCCGAAGGCCGCGGCCAAGCTGGAGACGCTGGGCATCGAGACCATCGCGCAACTGGCGGCCGCGGCCCCCGAGCTGCTGATCGAGCGATTCGGGCGCAGCTACGGCGCCTGGCTGCACGAGGCGGCGCACGGGCGCGACGAGCGGCCGGTGGTGACGCACAGCGAGCCGGTGTCCATCAGCCGCGAGACCACCTTCGAGCGCGACCTGCACGCCCGCCATGACCGCGAGCAGCTCGGCCGCATCTTCACGCAGCTGTGCGAGCAGCTCGCGGCCGACCTCCAGCGCAAGGGCTATCTCGGCCGCACCGTGGGCATCAAGCTGCGCTTCGAGGGCTTCCGCACCGTCACGCGGGACCAGACGCTGCCGCTGCCCATCCAGGACGCCGCCGCCATCCGCCAGGCGGCCGGCCAGTGCCTCAAGCGCGTGGACCTGAGCCAGCGCCTGCGCCTGCTGGGCGTGCGCATGGCCTCGCTGAGCCGCCCCGGCGACGCCCCGCCCCCGCCGGCCAGGAATCCTCGCCCGAGTCAAGCCAAGCCGGAGAACCTGTCGCTGTTCTGACCCCCCGTGCTTGCCTGCTGGTCGCGGCCGCGGCGGCTCGCTATCCTGCCGGCTTGACCCCGATCGCCCCGCCTGCCAGGGGCCTGGCGACCCGGGACAGCAAGGATCGGCATGCAGCAGTCCCCCGCCTCGCCCCCTCCCCCCGCCGCCGGCCCCCCTCTGGCCTGCGATGACGCCCAGGCCGCGGCGCTGATGCACCGCCTCGCCACCGCCGGCATGCGCCATCCGCGGCTGAGCATCCCCTGCTACGACCACGCCCTCGCCCGCAGCCAGGGCCTGCCCACGCTGCGGCGCCTGCAGCTGCTGCAGGGCCTGTTCTTCGCCCGCGAGCGCCTGGGCAGCGGCGCGCTGCTGCGCCCGGCGCTGCAGCAGGCGCTCGCGCAGGCGCAGGCCGAGGGGCTGATCCGCCAGGTCACGCGGCTGAACGAGGCGCTCGGGCGGCTCAGCTACCAGGCGGCCGAGTACCAGCAGGCCAGCGCTTACTGGTCGGAGGCCCTGGACCTCGCCGCGCTGCAGCCGGGCAGCCTGGAGGGCGTCGCCCCCTGCATCGGCCTCGCCCAGCTGCACTTCGCGCTCGGTGACTGGCAGACGGGCCAGCACCTGCTGCTGGACGCCCAGAACCAGCTGCGCAGCGGTGCCTCCCAGCTGGCGGCCCGCTACCTGCAGGCCAAGCTGCTGCTAAATCTGGGCGTGGCGCAGTTCAATCGCGGCGAATACGCGCCGGCCCGTGCCAGCTTCGAGCAGGGCCAGCAGTGGGCCCGGAGCATCGGCCATCGCGACTACGTGGCCGAGAGCCTGTGGCATCTGGCCCGCTGCGCCCAGGCGGCCGGCGAGGACGCCGAGGCCCGCGCGCTGTGCGAGCAGGCCCTGGAGGCGGCGCGCCGCTGCGGCTATGTGTGGCTCGAGACCATGGTCAGTGCCACCCTCACCGAGCTGGCCATGGAGGGCGAGGACTGGGAGCGCGCCATCCACAGCGGCGAGCAGGCGCTCGCGTTGGCCCGCAGCCTCGGCGCACGGCGGCAGCAGAGCAGCGCCCACCAGGCCCTGGCCCAGCTCTACCAGCGGGCGGGGCGGCTGTCCGACGCGCTGGACCAGCTCTGGCAGCACCAGGCGCTGGAGGCCGAGCTCTACCGGCTGAGCCTGCCCGAGCGCCTCAGCGCGCTGGTGCGCTTCGACCACCTGCGGCAAGGGCCCGAGGAGCGGATGCTGAGCCTCTCCAACCAGCACTTCAGCATCGAGACGCCCGAGGACCTGCGCCTGGCCCTGCTGCAGATGCGCGAGCAGGTGCTGGCCATCCTGGGACTGGACGACTGGACCGTCTGGTGGGACGAGAGCGGTCAGCAGCACTTCGCCAGCATCGCGCAGGCCGGCAAGCCGGACGACGCGGGTCTCAGCCCGGCGCAGTGCGGCGCCTACCTGACGCTGCTGGACGAGTCCCACGAGCCGCTGGTCATCCGCGACATGCGCCTGCACCCCCATGCCGGCGCGCTGGCCGCCCTTCCCTCGGCGCAGGCTCAAGGGGGGCGCATCGAGGTGCCGCTGCGCCTGCAGCAGCAGCTGCGCGGCATCCTGTGGCTGCAGCGCGCGGGCACCGAGCGCGCCTGGACGCGCGACGACCTCCTCAGCGCGAGCCATCTGGCCAAGATCTGCGAGCGGCTGATGCTGTCGCTGGACCTGAGCCGGGCCAAGGCCGCGCGCCAGGAGGTCGAGCAGGAGAAGTTCGCCTCGCTCGGCCGCATGGTGGCCAGCATCGCGCATGACGTGAACACCCCCATCGGCGTAGCCATCACGGCGGCGTCCGGCATCGCCGACCACGCGCGCCGCCTCACCCGCGTGGCCGACGGCACTGAGAAGCTCACCCGGGCCGAGCTGCAGGGCCTGGCCCAGCAGCTGGCGAATGCCGCGGACCTCGTGGACCGCAATCTGCAGCGCGCCGCCACGCTGATGGGCGACTTCAAGCGCATCGCCGTGGACCAGAACGCCGAGGCCCCCCAGCGCCTGGCGCTGAAGGACTACCTGCAGAGCGTGATCACCGTGCACAGCCCGGCCCTGCGCCGGGCGCGGGTCGAGTGCCGGCTCGAGGTGGAGGAGGGCCTGCAGATCGAGACGGTGCCCGGCCTGCTGAGCCAGATCCTCTCCAACCTCATCATGAACAGCCTCACCCACGCCTTTCCCAAGGGCGAGGGCGGCCAGCTGCGGCTGGAGGCGCGGTGCTGCGGCCCGCAGCTGCGCCTGGACTACGCCGACGACGGCATCGGCCTGAGCGAGGCGGTGCGGGCGCATGTGTTCGAGCCCTTCTTCACCACGCGCCGTGGCCAGGGCGGGTCGGGGCTGGGCATGTACATCGTGGCCCATCTCGCGAAGCGCCTGGGCGGGCAGGCGCAGCTGCTGCGGCCGGAGCGCGGCTTCGCGCTGCGGATCGAGCTGCCGCTGCAGGGGACCGCCGCACGCCACGACGCGTCGGCGCCCGGCGGCTGAACGTGCTCGCCGATGCCCGGCGTGTGCCGACGACGCCTGCGCTCGTGGCGCGGGCCCTGCCGCTGCGCCATGACCGCCGCGCGGGGCGGGTCATCGAGCACGTGTCGGGTGCGACGGATGTGACGGCAGCGGAGGAGGCCTCAGTCCGCAGCGCCGAGCCGCTCGCGGGTCGGCAGGCGCCACATCCACAGGCCCACGGCCAGGCAGCAGGCGGCCGGCACCCAGCACCACGCCAGCGGAAGACGCCAGGCGGCCACAGCCGAGCCGATGCTCATCATCACCCAGGCCAGCTGCTTGGCTCGCCAGGGGACGGCGCGGTGGGCGCGCCAGTCGTGGATCATCGGACCGAAGCGCGGATGCCCCAGCAGCCAGGCCTCGCACCGCCGGCTGCTGCGCGAGAAGCAGAAGGCCGCCAGCAACACGAAGGGCGTGGTGGGCAGCAGCGGCAGGAAAATGCCGAGAATGCCCAGGCCGAGGCTCAGGAGCCCCGCCATGCCCCACAGCAGGCGGCGCCACAGTGGCCGAGGCGCCATTGCCTCATCGTCGGCGGCCGCGTTGGCGTCATTGTTGAAAGCCTTGTCCATGAATCGATCTTCGCATGCCCCGTCGCTGGCTCCGGACCTGCGCCTGCCGTCCATCGACGGGCTGCGCGCCTTCCAGGCCGTGGCGGCGCTGGGCCTGCTCGAGCCGGCGGCCGAGGCGCTGCACATCAGCGCGAGTGCCGTGGGCAAGCGCATCGGTGCCCTGGAGGAGCTGCTGGGCCTGGCCCTGTTCCAGCGCCAGGGCGGGCAATGGAGCCTGACGGCGGCCGGGCGCGAGTACCTCGAGCAGGTGCGCGCGGCACTTGATCTCCTGGCCGCGGCGCCCCAGCACCGCCGCGAGCAGCAGCGCCGCGAGCGCCTGCGCCTGTGCGCCCCGCCCACCTTCGCCCGGCAGATCCTGGTGCCCGCCTTGCCCGCCTTCAGCGCCGCGCACCCGCATCTGGAGCTGGAACTCGTGCTGAGCGTGCCCTACCTCAACGAGGGCGCGCCGGACGCCGAGCTGCAGGTCTACCACGCCCCCCAGCCGCCGGCCGCCGAGCTGCTGCTGCGCGATAGCGTCACGCCGCTGCTCTCCCCCGCGCTGGCCGCGCGCTTGCCCGCCGAGCCCCGCCCGCAGGACCTGCTGAGCCTGCCGCTGCTGCGCACGCCGCTGCAGTCCTGGCTGCCCTGGTTCCAGGCGGCCGGCCTGCCGGCGGAAGAACCCGTCGACGGCCCCCGCTTCATCGACCTCGGCCTGGTGCTGCAGGCGGCCGAATGCGGTCAGGGCGTGGCCCTGGTCGGCCAGGCCCTGGCGCAGCGCCTGCTGGACCAGGGCCTGCTGCTGCGCCCCTGGACGCTTGAAGTGCCCGCGGCCCAGGCCTATGCGCTGCGGCCCCTGCCGACCCAGGCCTCCCCGGGGCTGCGGGCCCTCGCCGACTGGCTGCGCTCGCAGTGCCGGGCGCTCGCGCCAGTCCACACCGCGGGCTGATCCCCGCTCGATGCGCCCTGCCGATCCACCCTCGGAACGCGCCGTCCGGGCCTGGATCCGGGCGGGCGACCCCGCCTGGGCACCGGGCCCCGCCCCCCATGTCCACCCGGGCCCGGCCCCCCGCCCCGGCCCGGGTGCTGTCCCGCGTGTCCGCCGGAGCGCCGCAGGGTCGGCAGGCTCGGAAAGCACTTCCGCGGGCGTCGGCCCCGGATTCCGCCGGCGGCCGCCAGCCAGCCACTAGGATCGCGCCATGGCACGGCCGTCCGTGCACCGTGTTCGCCAATCCCGTGGAGGCCCCATGCCCGTCATCACCTGCATCGAAGACCTGCGACAACTGGCCCAGCGCCGCGTGCCGCGCATGTTCTACGACTATGCAGACTCGGGCAGCTGGACGGAAAGCACCTACCGCGCCAACGAGTCCGACTTCCAGGCCCTCAAGCTGCGCCAGCGCGTGGCCGTGAACATGGAGAACCGCAGCACGGCCACGACGATGGTGGGCCAGCAGGTCGCCATGCCCGTGGCACTGGCCCCCACCGGCCTGACCGGCATGCAGCATGCCGACGGCGAGATCCTCGCCGCCCAGGCCGCCGAGGCCTTCGGCGTGCCCTTCACGCTCTCGACCATGAGCATCTGCTCCATCGAGGACGTGGCCGCCCACACGAACAGCCCCTTCTGGTTCCAGCTCTACGTGATGAAGGACCGCGGCTTCATCGCCAGCCTGATCGACCGCGCCAAGGCCGCCCGCTGCAGCGCGCTCGTGCTCACCCTGGACCTGCAGATCCTCGGCCAGCGCCACAAGGACCTCAAGAACGGGCTGTCCGCCCCGCCCAAGCCCACGCTGGCCAACCTGATCAACCTGGCCACCAAGCCGCGCTGGTGCCTGGGCATGCTCGGCACGCCGCGTCGCCAGTTCGGCAACATCGTGGGCCATGTGAAGGGCGTGGATGACATGGGCTCGCTGTCCGACTGGACGGCCAAGCAGTTCGACCCCGCACTGTCCTGGGACGACGTGGCCTGGATCAAGGAGCGCTGGGGCGGCAAGCTCATCCTCAAGGGCATCCAGGACGTGGAGGACGCGCGCCTGGCCGTGCAGAGCGGCGCCGATGCGCTGATCGTCAGCAACCATGGCGGTCGCCAGCTCGATGGCGCGGAATCCAGCATCCGCGCCCTGCCCGCCATCGTCGAGGCCGTGGGCTCCGAGATCGAGGTCCACATGGACGGCGGCATCCGCAGCGGCCAGGACGTCCTCAAGGCCTGGGCCCTGGGCGCCCGCGGCTGCTACATCGGCCGCGCCTTCCTCTACGGCCTCGGCGCCATGGGCCGACCCGGCGTCGCCAAGGTGCTGGAGATCATCCACAAGGAGCTCGATCTCAGCATGGCCTTCTGTGGCCGCACCCGCATCACCGACGTCGACAAGAGCATCCTGCTCAAGTAAGCCCGGCTGACCCCGGCAAAGCACAAAGCCCTCCGAGGAGGGCTTTTTCCTGGGCCAAGCGCATGAACTTGAACTGACCCTGAGGCTCCGCGAAGCACGGCGCCCGCAGCAAAGCGCACGCCCAAAATACAAAACGGGACCCAAAGCAGGTCCCGTTTTGTTCCCAGCGGAGCGTGGGGATCCGGCTCCGCCGGGCCCTCACGCTCGCCCCCCTGGGGGGGGCCGGCGAAGCCGGCGGGAGGGGGGTCAAAGTGCTTGCATTTCCTTGAGCAGGCGGTCGGCGCGATCGACGTACTTCATCTGCCACTGCATGTAGCGGGCGTCCAGGCAGATGCTGCGGGTGGTCTTCTCGTTGAAGTCCCAGTCCGAGATCACGGCGTCCAGGGTGCCGTCGAACAGCAGGCCCACGAGTTCGGCGTTCTTGTTCAGCACGGGCGAGCCGGAGTTGCCGCCGGTGGTGTCCAGGGTGGCCAGGAAGTTGACCGGCACCGAGTTCAGGGACTTCATGCCGTACTTGCCGAATTCGCCTGCCTTGATGGCGGCCAGTTGCTCGGCGGGTGCATCGAAGTCGCCCTTGCCCTGATGCTTGGCGGGGATGCCGCGCAGCGTGGTGAAGGCGGTCCAGGTGCTGCCGTCCGCGCCCTCGCGGCCGGCGACCTTGCCGAAGCTCACGCGCAGGGTGCCATTGGCGTCCGGATAGACCGCCTGGCCCTTGCTGCCCTTGAAGGCGATCAGGGCCTTCATGACGTCGGCATAGGCCTGCTGGATGTGGCCGCCCAGTTCCTTGGCGGCGTTCTCGCGCGCCTCGGAATCGGCGTGCAGGGCCACGGTCGCGGCGATGAAGCTGTCACCGCTCTTCTCGAACTCGGCCGCGTCGCGCTGGAACCAGGCCAGGCGCTCGGCCTTGTCGGCCAGCTTGCTGCCGGCGTACAGGGCGTCCACGCGCGCCTTCAGGGCGTCCGCGGGCATGTTGGCCTGCACCCCCAGGCCCTTCAGCACGGCCGGGTTGAGCATGTCGGCCGGCAGCGCCAGGTACTGGCTCAGGAAGTGGACGGTCTTGGCCTTGTCGGTCTGCTCGTCGTAGCGGCGGTCCAGGGCTTCGATGCCCTGGCGGCGGCGCAGCGAGTCGCGGTCCTGGTAGCCCAGCTTGCGCTCGGCATCGGGCAGCTTGCGCTGCACGGCGCCTTCGTACAGGCCGGAGGCCGTACCCAGCAGAGCGGGCATGCTCAGGCCCAGCAGCGCTTCGCGCTTGGCCACCGTCTGGCGCTCGGCCAGCAGGCGGTCGACGCTCTCCAGGCTGGCGCCGAACTGCTCGCGGCGCTTGGCATCGGCGTTCACCCAGGCCTTCAGCTCGGCATAGGCGGCCGACTTGCGGGCGAGGATGTCGCTGCCGTCATAGCTGGCCTGCTGGCCCTGCCAGTTCTTGTAGGCATTGCCCAGGCCGGCCACGGTGCCGGCCATCTTGATCTCGCCGTCGCGGCGGCCTTCGGTCTCACGCTTGATGAGGTCGAGGTACTCGCCGAAGGCCTTGATGCTCGTCGGGCGCTCCCAGCCGAAGGTGAAGTCCACCTCGCTCGGCAGGCGGTAGCGGTTCGTGCGGCCGGGGTAGCCCGTGACCATCACGAAATCGCCTTCCTTCAGCGGCGTGCTGGCCAGCTTCAGGAAGTGCTTGGGCTGGAAGGGCTTGTTGTCCTTGCTGTAGTCGGCCGGCTTGCCGTCCGGGCCCACGTAGGCGCGGTAGAAGCTGTAGTCGCCGGTGTGGCGGGGCCAGATCCAGTTGTCGGTGTCGCCACCGAAGCGGCCAACCATGTCCGCCGGGGCGTGCACGAGGCGCACGTCGCGGATCTCCATCTGCTTGATCAGCTGGAACACGAGGCTGCCGTAGAAGGCACTCACGGTGCAGCGGTGGCCCTTGTCCTGCTCGCAGGCGGCGATCAGCGACTTCTGCTTGGACTCGATGGCGTCGGTGCGGGCCTTGCCCTTGAGCGCCTGGACCTTGGCGTCGAGCACCTCGGCGCTCACGTCCTTGACGTCCACGGTCACGAAGACGCGGCTGCCCGGCGCGGCCGGCAGCTCTTCCTCGAAGGAGCTGGCCAGGAAGCCCTTCTTGATCAGGTCACGCTGGGGCGTGGAGTTGTACTGGATGCTGCCGTAGGCGCAGTGGTGGTTGGTGACCACCAGGCCCTGGGGCGACACGAAGGAGGCGGTGCAGCCACCGAGGCTGATCACGGCGCCCATGGGGAATTCGGTCAGCTTGTTCAGCTTGGCCGGGTCCATGGCCAGGCCGGCGGCCTTGAGGTCCTTGGTGATCTGCGGCAGCTGCTGGGGCATCCACATGCCTTCGTTGGCGTGGGCCAGGCCAGCGGCCAGCGCGAGGGGGGCCAGCGCGAAGCGGGCCAGGGTGACTGCGTTCATGGAGTGGGGCATGAATAGAAAGCGAAGCCGCGACCATACACGCAAACCTTCCCTTGCAGATGTGTCATCCGGCATTGGGTCATTCCCCGGGGGGAGGCAGGCGCCGCGCCCCCTCGCCCGCCGGATTCCGGGGACAGCGCCGCGCCGCGGCCCCCGCCCGGCTGGAAAAGCGCGCAGGCATCGCCGATAAATCACCTGACGCGAAACTGACGGAGATCGCCATGACCCTGCGCCAGCTGGCCAGCATCAAGCGATGGCTGATCCTGCATCCGGCCGCGCACGGCGTGGAGCTCTTCACCTGGAACCTGGTCCTCACCTGCTGGCTGATGGGCTGGGTGGGCCTCCCCGGCACGCTGCTGTGCGGGCAGCTCGCCGCCCTGCCCCTGTGCTTCGCGGCCTCGGTGAGCCCGCGCTGCTATGTGCTGGCCCGGCGGCGGCTGCATCGCAGCGGCCGGCTGCGGTGCGACTGGCTGACGGCCCTGTGATGCGCCGCCGGCAAACAACGAAGCCCTCGCGAGGAGGGCTTCGGGGAATAAACGGGTGGGGGGCTCAGTGCAGGAGCCCGATCCACTCGCCGCGCGCCTGGTAGGCGTCGAAGATGTGCAGGGCCATGCGCTGCAGGGCGTCGTTGCCGCTGCCGTGGGCCAGCGACAGGCAGTCGAAGGCATACAGGCGGTCGTAGATCATGCGGGTGGGCTGCAGGGGCAGGCCCTGGGCTTCCATCAGGCGGCTGAAGGCCTGCAGCTCGGCCATGCCGATGCCGGTGCTCAGGGTCAGGCCGAGGCCCAGCTCCGGCAGATCGTCCAGGCCGCCCTGCACGAAGAGTTCAGGCGCGGACGTCGTGCTCGTCTTGGGAACCAGGTGCAGGGGGAAGCTCATGGGGGACCTCGGGGGTGTGGTACTGCCTGGGTCCATGATGCCGGCCGCCGCCAAAACTTGAGCGCGAAAAAGCCGGGCTTTACCCGGCTATTTCGATTCAAGTCCGGTCGCGGCCGGCCGAGGTGGTGGCCTCAGGCCTTGGGCAGCGTGACGCCCACCTGGCCCTGGTACTTGCCGCCGCGGTCGCGGTAGGAGGTCTCGCAGACCTCGTCGCTCTCGAAGAACAGCACCTGCGCGCAGCCCTCGCCCGCGTAGATCTTGGCGGGCAGCGGCGTGGTGTTCGAGAACTCCAGCGTGACGTAGCCTTCCCACTCGGGCTCGAAGGGCGTGACGTTGACGATGATGCCGCAGCGCGCATAGGTGCTCTTGCCCAGGCAGATCGTCAGGACGTTGCGCGGGATGCGGAAGTACTCGACGGTGCGGGCCAGCGCGAAGCTGTTGGGCGGGATGATGCAGACGTCGCCATGGAAGTCCACGAAGCTCTTCTCATCGAAGTTCTTGGGGTCGACCACGGTGCTGTGCACATTGGTGAAGATCTTGAACTCGGGCGCGCAGCGGATGTCGTAGCCATAGCTCGAGGTGCCATAGCTGACGATCTTGCGGCCCTCCGCCTCGCGGACCTGGCCGGGCTCGTAGGGCTCGATCATGCCGTGCTGCTCGGCCATGCGGCGGATCCATTTGTCGCTCTTGATGCTCATTCGCTCGTCCCCTGGGCCTCGTCGCCCCAATTCGGCGCCCGCTGATGGGCGTTCCGTGTTGCGCGGATTCTAGGGGCAGGCGGGGCGATGGCCTTGCGGCAGCGCAGTCTCCCTAGAATCGCCGGCAGTCGCACAGGATGGTGGGGCGGGAGTTGGCATGAGCCTGGCTGAGATGTTGAGAAAGTCCGTCTGGGGCCGCGCCCTGGGCGCTGCCGAGTTGGAGGCCGTCGTCGCGCAATGCCACGAGCGGCCCGTGGGCGCGGGGCAGGCGATCGTGCGGGCCGGCGAGCCCGCCCTGCACTGGATCGGCCTGGTCAGCGGCGTGGCCTGCATGAGCGTCAGCATGCCGGACGGCAAGGAGACCAGCCTGACCAGCCTGGCGGCCGGCGGCTGGTTCGGCGAGGGCACGCTGATCAAGCGCGGGCACTGGCAGTACGACGGCCGCGCGCTGACCGACTGCCAGGTCGCGCTGATGCCCATCGACTGCTTCGAGCACCTGCGCCAGACCAGCCTGCCCTTCAACCACTACCTCCAGCTGCTGATGGGCGCGCGCATGGGCGGCTTCATCGCCAAGCTCTGCGTGGACCGCCTGCTCGACTCCACCGCCCGCATCGCCCAGGCGCTGGCGGGGCTCTACCAGCCGGAGGTCTACCCGGACCCCGGCCCCCTGCTCCACCTGAGCCAGGCCGAGCTGGGGCAGCTCGCGGGCGTCTCGCGCCAGCGCACGAACATCGCGCTGCAACGGCTCGAGCGCGCCGGGCTGATCGAGGTCAGCCGCCGCGGCATCCGCGTGCGGGACCTCGCGGCGCTGCGCGCCTACCGCAGCAGCGCGCCGGCGGCGCAAGACTGAAGGGCGAGAGGGCGGGAGTCCTCAGTAGTCCATCGCCGGCGTGGCGATCTCCCCCGGCACGCCGCGGCGCGCCAGCAGCACGTACATGGTGGGCACCACGAAGATGGTCAGCAGCGTGCCCAGGCTCATGCCGCCCACGATCACCCAGCCGATCTGCTGACGGCTCTCGGCGCCCGCGCCGGTGGCCAGGGCCAGGGGCAGCGCGCCCAGCACCATGGCGCCCGTCGTCATGAGGATGGGGCGCAGGCGCAGGGCCGAGGCCTCGACCACCGCGGCCACCGTCTCACGCCCCTGCTGGCGCAGCTGGTTGCTGAACTCCACGATCAGGATGCCGTGCTTGGTGATCAGCCCCACCAGCGTGATCAGCCCGATCTGCGAATAGACGTTCAGCGTGCCGCCGCTCCACTGCAGCGCCGCCAGCGCGCCCACCATGGACAGCGGCACCGACAGCATGATGATGAAGGGATCGACGAAGCTCTCGAACTGCGCCGACAGCACCAGGAAGATGAACAGCAGCGCCAGCACGAACACCAGGCCCAGCGCGCCGCTGGAGGCCTTGTACTCGCGGGAGACGCCGTTGAGCTCGGTCGCGTAGCCCAGCGGCAGCACGCGCTCGGCGATGCGGTCCATGTCCTGCAGCGCCTCGCCCAGGGCGTAGCCGGGCGCGAGGCCCGCGCTGATGGTCACGGCGCGGCGCTGGTTGAAGTGGTTCAGCTCCTTGGGGCTCACCGCCTCGCGCACCTTCACCACGGCGGACAGCGGCACCAGCGCGTCCGTGCGGCTGCGCACATAGAGCCGCTCGATCTGCTGCGGCGTGCTGCGGGCCTGGGCCTCGGTCTGCACGAGCACGTCGTACTGCTCGGCATCGCGCTTGTAGCGCGTCACCACGCGGCTGCCCAGCATGGTCTCCACCGTGCGGGCGACCTGCTCCACCTGCACGCCGAGGTCGGCCGCCCGCTCGCGGTCCACCTCCATGAAGATCTCGGGCTTGTTCAGGCGCAGGTCGTTGTCCACCTGCACGAAGCCGGGGTTCTTCGCCATCTCGGCCTGGAACTGCTGCACGACCTTGTTGAGGTTCTCGTAGCTGTCACCACTGACGACCACATAGCTGATCGGCCGCGAGTTGAAGCCCTGCCCCAGGCTCGGCGGCGTGATGGGGAAGGCGTTGACGCCCGGCAGCTGGCTCACCTGCGGGATCAGCGCGCGTGCCAGGTCTTGCGTGCTGCGCTTGCGTTCGTCCCAGTCGACGGTGCGCAGGATGGACATGCCCTGGGACACCGTCGAGCCGCCCGCGAAGAAGAAGCGGCGCTCGAACTCGGGGTACTGCGAGGCGATGCGCTCGACGGCATCGAGGTAGCGGGCGGTGAACTCCAGCGTGGCGCCGTCGGGGGCCGTGATGGGCATGACCACGACGCCGCGGTCCTCCATGGGCGCCAGCTCGCTCTTGGCGTGGGCGAAGAGCCACCAGCTCCCGCCGGCCGCCGCGGCCATCACCAGCAGCACCAGCCAGCGCTGGCCCAAGGCGAAACGCAGCGTGGCGGCGTAGCGCTCGCTGATCCAGACCAGCACGCGTTCCATGCCGGCATCAAAGCGCGTGGGCTTCTCGACGTGGCGCAGCAGCTTGGAGCACATCATGGGCGTGAGCGTGAGCGCCACGAAGCCCGAGACCAGCACCGCGCCGGCCAGCGTCAGCGCGAACTCCACGAACAGCCGGCCCGTGCGGCCCGGCGTGAAGGCCAGCGGTGCGAACACGGCGGCCAGCGTGAGCGTCATGGCCACGACGGCGAAGCCGATCTCGCGGGCGCCTCGCAGCGCGGCCTGGAACGGCGACAGCCCCTCCTCGATGTGGCGGAAGATGTTCTCCAGCACCACGATGGCGTCGTCCACGACGAGGCCGATGGCCAGCACCAGGGCCAGCAGCGTCATGGTGTTGACGGTGAAGCCGGCCGCGGCCATCAGCGCGAAGGAGCCGATCAGGCTCACCGGGATCGTCACCAGCGGAATGATGGAGGCCCGCACCGTGCGCAGGAAGAGGAACACGACCAGGGCCACCAGCACCACGGCCTCGGCGATGGTGTGGTAGACCGACTTGATCGAGCGGTCGATGAAGATGGCGTTGTCGCTCGCCGGCCGCACGGTGATGCCGGGGGGCAGGTCTTGCTGCAGGCGCGGCATCATGGCCGTCACGGCCTCCGAGACCTCGAGCGGATTGGCCGTGGCCTGCTTGATCACGCCCAGCGAGACCGAGGGGATGCCGTTCAGCCGCACGCGCGAACGCTCGCTCGCGGCGGCCTCCTCCACGCGGGCCACGTCGGACAGCTTCACCGTGTAGCCATTGAACTGGCGCAGCGAGATGTCGCGGAACTGGGCGACGGTGTTGAGGTCGGTGCGCGCGGTCACGTTGAACTCGCGCTGCTGGCTTTCCACGCGGCCCGCGGGCACCTCGAGGTTCTGCTTGCGCAGCGCGTCCTCGACGTCCTGCACGCTCAGGCGGAACGCGGCCAGGCGGTCGGCGTCGAGCCAGATGCGCATGGCGTAGCGGCGGTCGCCGCCGATCTCGACGTCGGCCACGCCGGGGATGGTCTGCAGGCGCGGCTTGACGACGCGGTTGACGAGGTCCGTGACCTCCAGCGGGTCCATCGTCTCGCTGGTGAAGGCCATGCGCAGCGTGGGCTGGGCGTCCGCCTCGACCTTGGCGATCACCGGCTCGTCCACCGCCGTGGGCAGGCGGCCGCGCACGCGGGCCACGCGGTCGCGCACGTCGGCGGCGGCGTTGTCGGGGTTCTTCTCGAGCTTGAAGCGCACCGTGATCTGGCTCTGCTCGGAGCGCGAGATCGAGGTGACGGTGTCCACGCCCTCGATGCCGGCGATGGAGTCCTCCAGCGGCTTGGTCACCTGGCTCTCGATCACCTCGGACGAGGCGCCCGTGAGGCGGGTGTTGACCGTCACGACCGGCTCGTCGATGCGGGGGTACTCGCGCAGCGAGAGCTTGGAGAAGGACACCAGGCCCAGCAGCAGGAGCAGCAGGGACATGACGGTCGCGAAGACCGGGCGGCGGATGGAAATCTCGGACAGACGCATGGGAACTCCTCGGTCTGCCGGCTCAGCGGCTGGCGGCGCTGGCGGGGGCCGAGGCGCCGGCCGCGGGCTTCGCGCCCTGCTGGTCGACGTCCACGCGCTTGACGGGCTGGCCGTCCCCGCGCATCAGCTTGGCCTGGCCGGCCGTCACGACCCAGTCGCCCGCCTTCAGGCCTTCGGTGATCTCCACCAGGCCGGGCACGCGCAGGCCCAGGCTCGCCTCGAGGCGCTGGGCGACCTGGCCCTGGCCGTCCGGCGCGGGCACGAGCTTGATGAGGTACTGCTTGCCGCCCTGCGGCACGAGGGCTTCCTCGGGCACGACCACGGCCTGCGCCCGTTCGCCGAGGCTCAGGCGCACGCGGGCGAAGAGGCCCGAGCGCAGCTCCGGCCCCGGCTTGAGCACCTGCGCCCGCACGAGCAGCGAGCGGCCGGCGGCGTCGAGCTGGGCGTCCAGCGCCTGCACGCGGGCGTCGAACTGGCGGCCCGGCAGCGCATCGAGGCTCAGATGCAGCATCTGGCCCGGCCGCACGCGGGGGGCGTCGCGCTCGGGCAGGCGGAAGTCGACCCACACCGTGGAGCTGTCTTCCAGCGAGACGAGATCGGCGCCGTCCTTCACGTAGTCGCCCAGGCTCACCGAGCGGATGCCCGCCACGCCATCGAAAGGCGCCACCACGCGCATGCGCTGCAGCTGGGCCTTGGCCAGGGCCACCTGCGCCTCGGCCACATCCAGCGTGGCCTGCGCCTGGTCGAGCGCACTGGCGGTGACGAAGCCCTGGGCCAGCAGCTCCTTGTTGCGCTGCAGCTGCGTGCGGGCGATGTGGGACTGGGCCTCCGCCTGCTGCAGCTGGGCCGCCTGCAGGCTGTCGTCCAGCTGGATCAAGACCTGACCCCGGCGCACGCGCTGGCCGTCCTGGAACCCGAGCCGGACGATGCGACCGGCGGACTCCGGCTTGAGCACCACGGACTGGTGCGCGCGCAGGCTGCCGACGGCCTGGGCGTCGTCGCTGAGGGTGCGCAGCTGCACCTGGCGGGCCTCCACGGGCACCGGGCCGGCCGGCCGGGCGTCCTTGGCCTCCTTGCCGGGGGCGCCGCCCTTGCCGGCGGCCGGCTTCTCAGCCGTGGCTCCGGCCCCGGGCATGGCGCCCGGCCGCTGCCAGACGTAGGCCACACCCACCGCGGCCAGCAGGCCCACCACCACCAAACCCTTGTGCAAGCTCTTCTTCATGCGCGACATCCTGGAGAGAACGCGCAATGTAGCGGCGGCAGGCCCACGCCGTGCTGACATGTCCCTTGAAATGCGCCAGGGCACGCCAGGGGCGGCATGAACGGCGGTCCGCCGCGCCGCAGGCTCCGTGGCGGGCGCGCCTCAGCGGCGTCCGGCCTCCGCGACGCCCTTGTTGGCGAGCGCATCCGCGCGCTCGTTGCCCGGGTCGCCGGCGTGGCCCTTCACCCAGCGGAAGTCCACCTCGTGCAGCTTGCGCAGGGCCTCGAGGCGCTGCCACAGCTCCACGTTCTTGACCGGCTTGCCGTCGGCCGTCTTCCAGCCGCGGCGCTGCCAGCCCTGGATCCACTCCGTCATGCCCTTGCGGACGTATTCGCTGTCGGTGTAGAGCACGATCTTGCAGCTGCGCTTGAGCGAGGCCAGCGCCTCGATCACGGCGGTGAGCTCCATGCGGTTGTTGGTCGTGCCCAGCTCGCCGCCGAACAGCTCCTTCTCGTGCCCGCCGGAGCGCAGCCAGGCCCCCCAGCCGCCGGGGCCGGGATTGCCCTTGCAGGCGCCATCGGTGTAGATCAGCACCTCGGGCTTGGCGATGGCAGGGGCGGGCTTCTTGTCGGTGTCGCTCATGAATCAGGGGATGAGATGTCGCGGGGATGGGGATGCATGGCCACGGCCGGCGCGGCCTTGGCGGCGAGTTTCTTGTTGCGGGCGAGGCCCACCAGGCGCATGCCGTGCACGCGCTTGACGGCCACCATGAAGTAGACGGCGCCGAACACCGTCCACCAGCGCATGCCGGCCTCCTCCATCCACTGCCAGCGCTTGAGCCAGGGCTCGGTGCGCAGGGGCGGACGGTAGCAGCCGAACTGTGCGCGCTCGACCTCGAAGTTGAGCAAACGCAGCCAGTCCCGCAGGCGCCAGTAGCCGATGAATTCGCCAGCCCGCGGCAGGAACAGGCCGTCCGGGCTGCCCGGCCAGACATGGCGCCGCAGGCGGCCCAGATTCTGCCTCAGACCCCAGAGGCTGGCGGGATTGAGGCCGAGGATCACCAGCCGCCCCTCCGGCCGCAGCACGCGCTCGACCTCGCGCAGCGTCTGGTGCGGATCGTCCGCCAGCTCCAGGGCGTGGGGCAGCACGATGAGGTCCAGGCTGTTCGACTCGAAGGGCAAGGCGTCGAAGGCGCAGCGCAGCGTGGGGCCGGCCTCCACGAGCAGGCTGCTGCTGTCGAACTGGCTGAAGCGGCCCTGCGGTGCCGGGTCATGCCCGGTCGCCGCGTCGTCCTCGGGCGACGGCGCGGGCAGGACGAACTGCTCGACGCTGTCGAGGGCGAGCCAGCGGTGGCGCATGCGGTTGGCCCGCAAGCCCTGCAGCTCGGGCAGCCCCAGCTGGAGCGCGTTGAAGCCGAAAAGGTCGACGACGGCCTCGTCCACCTGCCGCTGTTCCCAGTCCAGGAGGTAGCGCCCCGGCGGCGTCTGCAGCCAGCGGGCCAACTCTACAATCTGCGCTTCCCGACTGCTCACCCCCGCACCTCCCCATGCCCGCCGCCCTCGAGCTGGTCGCCCTGCCGGCCTTCACGGACAACTACATCTGGATGCTGCACGATGGTGTTCAAGCCCTGGTGGTGGATCCGGGCGAGGCCGCGCCGGTGCTGGAAGCGCTGCAGGCCCGGGGACTGCGGCTCGCCGCCATTCTAGTGACGCACCACCACGGCGATCACATCGGCGGTGTGGAGGCGCTGCGCGCGGTACTCGACGGCCCGGTCTTCGCGCCGCCCCACGCGCTCAACCCCCAGCCCTGCACCGCCGTGCGCGAGGGCCAGGTCTTGCCACTGCTGGGGCAGGCCGTGGAGGTGCTCGAGACGCCGGGCCATACGGCCGACCACGTGAGTTACCTGCTGAAACAGCCCGGCGAGGCGCCGCTGCTGTTCTGCGGTGATACGCTCTTTTCCGCCGGATGCGGGCGGGTCTTCGATGGAAGCCTGGCCCAGCTCCATGCGTCGCTGGAGCGCCTGGCAGCGCTGCCGGATCAGACCCGGATCTGCTGCGCCCACGAGTACACCTTGTCGAATCTGCGATTTGCGAGGACCATTGAGCCCGCCAACGAGGCCGTGGTCCGCCACGAGGCCTGGTGCCAGGCCCGGCGCGAGGCGCAAGACCCGACCCTGCCGGCCCGGTTGGCAACCGAGCTGTCGATCAATCCATTCCTGCGTTGCCGGGAGCCCGCCGTGAAGTCTGCGGTCCGCGCCCGGCTTGCCCCCGAGCCCTGCGACCTCGACGAGCCGCTGGCCGTCTTCAGTGCCCTGCGCCTGTGGAAGAACGAATTCAGATGAAGAAACTGCCCGCCCTGCCCCGCTCCCTGCCCTCGCGCGGCCTGATCGGCGTCTGCACCCTGCTGTTGCTCGGCGCCTGCGCCCATGCCCCCCGGACCACGGATGGCGCGCTCGACGGTCAGCCCCCGGCGGCCGGCAGCGCCCAGGGCGGCAGTGCACTGGAAATGCCCCCGCTGGTGCAGCACGCGCCCGCGGCCCTGGACTACGGCCTGCTCGAGGACACCCTGAACCCGGGCGAGAAGATCGACCTGGCGGACGCCAATGCCCGCGCCGACCTCTGGGCTCGCGTGCGCAAGGGCTTCGCGATGCCGGAGCTGAGCAACGAGGGCGTGCGCAAGGCCGAGGCCTGGTACGCCGCGCGGCCCGACTACGTCCAGCGCATGACCGAGCGCGGCAGCCGCTACCTCTACCACGTGGTGGAAGAGGTCGAGAAGCGCGGCATGCCCACCGAGCTGGCGCTGCTGCCCTTCGTCGAGAGCGCCTTCCGCACCGATGCCCAGTCCACCGCCAAGGCCGTGGGCATGTGGCAGTTCATGCCCGCCACGGGCCGGGACTTCGCGCTCAAGCAGAACATCTTCCGTGACGACCGCCGCGACGTGCTGGCCTCCACGCGTGCCGCGCTGGACTACCTCGGCCGCCTCAACAAGATGTTCGACGGCGACTGGCAGCTCGCCCTCGCCGCCTACAACTGGGGCCCGGGCAATGTGCAGAAGGCCGTCAAGCGCAACCTCGCCGCCGGCCTGCCCATCGACTACGACAGCCTGCGCATCCCCGACGAGACCCGCTACTACCTGCCCAAGCTGCAGGCCGTGAAGAACATCGTGCTGCGGCCCGAGGCCTACGGCCTGGCCCTGCCTGACGTCGCCAACCACCCCTACTTCCTGACCGTGCGCATCGACCGCGACATGGACGTCGAGGTGGCCGCGCGCCTGGCCGGCATGGAGGTCGACGCCTTCAAGGCCTTCAACCCGCAGATGAACAAGCCGGTGATCCTCGCGGCCAGCACGCCGCAGATCCTGCTGCCCTATGACAACGCCGGCGCCTTCGTGGCCAGCCTGGCGGCCCATGAAGGACCGCTGGCCACCTGGACGGCCTGGGTCGTGCCCAAGACCATGAGCCCGGCCGATGCCGCGAAGCAGGTCGGCATGAACGAGGGCCAGCTGCGCGAGGTCAACACCATCCCGCCGCGCATGCTCGTGAAGCAGGGCTCGACGCTGCTGGTGCCGCGCACCGCGCACCGGGATCAGGACGTCTCCGAGCATCTCGCCGAAAACGCGAGCATGGCCCTGACGCCGGACACCCCGCCCCTGCGCCGCATGCAGTTCAAGGCCGCGCGCGGAGACACCGTCGCCAGCCTTGCCACGCGCTACCGCGTGAGCGTTGATCAGTTCGCGCAGTGGAACAAGCTCAGCAGCAAGTCCCAGCTCAAGGCGGGCCAGACGCTGGTCGTCTACAGCCCGAATGCCGCGCCGGTGCGGGTGGCCGCCAATGGCGCGAACGCCGGCAAGAAGTCCGGCAAGGGCAGCACCGCCTCGCGCACGACCAAGGTCAGCGCCAAGGCCGGCGGCACGCGCGTGGCCCTCGGCGCCCGCAACAACCCGACGCTCGCACAGCGCTGAGCCGCGGAGGCTCGCGCGGCGCCTGAACAGGCTCAGCGCAGGAAGAAGAGCCCGATCGAGCAGGCCAGCCCGGCCGCCCACACCACCGAGCGCAGCGTGGCCAGGTCGGCCAGGTAGACGCCGATGTAGACCAGGCGGATCCCGATGAACGAGGCCGCCAGCAGGTCGATGCGGTCCTGCGGGGCCTGCATCTGCTGGGCCGCCAGCACCCCCGCGATGAACAGCGGCAGGGCCTCGAAGCTGTTGGCCTGCGCGGCATTGGCGCGCGCCTGCCAGCCCTGCAGCGTGGCCATCCAGCTGCGCGGGTCGTGGTTGTCGTAGCCGCCATCCCGGCGGCGCTTGCCGAAGCCCCTGGACTTGGCGAGTCCTGCACAGACGATGGGCAGCAGGGCGGCCACGATGAGGCAGGTGTTGGCGAGGGTCATGTCTTGCCTTTCTGGAAAGCGTGAAGGGGCGTGCGGGCGCCGGCGGTGTGAACAGCGTCTGGGGCGACGATCCCCCGGACGACCCGACGGGCGGCCGGCGCCGGCCCGGGTGAAGGGCGAAGCCGGTGCGCCGTCAGCGGCGGTCCACCAGCGCGTGGGCGATGGTACCGAGATCCACGTATTCCAGCTCACTGCCCACCGGCACGCCGCGTGCCAGACGCGTGGACTTGACGCCGCGGGAGCGCAGCGCCTGGGCCAGCACGTGGGCCGTGGCCTCGCCTTCCGCCGTGAAGCTGGTCGCCAGGATCACCTCCTCGAGCGGGCCGTCTTGCACCCGTTCCAGCAGTTGGCGCACGCCGATTTCCCGCCCGCCGATGCCATCAAGCGGGCTCACCCGCCCTTGCAGCACGAAGTAGTAGCCGCGGTAGGAACCGGTGCGCTCGAGCGCCGCCTGATCGGCGGGCGTCTCCACCACGGCCAGCAGCCGCGCGTCGCGCCCGTCGTCCCGGCAGATCTCGCACAGCCCGGCCTCGCTGAAGGTGTAGCAGCGCTCGCAGTGCCCCACCCGCTCGCCCGCGGCCCGCAGCGCCTCCGACAGACGCACCGCGCCCGCCCGGTCATGCTGCAGCAGGTGATAGGCCATCCGTTGCGCCGACTTCTGCCCCACACCCGGCAGGCAGCGCAGCGCGTCGATCAGTTGCTCAAGTGCGTTCAATGGCGTGACTTCCGTGGCTCTGGCCTCACTGGCATTCCCGAAGGACCCGCGGCTCTAACGAATTCAACAGCGCCCCATCTCCGCACCAGACTCCACCGAGAGACAGCCGAAGATCCGGTTCCACGCGACCTGAAGCAGGGACGACTCAAAGGACAAAGCAGCCCGCAGGGCGCCCCGTGCCTTATCGAGTGACATCCGGGGATCCGGCTTCGCCGGGCCCTCGGATGTGCCCCCTGAGGGGGCGCGCGAAGCGCGTAGGGGAGGAGCCTTAAAAGGGAAATTTCATGCCGGGAGGCAGCGGCATGCCGGCCGTGAGCTTGCCCATCTTCTCGGTGCTGACCTGCTCGGCGCGGCGCACGGCGTCATTGAAGGCAGCGGCCACGAGGTCCTCGAGCATGTCCTTGTCATCGGCCAGCAGGCTGGGGTCGATGGTGACGCGCTTGACGTCGTGCTTGCAGGTCATCAGGACCTTGACCAGACCGGCGCCGGACTGGCCCTCGACCTCGACCAGCGCCAGCTCGTCCTGGGCCTTCTTGAGGTTGTCCTGCATGGCCTGGGCCTGCTTCATCAGGCCGGCAAGTTGACCCTTCATCATGATTCACACTCCTGGTTTCGTTGTCAGTGTCTAAGGCTGAAAGCGTTCGGGCCGCGCCGTGCGCGGCGCCGGCTTTCAGTGAGGCTTGATGGACCCGGGCACGATGCGTGCCGTCTTGAACTGCGCGAGCAGCTCCTTGACCAGCGGGTCTTCAAGAATGATCTGCTCGGCGCGGCGCTGCCGGGCCTGCGCCTCGGTGGCCTCGCGCAGGGCGGGCGAATCGGTGGCGATGCCCGCCTCGAGCTCGATGCGAACGTCCGCCTGCAGATGCGCGGCCAGCGCGGCCTGCAGCTTGTCCTTCAGCGCGGGCTGCCGCAGGGAGTCCCGCTCGACGCGGAAGCGCCACTGCTGCGGCTGCACGCTCTCGTCGATGGCCAGGCACTCGGCCTGCATGCCCAGCTCGCGCGGCAGGGCGGTCAGGCCCAGCTGCTTCATGACGGCCGCCCAGCGCTCGCCCAAGGCCGTGCCCTGCAAGGCGATGGCGCTGCCGGCGGTCGATGCATAGCCGCCCTCGCCACGGGGCGAGGGGTCTGGCAGGTCCAGGCCCGCCTCGGCGGACATGACGGCCCCGTCCTCATCGGCCGGCGGCGCATCCAGCCAGGGCGGGGGCTCGTCACCCGATTCCTCGGGCGCGTCGGCATGCACCACCGGGCGGGGGCGCAGTCGCGCACTGGGCGACACGGCCTCGCCCGAGCGCGTGCGGGCCGGCAGCGAGGGCGCCGGCTGAGCCGGCGGCTGGGCAGGCGCAGGCGCGGACACAGGCGCTTCCTCCATGGCGGGCGGGGCCACGTCCACCGGATGAGCCGGCGCGTCCCTGTCCTTGTCCTTGTTCTCGGCCGCGGGCTCGGCATCGAGCACGTCGGGAGGCGCCTCCGCGGACGCTGTCTCGGCGGACGGCGTGGGGGTCAGGTCTTGCGCGGGCGCCTCCGAAGCCGGCGGCGCGGCCACCGGGGGCGACTGAACCGGTGCAGCCTCAGACGCCGCAGGGCTCGCTAGGGCGACGGTGGCGGGTGCAGCGACGGGAGCGGCGGCAGGCACCACTGCAGGCACCACTGCAGGCACCACAGCAGGCGCACCGGCCGCCGGCATGCGCGCCGGCACGGCCATCGCCGCCGCGGTGGCGGGGCGCAGCAAGGGCGCGGCGGCGGGGGCCGCAGCGGCCGTCCCGGCGGACGCAGCACCGACGCCTGCCGGCGCGGCGCCCCCCGCATTCAGCGCCGCCCCGCCCCGGGGACGAAAGGCGAGCATGCGCAGCAGCACCATCACCAGGCCGGCGTATTCGTCCGGCGCCAGCGGCAGTTCCTGGCGGCCATGCAGCGCCATGCTGTACATCAGCTGGATCTCATCGGCCGGCAGGGCGGCGGCCAGGCGCTGGGCCTCGGCGCTGTCCGGATCCTGCGGGTCGAGCGCACCGGGCGCCGCCTGGGCGATGGCCATCTGCTGCAGCGCGGTGGCCAGGTCCTCCAGCGTGCCGCCGGCCGACAGGCCGAGATCCCGCAGACGATCCGCGGCGGCCACCACGGCCGGGCCGTCCGCCGCGATCAGCGCATCGAGGATGGCGATGACGTGGCTGCGATCGACGGTGCCCAGCATCTGGCGCACGCCGTCCTCGCTCAGCGAGCCCGAACCGAAGGCAATCGCCTGGTCGGTCAGCGAGAGCGCATCGCGCATGGAGCCACGCGCCGCACGCGCCAGCAGGCGCAGCGAGCCGGCATCGACCGGCACCTGCTCGGCCTCCAGCACGCGGCCCAGGTGCATCTGCACGTTCTGCGGCGCCATCGGGCGCAGATTGAACTGCAGGCAGCGGGACAGCACCGTCACCGGCACCTTCTGCGGGTCGGTGGTGGCCAGCACGAACTTGAGGTACTCCGGCGGCTCCTCCAGCGTCTTCAGCATCGCGTTGAAGGCGGTGTTCGAGAGCATGTGCACTTCGTCGATCATGTAGACCTTGAAGCGCCCCACCACCGGCTTGTAGACCGCCTGGTCCAGCAGCTGCGAGATTTCCTCGACGCCGCGGTTGGAGGCGGCATCGAGCTCCACGTAGTCCACGAAGCGGCCGGCGTCGATGTCCCGGCAGGCGGGGCAGACGCCGCAGGGCTGGGCCGTGATGCCGCCCTGCCCGTCCGCGCCGGTGCAGTTCAGGCTCTTGGCCAGGATGCGCGAGACCGTGGTCTTGCCCACGCCGCGCGTCCCCGTGAACAGGTAGGCGTGGTGCAGCCGCTGCTGCGTCAGCGCATTGGCCAGCGCCTGCACGACGTGCTCTTGGCCCACCAGTTCCTCGAAACGGTGGGGGCGGTACTTGCGGGCGAGAACCTGGTAGCTCATGGCGGCGGATTCTACGGGCGGGCGAGCCCCTCGCCCGGCGCTTCGGGGAAGTCCCGGCCATGACCGATAATCGCGCCCCATGAGCACGCACGCCCCCTCCTCTCCCGACACGCTGAGCTACGAACAGGCCGGCGTCAACTACGACCTCATCGACCCCCTGAAG
>JAYRMR010000006.1:0-132849 GCA_041912595.1 Burkholderiaceae bacterium
TGATCGTGAACCTGTTCGCCGCCGTGCCCTTCGTCGGCAACGACCTGGCCCTGATGATCCGCGGCGACTACGTCGTCGGTGACGCCACCCTGAACCGCTTCTTCAGCTTCCACGTGATCGCCGTGCCGCTGGTCCTGCTGGGCCTAGTGGTGGCGCACATCATCGCGCTGCACGAAGTGGGTTCGAACAACCCGGACGGCGTCGAGATCAAGGCGAAGAAGGATGCGCAGGGCCGCCCGCTGGACGGCATTCCCTTCCATCCCTACTACAGCGTGCACGACATCTTCGGCGTGGGCCTGTTCCTGATGGTGTTCTCGGCCATCATCTTCTTCGCGCCTGAGCTGGGCGGCTACTTCCTGGAGTACAACAACTTCATCCCGGCCGACCCGCTGAAGACTCCGCCGCACATCGCGCCTGTCTGGTACTTCACGCCCTTCTACTCGATGCTGCGCGCCACGACCGACGTGATGGTCAACGTGCTGTCGGTCATCCTGGGCCTGGGTGCCGTGCTGGCCGTGCTCAAGGGCACGTTCTCCGGCAAGGGCAAGGTGGCGACGCTCGCCATCGCCGTCGTGGCCATCTTCCTGCTCAAGACCTTCGACGCGAAGTTCTGGGGCGTGGTGGTGATGGGCGGTGCCGTGATCATCCTGTTCTTCCTGCCCTGGCTGGATCACAGCCCGGTCAAGTCGATCCGCTACCGTCCGAGCTGGCACAAGTACGTCTACGGCGTGTTCGTCATCTTCTTCCTGGTGCTGGCCTACCTCGGTATCCAGCCCCCGACGGAGATCGGTACGCTCGTCGCCCAGGTCGGTACCCTGTACTACTTCGGTTTCTTCCTGCTGATGCCGTGGTGGAGCAAGCAAGGCACGTTCAAGCCTGTGCCTGACCGCGTCACCTTCCACCCCCACTGATCAGCCCAGGAGTCGAATCTCATGAAGAAATTCATCGCTACGCTGCTGATCGGCCTTGGCCTGGCCTCGGGTGCCATGGCCTCCAGCGGCGGCATCGAATGGGACAAGTTCCCGAAGGAAAAGATGACGGACGTGGCGGCCCTGCAGAACGGCGCCAAGCTCTTCGTCAACTACTGCCTGAACTGCCACTCGGCTGCCTACATGCGCTACAACCGCATGCGGGACCTCGGCCTGACGGAAGCCCAGATCAAGGGCAACCTGATGTTCGCATCCGAGAAGGTCGGCGACACCATGAAGGTCTCGCTGGACCCGAAGCAGGCCAAGGACTGGTTCGGCGCCACCCCGCCCGACCTGACCGTGATCGCCCGCTCGCGCGCTGATGGCGCCAAGGGCTCCGGTGCCGACTACCTCTACACCTACATGCGGACGTTCTACCGCGACGAGACGAAGGCCACCGGTTGGAACAACCTGGCCTTCCCGAGCGTCGCCATGCCGCACGTGCTGTGGGAACTGCAGGGCCAGCGCGCTGCCAAGTTCGTCGAGGAAGCCGACCCGCATGACCACGCCAAGAAGGTCCATGTCTTCAAGGGCTTCGAGCAGCTGACCCCCGGCACCATGGACGCCCGCGCCTATGACAATGCCGTGGGTGACCTGGTCGCCTATCTGCAGTGGATGGGCGAGCCGGCGCAGGCACAGCGCTTCCGCCTGGGCGTGCTCGTGCTGCTGGGTCTGGGTATCTTCACCCTGTTCGCCTGGCGCCTGAATGCGTCCTACTGGAAGGACGTGAAGTAAGCCTTCGGGCCCAGCCTGCGAGCCGGGCCCTGTTGCGCAGTGGGAGGCCTTCGCGGGCACCCACTGCGTTTGCCTTTTGTGTGCCGCTACCATGTCGGGCACACGGAATCGATTGTTGACCTGAACTCAGGAGTCCGCCGCCATGATGGTGCTTTATTCTGGAACCACTTGCCCCTACTCGCACCGTTGCCGCTTCGTGCTGTTCGAAAAGGGCATGGACTTCGAAATCCGTGATGTGGACCTGTTCGCCAAGCCGGAAGACATCGCGCTGATGAACCCGTACAACGAGGTGCCCATCCTCGTCGAGCGCGATCTGATCCTGTATGAGTCGCACATCATCAACGAGTACATCGACGAGCGCTTCCCGCATCCGCAGCTGATGCCCGGGGACCCCGTCGCCCGTGCCCGCGTGCGCCTGTTCCTGCTGAACTTCGAGAAGGAGCTGTTCGCCCACGTCAACGTGCTGGAGAACCGCGGCCAGGGCGTCAAGCCGACGGACAAGCAGCTCGAGAAGGCCCGTTCGCAGATCCGCGACCGCCTGACGCAGCTGGCTCCGATCTTCCTGAAGAACAAGTACATGCTGGGGGACGACTTCTCCATGCTGGACGTGGCCATCGCCCCGCTGCTGTGGCGCCTGGACTACTACGGCATCGACATGTCCAAGAACGCGCTGCCGCTGCTGAAGTACGCCGAGCGCATCTTCTCGCGCCCCGCCTACATCGAGGCGCTGACGCCCTCGGAAAAGGTGATGCGCAAGTAAGCGACCCGAGCCATGGACCAGACCCCAGACGGTGGCGCGCCCGCCGGCACCTCCACGCGGCCCTACCTGATCCGCGCCCTGCATGACTGGTGCACCGACAACGGCTTCACGCCGTACCTCGCGGTGCAGGTCGATCGCACGGTGCAGGTGCCGATGGAGTACGTCAGCAACAACGAGATCGTGCTGAACGTCGGCTTCGATGCCACGAACGGCCTGGACCTCGGCAACGAGTTCATCCAGTTCAAGGCGCGCTTCGGTGGCGTCGCCCGCGAGATCGTCGTGCCGGTGGACCATGTCGTGGCCATCTACGCCCGCGAGAACGGGCAGGGCATGGCCTTCCCCGCGCCGGCGGCCGAGGCGGCGCCGGCCAGCAGTGAGCCCGCGGCCCCCGAGGCACGGCCGGCTGCGAAGCCGGCTGCCAAGGGCCTGCGCCTGGCGCCGGCCCCTGCCGTGGCGGATGCGCCGGCCTCGCCGGCGGCTGACGCCTCGGGCGAGGACGCGGGCGGCGCGCCGGGCGAAGGCCCTGGCGACGGCCCCGGGCCGCGACCGACGCTGAAGCGGATCAAGTAGGCGCGGGCGGCGTCCGGTCCTCCAGGGTGGCTGCGGCCACTGACGGGTTCGGGCCTGCTGATTTGCCCCTACAATCCGCGCCTGCCCTGAGGTCCTGCCTCGGGGCACACAGCCGGCTTAGCTCAGTTGGTAGAGCAACCGCCTTGTAAGCGGTAGGTCATCAGTTCGAATCCGATAGCCGGCACCACACCCATGAAGACACAGGCCTCGCGCCTGTGTTTTTCTTTGTGGGCGCGATTTTCGGGCGCCCGTCCGGCCCGGCTCAGCCCTGCACCTTGATCCGCACCTTGCTCGGCTGGAGCCCCTGCTCCTGCAGGCGGGCCTCCAGGCGCGGTTGCAGCTGGCGCAGCTTGGCTGCCACCGCCGCGTTCGCCGCGAGCAGCGTCCAGCCTTCCTCGTCGATCGGGCCGGGTTTCACGAAGCGCGTCATCGCGCCCGGCAGGGCGGGGGTGACCAGGGCCATGCGGCGCTGCGACTCCTGCATCAGCACCCCCAGCCGCGCCAGCCCCTGGTGCTGGGCCAGCGCCTGGCCGATGGGGGTCGGGTCGGGCACGGCGGGACCGCCGGCAGGGGCGGTCGAGGAGGCATCGGGTCTGCGCATGCGCCTCAGTGTAGACCCGGAGCGCGCGCCCGGCGTCCCGAGGCGAAGGGAGGGATGCCGGGTGCTAAACTCCGCCGGTTGTCCTCCGCCCTGGTCTTGCCGGCTGGCGGGCCCTGCGGGCGGCCTCCCGGTGCCTTTCCTGGCGCCTGACGCGACGGTGTCTGAACGGCTTCAGACACCGCCGGATACAGGAGGTGCGTCGAGCGGGCTTGCAAGTGGCCGTCGTGCCCCGAGATGGAGGACCAGAACAAGGTTTCACGGGTCCGTCGCGCCCTGGCGCAGCGGGCCTGCCGTGCCAGCAGCCTGCCCAGCACAGAAGAATCACGAGCCTGGCGGGCCTGGTGCCAGCTCTTACCGTCCAAGAATCACTGCATGTTGCCCTCGCTTCTCACCAAGATCTTCGGTAGCCGCAACGAGCGCCTGCTGAAGCAATACCGCCGCACCGTCCAGCAGATCAACGCGCTGGAGCCCCAGATGGAGGCGCTGGACGACGAGGCGCTGCGGGCCAAGACCCAGGAGTTCAAGGACCGCATCGCCAAGGGCGAGACGGTGGACCAGATCCTGCCGGAAGCCTTTGCCGTGGTGCGCGAGGGCGGCAAGCGCGCCCTGAAGATGCGCCATTTCGACGTGCAGCTGATCGGCGGCATGGTGCTCAACGCCGGCAAGGTCGCCGAAATGCGCACCGGCGAAGGCAAGACGCTAATGGCCACGCTGCCGGTCTACCTCAATGCCCTGACCGGCAAGGGCGTGCACGTGGTGACGGTCAACGACTACCTCGCCCGCCGCGATGCCGAGTGGATGGCCCGCCTGTACAACTTCCTGGGCCTGAGCGTCGGCATCAACCTGCCGCAGACCAGCCGCGAGGAGAAGCAGGCCGCCTACGCCTCCGACATCACCTACGGCACGAACAACGAGTACGGCTTCGACTACCTGCGCGACAACATGGTCCACGACGTGCGTGACCGTGTGCAGCGCCCGCTGGCCTACGCCATCGTCGACGAGGTGGACTCCATCCTGATCGACGAGGCCCGCACGCCGCTGATCATCTCCGGCCAGGCCGAGGACCAGACCGACGTCTACCTGGCCATCAACAAGGTCGCGCCGCGACTCAAGAAGCAGATCGGCGAGCTGGACCCGCGCACGGGCGAGGGCGTCATCGAGCCGGGCGACTTCACCGTGGACGAGAAGTCCCACCAGATCTACCTGACGGAAGACGGCCACGAGAACGCCGAGCGCCTGCTGTCCGAGGCGGGCCTGCTGGCCGAGGGCGCGAGCCTCTACGACGCCGCCAACATCACGCTGATGCACCACCTGTACGCCGCCCTGCGCGCGCACCACGTGTATCACCGCGACCAGCACTACGTCGTGCAGAACGGCGAAGTCACCATCGTCGACGAGTTCACCGGCCGCCTGATGACGGGCCGCCGCTGGAGCGACGGCCTGCACCAGGCCGTGGAAGCCAAGGAAGGTGTGGCCATCCAGGCCGAGAACCAGACGATGGCCTCCATCACCTTCCAGAACTACTTCCGCATGTACGGCAAGCTGTCCGGCATGACCGGCACGGCCGACACGGAAGCCTACGAGTTCCAGGAGATCTACGGCCTCGAGACCGTGGTGATCCCGCCGAACCGCCCGACGATCCGCAAGGACGAGCTGGACCTGGTCTACAAGACCGCCCAGGAAAAGTACAACGCCGTCATCGCCGACATCCGTGACTGCCACGAGCGTGGCCAGCCGGTGCTGGTGGGCACGACGTCCATCGAGAACTCCGAGCTGATCTCCCAGCTGCTGACCAAGGCGAAGCTGCCGCACCAGGTGCTGAATGCCAAGCAGCACGCCAAGGAAGCCGAGATCGTCGCCCAGGCCGGCCGCCCGGGCGTGATCACCATCGCCACCAACATGGCCGGCCGCGGCACGGACATCGTGCTGGGCGGCAACGTCGAGAAGCAGGTCGAGTTCCTGGAAGCCGACGAGGCGGTGCCCGCCGAGGAGAAGGCGGCCCGCATCCAGAAGCTCAAGGACGAGTGGGCGGCGCTGCACGCCAAGGTCAAGGCCGAGGGCGGCCTGCGCATCATCGCCACCGAGCGCCACGAGAGCCGCCGGATCGACAACCAGCTGCGCGGCCGTTCGGGCCGCCAGGGCGATCCGGGCTCCTCGCGCTTCTACCTGTCGCTGGACGATCCGCTGATGCGCATCTTCGCGGGTGACCGCGTGCGCGCCATCATGGACCGCCTGAAGATGCCCGAGGGCGAGGCCATCGAGGCGGGCATCGTGACCCGCTCCATCGAAGGCGCGCAGCGCAAGGTCGAGGCCCGCAACTTCGACATCCGCAAGCAGCTGCTGGAATACGACGACGTGTCGAACGACCAGCGCAAGGTCATCTACCAGCAGCGCAACGACATCCTCGAGGCCGAGAAGCTCACCGCCCAGATCGGCAACCTGCGCGGCAGCTCGCTGGAAGACGTGGTGCGCACCTTCGTCCCGGCCGAGAGCCTGGAAGAGCAGTGGGACCTGCCGGCCCTCGAGCGCGTGCTCAAGGACGAATGGCAGCTGGACGTGCCGCTGGTCGCCGAGGTCGCCAAGCGCGATGCCGTGACCGACGAGGACATCGTCGAGATGGTCACCAAGGCCGGCGATGCCGTGTTCGAGTCCAAGCTGGCGCTCGTCGGCGAGGACCAGTTCACGCCCTTCATGCGCATGGTGCTGCTGCAGTCCATCGACCAGCACTGGCGCGAGCACCTGGCTTCGCTGGACTACCTGCGCCAGGGCATCCACCTGCGCGGCTACGCCCAGAAGAACCCCAAGCAGGAATACAAGCGCGAGGCCTTCGAGCTGTTCTCGCAGCTGCTGGACGTGGTGAAGATGGAAGTCACCCGCGTGCTGATGAACGTGCGCATCCAGACCCAGGAAGAGGCCAATGCCGCGGCCGAGGCCATCGAGCAGCGCGCCGAGAACGTCAGCAACGTCACCTACACCCATCCCAACGAGGATGGCTCGGTGTCGCAGGACATCGACCCCGCCACCATCGCCGAGCAGTTCGGCCATGTCGGCCGCAACGATCCCTGCCCCTGCGGCAGCGGCAAGAAGTTCAAGTCCTGCCACGGCAAGCTGAGCTGATCCAGGCGGCCGGGCGCCGCAAAGGGGGCAAGACCTGTCCCCGCGTCGGTCGCGTCGGTCGGCCTCAGTGCCAAACTTCACGAATTCCGGGCCGTGCCCCCGTGTACGCGGGGGAGGCTCCAGGGGGTGGGGCACACTATGATGGCATCGCAAATTCTTACAAATAGCCATCGGGTGACGCATGTCGGCACTTGGTGGACGTCGAACGGGAATCCCACTCCATGACTCTGGGTACTTCATCCCGGCTGCTGGCCGGTCTGGCTCTTACGTTGTCCGCCGTGGCTGCCTCGGCCACGCCGATCGTCCAGGACTTCGCTTCGTCGAATCTCGCCGCCGTCCGTCGTCCGACCGCGTTCTCCCAGTCCTTCGTGGTTGACGCCGCGCTGGTGGGGGGGCAGGTCGGCGGTCACCTCCATGCCTTCAAGGCGACGGAGCCGACCGAAGGCATCTACGTCGACATCACCAGCGCCTACCTGTCGAACGGCACGCTGCGCTATGACTTCACCGAGACCACGCCCTGGGGCATGCCCACGTTCCAGGAAGTGTGGGACCTGGCGCCCGTGATGCTGGGTGCTGGCAGCACCTGGACGCTCTATGTGTCTGGCGTGATGAAGGACACCAAGTCCGCCGGTCTGTTCAGCGGCGCGCTCACCCAGCTCAAGACCGTGCCCGAGCCCGGCTCGCTGGCCTTGCTGCTCGGCGCTGCCGGCCTGATGGGCGCAGTCCAGCGCCGTCGCTCCTCCCAGCGCTGATCTCGGCCTTCCGGCAGGTGCCGTCATGAAGAAGCTCTGTGTTGCCGTGGCAGCCTGGGCACTCGCGTTCAGCGCTCAGGCGCTGAACATCGAGTTCCTCGGCGACCGTCTGACGGCGCTCCAGGTCACGACCAGCAAGACCAGCGGCTACGCGGGAGCGCTGGAATATCGCGATCTCGGCACGGGCCAGTCCTTCTTCGCCTACTGCATCGAGCCGAGCCAGACGAACAACTTCGACCCGGCCCCCTTCTCGCTGGGCACGCTGACGGCCACGCAGCAGTCGTTGCTCTCCAACCTGTATTCCACGAGCTACAGCCAGTCCTTCGGCGATGTCGTCAAGGAAGCCGGCTTCCAGCTGGCCGTGTGGGAGATCATGCTGGACTCCGGCAGCGGCGTCTCCGGCCTGAAGGTGCAGTTCGGGGCTGCCGGCGGTGGCAATTTCTATGTCCTGGGCGGCGACGACCTCGCGTCCGTGACGCAGGCGGTCAACATCGGCGAGACCTATCTGCAGGCGGCGCTCAGCTACAACGGGCCCAGCCTCTACCAGCTCCAGGCGCTGCACAACGCCAGCTTCCAGGACATCATCGCCCAGCCCGTGCCCGAACCCAGCCGCCTCGCCCTGATGGCCGCCGGCCTGACCGCGGTCGGCTTCGTGGCCGCGTGCCGCCGTCGCACCGGCTGAGCGGCTGCCGCTCCCGCCCACGATCCAGGGCGAAGTCCACGCGGGCTTCGCCCTTTTTCAATGCAGCGGCGCCGTGCCCGGACGGAGGTGCGGTCCTACAATCGCGGGCGATCGGCGCCATGGGGCGCCACCTGAAGCCCGCTGCACCATGCCCGTCAATCTCACCGCTCCCGACCCCGCTTCGCTCCACCCCGTTCCCGGCGTGCGCCTGGGCATCACGATGGCGGGCGTGCGCAAGGCCAACCGCCGCGACCTCAGCGTGATCGCGCTGGATGAGGGCAGCGCCGTGGCCGGCGTGTTCACCAAGAACCGCTTCTGCGCCGCCCCCGTGCAGATCTGCCGCGAGCACCTGGCGGCCGGGCAGGGCGTGCGCGCCATCCTGGTCAACACCGGCAACGCGAACGCCGGCACCGGCGAGGACGGCCTGGCCCGTGCGCGCCAGAGCTGCGACGCACTGGCCGGCCTGATGGGCATCCAGCCCGCGCAGGTGCTGCCCTTCTCGACGGGCGTGATCATGGAAACGCTGCCGGTGGACCGCATCATCGCGGGCCTGCCCCAGGCCGTGGCAGCCCTGCGCGCCGATGCCTGGGCCGAGGCGGCCGAAGGCATCATGACGACGGACACGCTGCCCAAGGCGGCCTCCCGCCAGGTGCAGATCGGTGGCAAGACCGTCACCATCACCGGCATCTCCAAGGGCGCGGGCATGATCCGCCCCAACATGGCGACGATGCTCGGCTATGTGGCCACCGACGCCTGCATCGCCCCCGAGCTGCTCCAGGGTCTGGTGCGCGATGCCGCCGACGCCTCCTTCAACCGCATCACCATCGACGGCGACACCTCCACGAACGACTCCTTCGTGCTCATCGCCACGCAGCAGGCCGGCCATGCCCGGATCGAGTCGCTGGCCTCGCCCGAGGGTCAGGTCTTGCGTGATGCCGTGATCGCGGTGTCGCAGCAGCTGGCGCAGGCCATCGTGCGGGACGGCGAGGGCGCGACGAAGTTCATCACCGTGAAGATCGAAGGCGGCCGGGACGAGGCCGAGTGCCAGCTCGCGGCCTATGCCATCGCCCACTCGCCCCTGGTCAAGACGGCCTTCTTCGCCAGCGACCCCAACCTCGGCCGCATCCTCGCCGCGGTGGGCTATGCCGGCATCGCCGACCTCGACCAGACGCTCATCGACCTCTTCCTGGACGACGTCCACGTTGTGCGCCAGGGCGGCCGCCATCCCGAGTACCGGGAGGAAGATGGCCAGCGCGTGATGAAGCAGTCCGAGATCACCGTGCGCGTCAAGCTGCACCGCGGGCTGGCCCAGACCACCGTCTGGACCTGCGACCTGAGCCACGACTACGTGACCATCAACGCCGACTACCGCAGCTGAGTCTGACGCCGGCCCCGGCCGCCGTTGCGGCGGCGGGATCGGCTCAGAAGTCCACGGCCCGCGTGCGCAGACCGCGGGCGACCAGCATCGCGTTGATCAGCTGCGCCTCCTCACGGCTCGGGAAGGGCCAGGCGGCGGCGCGCCAGCCTTCGGGCGTCTGGATGACCTGCAGCTCCAGCGGACGCTTGCCCACGAGCGGCTGGATGAGCGGCTGCATCTTCTGGAGATAGGCCTCGGCCTCGGCCTTGCTGGGCAGCGCCGGCCCCACGAGCGCGACCAGCGGCGCGCTGGCCGCGTCCTTGCCGCCCCGTCCCTCCGTGCCCTTGCCCGGACGCTGCCGGAGCGCATCGGCCGTGCTGGCGGGCTCCTGCTTCGCGTCGGAGGCGGGCGTGCGCGCCGGCTTGTCTTCCTTCGCGCCCTTCGTGTCCTTCACGTCTTTCGCGGCACTGCCGGCCTCACCGTCGCGCAGCGGCGGTCGATCCGTCTTCATCGCCGGCCGGACGAGGGCGCCGTTGCCGACGCCGCTGCTGTGCGCCCGCTCGATCACTTCGTCGGTGGGCCGGGCCGGGGGCTTGGCGCCGTCTTTGTCGCCCTCCTTGCCGCTGGCCTTGCCGGCGTCTTTGGACGAGGGCGCTGGCGTGTCCTTGGACGCCGTGCCGCCTTCCGGGCGGGGCACGAGGTGTGGGCGGATGTCCGGTGCGGAGGCCATGTTGTCGGGCAACTGGCTGGCCGTCATGAGCGTGGGCGCGGAGCCGGGGGCGGGCGGCGCGCTCGCGGCCGGGCTGGCCGTGCTGGCCGCGATCTCTGGAGGCGCACTGCCCGAGGCCGCGTGCTCGTGGCTGCTCGCCTCGGACGCCGTCGGGTTCGACGCCGCCGGCGCGGCGGCACTGGCCGGGTGGGGCGCCGATGCTGCCGAGGCCGCTGCGGGGGGCGTGGCGGCGCCGGGGGCGGCCTTCTTCGGGCTCAGGCTGGCCAGCAGGACCAGGCCCAGCAGCAGGGCCATCAGCAGCCCGAACAGGCCGACCTTGAGCGGATGCAGGCAGCGCGGGCCGGCGATGTACAGCCGCAGGCCGGCGCCCTGCGCGACGAGCACGCGGGTGCGGGCCGGGCCGGCGTCGAGCGCGGCACTGAGCAGGTAGATCTCCTCGGGCCAGGCGCCCGCGCCATCCGCGGGACCCTGCGCCGCGAGTGCCTCGTCGACGGGGATGTTGCGCAGCGGCCAGCTGCCGCCGTCCGGCCGCTGGCTGTAGCCGTAGCGGCGCGCGAACTCGCCCGCCTGCCGTGCGGAGACGCCGACGACGAACTGCTCGCTGAACACCGGCCAGCGGTCGCGCGGCGCCTGGCGCCCGGGCCGCCAGGCCAGCAGGCGCTGCAGCAGGCCGGGGCGGGGCGGCTGCGTGAAGGAGGGCTCGGCGGAGAAGCTCCCGACGTCACCCAGCACGGGCTCCTGCGGCTCGCGCGGCGGCCCGCTGCGCATGAAGGGCAGGGCGACCACGCCCATGGTGTGCACGTCCACGGCCCGCACGTGCCGGGCCAGCGGGTGCCGGTTGTGCCAGGCGGCCAGCTGGGAGGACAGCAAGGTTTCCAGGGCTTGCATGAGGCGGGGCGTGCGAAGGAGTCCTGTGGGATGAGGCCGGCGCTTCCGGCCGGGCGCGCGCAGCGGTGCAGATGCCCGGTCTGGAGGCATTGTCTTCGCAGTGTCGGACGCCGGGCCAGGGATTGATGCGCGGAATAGCCGGCGAGGTCACGGCCAGATCGGTGCGCGCGAGGCGCATGGGGGACAATCCAGGCTTTGCCGCCGCGCGGGCCTCTCACCGCGGCCGCCTTCCGTCTCTGCCTGCCTCCCTCATGTTCAGCCACCTGATTGCCCCGACCGCCGCCGCCCCGGATGCCGACGATGCCGTCGCCCGCTTCCTGCACAGCCTGCGAGGCGTGCTCGCGGCGCGGCAGGGCTTCAAGCTGAGCCTGGGCAAGCCGGAAGGTGGCGAGGCCGGCCTGGAGCGCCTGATGGTGCGCGAGATCGAGCTGCGCGGCGAACGGGCGCTGAGCTTTCTGTGGCGCTACCAGACCCGCGACATCACCAAGAACCACGGGCTCGAGGAGGGCCTGCAGCAGCTCGCCGGCCTGCTGGGCACGCCGTTCCAGAACGCGCATCTGCTGACCGACACCCGCGAGCTGCAGCTGGCCTACAGCCGCAAGGGCCGGCCCACCCTGCGCGTGGGCAAGCTCAAGGCCGCGGCGCCGGGCGAGGCCGCTCAGGCGACCGATGCCCAGGCCAGCCACGACCGCAGCAAGCAGCGGCATCTGGCCCTCGAGCGCCCCGTGTGGCGCGACCTCGGCCTGACCCACGACGGGCGCCAGGGGCTGGAGCTGGTGCCGGCCATGTCCCGCAAGTGGAAGCAGATCAACAAGTTCATCGAGATCTTCGGCAAGGCGCTGTCGCAGTCGGCCCTGGCCACCTCGCCGGACGTCCATGTGGCGGACTTCGGCTCCGGCAAGGGCTACCTCACCTTCGCGATGCACGACTACCTGCGCGAGCTGGGCAAGGCGCCGGAGGTGCTGGGCGTCGAGCTGCGCGAGGACATGGTCCGCCTGTGCAACGACGTCGCGACGCGCAATGCCTGCACGGGCCTGCGCTTCGACCAGGGCGACGTGCGGGAGTACCGCCCCGAGCGCCTGGACGTGATGATCGCGCTGCATGCCTGCGACATCGCCACCGACTTCGCCATCCATCTGGGCCTGCGGGCGAAGGCGCAGATCATCATGTGCTCGCCCTGCTGCCACAAGCAGCTGCGGCCGCAGATGCAGAGCCCGGCGCTGCTCAAGCCGCTGCTGCAGCACGGCATCCATCTGGGCCAGGAGGCCGAGATGATCACCGACGGCCTGCGCGCCCTGCTGCTGGAATCGGAGGGCTACGACACGCAGGTCTTCGAGTTCATCGCACTGGAGCACACCAGCAAGAACAAGATGATCCTGGCCGTGCGGCGCCCCCAGGGCATCAGCGCCGAGCGCCGTGCGCAGGTGCTGGCGCAGATCGACGAGATCAAGCGCTTCTACGGCATCCGCGAACAGGCGCTGCAGGCCTTGCTGGCGGCCTGATCCGCCGAGCGCGCACCCCAAAGGAAAAGGGCCCGTCACGGGCCCTTGTCGCGAGAGCGGCGCCGTGGCCGGCGCCCTCGGACGCCCTCAGGCCTCCGCGTGCAGGGCCGCCCAGGAGCGGCTGGCCAGCGCCAGCAGCGTCACGCCGCCCAGCACGGGCACGGTCAGGATCACGGCTTCCGCGATCTGCTTCAGCGCGCTGCCGGCGTCCAGCAGGCCCAGGTCCTTGCGGAAGTAGATGCCCAGCAGCAGCAGGGCGCACCACAGCATGGGGCCGCGCCAGCGGCCGGTGTCGCGGCCCATCACCTCGCGCGCGGCGAGCAGGAACAGCGCGGACGACACGAAGACCAGCGTGAAGAAGGTCTGCATCAGCGGCGCGCCCTCGCCCAGCTGCTCGCGGCACAGCCAGGCCGGCACGAAGCCGAGGCAGCACAGGCCCAGCACGATGGCCGACTTGCGGGCGCGGCCCTCGGTCTTGTCGTCGCTGATGCGATCACCGGCGGGCTTGGTCATCATGGGCAGCACCAGCAGGCAGATGAGGCCCGTGGCGACGTCGATCAGCAGCGTCAGCCGGTAGCCGAAGGCCTCCGACACCACGCCCTGCCAGGTGGCGGCGATCGCGATGGCGAGGTTCATCAGCGCCATGTAGGCCGTGAATTGCGTGGCCGCGACCTTGGGGTTGGTCACGTCCATGAAGATGGCGGCACGCGTGCCGTACATCATGCCGTTGAAGACGTTGTAGCTGATGGAGGCGATCCACAGCGCGGTGACCAGCGCGGGCACCGCCTCGCTGCCGGCCGGGCGCGGCATGTCGTAGCCGTTCAGGCGCATCTGCCACCAGAGGTAGAGCACCGGGAAGCTCATCAGCACGATGTACAGGCCCAGCATGCGGCGGCGGCCGAATTTGTCGGACAGCGTGCCGCCGATGACCATGGCGAAGGCGCCGGCGATGGTGCACCACAGATTGAGCAGCGCCACGCCGGCGTCGTCCATGCCGAACTCGACGGCGAGGTTGGACTGCAGCGCGAGGCCCAGGCACATCGCGCCCACGGGCAACAGGCCGAAGAACACGGCGGAGAAGGCCCCGCGCGAACCGAGGAAGGAGCGGAAGGACTGGACCGCGAAGGCCTTCATCTCGCTGGCGGCCTGGCTCAGCGTGGCGCGGGCCGGGGCCGAAGCCGCCGGCAGCTGCTCGAGCTGCACCGCCAGCGCCTCCTTCATGGGCAGCACGATGAAGCCCGTCACGAGCAGGATGGACAGCGCGACCATCACGAAGCTGGGCTGGAAGCCGACGGTGCCCATCAGGTAGAGCACGCCGCTGCCGCCGATCGCCTGGCCCACGTTGGCGCCGGCGAACATCAGGCCGTTGGCGAGCCCGCGCTCGTCCTCGTGCAGCGTGTTGCAGGCCAGGGAGTCGATGGCCACGTCCTGCATCGCGCCGAAGGTGTTGTGCACCAGCAGGACGCTCGTGAACAGGCCCAGGCTGGCGGGCAGCGGGATGGCCATCAGCGCGAGGATGGTGAGCGCCATCATCAGCTGCGTGAACAGGATCCAGGCCCGGCGGTGGCCGAAGCGCTGGGACCGGAACACGTCGATCACCGGGCCGAAGGCCCATTTGAAGGCCCAGGGCAGATAGAAGGACGCCACGAAGGCGCCGATGGCCGCGGGGCCCACGCCCATGCGACGCAGCTGGGTGGCGACGGCGATGGCGGCAAAGCCCAACGGGATGCCCTCGGTCACGTACAGCGCAAAGAAGGCGCCCAGGCGGCCGTTCCGGCTGGCCAGCAGGTTGGGTAATCTCATTCTCGTTCTCGATGCCGCCATGCGGCGTTCCTCATTCCAAACGCCCGCGATTATCGGGCGCCCCGGCACTTGCCCCATCCGCGTGATCCCGCCCATGACCTTCGACGGAACGCGCCGGATCAGGACATAAAAAAGGCGGCCCCGGGAAAGGGGCCGCCAGGAGGCGCCGTGAGACGCTGCCCGAGGGACGTGGCAGGGCGAAGCCTGCCCGTGGGGCCGCAGCGTGGAGGTGGAAGCCAGGGGCGCCGAGCCGCGCAGATCAGGCGAACCCTTGCGGGAACGCGGTCCGGGCGCGGTCGTGTGAGGGACGGACGACTCAGCCCGACGGACACACCCGGGCGCAGGGATCGGCCCCGTGGGGGCAGGTCTTGCGGCCAGGGCCGCGGCGCAGGGCGTGTGGTGTGGAGCGCGTCGTCATGGCAGCCATCTTCGCGCCGCCGGCGTTCGTCAAAAGCCCGAAGAAGGCGGGTGCGCCGGCCCACTTAGATGCGCGGCACTTCCGGTGCAATTCCACGCTTTGCGGCTCACGACCGTGCGAAGGGCGGATCTGCCCGCAGGCCTCACCGCACGCGACGCACGGTGTGCCTCAATGCGCGTGCTCGGCGCCGCCGGGGGCCTTCAGCATCAGGCGCACGGCCGGGGCCTTGAGCCCGGCGGTGCTGGCGCCGCTGGCGGGGACCTCGCTCCAGGACCACTCGCCCTGCGTGCAGCGCTGGTGCACCTTGAACCACACCGGCCCGACGGTCTCGGGCGCGCCACCGCGCAGCACGAACTCGTCGTACCAGGCGTCCGGCAGGGCGTGGGCCTCGTCGCGTGCGGTCCAGCTGATCTCGGTGACGTCCTCGCGGACGGTCTTGCCGTGGCTCTCGTAGGGCTGCTCCAGCGCCTGGCGGCGGATGGCCAGGGTCCAGCCCTCCTTGGGCATGGGCTTGGCGCCGCGGAAGCCCGGGGGCAGGGTCACGGTGATCTGGGTGGTCGCGGCGCCGTCGCAGCCGTGGCCCACGCGCAGCACGGCCTTGTAGGCACTGCCGGCCACGGCCTCGCCCTGCTCGAGCGTGATGTGGGCGCGCGAGACGGCCGGGGCCATCGCGAGGGCGCCGAGGGCGAGGGTCATCGCCCCGAGGCGCAGACAGGAGGTCATCAACATGGTCTTCCTTTCAGGCTCAGAGATCGAACTTCAGCTCCGCATGGAAGGTCCGCTGCGGATAGGGGTGGAAGTTCCAGTACTGGTAGTTGTTGAGGTTGTCGATGCCGCCGGCGAGGCGCCACTGGCGGTTGATGCGCCACTGCACGCGCAGGTCCGTGGTGAAGTATTTGCTGGCGCCCTGGTAGGCGAAGCCGTTGGGGTCGCTGTTGTCGAGCGTGCTGTACTGGCGGCCGCTGTAGCGCGCGCCGTAGCTGAGGCTGAGGTCCGGCGTGGCCTGCCAGCTCGCGACCATCGTGGCGCGCCAGCGCGGCACGCGCGGCTGCCACTTGCCGATCACGTCGCCCGGCACGCTCACGTAGCCGGTGCTGGCCAGCACGCGCGAGTCGGCATAGGTCACGCTGCCGTTCACGCCGAGGCCCTTGAGCAGGCGCTCCGTCCAGCCGCCTTCGCTGCTGAAGGCGATCTCGACGCCGTGGGTGCGTACGTAGTCGACGTTCTGCACGGTGCTGGCGTTCGTCGTCACGTTGAGCAGCGCGTAGAGCGCGTCCCGCGTGTCCTCGCGGAAGTAGGTCATGCGCAGCTGATGGGCGCCGACGCCCCACTCGGCGCTGAGCTCCGTGGTCCAGCCCTTCTCGGGGCGCAGGCCGGGGTCGTTGTTGATGACGCCGCCGGTCTTGCTGTCGAAGCCGCCCTGGTAGAGCTCGCTCACCGTCGGGAAGCGCACGGCGCGGCCGGTGCTGGCCTTGAGCATCCAGTCGTCATTCAGCTGGTGGGACAGCGCCGCCTTGGGCGAGAGCGCCTGCAGGCTGCGCTCGGCGTGGCTCAGCACGCAGCGCTGGCTGGCCAGGCTGCAGGCGCCCTGGTCGGCGACGCCGGTGTAGGCGTTCTCGGTGCGGCCGTCCATCGCCTGCCAGTGCTCGCCACGCAGGCCCAGCACGGCCTGCCAGTCGCGGCCGAGCTCCCAGCTGTCCTGGGCGAAGAGGGCGTCCGTGCGCGTGCGGCCGGCGAAGAGCGAGGCGAAGCGGGCGGCGCTGCCCCAGCGCCAGTCCGCCGTGGTGTCGACGCGGGTGCTCAACGTGTCCTCCCCGCGCGAGAGGCCGGCCTCGAGCACGTGGTCGCCGCCGGGACGCCACACGCCGCGGGCGCTCCAGGTCTTCCAGCCGGTGCCGTGCTGGTCCGTCAGGCGGCCCGCCTCGGGCTGGGCCTTGCTGCTGGGCGCATAGCTGCGGCTGAGGTCGCTCGTGTAGTCGTACTGACTCCAGGCGAGGCTGTAGTCGAAGAAGCCCATGGTGTGGGACTTCAGCGTCAGCGCCTGCATGCGGTGCTCCAGCTCGTCGTGGCTGCGGCCGAAGTCGGCGGCCGTGAGCGTGTAGCGCTTGCCGTCGATCAGCACACCCTGGCTGATGTCGCCGCCGTAGCGGTGGTCGACGACCTCGCCCCGGGCATCGCGCAGCCAGCTCCGCGAGCGGCCGTCGCTGTGGTTCTTCCAGTCCGCCAGCACATAGCTCAGGCGCAACGTCGGGCTGATGTCCCAGGCGAGCTTGGCCTTGAGGTGGTCCTGGGTGGTGTCGTACTCGGTGGCGCTGCCGATGAGGTAGATGTCCTGGTCGCTGCGGTTCTTGTCCCGCAGCGCGCCGCTCACGACCGGCAGGCCCGCGGTGGGCGCGGTGCCGGCGCTCAGGAGCCGCGTGGCGAAGACGAGCGGCTGGCCGTGGCTCTGGCTGCGGCTGCCATGGACCCACCAGGCGAGTGCGCCGTCGCGGCTGCCGACGGAGAGGCTGCCCTGCGTGGCGCGGTAGGTGTCGTTCTGGCCGTAGAGATCGTTCGGCTGCACGGCCGTGGCCACGCGGCCGTGGGCCTCGAAGGCCTGGGGCATGCGGGTCTGGTAGTCGACCACCGCGCCGACGGCATTGCCCGGATAGCCGGCCGAGAAGGGGCCGTACAGCACATCGACGCGGGCGATCTCCTCAGGCGTGACCAGGCCCCAGCGCGGCGCGAAGGTGGCGCCGTTGCCGAGCAGGTTGGAGAGCTGGATGCCGTCGGCGTAGACCAGCGAGCGGGCGCTGTTGCCCGTGCCCGAGGCGCGGGTCGAGAGTACGGCGTGGTTGTAGTCGCCGATGTAGCGCTTGCGCACGAGCAGGCTGGGGAAGTACTTCAGCGCATCCTCGGCATCGGTGGCGTTGACGGTGCGGGCGAGCGTGGCCGCGTCGACGCCTTCGATGGTGGTGGGGATGGTGGTCGGCAGGGAGGTGGGCGAGTTGCCATGCACGGTGACCACGCCCAGCTGCTTGGTCTGGGAATCGCCCGGCGGCACGGGCGGCTCGGCGGCCGTCGTCGACGGGGGCGTGGGGGTGGACTGGGCCTGGGCGCCCAGGGCGCAGGCGAGGGCAAGGACCAGCAGCAGGGGCTGCGGGCGAAGAGGCTTGTTCATGATCGAGAAGGGCAGCTGGCAGGCCAGGATCGGCGTCGCCGAGGGGCGAGCGGGATCCGGCGGTCCGCGCGACGGGGGCGGACGTCAGGAGACGGCTGCGGACGGCGCGGGGGCGCGTCGGCAGGGAGGCACCGGCCGGGCCTGGCGAGCCAGCCCCGGCGGCGTGTCAATCAGAGGAGGACGCTGCCCGTGGGAGGCCCGCGGGACTGGGCCGGCTGCCAGACGCTGCGCAGGGCAGGGGCACTGAGGAAACGCGCCGGCACCAGGGCCAGCACCTGTTCAGCCACCGGACGCGCCTGGAGGCTCGGCGGCGGCAGGGCGAGGTCCTGCTGATGGGCCCCGCAGAACATGCAGTGGGCCGAGAGGCCGTGGTCCTCCACCGCCGGGCGCCTGGAGCCGGGCCAGTCACCCTGCTGTGCGCGGGGCGACACCAGGCTCGCACGGCAGACCTGGGTGAAGGGCGTGAGCTCCCCGCGCTCCGCCGCGATGGCCTGCGACAGCGCGGGGGCCAGCGCGCCGAACCAGAGGCTCAGCAGCACGAGGCAGCGCAACAGCAGGGTGGGCGGACGGCGGGTGTTCACGGGCTCAGTGTAGTGCCCGGTGCGGGCGGGCGACACGAACTGGATCAAGTCCGCGTCAGGCGGGCACGTCCACGCCGTACTGCTGCAGCAGCCCGCGCCAGGCCGCATCCTGGCCCAGGCCGGCCACCGTCTGGAGCAGCCATTCGCGGGGCGCCTCCGGCATCAGCGGGGACAGCAGCAGGTGGCGCTGGTAGCGCTGCCGCGGGTGCTCCGCCACGTGCAGCCGCGTGTCGAACTCCGGCAGGCGCTTGCGCCAGCTGGCCAGGCCGCTGCGCGAGATGAACACCACCTCGACCCGCCCCATCAGCAGCATGCGCAGGCTGGCTTCCTGGCTGAAGGAGTCCAGGCGCTGCAGCGTGCCGGCCGTCACCATCGCTTCGGTTTCCGGGTAGACATGGCCGAAGACGCCGCCCAGCGTCAGGCCCTTCAGCGAGGCCGGCCCCTGGTAGTCCACGGGGCGGGACTTCAGCGAGAGCACCAGGTCCTCGTCGCTCATCAGCGGCTCCGTCCAGACGAAGCGATGCCGGGCGGTGTCCTGGAACCAGGCGGGGCTGACCCAGGGCACGAGGCCGCGCCAGCTGCTGCTCGTCACCATGGCGGCCACGCGGCGGCGCGGCATGAGCTCCACCTGCAGCGGCGGCAGCAGCGGGCCGGCGCGTTGCTGAAGCAGCTGCAGCAGGTCCTGCGTCAACCCGTGGCCCGGCCCGGTGGAGAAGGGCGGGTAGTCGTAGTAGCTCAGCACGGACAGGCTGTGGGGGCCTGCAGCACTCGCGGCCTGCGCCGCGTGCGCGGGTCGCATCGCCAGGCCGCCCAGCGCGAGGGCCAGGCAGTGGCGGCGGCTCAGGGGGAACTCGGGCATGGCGGCGTCACTGCTCCTGATGGACCGATCTTGACGCGTTAGGGGCGCGTCGCAGCGCAGTATGCCGCCCAAACCGGTCCTGCCCGCGCATGCCCCGGACGCCCTCGGGGCTGCCGTGGCGACGGCGCCTCAGTCGGTGTCGAGCAGGTCCAGCAGCGTGCGCGCCACCACCTGCGTCGCCCGGCGCAGGTCCGCCAGCACCAGGTGCTCATCGGCCCGCTTGGCGTTGGACTCCAGCACCGTGTGCGGCCCCGCACCGTAGATGGCCGCCGGGATGCCCTGTTCGCCATAGAGCCGCACATCGGTGTAGAGCGGCGTGCCGGACGTGGGGATGGCCTCGCCGAAGACGGCCTGCGCGTGGCGCTGCAGCGGCGTCACGAGCCGCTCATGCCCCGGCAGCGGCTGCAGCGAGCGCGCCAGCAGCAGGCGCCGCACCTCCACCGTGCCCGCGAAGCCCGCGGCGGCGTCGGCGATCACCTGCCGCAGCGTCGCCTCGACCTCCACCGGGTCTTCCTCCGGGATCATGCGGCGATCCAGCCGGAGCACGACCTTGCCGGGCACGACGTTGGTGTTGGTGCCGCCCTCGATGCGACCCACGTTGAGGTAGGGGTGCTCGATGCCCGGCACCTGGCTGCGCACCTGGCGGTAGCGCTCGTTCTGGGCATAGAGCGCGTTGAGGATGGTGACCGCGCCCTGCAGCGCGTCGATGCCGGTGTGCGGGATCGCGGCATGGGCCATGCGGCCGTGCACCGTGAGCTCCATCTGCAGGCAGCCGTTGTGCGCGGTCACGACCTGGTAGCTGAAGCCGGCGGCCAGCAGCAGGTCCGGGTGCGTCAGGCCGTGCTTCAGCAGCCAGCCCGGGCCCAGCTCGCCGCCGAACTCCTCGTCGTAGGTGAAGTGCAGCTCCACGCCGCCCTTGAGCGGGCGCTGCAGGGCTTCCAGCGCGCGCAGGGCGAAGGTGTAGGTCGCGAAGTCGCTCTTGCTGACGGCGGCGGCGCGGCCGTAGAGCCGGCCGTCCTCGACCTCGCCGCTGTAGGGACCGTGCGTCCAGCCCTCGCCAGGCGGGACGACATCGCCGTGCGCATTGAGCGCGACCACCGGGCCGCCCTCGCCATAGCGCCGGCGCACGATCAGGTTGGTGATGCTCTGCAGGCCGGCGGCCTCGACCTCGGGCTGCGGCACGGCATGCGCCTCGGCCGGCAGGCCCATGGCGGCGAGCAGCTCGGCCGTGCGGCGGGCATGCGGGGCGTTGTGGCCGGGCGGGGTGTCGGTGGGGACCTGCACCAGCGCCTGCAGGTAGGCCACCTCTTCGTCGAAGTGGGCCTCGATCCAGGCGTCCAGCTGCTGGTAGAGGGCGTCCTTGCTCATGCGGGGTGTCCTTCGTGTTCGTGGCTCAGGCCGTCCAGCAGCGCACGCAGGGCACGCACGGCGAGGTCGGCGTCGTCATTGCTGACGGTCTCCAGGGGGTTGTGGCTGATGCCCAGGTTGCCGCCACGCACGAAGAGCATGGCCTGCGGCAGGGCCTCGTGGATCTTCATGGCGTCATGCCCGGCGCCCGAGGGCAGGCGGTGCACGGGCAGGCCCAGCGCCTCGACGGCCGAGGCCCAGCGGGCCTGCCAGGCCGGCGCGCAGGGCGCGGCGGAGGCGACGACCGTCGGCGTGAGCGTGTGCTGCAGGCCGCGGCGCTCGCAGATCGAGGCCAGGGCGGTACGCACGGCGGCGTCCAGCGCGTCGCGTGCGGCGTCGTCCCCGGCGCGCAGGTCCAGGCTGAAGCGGCAGCGCCCGGGCACCACATTGATCGAGCCGCCCGCCACCTCCAGCAGGCCGACGGTGCCGACGGTGCCAGGTCTTGCCAGCGCCTCCCGCTCGACGGCCAGCACCAGCTCGGCGGCGGCGGCGGCGGCGTCCCGGCGGCGGTCCATGGGCGTCGTGCCGGCGTGGCTGGCCAGGCCGAGGATCTCGCCCGTGTAGCGCCGGCTGCCGTTGATCGAGGTGACCACGCCCAGCGGCAGGTCCAGCTCGCACAGCACCGGGCCCTGCTCGATGTGCAGCTCCACATAGCCCAGGTAGCGGGCCGGATCGCGGCGCAGCGCCTCGATGGAGGCCAGCGTGCCGGGATGGCCGGCGGCCCGCAGCGCGTCCTGCAGGCGGACGCCGTCGGCATCCCGCTGGTCCAGCCAGGCCGGGTCGAAGCGGCCCACGAGGGCGCTGCTGCTGAGGAAGGTGGCGGCGTAGCGCTGGCCCTCTTCCTCCGAGAAGGCGACGAGCTCAAGCGCGAAGGGCAGTCGCCGCCCCTCCTGCCGCAGCTGCCGCACGGCCTCGATCGTGGCCAGCACGCCCAGGCGGCCGTCGTGGCGGCCGGCGTTGCGAACGGTGTCGTAGTGGCTGCCCGTGAGCAGGCGGGGCGCGTCGGGCCGGCTGGCGTGCAGCAGGCCCACCACATTGCCCAGCGCGTCGATCGCCACCTCGTCAAAGCCGGCCTCGCGCATGGCGAGGGTCAGGTCTTGCGCGACGGCCTGGTGGGCGGGCGTCAGGTAGGTCACGCAGAGCTGGCCCTGCTCGGCGAAGGGCGGCTCGGAATGGCGTGCGAGGCGATCCGCCGCGTCCAGCACGGCGTTGCCCTGGCGCGGTTCGGCGCCGAAGCGGTCGTTCAGGCGGATCTCGGCGATGCGGTGGATGTTGCGCAGGCACTCGGCGCGCTCGACGTCCGGCGGCGCGGCGAGGCGGCGCTCGAAGGCCTCGATGATGGCCTGCCGCGACAGGCCCTGCCCGCGCGGCCCGCGCACGGCCAGGATGAAGGGCCAGCCGAAGCGCTCGCCATAGGCCCGGTTCAGGGCCTGCAGGCGCTCGAACTCGGCGGGGCTGCAGTGCTGCAGGCCGGCGCGGCTCTGCTCGTCGGTCGATTCCGCCGTGAGCTGCCCCGCGACGGCCGCCTTGCCCGCCAGCTCCGGGTGGGCGCGGATCAGGCCCAGCTGCTCGTCGAGCGTCGCCTCGCGCACCACGCGGGCCAGGCCCTGCTTGAGGCCGGCGAGGCTCGTGAACGGGCGCCGGGCGGCGGCGCGCCGCGCGATCCAGGGCGAGTGCTCGTAGATGCCGTCCAGCGCGGCCACGAAGGCCTCGGTGTCCAGCGCGTTCAGGGGATCAAGGGCCAGGCTCACGGCTCACTCCCAGACAAAGGCGGTGGCGGGATCGAAGGGGTGCGTGGCGCGCCAGTGGCGGGCGATGTCGATGCGGCGGCAGATCCACACCTGCTCGTGCGCCTGCACGTGGTCCAGGAAGCGCTGCAGCGCCTTCATGCGGCCGGGGCGGCCCAGCAGGCGGCAGTGCATGCCCACGCTCATCATGCGCGGCGTCTCGGCGCCCTCCGCATAGAGCACGTCGAAGCTGTCCCGCAGGTATTCGAAGAACTCGTCGCCATGGCTGAAGCCCTGCGGCAGCGCGAAGCGCATGTCGTTGCAGTCCAGCGTGTAGGGCACGACCAGATGCGGCGCCAGCGTGCCGTCGGTCCGGCGCACCTGCAGCCAGAAGGGGAGGTCGTCGCCGTAGTAGTCGCTGTCGTAGGCGAAGCCGCCGTGGTCGGCCACGAGGCGGCGGGTGTGGGGGCTGTCGCGGCCGGTGTACCAGCCCTCGGGCCGCTGGCCGGTGAGGCGCTCGATGATGGCCATGCCGCGCTGCAGGTGCTCGCGCTCCAGGGCCTCGTCCATGTCCTGGTAGTGGATCCAGCGCCAGCCGTGGCAGGCGATCTCGTGACCGAGCTCGACGAAGGCCTGTGTGAGCTCGGGATGCCGCTCCAGCGCCATCGAGACGCCGAAGACCGTCAGCGGCAGGCCGCGGCGCTCGAACTCCCGCAGCAGGCGCCACACGCCCACGCGCGAGCCGTACTCGTAGATGCCCTCCATGCTCAGGTGCCGCGCGGGATAGGCCGCGGGGTTGAACATCTCGGAGAGGAACTGCTCGGAGCCCGCATCGCCGTGCAGCACGGAGTTCTCGCCGCCTTCCTCGTAGTTCAGCACGAACTGCAGGGCCACGCGGGCCTGGCCGGGCCATTGCGCCTGGGGCGGGTTGCGGCCGTAGCCGACGAGGTCGCGGGGATAGCGTGCGTTCATAGCTGCAGGGCGGTGCGGAGGTCGGAAGAGGGTTGCTGCAGGCGCAGATGCGCCTCGACATGGCCGAGGTGGCCGAGCATCAGCCGCTCGGCGCGGGCGGCATCGCCGGCCTCCAGCGCGTCGACCAGGGCCTCGTGCTCGGCCTGGCTCTCCGCGGCGGAATGGCCGCTCTGGTACATCAGCGCGATCAGCGAGGAGCGCGAGAGCAGCTCCTGCAGCAGCTCGGCCAGCACCTCGTTGCCGAGCAGGCGGGCGAGCAGCACGTGGAAGTCGGCCAGCAGCCGGGTGCGGCCGCTGACGTCCTGGCGCTTCACGGCGGCCCGCTCCTCCTTGAGGTGGCTGCGCAGCTGCCGGAGCTGGGCGGGCGTGATGCGCGCGGCCAGCTCGCGGGCGAGCTGGGCCTCCAGCATGCGGCGCACCTCGAAGACCTGGCGCGCCTCCTCCCTGCTTGGCTCCGCCACGCAGGCGCCGCGCGCGGGCGTGAGTGTGACGAGGCGGTCGCGGCTCAGTTGGTTGAGGGCCTGGCGCACCAGCGTGCGGGACACCTGGAAGAGGTCGGCCAGCTTCTGCTCGGCGAGCCGCGTGCCGGGCATGAGCCGGCGCTCGATGATGGCCTGCGTCAGGGCGCTGGCGATGCGGTCGGTGGCGCTGTCCCGGTCCTGCGGGGCAGCGGCGGTCTTGCGGCGGGACGGGCTGGGCATGGGGATCCGTGGGCTGTGTGCTGAAGTGTATACACTTTGCCCATCGCCGCTCGTCGGCCCCCCACTTCAGGAACGAGGAACCCATGGGCAAGCTCACCACCCACGTGCTGGACACCATGCATGGCCGGCCCGCCGCCGCCATGGCGGTGCGGCTATACCAGCTCGGGACGGGACCGGGCGAGGAGCCTCGGCTGATCAAGTCGCTGCAGCTCAATGCCGACGGCCGGGCCGACGCCCCGCTGCTGGAGGGCGAGGCCCTGCAGGCCGGGCGCTACCGCCTGGTGTTCGGCGTGGCGGCCTATTTCCGGGCCCGGGGCGAGGTCTTGCCCGAGCCTGCCTTCCTGGACGAGGTGCCGCTGGACTTCGGCATCGCCGACCCCGGCGCCCACTACCACGTGCCGCTGCTGGCGAGCCCGTGGAGCTATTCCACCTACCGTGGCAGCTGAGCGATGACGCCCTGGCAGGAGCTGGCCCGCTGGCTGACGCGCGCGCCCGCCGTCCTCGTGCGCGTGGCGCAGGTGGAGGGCAGCGGGCCGCGGGAGGTCGGGGCCTGGATGGCGGTCAGCGCCTCGGGGCTGATCGGCACCATCGGCGGCGGGCAGCTGGAGCACGAGGCCATGGCCGAGGCGCGAGCGGGGCTCGCCTGTGGTCACGTGCTGCAGGCGCGGCGCCGTGTCGCGCTGGGCCCCAGCCTGGGGCAGTGCTGCGGCGGCGTCGTGCACCTGGACTTCGACTGGCTGGACGCGACGCACATCGGCTCGCTGCGGGAGCGGCTCGGCACGGAATCGTCATGGGCGCCCGTGGCGCTCTTCGGCGGCGGGCACGTGGGCCGCGCGCTGGTGGAGGTGCTGGCGCGCCTGCCCATGCACCTGCACTGGGTGGACAGCCGTGAGGAGATCTTTCCCGCCGAGCTCCCGGAGCGGGTGCGCACGGAGCATTCGGAACCCGTGCAGGGCGCGGTGCCAGGTCTTGCCCCGGGCAGCCGCGTGCTGATCATGAGCTTCTCGCACGCGGAGGACCTGGACATCCTCGCCGCCTGCCTGCGCCGGCGGCGCGAGCGCGCGGATCTGCCCTTCATCGGGCTCATCGGCAGCCGCAGCAAGTGGGCGAAGTTCCAGGCCCGCCTGCGTGAACGCGGCTTCAGCGAGGCGGAACTGGCCGCCGTCCACTGCCCGATCGGGCTGCCGGGCATCGCGGGCAAGCAGCCCGAGGTGATCGCGATCGCCGTGGCGGCGCAGCTGCTGAGCCTGCCGCCGGCCTGAGCGCCCCGGCGGGCGCCCCGCGCGTCAGTGCTTGTGCTCTTCGGCGGCGGGGGCGGAGGCGGCGCCGTGCTTGTGGCCCATGCCACCCGGCATCGAGCCCATGCCCATGCCCATGCCACGGGCGCTGGCCTTCACCTCCACCGTCTCGCGCTTCTTGTCGGCCCCCTCGAAGACGAGGCTCAGCGGCACGCTGTCGCCGTCCTTGATGGGCGACTTCAGCTCCATGAGCATCACGTGGAAGCTGCCGGGCTTGAGCTCCACCGGCTGGCCCGCGGCCACGTCCAGGGCCTCGACGGCGCGCATCTTCATCACGCCGCCGTCCATCTTCATCTCGTGGACCTCGGCGATGCCGGCCACGGGGCTGCTCACCGCCACGAGGCGGACGGGTTTGGCGCTGCTGAGCTGCATGAACGCACCGGTGCTCTTCTGCTGCGCCACGGTGGCGCGCACCCAGGCGTCCTTCACGCTGACCTGGGCGTGGGCGGCGAGACAGGCCATGCCGAGTGCGAGGCTCAGCAGGAGGCCGCGGGGGCGGGGCAGGGACGTCGTCATGGGGAACTCCGGTCGGGGATGCAATGGCACGCAGTATGCCCAAGCGGCGCCGGGCGGGCTTGCGCCAGATCCATCCTTCGCACCGCGGCGATCCGGGTCGGAAACTGTATACACTTTCGCTTTGGTCGCCGCGGCCGCCTGCCGCCCGGGTCTCGTCGCCCCGGCCCGCAGCGCAATCGCGACCTTCTTCGGTTCACAGGGCCCGCTGTGGTGGGCCGGCACGGAGCTGACACCGCATGGAAAGCTATCTGCTGGACTGGGCCAATCTGCTGCTGCGCTGGCTGCACATCGTCACCGCCATCGCCTGGATCGGGGCGTCCTTCTATTTCGTCTGGCTGGACAACCACCTGCTCAAGCCCGAGGCCCCCGAGCTCAAGGCCCGTGGCGTGGACGGCGAGCTGTGGGCCGTGCACGGCGGCGGCTTCTACAACCCGCAGAAGTACCTCGTGGCGCCGCCCAACCTGCCGCAGCACCTGCACTGGTTCTACTGGGAGAGCTACTGGACGTGGATGAGCGGCTTCGCGCTCTTCACGGTGCTCTATCTCTTCAACGCGGACACCTTCCTCATCGACCGCCGCGTGCATGACTGGTCGGCCCCCGCGGCTATCGCCGGCGCGCTGGGCTTTCTCGCCGCCGGCTGGCTGGTGTACGACCAGATCTGCCGCCGCTTCGGCCACCGCAAGGACGGCAGCATCGGCAACGACGGCCTCGTGCTGGGGCTGATCGCGGTCTTCGTGGCCGGGGCCGCCTGGGCCGCCTGCCAGCTCTTCGCGGGCCGCGCGGCCTTCCTGATCGTGGGCGCCATGATCGCCACCATCATGAGTGCCAATGTCTTCTTCTGGATCATCCCCGGCCAGAAGCAGGTGATCGCCGACATGCGCGCCGGCCGCCCCGTGAGCCCGATCCACGGCCAGCGAGGCAAGCAGCGCAGCGTGCACAACACCTTCCTCACGGCGCCGGTCCTCGTGAGCATGCTGTCCAACCACTACGGCATGCTCTACAGCCACCGCTGGAACTGGGCCGTGCTGATCCTGCTGATGCTGGGCGGCGCGCTCACGCGGACATGGTTCGTGAAGCGCCACAAGGGCGTCAACGCCTGGCCGCTGCTGGTGGGGGTCGCGGCGATGCTGGCGACGCTGCTGTGGCTGGTGAAGCCGGTCGTGCCCGCGGCCGCCGCAGCCGGCGCGCCCGAGGTCACGCTGGCGCAGGTGCAGGCCGTGGTCGGCCAGCGCTGCGTGATGTGCCACAACGCGCAGCTCTCGCAGAAGGGCGTGCGGCTGGACAGCGCCGAGGCCATCCAGGCCCAGGCGGCGCAGATCCGCCAGCAGGTCGTCGTGCAGCGCACGATGCCGCAGAACAACGCCACCGGCATCACCGAGGAAGAGCGCGCGCTCATCGGCCGCTGGGTGGCGTCCGGCGCGAAGCCCTGACACGAAGCCCTGACACCAAGCCCCGACGCGAAGCCCTGACACGAAGCGGGTCGGCGGCCGGGCCGGCCTACACTGGCCCGATGGACCTCACCCCCCGCGAGCTGCTGACGCGGCTCTACCAGGCGGCCGTCGATCGCGCCGCCCCGCTGCAGCTGCTGCAGCCCGACCGCATCGACTGGCCCGGCCTGCTGGGCGCCGAACCGCGGGCGCTGCCCGGCCGCTGCCTGGTGATCGGCGCGGGCAAGGCGTCCGCCGCCATGGCCGCGGCGCTGGAGTCCCACTGGCCCGCGGAGGCGCCGCTCGAGGGGCTGGTCATCACGCGGCGCGAGCACACGCCGCCCTGGGCGAAGCCCGCCGGGCAGCGGCGCATCGAGATCGTCGAGGCGTCCCATCCCGTGCCGGACGCCGCCGGTGCCGAGGCGGCCGCGCGCATCCTGCAGCGCGTGCAGGGGTTGCGGCCCGATGACCGCGTGATCTGCCTGATCTCCGGGGGCGGCTCGGCGCTGATGAGCGTGCCGCAGCCGGGCCTGAGTCTGGCGGACAAGCAGGCCCTGAACCGCCAGCTGCTGGCCTCGGGGGCGTCCATCGAGGACATGAACTGCATCCGCAAGCACCTGTCGGCCATCAAGGGCGGGCACCTGGCCATGGCCTGCGCGCCGGCCCGGGTGCTCACGCTGCTGATTTCCGACGTACCGGGTGACGACCCGGCAGTGATCGCCTCGGGCCCCACGGTGCCGGACCCCACGACCTGCGCGGACGCCCTCGCGCTGTGCGAGCGCCACGGCCTGCAGCTGCCGCCGGCCGCCTGGGAGGGGCTGCGCAGCGGCGCCTTCGAGACGCCCAAGCCCGGCGACCCGCGCTTCGCCGGCCACCGGCTGCAGATGCTCGCCACGCCACGCATGAGCCTGCAGGCTGCCGCCGAGCAGGCCCGCTCGATGGGGCTCGCGGCCCACGTGCTGTCGGACGAGATCGAGGGCGAGTCCCGCGAGATCGGCCGCATGCACGCGGCCCTGGCGAGCGCGGCGGCGCGGCACGGCGAGCCCTTCCGGCGGCCGTGCGTGATCCTGTCCGGCGGCGAGACCACCGTGACGCTGCCGGCCGGCCTGCGAGGGCGGGGCGGGCGGGCCACGGAGTTCCTGCTGGGCTGCGCGCTGGCGCTGCGGGGCGAGGCGGGGGTGCACGTGCTGGCGGCGGACACCGACGGCATCGACGGCTCGGAGGCCAATGCGGGCGCCTTCGTCGACCCGGACACGCTGGCGCGGGCGCAGGCCCTGGGCGTCTCGGCGGCCGGGCTGCTGGCGCAGCACCGGGCCTATGACTTCTTCGAGGCCCTGGGCGATCTCTTCAGCCCGGGGCCGACCTTCACCAACGTCAACGACTTCCGGGCGCTGCTGCTGCCCTGAGCGCGCGGCCTGCCGGCACTCAGCGTCGCTGCCGCAGGTCCAGCCCGCGCCGGCCGGCCATCTCCTCGCCCATGGCCTGCTGCCGGGCGGCGTTCAGGCCCTGGCGGGCGCTGGGGAAGACCAGCTGGTTCTCGAGGCGCAGGTGCTCCTGGTGAATGTCTACGAAGGCGTCCGCCGCGCGTCTCAGCACGCCCATCTGGCCCTCGGGCAGCGGCCCCTCGGGGGTGCTCTCGAGCTGGGCCAGCAGCGTGCGCAGCACCTGCCACTGGGCGTGGATGCGGAGGTGCTCGTCGCGCAGCCGCGCGCAGGCGTCCTGGAGGCGTTCGTCGTCGGACTGCTCGAGCACCGGGAAGACATGCAGCTCCTCGTCCTCGTGGTGCAGGGGGGCGGCGATGTCGAAGTAGCGGCGGATGTCCCGGGCGGCGTCGCGGGCGCTCGCATCGACGCCCTGGACCTTGAGGTGCTGGCACAGGCGCACGAGCAGCTGCAGGCTGCGCTCGACGCGCTCATGGCAGGCGCCGAGCAGCTCGAAGGGCTCGTCATAGCTGCTGCCGAGGCGCTGCTCCGGCGACTGGCTCTGGGGAGCCTGGAATTTGATCTGGGCCATGCGCCCCATTGTGGCCGGGGTGGGGCACCCCCGGCTGCCATGTCCCTTTGATTCAGCGCAAGGACGCCGGGCGGGGCATGCGGGACAGTCCGGGCATCAACCTGGCACCTGACCCTCACGTGGACACCCTCGACAGCCGCAGCCTGCAATCCGCCCACGCCACCGTGCGCCCGGCCGGCTTTGATGCCGGCGCCGTGCTGTGCCTGCCGTCCGACTGGGCGGCGCTGCTGGGGGCTCCGGCCCTGAGCACCACCGAGCTGCAGGCGCTGCAGGGGATGGCGACCCAGCACTGGGTGCCGGCCGGCAGCTTCGTCTTCACGCGCCAGCAGCCGGCCACGCAGCTGTATGCGGTGCTGGACGGCTCCGTGGGGCTCGGCCTGGCCCGTGCCGACGAGCCCTTCAACCTCGAGCGCACCGTGCGCGGCCCGCAGTGGCTGGATCTGGCCAGCGCCTGGCTGGGCGCCGAGCATGCGCAGGACGCGCGGGTGGTCAACGATGCCCGCGTGGTGAGCCTGCCGCTGCAGCCGCTGCGCACGCTGCTGATGCGCCAGCCGGCGCTGCAGGAGCGCCTGCTCGTCGCCCTCGCGGGCACGGTGCACAGCCTCACCAGCGTCACCCACGACCTCATGCACAAGGACGCCGAACGGCGCCTGGCCGCGTGGCTGCTGCAGTCCTGCGAGCCCGTGAGCGAACGCGAGGGCCGCGTCACGCTGAAGGAGCGCAAGCGGGACATCGCGGCCCAGCTGGCCATCACCCCGGAGACGCTGTCGCGCATGATGCGCCAGCTCAACCGCAAGGGGCTGATCGAGGTGCAGGGCTACCAAGTCCGCGTGCTCGACCTGCCCGCGCTGCGCGAGCTGGCCGGCGACTGAGCGTCGCGGCACCGCGGGCGCACGCTGCTGCGCCGCAGCATCGCCCGGGCGCCTGCATCCCGGGGCGGCAAGCGTGACTTATCACTGCGTCTGCGCTGAAAACGGGGGTGCCAAGGCCTCACGGCGTCTGGGGATGCTCATCTAGACTGGGTCGACATCAGTCCGAGACCTCACTTGTCCAGGAAGGAGCGCACCGTGCTTGCAGCTGCAGAAAAGTTCTTCTCGAACCACAACGCCCTGCCCACCATGCCCGAGGTTGCCAGCCGCCTGCTGCGCAGCTTCGACGACGACCGCATCAGCCTCGGGGCGATCGCGGAGCTGGTGTCCAAGGATGCATCGCTGGCGGCCAAGGTGCTGCGCCTCGCCAACTCGGCGCGCTACAGCCCCTCGCACAACATCTCCACGCTGCAGGATGCCGCCGCGGCCCTGGGCATGGACAGCCTGCGCAATCTCTCGCTGGCCGCCTGCATGTGCGGGGCTTTCCCCTCGGTGCCGGGCCTGGACCGCACGCAGTTCTGGCGCCACAGCCTGGCCACCGCCGGCTATGCCCGCATCCTCTCGCGCATGCTGCAGCTGGACGCCGACACCACCTACCTCGCCGGCCTGATGATGCGCACCGGGCAGCTGATGATGGCGCTGTCCGACCCCGGGCAGGTGGCCGACGTCGAGAAGCACGCCGCCGAGCCCGGCAGCCGCTTCTCGCTCGAGATGCACCGCTTCGCCTGCACGCATGCCGACGTCACGGCCTCGCTCGCCCAGCACTGGCACTTCCCGAGCACCATGGTCGAAGCCTTCAAGGACGCCAACGCGCCCATGGAAATCCGGCCCTTCTCGCTGATGGCGGCGGTGCTGCACATGGCCGAGGTGCTGGCCGATGCGCAGCAGGCCCATGAGGATCCGGTCAAGGCGCTGAACATGGCCGTGCCCGAGATCGTGGCGCATGTCCACCTCGACCTCGACTACCTGCGCGCCAAGCTCGACGCCGCCGGCGATCTCAGCTCCGACGCCGACCTGCTGCTGCACTGAACCCGGCGCCAGCAGGCCCCATCGCCGCTCACGCCCCGGTGGCCCGCAGGCTGCCGGGGCGTTGTCGCGTCAGGGGCTGTCGAAGCCGTGCAGCGCGGCCAGCACGCGCTCCGCGGTGGCCGGGGCCTGCAGCGGCGGCGCCTCGGGCCGGACGCTCGCGACGGCATCCTGCAGCGCGAGCAGCACCGCGAAGGGCAGCAGCAGCGGCGGCTCGCCCACGGCCTTGGAGCGGTGGATGCTGTCGGCGGCATTCGGCCGGCCGAACAGGTGCACGCGGAAGTCCAGGGGCATGTCGTTGGCCGTCGGGATCTTGTAGGTGCTCGGCGCGTGCGTCAGCAGCTTGCCGGTCTGCGGATGCCAGCGCAGCTCCTCGGTCGTCAGCCAGCCCTGGCCCTGCACGAAGGCGCCCTCGACCTGGCCGATGTCCAGCGCCGGGTTGAGCGACTGGCCGACGTCGTGCAGCGCATCGGCGCGCAGCACGCGGTACTCGCCCGTCAGCGTGTCCACCAGCACCTCCGCCACGGCCGCTCCGAAGGCGAAGTAGTAGAAGGGGCGCCCCTGCAGCGTCTGCCGGTTCCAGTGCAGCCCCGGCGTGGCGTAGAAGCCTTCGCTCCAGAGCTGGATGCGGCGCAGATAGGCCTGCTGCACGAGCTGGCCGAAGGGCAGGGCGGCCTCGGGGCGGCCCGCCACGCGGATGTGGCCGTCGGCCCAGTGCAGCGCATCGGCCGGCGCGGCGAGCAGCTCGGCGGCCAGCGGTGCCAGGCGATCGCGGATGCGCCGCGCGGCGTCCTGCGCGGCCTTGCCGTTGAGGTCCGCACCTGTGGAGGCCGCCGTGGCCGAGGTGTTGGCCACCTTGCTCGTGTCCGTGGCCGAGGCGCGAACGGCGGCCAGCGGCAGCCCCAGCGTCTGCGCCACCACCTGGGCGACCTTGGTGTTGAGGCCCTGGCCCATCTCCGTGCCGCCGTGGTTCACGAGGACCGAGCCGTCCGTGTAGACGTGCACCAGCGCGCCCGCCTGGTTCAGGTGCACCACGTTGAAGGAGATGCCGAACTTCAGCGGCGTGAACGCCAGGCCGCGCTTGAGCACCGGGCTCGTGGCGTTGAAGGCGGCGATCTCGGCGCGGCGGTGGGCGTAGTCGCAGTCCTGCAGCAGCTGGGTGCTGAGCGGCTGCATCAGGTTGTCCTCGACGAGCTGGCCATAGGGCGTGACGTTGCGGTCGCCCTCGTCCGTGTAGAAGTTGCGCTGCCGCACGAGGGCCGGGTCCAGGCCCAGGCGGCGCGCGATGCCGTCGAGGATGACCTCCATCGCCAGCGCGCCCTGCGGCCCGCCAAAGCCGCGGAAGGCGGTGTTGCTCTGCGTGTTCGTGCGGGCGCAGAAGCCGTGCAGGGCCACGTGCGGCAGCCAGTAGGCGTTGTCGAAGTGGCACAGCGCGCGGGTCATCACGGGCGCGGAGAGGTCCGCCGAATGGCCGCAGTTGGCGATGAGGTCCACCTCGGCGGCCAGCAGGCGGCCCTCGGCGTCGAAGCCCACGTCCCAGCGGTAGTCGAAGCCGTGGCGGCGGCCGGTGATGAGGAAGTCGTCGTCGCGGTCCAGCCGCAGCTTGACCGGGCGCTGCAGGCGGTCCGCGGCCAGCGCGGCCACGCAGGCGAAGAGCGCCGACTGCGACTCCTTGCCGCCGAAGCCGCCGCCCATGCGCCGGCAGGTCACCTGCACGCGGTGGCTCTCCCAGCCCAGGGCGTGCGCCACGAGCTGCTGCATCTCGGACGGGTGCTGCGTGGAACAGTGCAGCAGCAGGCCGTGGTCCTCCTGCGGCAGGGCATAGCTGATCTGGCCCTCGAGGTAGAACTGCTCCTGCCCGCCGACGGACCATTCGCCCTGCCAGCGCAGCGGCGCGGCGGCCAGCGCGGCGGCGGCGTCCCCGCGCTGCAGGTGCATGGGCGGGACGACGTACTGGCCGGCCGCGTGGGCCTCCCGCGCGGTCAGCACGGCGGGCAGCGCTTCGTGGCGGATGACGCGGGCGGCCTGGGCGGCCGCGCGGCGGGCGAGGTGGCGGTCCGTGGCGATCACGGCAAAGACGGGCTGGCCCAGATAGCTCAGCGTGCCCTGGGCGAGGAGGGGATCGTCGTGCAGCAGCGGACCGCAGTTGTTCTCGCCGGGGATGTCCTCGGCGGTGAGCACGGCCACGACGCCGGGCAGCGCCATCAGCGCCTCGCGGTCCACCCCCAGCAGGCGGCCGTGAGCGACGGGCGACAGGCCCAGTGCCGCGTGCAGCGTGCCGCGCAGCTCGGGCAGATCGTCGGTGTAGCGGGCCTCGCCGCTGACGTGCAGGGCGGCGGATTCGTGCGGGCGGCTCGTGCCCGCGACCGGCGTGATGGCAGGGGCGGCGGCCGTGGCGGTGGCGGTGGCCGGCGTCGTCAGGGTGTCGCGCGTGTTCATGCTGCACCTCCCACGGCGGCGGCGGTGGGCGTGTGACCATCGCGGCCGAGCTGCGTGGCCCACCAGACGCCGCTTTGCGAGGCTGGCAGTGGCTGCTCGGCCCGCGTCTCGAGCCAGCAGCGCCGCAGCAGGTTCTTCGCGACCTGCAGGCGGTAGGCGGCGCTGGCGCGCAGATCGCTGAGGGGCTGGAAGTCCTGCGACAAGGCCTCGCCGGCTCGCTGCACGGCGGCCTCGTCCCAGGCCTGGCCGACGAGCGCCGCCTCGGCCCCGGCGGCCCGCTTGACGATGCCCGCGAGCCCGCCGAAGGCCAGGCGCGCCTGCGCCACCCGGCCGGCGTCCAGGCGCAGCGCGAAGACGGCGCAGACGGCCGAGATGTCGCTGTCGTAGCGCTTGGCGATCTTGTAGCCCCGCACCTGCCAGTCGGCCGTGGGCAGCGGCACGTGCAGGGCCTCGACGAACTCGCCGGGCTGCAGGGCGTTCTTCATGTAGTCGAGGTAGAAGTCCTGCAGCGGCAGGCGGCGCTGTGCGGCCCCCTGGCGCAGCACGATGTCGGCGCCCAGGGCGATGAGGGCCGGGGCGCCGTCGCCGATGGGCGAGCCGTTGGCGATGTTGCCGCCCAGCGTGCCGGCGTGGCGCACCGGCGGCGAGGCGAAGCGCAGCCACAGCTCGCGCAGGGCCGGCACGCGCGCCACGAGTGCGGCCCAGGCGTCCTCCAGCGGCACGCCGGCGCCGATCCACAGCCCCGGCCGGCCGTCGGCCAGCGGCGCCTCCTGCAGCTGCCGCAGCGCCGTGACGGCCGCCGTGCTGATCAGCGTGCCGACGTCGCGGTGCTGCTTGTTGACCCACAGGCCGATGTCCGTGGCGCCGGCCACCAGGCGGGCCTCGGGCTGCTGCTGGCGCAGCGCGGCGAGGGCCTCGAGGCTGCGGGGGGCATGGAATTCGCGGACGGCGGCCAGGCCCGGGTCCTGCGCCGCGTAGGCCAGCGGCGGATCGGTCTTGAGCTGCCGCAGCGCGCGCTCGGCCGGTGCGCGGTCCAGGCGCTGCGCCGGGGCGTCGAACATGCGCTCGCCCGCGTCGAGGATCGGCCGGTAGCCCGTGCAGCGGCACAGATTGCCGGCCAGGCCGTCGGCCAGCTGCTGGCGCGTCGGGCGGGTGCCGTCGGCCTGGTGTGCCTCGTACATCGCCTGCAGCGTCATGGCGAAGCCCGGCGTGCAGAAGCCGCACTGGGAGCCGTGGCAGTCCACCAGGGCCTGCTGGACCGGGTTGAGAGCGCGGGCGTCGCCGAGGTCCTCGACGGTGAACAGCGCCTTGCCGTCGAGCATCGGCAGGAACTGGATGCAGGCATTGAGATGGCGCAGCTGCAGGCGCTCCTGCGCGTCGAGCTCGCCGACCAGCACCGTGCAGGCACCGCAGTCGCCCTCCGCGCAGCCTTCCTTGGTGCCGCAGGCATCGGCCGACTCCCGCAGCCAGCGCAGCACGCTGGTGGTGGGGGGCAGGTCGCGCACCTCCTGGATCTGGCCACGGAAGAAGAAGCGGATGGGGCGTGTGTTCATGGGAGTCCTGGTCTAGCCTCGCACCATACGCGCGCGGTTGCGCGAACGGGATATGCTCACTCCTATAGTGGATATCAGCGGGCGAATATGGCGCAAGCGGCGGCACTGGCCAAGATCGAGCTCCAGCTCATCCGGGTCCTGCACACATTGATCAGCGAACGCAGCGTTTCCCGGGCCGCCCTGCGGCTCGGCAGCTCGCAACCGGCCGTCTCCGGCCAGTTGCGGCGTCTGCGCGCGCTCACGGGGGACGCGCTCCTGGTGCGCAGCGGGCAGGGCATGGCCCCGACGCCCACGGCCCTGGCCCTGCTGGAGCCCGCGGCGCGCCTGCTGCTGGAGGCCGAGCGCATCTTCAGCCCGCGCCAGCACCGCCAGGCCTTCGAACCCGCCACCGCCCGCCAGCGCTTCCGCATCGCCGCGAGCGACTACCTCGACCCGCTGTTCCTGCCCGCGCTCGTTGGTCGGCTGCAGCGCGCCGCGCCGGGCGTGCAGCTGGACCTGCAGCCGCTCTCCGCCGACTTCGACTACCGCGCCGCACTGGCCCGCGGCGAGGTGGATCTCGTCATCGGCAACTGGCCCGAGCCGCCGGAGGAGCTGCACCTCGGCCGCCTGTTCAGCGACGAGCTCGTGGTGCTGATGAGTCGGGATCACCCCATGGCGCGCGCGCCGGCCCGCAGCTGGACGCCCGAGCGCTACCTCGCCTGCCAGCACCTGGCGCCAATGCCGCTGGCCGTCGCCCAGCCGGGCTTCGTCGACCAGCACCTCGCGAGCCTGGGCCTGCGCCGCAGCATCGCCGTGCGCAGCGCGCATTTCGGGCAGCTGCCGCAGATGGTCGCGCGCAGCCTGCTGGTGCTGACGACGGGACGCCAGTTCTGCCGCCGCTTCGTGGACCAGCTGCCGGTGAAGATCCTGCGCTGCCCGGTCGCGCTGCCGCCCATGCATTACTACCAGCTCTGGCATGAGCTGGGCCACACCGCGCCGGCGCACCGCTGGCTGCGCGAGCAGGTGCTCGAGGTCGCCCGCGAGCTGACCGGCGAGCCTGCGCGACCGACCCCATGACGATGACCTCCCTGAATGCCTCCACCGCCGCCGCCCGGCCCTCGCGCCTGGCCCTGCGCGGCGATCTGCTCGACTTCACCGGCACGCCCGCCTGGGGCGCGCTGGACGACCCCGCCGTGCGTTTCCGGCCCGACCACTGGCTGCTGATCAAGGACGGCCGCGTGGCCGGCATCCAGGCCGAGGCACCCGATGCGGGCTGGACGCGCGAGGACCACCGCGGCCGCCTGATCCTGCCCGGCTTCATCGACACCCACGTCCACTGCCCGCAGCTGGACGTCATCGCCAGCTACGGCGCGGAGCTGCTGGACTGGCTCAACACCTACACCTTCCCCGCCGAGCGCCGCTATGCCGACCCGGCCGTGGCGCGCGCGGGCGCCGAGCGCTTCCTCGACGCGCTGCTGGCGCACGGCACGACCTCGGCCATGGTGTTCCCGACGGTGCACAAGGTCGCGGCCGAGACGCTGTTCGAGGCCGCCCGGGCTCGCGGCATGCGCCTGCTCACGGGTAAGGTGCTGATGGACCGCCACGCGCCGGACGGCCTGCGCGATGACGTCGAGCAGGCCCGGCGCGACTGCGAGGACCTCATCTCCCGCTTCCATGGCCAGGCGCGCCTGGGCTATGCCGTGACCGTGCGCTTCGCCCCGACGAGCACGCCGGCGCAGCTCGCGATGGCGGGCGACCTGTGCCGCCAGGACGCCTCGCTCTACATGCAGACCCATGTGGCCGAGAACCGCGCCGAGGTCGAGTGGGTCGCGAAGCTCTTCCCCGAGGCGCGCAGCTACCTCGACGTCTACGACCGCGTGGGCCTGCTGCATGACCGCGCCGTGCTGGCCCACGGCATCTGGCTGGACGCGCAGGACCGCGCCATCGTCGCCGAGCGCGGCGCGCAGGTGGCCTTCTGCCCGTCCTCCAACCTCTTCCTGGGCAGCGGCCTCTTCGACTGGCTCGCCGCGCGCGAGGCCGGCTTCACGGTGAGCCTGGCCTCGGACGTCGGCGGCGGCACCTCGCTCTCCACCCAGCGCACCCTGGGCGACGCCTACAAGGTCCAGGCCCTGGCCGGGTGCCGGCTGACCGCCTGGGCCGGCCTGCACGCCGCGACGCTTGGCGCAGCGCAAGGATTGGGGCTGTCCCATGAGATCGGCCACTTCGGCGTGGGTACACTGGCCGACGTCTGCATCTGGGACTGGGCCTGCGGCCCGGTGGCCGAGGCGCGCTTCGCGGTCGCCCGCGAGCTGCACGAGAAGGTCTTCGCCTGGATGACGCTGTCGGACGAGCGCAATCTCGCCGCCGCCTATGTGGCCGGCGTGGCGCGCTACCGCCGGCCAGGCGCCGCCCCCGTCCCGCCACACTCCTGAACCGCAGATGTCTTGCTGATCGCCATGGCCGAACCCGTCCCCCGACTCGAACTCCAAGGCATCAGCAAGCAGTACCCGGCCGTGAAGGCCAACGACGGCGTCTCGCTGCGGGTGATGCCCGGGCAGATCCACGCGGTGCTGGGCGAGAACGGCGCGGGCAAGTCCACGCTGATGAAGATCATCTACGGCGCGGTGCAGCCCGACGAGGGCCGCCTGCTGTGGAACGGCCAGCCGGTGCAGGTGCGCAGCCCGGCGCAGGCGCGGCAGCTCGGCATCAGCATGGTCTACCAGCACTTCTCGCTGTTCGACACGCTGAGCGCCGCCGAGAACGTCTGGCTGGGCCTGGACAAGGCCCAGGGCCTCGCCGAGGTGACGCAGCGCATCCGCGAGCTCTCGGCGGCCTACGGGCTGGAGGTGGATCCGGCGCGGCCCGTGCACACGCTCTCGGTGGGCGAGCGCCAGCGCGTGGAGATCGTGCGGGCGCTGCTCACGAACCCGCGCCTGCTGATCCTCGACGAGCCCACCTCCGTGCTCACCCCGCAGGCCGTGCAGAAGCTCTTCGAGGTGCTGCGCCGCCTGGCCGCCGAGGGCTGCGCCATCCTCTACATCAGCCACAAGCTCGACGAGATCCGCGCCCTGTGCCAGCACTGCACGGTGCTGCGGGGCGGCCGGGTCACGGGCGAGGTGGACCCGCGCACGGTGGACAACGCCGCGCTCTCGCGCCTCATGATCGGCAGCGAGCCGCCCCGCCTGCGGGCAGGCACGCGCGAGGCGGGGGCCCCGGTGCTGCGCGTGCAGGGCCTGGACCTGCCCACGGACAACCCCTTCGGCACGGCCCTGCGCGGCCTGGGCTTCGAGCTGCGCGCGGGCGAGATCCTCGGCGTCGCCGGCGTCAGCGGCAATGGCCAGCAGGAGCTGCTCGCGGCGCTGTCGGGCGAGGACGCCCGCGCACCGCGAGGCAGCATCCGCCTCTTCGACACCGACATCGCGCGGGCCAGCTGCCGCAAGCGCCGCCGGCTGGGCCTGCATTTCGTGCCGGAGGAGCGCCTGGGCCGGGGCGCCGTGCCGAGCCTCTCGCTGGCCGACAACACCCTGCTGACCCGCACCGAGGCCGTGAAGGCCGGCGGCTGGCTGGCCAAGGGCGAGGCGCGCCGCCTGGCCGAGGAGCTCATCGCCCGCTTCGGCGTGCGCTGTGGCGGCTCCGGGGCCGCGGCGCGCAGCCTCTCCGGCGGCAATCTGCAGAAATTCATCGTGGGCCGCGAGATCGACGCCGCCCCCAAGCTGCTGCTCATCGCCCAGCCCACCTGGGGCGTGGACGTGGGCGCCGCGGCCCAGATCCGGGGGGAGCTGCTCAAGCTGCGCGATGCGGGCTGTGCACTCCTGGTCTTCAGCGAGGAGTTGGACGAGTTGTTCGAGATCAGTGATCGCCTGGTGGTGATGGCGCAGGGCCGCCTCTCGCCCAGCGTGCCAGTGGCCGAGGCCACGGTGGAGCGCATCGGCGCGTGGATGTCCGGGCTCTGGGAGTCCGGCGCAGGACCTGCCGGCAAGGAGGCGCGCCATGCTGCGGCTTGAGACCCGTCCCGAGCCCTCGCGGCTGATGGCCCTGGCCTCGCCGCTGATCGCGCTGGCCGTCACCACGCTCTTGGGGCTGCTGCTCTTCGTGGCGCTGGGCAAGGACCCGGTGCGCGGGCTGCAGATGTTCTTCTGGGAGCCCATCCGCAGCGCCTACGCCTGGAGCGAGCTGGGCCTCAAGGCGACGCCGCTGATCCTGATCGCCCTGGGCCTGGCCCTGTGCTTCCGCTCCAACGTCTGGAACATCGGCGCGGAGGGCCAGTTCATCGCGGGCGCGCTGGCGGCCGGCTGGGTCGCGATGCAGGCCGACGCGCAGACGAGCGCGGCGATCGTCGTGCCCGTGCTGCTGGCCGGCGTCGCGGGCGGCATGGCCTGGGCGGCGATCACCGCGCTGCTGCGGGACCGCTTCAACGCCAACGAGATCCTCGTGAGCCTGATGCTCGTGTACGTGGCGGACCTGCTGCTGGGCTATCTCGTCTACGGGCCCTGGAAGGACCCGAACGGCTACAACTTCCCGCAAACCGTCACCTTCGCCGCGGCCACCAAGATCCCCAAGCTCTTCAGCGGCTGGCGCGTCAACATCGGCGTGCTGATCGCGCTGGGTGCGGTGGCCGGCTTCTGGCTGCTGATGTTCCGCAGCTATGCCGGCTACGCGCTGCAGGTGGGCGGCCTCGCGCCCGCGGCGGCGCGCTACGCGGGCTTCTCCTCGCGCCGGGCGCTGTGGACGGCGCTGCTGCTGTCAGGCGGCATGGCGGGCCTCGCGGGCGCGCTGGAGGCCGCCGGGCCGCTGGGTCAGCTCACGCCGCACGTGCCCGCGGGCTACGGCTTCGCGGCCATCATCGTGGCCTTCGTGGGGCGGCTGCATCCGGTGGGCATCGTGGGCTCGGGCCTGCTGATGAGCATGTTCTACATCGGCGGCGAGCTCGCGCAGTCGCGCCTGGGCCTGCCCAAGTCCATCACCGGTGTCTTCCAGGGCCTGCTGCTGTTCACGCTGCTGGCATCGGACACGCTCATCCACTACCGCGTGCGCTGGGCGCGCCGGGCTGCCTGAGGCCGCGCCATGGATCTGAACGCACTCGCCGCCCTCGTCGCCGCCACGCTCAATGGCGGCACGCTGCTGGCCCTCGCGGCCCTGGGGCTGCTCATCAACGAGCGTGCCGGCGTCGTCAACCTGGGGGCCGAGGGCATGATGCTCGTGGCCGCCATCGCCGGCTTCGCGACCGCCGTGCACACGGGCAGCGACACGCTGGCCTTCATGGCCGGCATGGGCGCGGGCGCCGCGCTGGCCGGCGTCTTCGCGCTGCTGGCGCTGTGGCTCAACACCAACCAGTACGCCGCCGGCCTCGCGCTGAGCCTCTTCGGCACGGGCTTCTCGGCCTTCGTCGGCCAGGGCTATGTGCAGGAGAAGCTCACCGCGCGACCCAGCTTCGCCATCCCCTTCCTGAGCGATCTGCCCTTCGTGGGAACGGCGCTGTTCCGGCAGCATCCGCTGGTCTACGGCGCGATGGCGCTGACGGCCGGGCTGGCCTGGTTCCTCTACCGCTCGCGGCCCGGGCTCGTGCTGCGCGCGGTGGGCGAATCGCCGGAATCCGCCCACGCGCTGGGCTATCCCGTGCGCCGCATCCGCCTCCTGGCCGTGCTGGCCGGCGGGGCGCTGTGCGGCCTCGCGGGCGCCTATGTGTCGGTGGCCTACACGCCGCTGTGGGTCGAGGGCATGATCGCCGGCAAGGGCTGGATCGCCCTCGCGCTGACCACCTTCGCCACCTGGCGCCCGGCCCGCGTGCTGCTGGGGGCCTACCTCTTCGGCGGCGTCACGATGCTGCAGTTCCATCTGCAGGGGCAGGGCGTCGAGGTGCCGAGCCAGCTGCTGTCGATGCTGCCCTATGTGGCGACGATCGTGGTGCTGGTGCTGATCTCGCGCAACAGCGGCTTCATCCGCGCCAACATGCCGGCGTCGCTCGGCAAGCCCTTCCATCCGGGCGGCTAAGATCGTCGGCTGGTTTTTCTGCAGTTTTCACCGGCGCTTCGCCGCGCCGAACCTCCAAGGAGCACCCATGCGTCACATTGGCAAGCGTGATCTGATCAAGTGGGCCGGCTGGTCCAGCCTGGCCGCGGTGGCCGTGCTGGCCGGTTGCGGCAAGAAGGAAGAGGGCGCCGCCCCCGCGCCGGCCGCCTCCGCCGCCTCGGCACCGGCCCCCAAGGCCGAGCCGCTCAAGATCGCCTTCGCCTACGTCGGCCCGGTGGGTGACGGCGGCTGGACCTTCGCCCACGACAACGCCCGCAAGGCCGTCGAGAAGGAATTTGGCGACAAGATCCAGACCAGCTTCGTCGAGAAGGTCCCCGAGGCGGCCGACGCCGAGCGCGTGTTCCGCGACATGGTCGGCCAGGGCAACAAGCTGATCTTCGGCACCACCTTCGGCTACATGGAGCCCATGCTCAAGGTCGCCGCCGACACGCCGGACGTCAAGTTCGAGCATGCCACCGGCTACAAGCAGGCCGCCAACATGCGCACCTACGACTCGCGCACCTACGAGGGCGCCTACATGGCGGGCGTGGTGGCCGGCAAGATGAGCAAGAGCGGCACGCTGGGCGTCGTCGGCTCGATCCCCATTCCCGAGGTGATCCGCAACATCAACAGCTTCACCCTGGGCGCGCAGAGCGTGAACCCCAAGGTGAAGGTGCGCGTGGCCTGGGTCAACGAGTGGTTCAACCCGCCCAAGGAGACCGAGGCCGCCCAGTCCCTGATCGACGGCGGCGCCGACGTGCTGATGCAGAACACCGACTCCAGCGCCGTGCTGCAGACGGCCGAGAAGAACGGCAAGTACGCCTTCGGCTGGGACTCCGACATGACGGCCTACGGCCCCAAGGCCCACCTGGCCTCGGCCGTGATCAACTGGGGCCCGTACTACATCAAGGCCGTGCGTGACGCGCTGGACGGCAAGTGGACGGCCGGCCCCGGCACGCACAGCTGGTGGGGCGTCAAGGAAGGCGCGATCGACCTGGTCTCGCTCGCGGAGGCCGTGCCGGCGGACACGCGCGCCCAGATCGACAAGGTCAAGGCCGGCCTGAAGGACGGCAGCTTCGCCATCTGGAAGGGCCCCATCGTCGGGCAGGACGGCAAGGACGTGCTCAAGAAGGACGAGGTCGCGGACGACAAGTTCCTCTCGGGCATCAACTTCTACGTGAAGGGTGTCGAGGGCAAGGTGCCGGGCGGCAAGTAAGCCCCCCGGCGCTCCCGCGCAGCCCAGCCACCCGCCGAGAGGCCGGTGGCTTTTTTCATGCCCGCCGGCAGGCCATCCGCGGCGGGCCGCCGTTCATCCGGCGCGGCTGCAGATCGTCCGCGAGGGATTGGCAAGCGGCCGGGCCCTCACTACATTTGCGCGGTGCCTGGCGATGGCCGGGCAGATTCAACGAGGAGAGCCCCTTGAACGCACAACATCGCAAGTCCGCGGCCCCGCGCGCCGCCCTCCAGCAGCTGGCCCTGTGCCTGGCCCTGGCCGGCAGCGGCGTGCTGCTGAGCGCGCCGGTCCTGGCCGCCACCACCGCCAAGCAGGCCAGCGCGCCCGCCGCGCCCGTGGCGCCCAAGCGCTACACCATCGAGCAGTTCATGGCGACGACCAATATCGGCGGCGCCTCCTTCAGCGCGGACGAGAAGCGCATCCTCTTCCACAGCAACAAGACCGGCATCTTCAACGTCTACAGCATTTCCGTGAGCGGCGGCGAGCCCGTGGCCCTGACGAGCTCCACCAAGGACAGCCACTACGCTGTCAGCTACTTCCCCAAGGACGACCGGGTGCTCTACACCCGCGACCAGGGCGGCAACGAGCTGAACCACCTCTATGTGCGCGAGCTCGACGGCAGCGAGAAAGACCTGACCCCCGGCGACAAGCTCAAGGCCATGTTCATGGGCTGGTCCGGTGACAAGAACAGCTTCCACGTGGCCACCAACGAGCGCGACCCGCGCTTCTTCGACGTCTACCGCTACGACGCCAAGACCTATGCCCGCGAGCTGGTCTACAAGAACGAGACCGGCATGAACGTCGCCCAGGTGAGCGACGACGGCCGCTGGATCGCCTTCGGCAAGACCAACACCACGGCCGATTCGGACGTCTACCTCTACGACACCAAGTCCAAGGAAAGCAAGCACCTGACGCCGCACCAGGGCGTGGCGAGCAACCAGCCCGCCGGCTTCGATCCGGCCTCGAAGCGCCTGCTGCTCACCAGCAACGACGGCGCCGAGTTCGCCCGCCTGATGAGCTATGACCTGGCCACCGGCAAGATGAGCGAGCTGGAGAAGGCCGACTGGGACGTGGCCTACACCGACTTCTCCAACGACGGCCGCTTCCGCGTCACCGGCATCAACGCCGATGCCAGCATCGTGCTGAAGCTGCGCGAGCTGGGCAAGGACGGCGTCGAGCGCGACGTGGCCCTGCCCAAGCTGCCCGGCGGCGAGATCCGCGGCGTGCAGTTCTCGGGCAGCAGCACCAAGATGGCTTTCTACGTGAACGGCGACCGCTCGCCCAGCAACCTCTTCGTCTACGACTTCGCCAGCAAGCAGGTGAAGCAGCTCACGCAGAGCATGTCGAAGGAGGTGAACCCCGAGGACCTCGTGGACGCGAAGATCGTGCGCTTCAAGTCCTTCGACGGCCTGAGCATTCCCTCGGTCTACTACCAGCCCAAGGAAGCCTCGCCGACGAACAAGGTGCCCGCCGTGGTGTGGGTCCACGGCGGCCCAGGCGGCCAGACCATGCGCGGCTACTCCGCGCTGATGCAGTACTTCGCCAACCACGGCTACGCGGTGCTGGGCATCAACAACCGCGGCAGCTCGGGCTATGGCAAGAGCTTCTTCACCGCCGATGACGGCAAGCACGGCCGCGAGCCGCTGTGGGATTGCATCGAGGCCAAGACCTACCTCGCCAGCACCGGCGTGATCGACCCGGAGCGCATCGGCATCATCGGCGGCTCCTACGGCGGCTACATGACGCTGGCGGCGATGGCCTTCCGCCCCGAGGCCTTCAAGGTCGGCATCGACATCTTCGGCGTCTCCAACTGGCTGCGCACGCTCGAGTCCATCCCGCCGTACTGGGAGAGCTTCCGCCAGGCGCTGTACCAGGAGATCGGCGATCCGGTGAAGGACAAGGACTTCCTCATCGCCACCTCGCCGCTGTTCCATGCCAAGGAGATCCGCAAGCCGCTGATGGTGATCCAGGGCGCGAACGACCCGCGCGTGATCAAGCCCGAGAGCGACGAGATCGTCGAGGCCGTGAAGAAGAACGGCGTGCCGGTCGAGTACGTGGTCTTCGACGATGAGGGCCATGGCTTCTCGAAGAAGAAGAACAACATCGAGGCCAGCGGGCGGATGCTGCAGTTCCTGGACAAGCACCTCAAGACGGCCAACGCGCCGAAGTGAGGGCGCCGCGCGGGCCGGATGCGTCCGGTCTGCGCGGACACAAGGGCCGGCGGCGCTTCAGGGCCCCGGCCGAACTTCGCACGGAACCACGGACCGAACCACGGACCGAACCGCGGTCCGACCGTTCATCAAACACCACCCCTCGCCCGGGCCTGCCGCCCCGCGAGGGGTGTGCGCATGAGGAGAGGCTCCATGTCCGGAGGCAACTGGAAGGAAATGTTCAATGCCGCCGTCGACGGTGACCTGGCGCTCGTCCAGTACCACGTCCGGGCCGGCGTGGACGTCAACTACGCGCATCCCGAGTTCCTGTCGACGCCCCTGGTGGCGGCCATCCTGGCCGGGCACGAGGCGGTCGCGCGCTACCTGCTGCAATCCGGCGCGAATCCGGAGCTGCCGTCCGAGTTCGACAGCGCGACGCCGATGCAGGCGGCCCGCCGCGCCGGCCTGCCCATGCTGGAGGAGGCACTGGTCCGCGCGGGCGCCACGCCGCTGCCGCCACCCGTCGCGAGGCGTCGGCGCCTGGGGGGCTGGCTGGGCGGCTGGTTCGCCGGCGGCAAGGCCTGAGGTCGATCCAGCCTGGACCACGGTGCTCGACCGTGGCTTCGGGGGCGCCTTGCGGGCGATGAGGGGAACGGGGGCGCATCGGCCCCGGGATCAGCGATCAGCAATCAGCGAATGACCGCCGGCTGCGCCTGCGCGCTGCGGTTGTCAGCCGAGGCCTGTGCGGCGGCGAGGTCCGCCCGGCGCGCGCCGGTGAAGCGCTTGGCCCAGTAGGCCTCGCGCAGGTCCTCCACGCGCACGGCGCTGCCCACGCGGGGGCTGTGGATGAACTTGCCGTCGCCCACGTAGATGCCCACGTGCGAGAACGTGCGCTTCATCGTGTTGAAGAAGACGAGGTCGCCGGGCTTGAGCTCTTCCTGCTTGATCGGAATCAGGCTGGACAGGCGGGCCTGCTCGTCGGCGCGGTGCGGCAGCACGAGGCCGACGGACATCTCGAAGATGTGGCGGGTGAAGCCGCTGCAGTCGAAGCCGCTCTCGAGGGACTTGCCGCCGCGCTTGTAGGGCACGCCCAGGAAGTTCATGGCCGACATGACGAGGTCGGAGGCCGTGTCCCGGACCTGGTTCAGGATCCGGTTCTCGCTGGCGTTCTTCATCAGCCCGGTGTCCTGGAGGAAGCGGGTGATGGCGTCATTGCCGGCGGCGGTGCCCACACTGCCGGCGCCGGCGGCTGCCGCGGCGGCGAGGTCAGCAGGGGCGGTGGGGGCGGGTGAGGTCTTGGCGGCGGCATGGGTGGCGCCGGGCGCGGCCGGGGGCGTCACCTGCTGGCTCAGGCCATAGGCACCCATCATGGTGCCGGGCGGGGGCGCGATCGCCGCATTGCCCGGGCTTCCCTGGCCCGCCGGCTGCTGCTGGGCCTGCACGCCCGCTGCGCACAGACCCAGCGCGAGCACGGCGGTGGCCAGTGCGGGGCGCAGGGCAGCGGGGCGGCGGGGGAGGTGACGGGCTGGCAGCATCGGGAACTTGATCTCGGCCGCGCAGCTTAAGAAGCGGGTCTTGGCAGTGTCAAGCAAGGCAGGGGCGAATCAGAGGCAAAGTGCGGGTAAGTCCGGGCGTCGTTCGGTGTCCGAATTTCGCCGCGTTTCATTTTGGGGATCAACCCGTATTGGACCATAGGCCGCCGCCGGGAGATGTGTCCAAGCGCACGCCCGGCGCCGCTGTCTTGAGCCAGGGCAATTGTCGTCCGCGCGACTTCCCGGGGTCAGGCTGTCGTCAGACCATGACCGTGAAATTCGCCGTAATTCGTAATTATGGAAACGCAGAGGTCGGCCATGAGCAGCAATCCCAGCCCGTCCACTGGCGACTACGCCAGCTTCTATCGCCGCTCGGTGGAGCAGCCGGACGAGTTCTGGCGCGAACAGGCCGGGCTGATCGAGTGGCAGACGCCCTTCCGGCAGGTCTGCGACTACGACCGCCCACCTTTCGCGAAGTGGTTCGTGGGCGGCACGACCAATCTGTGCCACAACGCCGTGGACCGCCACGCCCGGGACCGCGGCGAGCAGAACGCGCTGATCTGGGTCTCGACCGAGGTGAACCAGGAGCGCATCTACAGCTTCCGCGAGCTGCAGCGCGAGGTGGAGCGCATGGCCGCCATCCTGCAGGCGCAGGGCGTGGGGCAGGGCGACCGCGTGCTGATCTACATGCCGATGATCCCGGAAGCCGCCTTCGCGATGCTGGCCTGCGCGCGCATCGGGGCGATCCATTCCGTGGTGTTCGGCGGCTTTGCCAGCGTCTCCCTCGCGAGCCGCATCGACGATGCCTCGCCCAAGCTCGTCGTGAGTGCCGACGCCGGCAGCCGCTCCGGCAAGGTCGTGCCCTACAAGCACCTGCTGGACGAGGCCATCCAGCTGGCGCAGCACAAGCCGCAGGCCGTGCTGATGGTGGACCGCGGCCTGGCGCCCTTCGAACGCGTGGCGGGTCGGGACCTCGACTACGCCGCCCTGCGCGAGCAGTACCGGGACGCCCAGGTGCCCTGCGCCTGGCTGGAGTCCAATGCCGTCAGCTACACGCTCTACACGAGTGGCACCACCGGCAAGCCCAAGGGCGTGCAGCGCGATGTCGGCGGCTATGCCGTGGCCCTGGCGGCCAGCATGAAGCACATCTACTGCGGCAACGCGGGCGAGACCTACTTCTCCACCAGCGACATCGGCTGGGTCGTGGGCCACAGCTACATCATCTACGGCCCGCTGATCGCCGGCATGGCCACGCTCATGTACGAGGGCCTGCCCACGGTGCCGGATGCGGGCATCTGGTGGCAGCTGGTCGAGCGCTTCAAGGTGACGGTGATGTTCAGCGCGCCCACCGCCGTGCGCGTCCTGAAGAAGCAGGACCCGGCCTACCTGAGCAAGTACGACCTCGGCAGCCTGCGCGCGCTGTTCCTGGCCGGCGAGCCGCTGGACGAGCCGACCGCCACGTGGATCGCCCAAAGCCTGGGCCGCCCCATCATCGACAACTACTGGCAGACCGAGACCGGCTGGCCCATCCTCTCGATCGCCAACGGGGTGGAGAAGAAGCCCAGCAAGTTCGGCTCGCCCGGCGTGGCCATGTACGGCTACAAGGTCAAGCTGCTGAACGAGAACACGGGCGAGGAGCTCACCGGCGCGAACCAGAAGGGCGTGGTCGCCATCGAGGGCCCGCTGCCGCCGGGCTGCCTGCAGACGGTCTGGGGCGATGACGCACGCTTCGTCAACACCTACTGGTCCAGCATCCCCGACAAGCTCGTCTACTCGACCTTCGACTGGGGCATCCGCGACGCCGACGGCTACTACTACATCCTCGGCCGCACCGACGACGTCATCAACGTCGCCGGCCACCGCCTCGGCACGCGGGAGATCGAGGAAAGCATCGCCAGCCATCCCAATGTGGCGGAGGTGGCCGTGGTGGGCGTGGCGGATTCGCTCAAGGGGCAGGTGGCCATGGCCTTCGCCGTGCTGAAGGACGGCACCCGCGCCGCGACCGAGGAGGGCGCCCGCCAGCAGGAGGCCGAGATCATGAAGCGCGTGGACGAGCAGCTGGGGGCCGTCGCGCGCCCGGCCCGCGTGCGCTTCGTGACGGTCCTGCCCAAGACGCGCTCGGGCAAGCTGCTGCGCCGCGCGATCCAGGCGGTGTGCGAGCAGCGCGATCCGGGCGACCTCACCACCATCGAGGATCCGACGGCGCTGCAGCAGATCCGCACGCTGGTGAACGGCTGAACGTCGCCCGCCGGCGCGGGGGCACGTGCCCCCTCGACCCGGGCGGCGCAATCGTTTTGTCGGTGTTTGTCCCGGGGCGATGACCTCTGGGCGCGCGCCGGGCGGCGGGCACAATCCGCCCACCTTTTGCTGACCCGCGCAGGCGCTCTGGCGGCCTGCGCCGCATCTCCATGACCACGATCCAGACTTCCCGCCGCCTGGCGAGCGCGCTGCTCCTGGCCGGCTTGACCGGCCTGACCGGCCTGGCCTCCACCGCCGCCCGGGCCGATGCGGCCCTGACCCTGCCCGCGCCCCCGTTTCCCACGCTGAAGACGGCCGCGCAGATCCGCCAGGCCTGCGACGGCGGCCTGGCCGCCGCCAAGAAGGCGCTGGGGCTGCTGGAGCGCCGCAAGGTCGACGTCACCTGGATGGCCGCCTTCGACGACTACGCCGCCACCGTGGAAGACGGCCAGGGCCCCGTCGATTTCGTCCAGTACGTGCACCCGGACAAGGCCGGCCGCGACGCCGCCCAGGCCTGCTCCATGCGCTGGACGCAGTTCAACTCCGGCGTCGCCCAGAACGAGCTGCTCTACAAGGCCCTGAAGCGCGCCCCGACGCCCAGCGCCCGCGAGCGCGAGCTGCAGCGCGTCGCCCTGGGTGCCTTCGAGGACAGCGGCGTGTCGCTGCCCCCGGCCAAGCGCCAGCGCGCCAAGGCCATCATCGACAAGCTGGGCGAGCTGGACCAGCAGTTCAACAAGAACATCCGCGATGCCAACGTGCAGCGCGCCTACACCGAGGCCGAGCTCCAGGGCGTGCCCGAGGGCGTCTGGAAGAACGCCCGCCGCGACGCCGACGGCCGTGTCCTGCTGGGCGTGGACTATCCGAGCTACGGCCCCGTGCTGCAGTCCGCCGAGAACGCCGAGGCCCGCCACCGCATGTGGGAGGCCAAGGTCAACGAGGGCGGCGAGGCCAATCTGCGCCTGCTGGCCGAGATCGCCCAGCTGCGCCGCGAGTACGCCGGCCTGTTCGGCTATGACAACTACGTGGACTTCAACCTGCGCCGCCGCATGGCCGGCAACGCCAAGACCGCCTGGAAGTTCCTCGACGAGGTCCAGGCGACGGTGACGGCGCGCGAGCGTGCCGATGTCGCGGACCTGCAGGCCGCCAAGGCCCAGCACCTGGGCGTGCCGGCCGAGCAGGTGAAGATCGAGCGCTGGGACGCCAGCTTCTACTCCGAGCGCCTGCGCCAGGCGCGCTTCCAGGTCGACCAGGAAGCGCTGCGCGAGTACTTCCCGGCCCAGGAAAGCCTGCGCTTCGCCATGCGCATCATCGAGCGCCTGATGGGCGTGAAGTACACCGAGGTGCCGGCCGAGCTGTGGCATCCCGAGGTGAAGGCCTTCGCCGTGAGCGACGCCGCTACCGGCAAGCCGCTGGCCAATCTCTACGTGGACCTGTTCCCCCGCGAGGGCAAGTACAACCACGCCGCCGTGTGGCCGCTGCGCGGCAGCGCGACGCGCGTGGGGCGCCTGCCGGCCGCGGCGCTGGTCGTCAACTTCAACCGCAAGGGCCTGACGATCGACGAAATGGAAACGCTGCTGCACGAGCTGGGCCATGCCGTGCACAACAACCTCAGCAACACCTACTACGTGCAGCAGGCCGGCACCGCGGTGATGCACGACTTCGTGGAGGCGCCCTCGCAGATGCTGGAGGACTGGGTCGTCAACAAGCAGGTGCTGCCGCTGATGCAGGAGGTCTGCCCGAGCTGCAAGCCCATGCCCGAGGCGCTGGTGGACAAGGTCGTCGCGGCCAAGAACTTCGGCAAGGGCACGCAGTACGGCCGTCAGCACCTCTACGCGAGCTATGACCTGGCCCTGCACGGCAAGGAGCCGCAGGACCCGCAGGCGCTGTGGGCCAAGATGGAGGGCGCGACGCCGCTGGGCCATGTGCCGGGCAGCAAGTTCGTGGCCGGCTTCTCGCACATCGCGGGCGGCTATGGCGCGGGCTACTACGGCTACCTGTGGAGCCTGGTGCTGGCCATGGACCTGCGCAGCCCCTTCGCCGCCAGCAAGCTCGACGCCGAGGTCGGCCGCCGCTACCGCGAGCGCGTGCTGGCGCAGGGCGGTCAGAAGCCGGCGCCGGAGCTGGTCCGCGACTTCCTGGGGCGCGATCCCAGCAACGCCGCCTTCTTCGACTACCTCAAGCACTGATCGGCACCGCGGACGCCCCGCAGCCCAGGCCCGCCCTCCGGCGGGCCTTTTTCATGGCGCGCTCGCGCAGGCCCTGACCGCGAAGTGGAGCGGCTTATTTGTTTCCAAACCTTTCAAATGTGGCATTTGCAAGGAAATCCTGGCTACCCTGTCAGCTCTTTCAGGTTGCGTCCCATGTCAGGGTTTTGCTGGACTGTGGGGCTGGGTGAGATGGCCACAATGCGCGCGTCTTCACCCGGGAGGTACTGCCGGTGAGGGCGCATAACAGTCCGGGCGCCTTGCAGTGACCCGGCATGTTGGGGTGCAGGACAGAAGTGAGCGTGGTATGAACTTGAGCAGGCATTGGAGCGCCGCCCTGGCGATGGCTGGGCTGATGGCGATGGCGTCTGCCGCGCAGGCCTTGAGCTTTGCGGTGAACGAGGGCGTGACCTATCGGGTCAGCAACGCCGAGATCCAGGCCCGCTATGCGGCCATGGCCACCGACCTGTCGAAACTGCTGCAGCAGCCCGTCACCATCGAGCCCATCGCCGACTACAAGGCCCTGCGCCAGGGCCTGGCCGACAAGCGCTGGGAGCTGGCGATGGTGCACCCGGCCCACGTGTCCATCGAGGCCATGAAGCATTCCGGCTACCGCCTGGTGGCCGTCACCAAGGGCTTCACCGAGTACAAGGCCGGCTTCCTGGTGCGCTCCGACGCCGCCTGGACGCAGCTCACCGACCTGCGCGGCCAGCACCTCGGGGCGCCGGACGAGGACTCCATCACCTCGGTGATGCTGCGAGCCACGCTGCGGGACCTCAAGATGAGCGCGCCCCAGGTGCGCATCACCTACACGCGCTACCAGGACGCCGTTCCCTTCTTCGTCGAGAACTACCTCACCCATGCCGGCGTGACCGCCTCCGGGGCCGTGCTGAAGGCCTGGCAGGCCAAGGGCGGCAAGATCCTCGGCTACACCCGGGCCGTGCCCATCAAGCACATCATCGCGAGCCCCAGCCTCACCAGCGAGCAGCTGGAGAAGGTCCAGCACTACCTCACGAGCCTGGACGCGACCGAGGAGGGGCGCAAGAAGCTCGAGCCGACCAAGTGGAAGGGCTTCCAGCACTTCGACCAGGCCGAGATGATGAAGCTGGGCGAGTGGCTGGACGTCCGCTGAGCTGGCGATGCCGTGTTCCTGAGTTGTCGATAAGGTGCGACCCATGTCCCAAGACTCCCTCTGGCTGCAGCTGCAGTCCCTGCCTCCCGATGCCATCGCGCTGCGCGCACCGGGTCGCCCGCCCCTGAGCCACGGCGCGCTGCAGGCGCTGATCGAGCGCAGCGTGCGGCAGCTCAATGCCTGGGGCATCGGCCGCAACGACCGCGTGGCCCTCGTGCTGCCCAACGGCCCCGAGATGGCCGCCAGCTTCCTCGCCTGTGCCTGCGGCGTGGCCAGCGCGCCGCTGAATCCGGCCTACCGGGCGGACGAGTTCGAGTTCTACCTGCGGGATCTCCAGGCCCGCGCCCTGATCGTGGAGCAGGGCAGCGACTCCCCGGCGGTGGCCGTGGCCCGGGCGCTGGGCGTGCCCCTCATCGAGCTGGAGCCGCTGGAGGCCGCGGGGGACTTCCGCCTGCATGGGGACTTCCCGGCGGCCGGCGCGGCGGCGGGCGGCATGTCGCAGCCCGAGGACGTCTCCATGGTGCTGCACACCTCCGGCACCACGTCCCGGCCCAAGATCGTGCCGCTGTCCCAGCGCAATCTGTGCGCCTCGGCGGCCAACATCCGCCGCACGCTGCAGTTCACCGCCGCCGATCGCGGGCTGAACATCATGCCGCTCTTCCACATCCACGGCCTGATCGCCGGGGTGCTGGCGCCCCTGAGCGCGGGCTCGCAGGTCTTCTGCACGCCCGGCTTCAACGCGCTGAAGTTCTTCGGCTGGATGGACGAGGCGGCCCCCACCTGGTACACCGCCGTGCCCACGATGCACCAGGCCATCCTGACCCGCGCGAGCAAGAACACCGACGTCATCCGGCGCCACCCGCTGCGCTTCATGCGCTCCTCGTCCTCCTCGATGCCGCCGCAGGTCATCAGCGAGCTGGAGCAGGTCTTTGGCGCCCCGCTGGTGGAGGCCTACGGCATGACCGAGGCCACGCACCAGATGGCCAGCAACCCGCTGCCGCCGGGCGTGCGCAAGCCGGGCACCGTCGGCCTGGCCGCCGGGCCCGAGGTCGCCATCATGGGCGCCGGCGGCCAGCTGCTGCCCCCCGGCGACACCGGCGAGATCGTCATCCGCGGCGCGAATGTCACCGCGGGCTACGAGAGCAACCCGGCCGCCAACGCCGAGGCCTTCCTCAACGGCTGGTTCCGCACGGGCGACCAGGGCGTCATGGACGCCGACGGCTACGTCTCGATCACCGGCCGCCTCAAGGAAATCATCAACCGCGGCGGCGAGAAGATCAGCCCCCGCGAGGTGGATGAAGTGCTGATGGACCACGCCGCGGTGGCGCAGGTGGTGTGCTTCGGCCTGCCGCATCCCAAGTTGGGTGAGGAGGTCGGCGCGGTGGTCGTGCTGCGCGAGGGCGCCGCGGCCACGGAGCGCGAGCTCCAGCAGTTCGTGGCCCAGCGTCTGGCCGACTTCAAGGTGCCGGCCAAGATCCTGTTCATGGCCGAGATTCCCAAGGGCGCCACGGGCAAGCTGCAGCGCATCGGCCTGGCGCAGAAGCTCGGGCTGGCCTGAGATCGGCCCGCAGGCCGATCCGATCACAAGACCTATTCAACCAGAGGAAGAGATCCACCGTCATGTCGAAGTACGCCTCCCTGCGCGCCGAGCTGCGCCTGAATTCGCCCTGGGTTCCGTTCTTTGCCACGGCTCGCGGCCCGTCGACGCTGCGCCGCGCCTCGTGCGCGGGCCTGGCCCTCGGCGCCCTGGCGCTGGCCGCCTGCGGAAATGCCCTGGCAGCTGCGTGGCAGCCCAGCAAGCCCATCGAGTTCGTCGTGCCGGCCGGCACCGGCGGGGGCGCGGACCAGATGGCCCGCTTCATCCAGGGCATGGTGGCCAAGCATCAGCTCTCGCCCCAGCCCGTGGTGGTGGTGAACAAGGCCGGGGGCGCCGGCGCGGAGGGCTTCCTGGACGTCAAGGGTGACAAGGGCAACCCGCACAAGCTGGTCATCACCCTGTCCAACCTCTACACCACGCCGCTGGCCACGGGCGTCCCCTTCAACTGGCGGGACCTGACCCCGGTCACGATGATGGCCCTCGACCAGTTCGTGCTGTGGGTGAACGAGGAAGCGCCCTACAAGACCGCCCGGGACTACTTCAATGCCATCAAGAGCCAGCCGCCGGGCACCTTCAAGATGGGCGGCACGGGCTCCAAGCAGGAAGACCAGATCATCACGGTGATGCTGGAGAAGGCCGCGGGCAAGAAGATCATCTACGTGCCCTTCAAGGGCGGCGGCGACGTCGCGGTGCAGCTGGTCGGCAAGCATGTGGACTCCACGGTGAACAACCCCATCGAGGCCGAGTCCCACTGGCGCGCCGGCAAGCTCCGCGCGCTGTGCGTGTTCGACGACAAGCCCATGCCCTATCCCGGGAAGGTCACCGCCGCCCAGAGCTGGCAGGACCTGCCCACCTGCGCCTCGCAGGGCATTCCCGTGTCCTACCTGATGCTGCGCGGCATCTTCATGGCGCCGGGCGTGACCGCCGATCAGAAGGCCTTCTACATCGAGATGCTCGACAAGCTGCGCAAGCTGCCGGAGTGGAAGGACTTCATGGCCAAGGGCGCCTTCCGGCAGGAGGCGCTGCAGGGGGAGGCCTACTTCGACTGGCTGGGCCGCAACGAGCAGCTGCACCGGGTGCTGATGAAGGAAGCCGGCTTCATCGCCCAGTGAGGCCGGTGCGCCGGTACGACCGGCTCATTGGCGCGCGCATCGCCGGCTGACGCGGCCGGCTGACGTGGCCGATTGACGCGGCCGGTTGGCGGTCCCTGCGGCGCCTCCAGGGCGCAGGACCTTTTGACTCGCCCTCGCTGGGGCAGGGACGGCCGGCTGCCGTCGCCATCCGTGCGGAGCCTGTCCTGCCGGCGCCGAGTTGCCGGGTGATGGGGCAGGTGCTGCTAGCGGCGTGGCAGGTGATGTAGCGGGCGGTGTAGCGGGTGACGTGGCGGGCGACCGGCCAGCCGACGCGGCCGCTGATGTTGCCGCTGACGTGAGGGATGACGGGCCGCTGGGGCTCCGTGTGATTCGCGGTGCCTTGCACTGGAACGGGTTCGCACGCTGGTCAGCACGCCGGGCACGAACGCCGGCAGGACCCAGGCACGACGCAGGCACGAACGCAGGCACGAACGCCAACGCCCGAGGGCGCCTGGCCTGGCAAGGACGATCGAGGACATTCGCGGCCCGGGCGAGGGGGCCCGTCAACAGCAGGGGAGACATGATGGACGCACAGAATCAGCCGGGCGAGGCCGGCAGGGCCACCGAGCGGCGAGGTTTGCCGCAGCGGTGGGTGGAACTCGGCACGGCAGCCTTGCTGCTGGCCTTTGCCGGCCTGCTCATCCAGGACAGCCTGCGCCTCGGCACCGGCTGGGCGGACGATGGTCCGCAATCCGGCTATTTCCCCTTCCGCATCGGCCTGGGCCTGGCGGGCTGCAGCGCCTGGCTGCTCGTGCAGCAGCTGCGGCGCTGGTCCAGCACCACGCAGCTCTTCGTGGAGGCGGGCCCGCTGCGGGACGTCGCGGCGGTGTTTCTTCCGACCGTGCTCTATGTGGCGCTGATCCCCTGGCTGGGCATCTACGTGCCCTCGGCCCTGCTGATCGCCTGGTTCATGCGTCGGCAGGGCTGCTATGCCTGGGTCCAGGTGGGCGCGGTGTCCGTGGGGCTGGTGGTGCTGGTCTTCCTGCTCTTCGAACGCTGGTTCGTGCAGCCGCTCCCCAAGGGGCCGCTGGAGCACTGGCTGGGTTTCTGAGGAGCGGACATGGACGATTTCAACAGCCTGATGCACGGCTTCTCGGTCGCGGCGACGCTGCCCAACCTCGGCTACATGATGGTGGGCCTGCTGCTGGGCGTGCTCATCGGCGTGCTGCCGGGCCTGGGGGGCGCCAACGGCGTGGCCATCCTGCTGCCCCTGACCTTCACGATGAACCCCACGACGGCCATCATCATGCTGTCGTGCATCTACTGGGGCGCCCTGTTCGGCGGGGCCATCACCTCCATCCTCTTCAACATCCCCGGTGAGCCCTGGTCCGTGGCGACCACCTTCGACGGCTATCCGATGGCGCAGCGCGGCGAGGCGGCGCAGGCGCTGACGGCCGCCTTCACCTCGTCCTTCGTCGGCGCGCTGTTCGCCACGCTGCTCATCAGCTTCCTCGCGCCGCTGCTCGCCCGCTTCGCGCTGCGCTTCGGGCCCGCCGAGCTGTTCGCCGTGCAGCTGCTGACCTTCTGCAGCTTCGTCGGCATGAGCCGGGAGGCGCCGGTCAAGACGCTCATCTCCATGCTGCTGGGCTTCGCGCTCGCCACCATCGGCATGGACGACATGACCGGGCAGCTGCGCATGACCTTCGGTTTCACCGAGCTGCTGAAGGGCTTCGACTTCCTGATCGCCGTGATTGGCCTCTTCGGCATCGGCGAGATCCTGCTGACGATGGAGGAGGGCCTGGCTTTCAAGGGGCAGAGCGCGCGCATCAGCCCCCGGGTGGTCTTCGAGACCTGGTGGGCGCTGCTCAAGCACTGGAAGCTCTTCCTGCGCTCGGTGGCCATCGGCTGCTGGATGGGCATCACGCCCGGCGGCGCCACGCCGGCGTCCTTCATGAGCTATGGCGTGGCGCAGCGCCTCTCGCCCCACCCGGAGCGCTTCGGCAAGGGCGAGCTGGCCGGCGTGGTCGCCCCCGAAACCGCGGCCCATGCGGCCGGCACCTCGGCGCTGCTGCCCATGCTGACGCTGGGCATTCCCGGCTCGCCCACGGCCGCCGTGCTGCTGGGGGGCCTCGTGATCTGGGGTTTGCAACCCGGCCCCATGCTGTTCACCGAGAACAAGGACTTCGTCTGGGGCCTGATCGCCTCGATGTACCTCAGCAATGTCGTGGGCCTGCTGGTGGTGCTGACCACCGTGCCCTTCTGGGCGGCCATCCTGCGCATTCCCTTCTCCATCATCGCGCCGGTGATCGTCGTGACCTGCGCCATCGGCGCCTACACCGTGCACGGCGCCATGTTCGACGTCTACATGATGCTGGTCTTCGGCGTGATGGGCTATGTGTTCAAGAAGCTGCGCATCCCGCTGGCGCCGCTGGTGCTGGCCCTCGTGCTGGGGGACAAGGCCGAGGCCAACTTCCGGCAGTCGATGCTCGTGTCCCAGGGCAGCCTGGGGATCTTCTGGTCCAATGCGCTGGTCGGTGGCCTGACGGCCCTGGCCCTGCTCATGCTGGTCTGGCCCCTCTACGGGCTGCTCAAGCGCCGCCTGGCGCGCAATGAAATCGCGGTGAGTGCATGAAGTTCGCAATCGTCGGCGCCGGTGCCATCGGCGGCCTGCTGGGCACACGCCTGGCGCTGGCCGGGCACGCGGTCACGTTCATCGCCCGCAACCGCAACCTCGCGGCCATCAACGCCGAGGGCTTCCGCCTCATCGAGGAGGACGGCAGCACGCGGCACGCGCCGGCCGGGGAGCACCTCCGCGCCGTGCAGCGCATGGCCGAGGCGGGCCCGCAGGACGTCGTCCTGCTGACGGTCAAGGCCCATCAGCTCGCGGACCTGCTGGGCGAGCTGACTGCGCTGATCGGCCCGCAGACCTTGGTCGTCAGCATGATCAACGGCCTGCCCTGGTGGTACTTCCAGGGGCTGGCGGGCCCGCACGAGGGCCGCGTGCTGGAGTCCGTCGATCCGGGCGGCGCCCTGGCCCGCGCGATTCCCTCGGCGCAGGTCATCGGCAGCATCGTCTATCCGGCGGCGCAGCTCGAGGCGCCCGGCGTCGTCCGGCTGATCGAGGGCAACCGCTTCTCGCTGGGCGAGCTCGATGGCAGCCGCAGCGAGCGCATCGAGGCCCTGGCCCAGGTGCTGATGCAGGCCGGCTTCAAGGCGCCCGTGAGCCGGGACATCCGGTCCGAACTGTGGGTCAAGCTGTGGGGCAACCTGAGCTTCAACCCGATCTCGGCCCTGACCCACGCGACGCTGGAGGACATCTGCCGCTTCCCGCTGTCCCGCGAGCTGGCCGCGCGCATGATGAGCGAGGCCCAGGCCGTGGGCGAGCAGCTGGGCGTCCAGTTCAAGATCTCGCTGGACAAGCGCATTGCCGGGGCCGAGGCCGTCGGCGCGCACAAGACGTCCATGCTGCAGGACGTGGAGGCCGGCCGCGCGCTGGAGCTGGAGGCGCTGCTGGGGGCCGTCGTGGAGCTGGCCCGGATCACCGGCACGCCGAGCCCGAACCTCGATGCCGTGTACGCCCTGACCCGCCTGCTGGGGCAGACCCTGCAGGCGCAGGGCGGGCGGCTGGCGGTGCAGCCGCTGGCTTGATCGGCCGGGGGCCTGGAGCGTCGCGAGCGCGAGCCTGCTGAGCTCGGTGCCGGCTCTTCTGGGGGGATTGTTCCGTCAGGTGCCGGCGCCGGCCGTGAAGGCGTCGCGCCGAGCCCGCGGGGCCTGCGCCCTGCGCCGCAGCATCATCCCCAGCGCCACGGGCGTGGCCACGAGGCCCAGCAGCGCCAGACCCCAGAACGTCGGCCGGTCCCCGAGCAGCCAGGCCCTGGCGATGCAGGCCGCCAGCAGCAGCAGGGCGCTGAGCTTGCCGGCGTACCAGAGCGCCTCGTCCGCCGGCGCCCGCCGGCCGACCCGGCGCTGGTGCAGCAGCCACACCGTGCAGGCGATCTTGACCGACGCCGCGGCCACGGCGAGGCCCAGCAGCAGCGCTGCCGTCGAGCCGGGGTTCATCGCGGACGCCAGTCCTGGCGCAGGAAATGCAGCACCGCGTCGTCGTGGTGGTGCCCGATCACCGTGTGCGCCTCGGCCTTGACCTCGTCGATGGCATTGGCCATCGCCACGCCCCGGTGCGCGGCGCGCAGCATGGTGATGTCGTTCACCTGATCCCCGAAGACCACCACCTCGCGGTCGCTCAGGCCATAGCGCTGGGCGAGGATGTGGATCGCCTGGTCCTTGGTCGCGCGGCGGTCGTGCACCGTTAGCCAGGGCCAGGCCGGCCGGTAGAGATCCTCGTTGAGATGGCACTGCACGGCCTCGCCGAACTGGGCCTGGATGTCGTCGAACAGCGCCTGCAGCGGTGCATGCGGCCCGACCACGACGAGCGTCATCAGCGGCCCGCCGCCCAGCTCGCGGGCCAGGTCGTCGCAGGCCCGCAGGCGCGGATCACCGTTCAGCACGCGCTCATCGACGAAGTGCTGCTGGCCCTCGTTCTCGACCTCCTGCCAGTAGAGCCGGTCACCCTCGGGCGTGTGGATCGAGAGAAAGGGCAGCTGCCCGTGCCGCCGCACCAGCGCGAAGAGGGCCTCGCCCAGCGCGCCGTCCATGCCGTGCACCAGCTCATGCCGCCCCGTGGCGAGGTCGCTGATGAAGGCGCCATTGGACGAGATCACCGGCAGGCTCAAGCGAAGCCCGGCCAGCAGCTGGCGGATGGACACCACATGGCGCGCGCTGGCCACGGTGAAGACCAGCCCCTGGGCCAGCAGCTCCGCAAGGCCGGTGCGCGTGGCCTCGGACAGCTGGCCCTGCCGGTCGAGCAGGGTGCCGTCGAGGTCGGAGACATAGAGCGTCATCGTTTCTCCATGAAAAAGCGGCGCCGCAGCGCCGCCGGGGGAGGCTGTCATCAGCCGGGCGGTCAGAGCACCTCGGAGGCGAAGTCCGCGAGGCGCGAGCGTTCGCCGCGCGCCAGGGTGACATGCCCGCTGTGGGCCCAGCCCTTGAAGCGGTCCACGGCGTAGGTCAGGCCCGACGAGCCCTCGGTGAGGTAGGGCGTGTCGATCTGCGCGAGGTTGCCCAGGCAGACGATCTTGGTGCCCGGGCCGGCCCGCGTGATCAGCGTCTTCATCTGCTTGGGCGTCAGGTTCTGGGCCTCGTCGATGATGACGTACTTGTTCAGGAAGGTGCGGCCGCGCATGAAGTTCAGGCTCTTGATCTTGATCTTGCTGCGCACGAGGTCGTTGGTGGCCGCACGGCCCCACTCGCCGGCGCTGCTGTCACCGCGGGCGAGGACTTCGAGGTTGTCGTCCAGCGCGCCCATCCAGGGCCCCATCTTCTCTTCCTCGGTGCCGGGCAGGAAGCCGATGTCCTCGCCCACGGGCACCGTCACGCGGGTGACGATGATCTCGCTGTAGCGGCGCTCGTCCAGGACCTGCGAGAGGCCCGCGGCCAGCGTCATCAGCGTCTTGCCCGTGCCGGCGGTGCCGGTGAGGGTGACGAAGTCGACGTCCGGGTCCATCAGCAGGTTGAGGGCGAAGTTCTGCTCGCGGTTGCGGGCGGTCACGCCCCAGACGGCGTTCTTCTGGTGGCCGAAGTCCCGCAGCGTGCGCAGCACGGCGCTCTTGCCGGTGATCTCGGTGACCTTGGCATACAGCGGCGCGGCGCCGGGCGCCTCCAGGTAGACCAGCTCGTTGACCAGCAGCGAGGGCACCAGCGGGCCGCTGATGCGGTAGAAGGTGATGCCGCCCTGCTGCCAGCTCTCCATGGTCTTGCCATGGCGCTCCCAGAAATCGGCGGGCAGGGCCTGCACGCCGGTGTAGAGGAGGTCGGAGTCCTCCAGCGTCTTGTCGTTGCGGTAGTCCTCGGCGGGCAGGCCCAGCGCCCGGGCCTTGATCCGCATGTTGATGTCCTTGGACACCAGCACGACCTCGCGCTCCGGCTGCTGCGCCTTGAGCGCCTGCACGACGCCCAGGATCTGGTTGTCCGCCTTGCCCTGGGGCAGGCCCTGGGGCAGCGGGGCGTCGATCAGCTGGGTCTGGAAGAAGAGCTTGCCGCCGGCCTCGCGGTGGCCGGTCTGGTCCAGGGGCAGGCCCTTGGCCATTTCCTCCAGCGTGCTGCTCTTGAGGCTGGCGGCCAGGGCGTCGAGGTCACGGCTGACCTGGCGCACATTGCGGGCGACCTCGGTCATGCCCTTCTTGTGACCGTCGAGCTCCTCCAGCGTGATCATCGGGAGGTAGATGTCGTGTTCCTCGAAGCGGAACAGGCACATCGGGTCGTGCATCAGCACATTCGTGTCCAGCACGAAGAGCTTGGTGGCACCACCGGCGCGCGGCCGCGCGGCCTTGCTGCTGCGGGGCTTGGCGGGTGTGGCGGGCGCGGCGGCGCGGGTCGCCGGCGCGGCGGGTGCCGCGGGGGCCTGGGGCGCGCGCGCCTGCACGGGGGCGGCAGCGGGCGCGGCCAGCTCGGCGGCCGGGCGCAGGACCTTGGCGTTGCGCTGGGGCTTGGCAGGGCCGGCGGACACGGGGGCTCCGGCGGCGGCCACGGGCGGCGCCACCACGCTCAGCGCGGGCGTCGGCATCGGCTTGGCCTCGGGCAGGGCGGCCAGCACCGGTTTCTTTTTGCTGGGGACCAGGCTGGTGGCGTATTCGCTGGCGTCCAGACGGGCAGCGCGCTTGGTCGGGGGCTTGGGCAGAGGCATGTGATCGATGGCGGGACGGGTCAAGCCGTCCCGGACAGTGGGTGCGAAGACCGCCCTTTGCGGCCGGAAAGGCGTCCAGAAAAGCAAAAAGCCGCCTTCGTCGTGAGGCGGCTTCTGGGGGCGGGACGGGATCCGGGGCACGAGGGCATGGATTGATTATGCACAAGTCGCCCGGGCTGCCCGAAGGCGGGGCAGCGCGGCGTCCAAATACAACAAAGCCGGTCTCGTCATGAACGGGACCGGCTCGGGCGAGATACTGCGGGGCTGCCCGCGGCACTCAGCGCCGGATCAGGCGGCTTCCTTCTTGAGCGACTTCACGGCCTTCAGGACTTCGTCCACGTGGCCGGCCACCTTGATGCCGCGCCACTCGGCACGCAGCACGCCGCTGGCGTCGATCAGGAAGGTGGAGCGCTCGATGCCCTTGACCTTCTTGCCGTACATGATCTTGTTCTTGACCACGCCGAACATGTGGCAGAGCTTCTCTTCCGTGTCGGCGATCAGCTCGAAGGGCAGTTCGAGGGCTTGCTTGAACTTGTCGTGCGACACCATGTTGTCGCGCGACACCCCCAGCACCACGGCGCCGGCCTTCACAAAGTCCTTGTGGCGGTCGCGGAATTGCATGGCTTCGGTCGTGCAACCCGGGGTATTGTCCTTGGGGTAGAAGTAAAGCACCACCGTCTGGCCATGGAAGGCCTGGGGGGTGAACTTCACGCCTCCGGTAGCAAGAGCTTCAATTTCCGGGAGGGGTTTGTTGAGCGCTGGCGTCATGTGGGCGTTTTTGCTAGTGGGCCTGCCCGGCTGGGCATAGCCTGCAATTATACGTTGAACGCCAAAGCCGGTCCGGGCGACCCCTTCAGGGGATTGTCCGGAGGCGCCAGGAATGCTGCACTCCGTGGCCGTCGGACCGCCCTCGAGCACGCCCGCCCCGGGGGCCATCGGGGCGCCGGCAGGCCGGGACCGGGTCCCCGCCGCCGATCGGGCTCAGCCCTGCGACGGCTCCGTGCCCTCGATCAGCAGGGCCGCCAGCACGGCGCGGCCTTCCGCGGCGAGCACGTTGTAGGTGCGGCAGGCGGCGGCGAGGTCCATCGTCTCCAGGCCGATCCGGGCCTCGATCAGCGCCCGGTAGCGCGCCGGCGGCACGAAGCGCAGGCGCTCCCCGCTGCCGAAGATCACGAGCTCGGGCTTGAGGGCCAGGATGCGCTCGAAGGCGGGCTCGTCCAGGTCCTCGAAGCGCCCGACGCCCCAGCCCTGCACCTCGCCGCGCCAGGGCACCAGCAGGCTGCTGCCATGCGGGCGGCCGTTCACCCACACGCGGTTGGTCTCGTGACGGGAGATGCTGTTGCCGCCTTGCTGTTCGTCGAGCTGGAATTTCATGCCGGAGCGCTGGAGTTGGAGAGGGGGAGGGGGCGGAGGCAGGGCGGACGAAGCCTAGGTGCGCGGCTTGCGAATCATGGAGCGTTCCATCCAGGGAAAGCCCTGCTACCCTGTTAAATTCTACGTTTTGCGGCGCAACATGCGCGGCATCCACGAGGAGTCCCTGTCTTGAACCCGATTTCCAAGTCCGCCAAGCTTGCCAATGTCTGCTACGACATCCGTGGTCCTGTGCTGGACAAGGCGCGGCAGATGGAGGAAGAGGGGCAGAAGATCATCAAGCTGAACATCGGCAACATCGCCGCCTTCGGCATCGCCCCCCCGGACGAGATCGTCCAGGACATGATCCGCAACCTGCCCGACGCCGCCGGCTACACGGACTCCAAGGGCCTCTTCGCCCCCCGCAAGGCGGTGGTGCACTACTGCCAGGAAAAGAACATCCGCGGCGTGACGGTGGACGACGTCTACCTGGGCAACGGCGCCTCCGAGCTGATCGTGATGGCCCTGAACGCCCTGCTGGACAACGGCGACGAGGTGCTGCTGCCCGCGCCCGACTACCCGCTGTACACCGCCGCCGTGGCACTCTCGGGCGGCACGCCGGTGCACTACGTCTGTGACGAGCAGAGCGACTGGATGCCCGACATCGAGGACATCAAGCGCAAGATCACCCCGCGCACCCGGGCGATCGTCGTCATCAACCCGAACAACCCGACCGGCGCGCTCTACCCGGAGTCGCTCCTGCTCGAGATCATCGAGGTCGCCCGCCAGCACCAACTGATCATCATGGCGGACGAGATCTACGACAAGACGCTGTTCGACGGCAACGTCCACACCAGCATCGCCTCGCTCTCGGAAGACGTCCTCACGCTGACCTTCAACGGCCTGTCCAAGAACTACCGCAGCTGCGGCTACCGGGCCGGCTGGATGGTCGTCTCGGGCGAGAAGCGCCATGCCCAGGACTACATCACCGGGCTGAACATGCTGGCCTCCATGCGCCTGTGCGCCAACACGCCGGGGCAGCTGGCCATCCAGACCGCCCTGGGCGGCTACCAGAGCATCAAGGACCTCGTGGCGCCCACCGGCCGCCTGTGCCGCCAGCGCGACCTCGCCTACGAGCTGCTGAGCCAGATCCCCGGCGTGAGCGTCGTCAAGCCCAAGGCCGCGCTCTACATGTTCCCCCGCCTGGACCCCAAGATCTACCCGATCGAGGACGACCAGCGCTTCGCCTATGAGCTGCTGGCCGAGGAAAAGGTGCTGATCGTGCAGGGGACGGGCTTCAACTGGAGCGCCCCCGATCACTTCCGCCTCGTGTTCCTGCCCAACACCGACGACCTGCGCGAAGCCGTGGGCCGGATCGAGCGCTTCCTGTCGAACTACCGAAAACGCCACGGGCGCTGAGCCGCCCCCCACCCCGTCAGAACGAGCACACACCATGAAAGCGATCAAAGTCGGCCTCCTTGGCATCGGCACCGTAGGCAGCGGCACCTTCAACGTGCTGCGTCGCAACCAGGCCGAGATCCGCGGCCGCGCCGGCCGGGGCATCGAGATCACCATGGTGTCGCGCCGCAATGTGGCGCTGGCGCGTGAGACCGTGGGCGACGCCGCGCAGGTCGTGGCCGACCCGCGCGAGATCATCGCCAACCCCGAGATCGACATCATCGTCGAGCTGATCGGCGGCTGCGGCCTGGCCCGCGAGCTCGTGCTGGAGGCCATCGCGGCCGGCAAGCATGTCGTCACCGCCAACAAGGCGCTGCTGGCCGTGCACGGTACCGAGATCTTCGCCGCCGCCCGCGAGAAGGGCGTGATGGTCGCCTTCGAGGCCGCCGTGGCCGGGGGCATCCCCATCATCAAGGCCCTGCGCGAGGGCCTCACCGCCAACCGCATCGAGTGGCTCGCCGGCATCATCAACGGCACGACGAACTTCATCCTGTCCGAGATGCGCAGCAAGGGTCTGGACTTCGCCACCGTGCTGAAGGAGGCGCAGCGCCTGGGCTATGCCGAGTCCGATCCCACCTTCGACATCGAGGGCGTGGACGCCGCGCACAAGGCCACGATCATGAGCGCCATCGCCTTCGGCATCCCGGTGCAGTTCGACAAGGCCCATGTGGAGGGCATCAGCCAGCTCCAGGCCACGGACATCAAGTACGCCGAGCAGCTGGGCTACCGCATCAAGCTGCTGGGCATCGCCCGCCGCCGCAGCGATGTCGCGGGTGGCGGCATCGAGCTGCGCGTGCACCCGACGCTGATCCCGGCGCAGCGCCTGATCGCCAATGTTGAAGGCGCGATGAACGCCGTCGTGGTCCAGGCCGATGCCGTGGGCACGACGCTCTACTACGGCAAGGGCGCCGGCGCCGAGCCCACGGCCTCCGCCGTGATCGCCGACCTCGTCGACATCACCCGCCTGCACACCGCCGACCCCGACCACCGCGTGCCGCACCTGGCCTTCCAGCCGGATGCCATGAACAACACGCCGATCCTGCCGATGGCGCAGGTGCTCACCAGCTTCTACCTGCGCCTGCGCGTGGCGGACGAGGCCGGCGTGCTCTCGCGCATCACGACGATCCTGGCCGAGCACGACATCTCCATCGACGCCGTGCTGCAGCGCGAGTCCGCCGAGGGCGAGCGCCAGACCGACCTCATCATCCTGACGCACGAGACGCAGGAAGGCCGCATGAGCACGGCCCTCGCGCAGATGCAGGCCCTGCCCACCGTGCTGGCGCCCATCGTGCGCCTGCGCAAGGAGGAGCTGGCCTGAAGCCTGCCCGGATGCCCGCCGGAGCGGCTTCGGCCCCACGCTGAAGTGCTGCCATGACCACGAGCGACCCCGGCCAGCTGCTGGATGACTTCTCCGCGCTGCTGGCCAATGACCCCGGCGCGCTCTCCACGCAGAGCGGCTACTACGTGCCCAATCTGCATGGCACCGGGGCGGAGGACGTGGTCGCGCTGCTGGGGCGGGCCATCCGGCGCAGCCACGGCGACGCCCAGCTCTACTACTTCAGCGGCCAGCGCGGCACCGGCAAGAGCACGGAGCTGCGCCGCCTCGAGATCCTGCTGAACGGCCAGCCGGGCACGCGCGCCTACATCGTCGACGCGCTGGACTACATCGGGGACACCCACCCGATCGACACCCTGGACCTCCTGCTCGTCACGGCCGCCGCCTTTGCCGACCGCCTGAGCCAGCCCGACGCCCTGGGCCATGAGCCGGACGGGCCCGAGCGCCCGCTGCAGCGCTTCACCCGCTGGCTGGCCACGGAGGTCGAGATCACCGGCGTGACGCTGGGCGGCGTGAAGGCCGAGTTCAAGCAGCAGCAGCAGAGCCTCATGCAGCGCCTGCGCGCCTTCGACCTCGCGCGCCAGGAGCGCGTGATGGCGGAGTGCCGCGCCCACATCGGCCATCTGGCCGCGGCGGTGCAGCAGCGCTGGCAGGCCAGCAAGGTCGTGCTGATGGTGGATTCCCTGGAACGCTTGCGCGGCATCGGCAAGGACGCCACCGAGATGTTCGACCGCGTCGTCCGCGTGTTCGACGGGGACCTCAACCAGCTGCGCGTGCCGGGCCTGCACATGGTCTACGCCGTGCCGCCCTACCTGCCCTATCTCACCAACATCAAGGCCCTGGTGCAGCTCTTCATGCTGGCCTCGGTCCGCGTGTGCGAGCCGCCGTCCCGCGCACGGCGCAAGCCCCGCGAGGCCGGGTTGCAGGCCATGCGCCAGGTGGTGGAGCGCCGCTGCCCGCGCTGGCGGGAGCTGCTGACCGAGCCGGCCCTCGACCGCCTGATCCTGACCTCCGGCGGTGACCTGCGCCAGCTGCTGCGCCGCCTGCTGCTGGACACGCTCGACGAGGCCTCCTTCGCCCTCGATCGCCTGCCGCTGCAGGCCGACGATGCCCTCCTCGAGACCGTGGTGCAGCGCCACCGCGTGGAGTTCGAGAGCCTCGTCGTGCAGGACGAGTACCCGCTGCTCAAGGGCATCGCCGAGCAGAACGCGCTCGAGCTGCGCCACCGGGACGAGCTGCCCGTGGTGGCGCATTTCTTCGACGTGCGCGCCGTCCTGAACTACCGCAACGGCGTGGACTGGCTGGACCTGAACCCGCTGCTCTGGCAGCTGATCGACCAGAGCCAGAGCCCGCCGTCACCGTCGATGCCGCCCGCCCCGGTGGCCGGGAGCCCCGCACCATGAGGCCCGATGCCGAGGCCCTGGGCGCCGCCGGCGAGGCCGCCTGGGCGCGCCTGAGCCGCCGCCTGGGCCAGTTGCAGGGCTTCGGCTACATCGTGCTGTTCGTGGCGGATCCGACGCTGCTGGCGCCGTTCAAGGCCCGGCTGTCGAGCTGGCTGGCCGCGCGTCAGTGGCCCTGGGCCGAGGTGGGTGAGATGGGCGAGTCGGTGCCGGCGTCGCTGGCCGAGCGCAGCATGCAGGCCGTGTTCGACGCGCTGGGGGCCGTCCCGCCGCCGCGCCTCGTCTGGCTGGAGGCGCAGCGCGGCGCGGGGCAGGGCGCCTGGGAGCAGGCCCGCACCGAGCTGCTGAGCCGCCTCAACGAGCGCCGCGGGCGCCTGGAGGCCGAGCTGCCCGGGGCGCTGGTCCTGGTGCTGCCCGACGGCGCGCAGCGCGCCGCCGCGGCCCTGGCGCCGGACCTGTGGCACGTCCGCAGCCTGGGCCTGAGCCTCAGCCGGGAAGCCGGGGAGGGCCCGGCCGCGCCGTCCGCTCGTGTCCCGGCGGCCTCGGCACTGCCGGCGCCGGACGGTCCGGGTGCCCCTCCCGCGGCCCTCGCTGCCCTCGACCCGCCAGACGGCCTCAGCGGCCCGGTGTACGCCGAGGCCGCGCCGCGGGCCGCCGGGTTCGATGCAGCCGAGGCCGAGGACTGGCTGCAGCGCTGGACGCGCCTGCTCGCCGGCCGCACGGTCGAGTCCCTCCCGCTGCAGGACGAGGCGCTGCTGGCGCTGTCCCTCCTCGATGGCCTGCGCGCGCAGGCGGCGCTGGCGGACCTCGGGCGCTTGGACGCGGCACGGGACCTCGGCGCGCAGCTGGTCGGCCTTGCCCGGCACCGCCAGGGGCAGGGCCCCGGCCTGCTGGACATCGCGGCGGGCCGGGACCTCGCCATGGCCTTGATGCAATGGGCCGAGACGCTCCACCGGGCCGGCCGCGCGGCCGAGGCGCTGGCCGCGAGCCGGGACGCCGTCGCCGTCTGCCGCACGCTGGTGGAGCGCCTGGGCGAGACGCCGGCCGCGCTGCGCGACCTGGCCCGCGCGCTCGACCACCTCGCCCGTCTGGCCCGCGAGCAGCGCGCCTGGCCCGAGGCCACCGAGGCGAGCGAGGACTGCCTCGCCCAGTGCCGGACCATTGCCCTGCGCCACGGCGAGACGCCGGACACGCTGCGGGCCGTTGCGCAGGCGCTGGACCATGTCGGCCGGGTCGCGCAGTCCCAGGGCGACTGGAACCGCGCCGGCCTCGCCTTCGAAGAATGCCTGTCGATCCTGCAGGTCGTGGACCACCGCCTCGGCGGCAGCCCGCGCGCCCGCCAAGATCTTGCCGCCGCGCTGGATCGCATCGGCCGTGTCGCCGAGGCCCTCGGCGACTGGGCGCGCGGCGCCGAAGCCTATGACGAGGCCATGCAGCTGCGCCAGCCCCTGGCCGCGCGGCCGGATGACCTTTCCCCCTCTCAACCTCAAGCTGGAAGCCCAAGCCCGTGAACTACCTCAGCACCCGCGGTGACAAGACCGAACGCCGTTTCTGCGACATCCTGCTCGAAGGCCTGGCGCCGGACGGCGGCCTGTACCTGCCCGTGCGCTACCCGCAGGTCGATGCCGCCACGCTCACTCGCTGGCGCGGCCTGGCCTACCACGAGCTGGCCTTCGAGATCCTCTCGCTCTACATCGACGACATCCCGGCCGAGGACCTGCGCGCCATCTGCGCCCGCACCTACACGGCCGAGGTCTTCGGCACCCCCGAGATCACGCCGCTGAAGCCGCTGGCGCCGGGCCTTGCCCTGCAGGCCCTGTCCAACGGCCCGACGCTGGCCTTCAAGGACATGGCCATGCAGCTGCTGGGCCAGCTTTTCGAGTACGAGCTCAAGCGCCGGGGCGAGACGCTCAACATCCTCGGCGCCACCAGCGGGGACACCGGCAGCGCGGCCGAGTACGCCATGCGCGGCAAGGCGGGCGTGCGCGTGTTCATGCTCTCGCCGCACGGCCGCATGAGCCCCTTCCAGCAGGCGCAGATGTTCAGCCTGCAGGACGAGAACATCCACAACATCGCCGTCGAGGGCGTGTTCGACGACTGCCAGGACATCGTCAAGGCGGTCTCGAACGACCTGGCCTTCAAGCGCGAGCACAAGATCGGCACGGTCAACTCCATCAACTGGGCCCGGCTGCTCGCGCAAGTGGTCTACTACTTCGCGGGCTATTGCTACGCGACGAAGTCCAATGAGGAGCGGGTCAGCTTCTGCGTCCCCTCCGGCAACTTCGGCAATGTCTGCGCCGGCCACGTGGCCCGCATGATGGGGCTGCCGATCGAGCGCCTGGTCGTGGCCACGAACGAGAACGACGTGCTGGACGAGTTCTTCCGCACCGGCGTCTACCGCCCGCGCTCAAGCGCCGAGACGCACGAGACCTCCAGCCCCTCGATGGACATCTCCAAGGCCAGCAACTTCGAGCGCTTCGTGTTCGACCTCCTGGGCCGCGACGGCGCCCGCGTGAAGGCGCTGTTCAAGGACGCGCTCGAGCGTGACGGCCGCTTCGAGATCAGCGCCGCCGAGAAGGCCGCCATCGCCGGCTACGGCTTCGTCTCGGGCGCCAGCAGCCATGCCGACCGCCTCGCCACGATCCGCGCCACGCAGCAGCAGTACGGCGTCATCGTCGACACGCACACGGCGGACGGCCTGAAGGTCGCAAACGACTGGCGGCAGGATGGCATCCCCATGCTGGTGCTGGAGACGGCGCTGCCCGCCAAGTTCGCGTCCACCATCGTCGAGGCCCTGGGCGAGGAGCCCCCGCGGCCCGCGCACCTGCAGGGCATCGAGGCCCTGCCCAAGCGCGTGCAGCTGATGCCGGCCGACGCGCAGCAGGTGAAGGATTACATTCACGCCCATGTCCGCTGAAACCACTGCCCCCACGCCCGCCCGCAAGCCGCTGCTGAGCCTGGACGAGGCGCTCGAGCGCCTGCTGTCCAGCGTCCAGCCGCTGGGCGAGACCGAGACACTGTCCACGTTCGATGCCCTCGGCCGCGTGCTCGCCGCCGAGGTCCGCTCGCAGCTCGACGTGCCCCCCCACGACAACAGCGCGATGGACGGCTATGCCCTGCGCCTCGCCGATCTGCCCGCCGACGGCACCGTGCTGCCCGTGAGCCAGCGCGTGCCCGCCGGCAGCGTGCCGCTGGCGCTGGAGCCCGGCACCGCGGCCCGCATCTTCACCGGGGCGCCCGTGCCCGCGGGCGCGGATGCCGTGCAGATGCAGGAGCACTGCGAGGCCGTGGCCGGTGACGGGCTGGGCGCCGTGCGCGTGGTGGACCGCCCGGCCCCGGGCGCCGCCATCCGGCGCCGGGGCGAGGACGTGCAGGCCGGCAGCGTGGTGCTGGCGGCCGGTCACCGCCTCGACCCGGCCGCGCTGGGCCTCGCCGCCACGGTGGGCGCCGCTTCGCTGACCGTCGCCCGCCGCGTGCGCGTCGCCCTGTTCTCGACGGGGGACGAGCTCGCCATGCCCGGTGAGCCGCTCAAGCCCGGCGCCATCTACAACAGCAACCGCTTCACGCTGCGGGGCCTGCTCCAGCAGCTCGGCTGCGAGGTGGAGGACCTCGGCATCGTGCCCGACACCCTGGACGCCACGCGCGCCGCGCTGCGTGCTGCCGCGGCGCGGGCGGACCTGATCCTCACCTCGGGCGGCGTGTCCGTTGGCGAGGAGGACCACCTGCGTCCCGCCGTGCTGGCCGAGGGCCAGCTGGACCTCTGGCAGATGGCCATCAAGCCGGGCAAGCCCCTGGCCTTCGGGGCGGTGCGCCGCCCGGGGCAGGACGGGCGGCAGGCCTGGTTCATCGGCCTGCCGGGCAATCCCGTGTCGAGCTTCGTGACCTTCCTGCTGGCCGTGCGGCCCGTGATCCTGCGCCTGCAGGGCGCTGCCGCACTGGCCCCGCAGGCCTACCCGCTGCGGGCCGACTTCGACTGGCTCAAGGCCGACAAGCGCCGCGAGTTCCTGCGCGCGCGGCTCAATGCCGACGGCGGGCTGGCGCTCTTCGCGAACCAGGGCTCGGGCGTGCTCAGCTCGGCCGTGTGGGGCGACGGCCTGGTCGACGTGCCGCCCGGCACCCCCATCCGCAGCGGCGATACTGTGCGCTTCATCCCTTTCAGCGCGCTGCAATGAGCTCCATCACCGTCCGATATTTCGCGTCCCTGCGCGAGGCCCTGGGGGAGCAGGAAACGCTGCCCTGGCAGGACGGCCAGACCCTGGGCCAGCTGCGGGATGCACTGCTGGCCCGCGGCGAGCCCCACGCCAGCGCGCTGGCCCGCACGCGTGCCGTGCGCTGCGCCCTGAACCAGCAGCTGGCCAAGGAATCGGCGCCCATCCCCGCGGGCGCCGAGGTGGCCTTCTTCCCGCCGGTCACGGGCGGCTGACGCGCTGCGCCGGTCCGCTATGCAAGGCCTGCACCTCACCGCCGACCTGCGGGGCTGCGATCCGCACCAGCCGCTGATGACGGACCCCGTCGCGCTGCGCGAGGCCTGCACGCAGGCCGTCGCCGCAGCGGGGCTGGGCGCCGTCGCCGAGCTCTTTCACCGCTTCACGCCGGCGGTCGAGGGCGAGGCCAGCGGCATCACGGGCGTCGTGCTGCTGGCGGAGTCCCACCTTGCGATTCACACCTGGCCCGAGCTGGACGGGGTGACGCTGGACGTCTACGTCTGCAATTACGGCGCGGACAACAGCGACAAGGCCCGGCGGCTGATGGACGCGCTGGTCACGGCCTTCGCGCCGGCCGAGGTGCTGCACCAGGCGCTGCACCGCGGCGCCTGAGCCGCCCGCCGCCCGCCGCCATCAGCCGGTTCATCCCGTTCATCCCGTTCAGCGCCCGGCCGCCGTGCGCGCCAGCCACGCCGTCGGGGACAGGCCCATCCGCGCCTTGAACAGCGTCACGAAGGCGCTGAGGCTCTCGTAGCCCACGGCCAGCGCCACGGTCGTGACCGGCTGCCCCGCCACCAGCCGCTCCAGGGCCAGCATCAGCCGCGCCTGCTGCCGCCACTGCGCCCAACTCAGGCCGGTCTCGGCCAGGAAGCGCCGCGTGAGGGTGCGGCGGCTCGTGTGCAGGCGCGCGGCCCAGTCGTCGAGGCCGGACCGGTCATCCGGCTGCGCCAGCAGCTGCTCGCACAGGCGCCGCAGCCGCGGCTCCGCGGGCATCGGCACGCCCAGCGCCTCGTGGGGCGCCCGCTGGAGGAGATCGGCCAGGACGGCCCCGTAGGCCGCGTGCCGGCAGCGGTCCGCATCGCCATGCATCTCGGTGAGCAGGGCGTCCAGCAGCGGCGTGCAGCGCACGAGCTTCCAGTCGCCCGGCAGATGGGCGGCGGCCCAGCCCGCGTCCACATAGAAATTGACGCCGCGCGTCGGGCCCTGGAAGACCGCGCCATGCAGCGCGTGCGGCGGCACCCAGCCCACGCAGCCCGGCGGCAGCGTCCAGCGCGAGTGTTCGGTGAGCACGGTCACGAGCCCGGTCTCGACGCGCAGCAGCTGGCCGGGCGCATGGCGGTGCGGCGCCGGGGCATCGGCGCCTGCATGGCTCAGTGCTTCGCTGTGGATGGGGGAGGGTGGCATGGCGAGGGCCGCTTTGGCCCGATCCCATAACGGGTTGGAGCAAAGGCGCAAGTATGGCGCCGCCCGCCGCGGAACACTGCAGCCATCCCTTTCACGGAGTGCCCGATGACTGCTGACCCGACCGCTGACCTGACTGCTGACCTACCCGCCAGCCTGGATGCGCCGGCCCTGGATAATCTCCTCGCCGCGGTCGCCGCCGCAGGCCAGCGGCTGCTCGCCGCTCAGCCCGCGCGAGCCCTGGGCGAGGAGGCCCGGATGCGCCAGTGCTTTGCCGAGGCCTGTGCCGCGGTGCTGCAGGACCTGGGCGCGACGCTGGCCGCCCGCACCCCGGGCGTGCCGGTCGTCCAGGCCGGGCTCACCCCGGACCGCCTGCCCGAGCTCGACGGGCTCTACTGGCTCTGCGATCCGCTGGACGGTGCGATCCAGTACCTGGCCGGCCTGCCGATGTGGACCGTCACGCTGACGCTGATGCAGGGCGCGACGCCGCTGCTGGCCATCGTCAGCGATCCCAGCCTGCAGCGCACCTACCACGCCGTGCGGCACGGCGGCGCGTATGGCAATGGGGAGGTCCTGGACTGCGGTGCGCCCCGCGCGCTGGCCTGGGCGACGGTCGGCACCAGCTTTCCCAACTGGCCGCGTCGGCCGCAGGCGGAGCTGGATGCCTTTCTGCACAAGCTGGGGAATGTCGTGCCGGCGGTGCTGGCGCAGCGCTGGATCGGCTCGGCGACGCTGTCGCTGGCGCTCGTGGCCAGTGGCCGGCTCGATGCCTACTGGGAATGCGGCCGCCATCTGGTCGACTGGCTGCCCGGCCTGCTCATCGCCCAGGAGGCCGGCGCCCGGATCACGAGTCTCGGCGAGCGGCCCCTCGGCGAGCCGGGCTCCGGCCTCGTCGTGGCGGCGGCGCCGATCCACGGGGCGCTGCAGGCACTGCTGGCCGCCTGATCCTGCACCGAGCCGGGGCCGTCATGCCTCGTCCTTCGTGTCGGCCAGCACGTCCGAGGAGCGATCGCCCAGCCAGTACCGCGCCCCCGGCCCGCGGCTGCCGGCGGCGTCCTGGGGGTTGTAGAGCCGGCAGCGGGTGAGCGACAGGCAGCCGCAGCCGATGCAGGAGGCGAGGGTGTCCCGCAGACGTTCGAGCTCGGCGATGCGCGCCTCCAGCAGCGGCTGCCACGCGCGGGAGAGGCGCTCCCAGTCGCGCGCCGTGGGCGTGCGGGCGTCGGGGAGGGTGGCGAGGGCGGCGCGGATCTGGTCGAGGTTCAGTCCCACGGTCTGTGCCGCCCGGATGAAGGCCACGCGGCGCAGGTCTCCCCGCGCGAACTGGCGCCGGCCCGACTCGCTGCGGTGGCTGTGCAGCAGGCCCTGTTCCTCGTAGAAGCGCAGGGCGCTGGCGGCGACGCCGGCACGGCGCGAGAAGTCGCCGATGGGCAGGAGCGTCGGGGTTGAAGGCATGGCGGATTCCGGGGTGGCGGCAGACGATCTGCATTCTGCACTTGACTTCAAGTTCACTTGAACTTTCACCATGCCGTCATCGTGTCAAACCTTGAACAGGAGATCGGTGATGGACGAAGTGCTGAATCAAACCCTTCCGGTGCAGCAAGGCCCGGCCGCCGGCCGGACCGGCTCGCTGGCGCTGCTGCACCGGCGGCTGGACGAGGCGCAGGCCTTCGGCCCGGCCTATGACGGCGCCATGAGCAATCACCTCCCGATGGCCCTGCATGCGGCCTGGGAGATGGGCGCGGAGGCCGAGCGCCTGCAGCGCCTGGTGGATGGGGATCGCCTCAAGCTGGAAGCGGCAACACCTGCCTCTGCGGCCGTCGAGGCCGACGCCCGGCGCGCGGCCGAGTCGCTGCAAACGGGCATCGGCGCTGCCGACGAGTGGCTGATCCACCGCGGTCAGCCGGCGGACTATCCCTGGCTGCAGGCCTATTTCTCGGCCCTGCTGGCCGGCCTGACGCCCCGGGCGGTGCTGGCCGCGCATCTGCCGGTCCTGCTGGGCGCCCCCCATGCCTTCGCCTTCCATGGCCTGATCCGGGTGGCCCATGCGGTGGAGAGCGCGCACACCGCCGAGCTGGCGGCGGCGCTGGCCACCTGGGCCGCCTGGTGGGAGTTGCTGCCCGCCGGGCCGCGCGGCGGCGAGCCGCTGGCGCCCGCCGCCTGGGCCGAGGCCCTGCGCGAGCAGGCGCGCGCCTGGCGCAGCGAGCTGCCGATGATCCAGTTCCGCATGCGCATCGCCGCCGGCACACCCATCTACGCGGCGCTGGCTGAGCGGCTCGCGCCTGCCGCCTCCCTGGCCGAGCGGCGCGAACAGCTCCTGGCCGTGGCGCGCGAGGCCTATCTGCACAGCCGCAACTTCACCGTGCTGCACCTGATCACCGGCCTGCGTGCGCTGCGCGTGCTGCTCCCGGCCTTGCCGCCGCACATCGATCCCCGGCCCCTCATCGACGCGTTGGACCGCGCCGCCGTCGCCGGCTGGCTGGCGGGGCGCGTGCAATGGCAGGACGAGGCGCCGGCCTCGGCGCCGCTGCCGTGGCCGGCCCTGCACCGCGCGGCCCTGGCGCAGTCGGACGAGCACGTGATCAAGGGCGTGCACGCCTGCTGGCAGGAGGACCTGCGGGCGCCGCATCCGCACTGGCGGCGGGTCGCGGCGCGGATGCTGGAGGGCCGGGCCTGAATTGGCAAGGCGGGCTTGATAATCGGGCCCTCCCGGCTTGATCCATCTCCAGACCCCGCCATGGCCCAGAACGAACTGCGCACCCTGTCCGTCTTCGTCAAGACCGCCGAGCTGGGCAGCCTGCGCCGTGCCGCGGCCGCCGAGGGCATCAGCCCGCAGGCCGCCAGCCAGGCGCTGGCCCAGCTGGAGCAGAAGCTGGGCGCGCGGCTCTTCCACCGCACCACGCGCAACATGTCGCTGACGGACGAGGGCCGGCTCTTCATGGACGCCGCGCTTCCTGCGCTGCAGGGGCTGGAACGCGCCTTCCAGGTCGTGCGCCAGGCGCGGGACGAGGTGGCGGGGCCGCTGCGCATCGTGGGCCCGCGCTCCAGCTTCCAGCCCGTGATCAGCGCCCTGCTGGACGAGTTCTGCCGCCGCCACCCGGACGCCCACCCCGACGTGCTGCTGGACGATCGCATCGGCAACTGGGTCGAGGACCGCGTGGACGTGGGCTTTCGCGTAGGCTCGGCACCGGCCGACGGCGTCATCGCGCGGCGGCTCTTTCCCCTGCAGATGATCATCTGCGCCGCCCCGGCCTACCTGGAGCGCCACGGCGCGCCGGACAGCCTCGGCGCGCTGGCCTCGCACCTGTGCAGCGGCTTCCGGCTGCCGTCCACGGGGCGGCTCATGGCCTGGCCCGTGAAGGTGGATGGCGTGACGACGGAGCAGGAGGTGCTGGCCGGCTTCTCCACCAACGAGGAAGGACTGGAGCTGGGCGCCATCCTCTCGGGGCGCGCGCTCGGCCAGGTCAGCGGCATCATGGGCGCGGCGCATCTGCGCGCGGGGCGGCTCGTGCCGCTGCTCACCCAGCACGTGGCCGACCAGTACGGCCTGCACATCTACTGGGGCAGCCGCGTCGCCCAGACCGCGCGGGTGCGGGCCTTCATCGACCTCGCCATCGAGCGGCTCGCCGGCAACACGGACTACGTGCTGACGGCGCAGGAGCTGGCGCGCCTGGAGGCCGAAGGGCGCCGCCGACACCCGCCTCCCGTGGCTTGATTCGAAAGCTGTGCTTGACAGTCCCGCAAGCGGCGCGGGCTAGGCGACGGGCGGGGAAGCGCCTACATTCAGCGGCTGATTCCCTGGCCGCACCTCTGTTCGGGTGGCGGCCCCGGGCGCTTCCTTCCCCGTCCTTTCCTCACCGCGGAGACCCGACGCCATGACCCAGCTTCACGTCAACGGCCGCGAGCACCAGCTCGACATCGACCCCGGCACCCCCGTCCTCTGGGCCCTGCGAGACAACCTCGGCCTGTGCGGCAGCAAGTTCGGCTGCGGCGCGGCCCTGTGCGGCGCCTGCACGGTGCATGTGGACGGCCAGGCCGTCCGCTCCTGCGTGACGCCGGTCTCCGCCGTCGAGGGCAAGCCCATCACCACCATCGAGGCCGTGACGGCCGGGGGCGACCGCGTCGGCGATGCCGTCCATGCCGCCTGGGTGAAGCACGACGTCGCGCAGTGCGGCTACTGCCAGAGCGGGCAGATCATGTCGGCCACGGCCTTCCTCAAGAGCCTGCCCAAGGGCAAGCAGCCGAGCGCCGCCGAGATCGACGCCGCCATGGCCGGCAACATCTGCCGCTGCGGCACCTATGCCCGCATCCGCGCCGCCGTGGCCGACGCCGCCCGCGCCCTGGCCTGAAGGAGATCGCCATGCTGAACCATCACCTGTCTCCCGACCAGACCGCCGCGCTGCCGCTCGAGATGCCTCGCGCACTGCAGCATATCCTGGCCCGCCAGTCCGCCGCGCCGGAATCCGCCGGCCTGAGCCGCCGCGGCTTCCTCAAGGTCAGCGGCGGCGCCGGCTTCGCGCTGGGCCTGGCCCCGCTGGCCGCCACCGCCGCCGGCGAGGCCGCGCCTGCGGGTCTGAAGCCTTTCCAGCAGCCGACGTCCTTTGTGCGCATCGCCACGGACGGCACGGTCACCGTCATGATCAACCGCCTGGAATTCGGCCAGGGCGTGCAGACGGCGCTGCCGATGATCCTCGCGGAGGAGCTCGACGCCGATTGGTCCCGCGTGCGCGGCGAACTGGGCAGCAACGATCCCGCCTTCGTCGATCCGGGCTTCGGCATGCACATCACGGGCGGCTCGAATTCCATCAAGAACAGCTTCATGCAGTACCGCGAGCTGGGCGCCCGCGCCCGCGCGATGCTGCTGGGCGCCGCGGCCGCCCGCTGGAGCGTGCCGGTGGCCAGCCTGCGCACGGAGCAGGGCCAGGTCATCGCCGCCGACGGCCGCCGCGCCGGTTACGGGGAGCTTGCCGAAGCCGCCATGGCCCAGCCGGTGCCGGAGCAGGTCACGCTCAAGGATCCCAAGGACTTCCGCCTGATCGGCAAGCCCACGAACCGCCTGGACAGCAAGGCCAAGAGCAGCGGCCGGCAGGACTTCGGCATCGACGTGCGCCTGCCCGGGCAGCTGACGGCCGTGGTGGCCCGCCCGCCGGTCTTCGGCGCGAAGCCGCGCACGGTGGACGACAGCGCCGCCCGCGCCATCCGCGGCGTGAAGGCCGTGCTGCGCGTGCCGCTGGACCGCGGCGCCGAGGGCATCGCCGTCATCGCCGAGGGCTACTGGCCCGCCAAGCAGGGACGTGACGCCCTGAAGATCGACTGGGACACGAGCGGCGTCGAGAAGGTCGACAGCCAGAAGCAGCTCGCGGCCTACCGGCGCATGGCCCGCGAGGACGGCCCGGAGCACTTCAAGGCGGACATGGCCCCGATGGCCAAGGCCCCGCACAAGATCCAGGCCGAGTTCCACTTCCCCTACCTGGCGCATGCGCCGATGGAGCCGCTCAACTGCACGGTGCAGTGGCGCCCGGACGGCGCGACGCTGTGGGTGGGCACCCAGTTCCCCGGCGTGGACGGCATGGCCGCGGCGCGCGTGCTGGGCCTCAAGCCCGAGCAGGTGGCGGTGAAGGTGCAGATGGCCGGCGGCGGCTTCGGTCGCCGCGCCACGCCCACGAGCGACTTCGTGGTGGAGGCCTGCGCCGTCGCCAAGGCCGCCCGCGCGGCGGGCCTGGACGCACCCATCAAGACGCAGTGGAGCCGCGAGGACGACATCCACGGCGGCTACTACCGCCCCATGCACCTGCACCAGGCGCACCTGGGCTTTGACAAGGCCGGCAACGTGCTCGCCTGGGACCACGTCATCGTCGGCCAGTCCATCGTGAGCGGCACGATGTTCGAGGGCTTCATGGTCAAGAACGGCATCGACCACACGGCCGTCGAAGGCATGAAGGAGCCCTATCCCTTCCCGATGCGGCTGCGCGTGCATCACCCCAAGGAGAACGTGCCGGTGCTGTGGTGGCGCAGCGTGGGCTCCACCCACACGGCCTTTGTGATGGAGACGCTCGTCGATGAGATCGCCGCCCGGACGAAGCAGGACCCGGTGGCCTACCGCCTGCGCATGTTCGGCGACAAGCACCCGCGCCACCGCGCCGCGCTGGAGCTGGCCGTGGCCCAGAGCGGCTACGGCAAGCGCAAGCTGCCCGCAGGCCGCGCCTGGGGCGTGGCGGTGCATGAGTCCTTCGAGACGGTGGTGGCCTATGTGGTCGAGGCCTCCGTGAAGAAGGGCCAGCCGGTGCTGCACCAGGTGACGGCCGGCGTGCACTGCAACCTGGCCGTGAACCCGCGCACCATCGAGGCGCAGGTGCAGGGCGCGGCGCTGATGGGCCTGGGCATGTGCCTGCCCGGCGCGGCCATCACCTTCAAGGATGGCGTGGTCGAGCAGAGCAACTTCGGCGACTACGTGGTGGCGCGCATGCCCGACATGCCGGCCATCGCCGTGCACATCGTGCCCAGCGCCGAGCCGCCCAAGGGCATGGGCGAGCCCGGCCTGCCGCCGCTCGCGCCGGCCTTCGCCAACGCCATCGCCCGGGTGACCGGCAAGCCGCAGCGTTCGCTGCCCTTCAAGCTCGCCTGAGACCGCCGCCGCATGGAAGACCTCGACACCCTGGTGCTGCGCCGCGCGGCCGCCTGGCAGGCCGCAGGCGAGCCCGCGCTGCTGGTGACGGTGGCGCGCACCTGGGGCTCGTCGCCGCGCCCGCCGGGCTCGCTGATGGCCATCAACGGCCAGGGCGAGACCGTGGGTTCGGTCTCGGGCGGCTGCATCGAGGACGACCTCATCCTGCGCATCCGCGAGGAGGGCATCGAGGCCGTCTGCGCGCAGGGCCTGCCCACGGTGCTGCGCTACGGCATCTCCGCGGACCAGGCCCATCGCTTCGGCCTGCCCTGCGGCGGCACGGTGGAGCTGGTGCTCGAGCCGCTGCAGGCGCACAGCCAGGTGGAAGCGTTGCTCGCCGCCTGCGCCGCCCGCCAGGGCACGCAGCGCCACCTGGACCTGCGCACGGGCGTCGTGACGCTCCTGCCCGGCCACACGGACGGCGTGCCCCGGCGCGAGGGTGATGTGCTGGTCAATCACTTCGGCCCACGCGCGCGGCTGGTGCTGATCGGCGCGGGGGATCTCTCGCGCTTCATGTCCGAGATGGCGCTGAGCCTCGGCTTCGAGATCGTGGTCTGCGACCCGCGGCCCGAGCAGCGCGCCGGCTGGAGCCTGCCCGGCGTGCAGCTCAGCCACGAGATGCCGGACGACCTCATCCAGCGTCTGCGCCCCGATGCCCGCACGGCCGTCGTTGCGCTGACGCACGACCCGAAGCTGGACGACCTGGCGCTGATCGACGCCCTGCAGTCACCGGCCTTCTACGTCGGGGCCATCGGCTCGCGCCGCAACGCGCAGCAGCGCCGCGAACGCCTGCAGGAGCACTTCGACCTCACGCCGGCGCAGATGGCGCGCCTGCGCAGCCCCGCGGGGCTCTACATCGGCAGCAAGACGCCCGCCGAGATCGCGCTGTCCATCATGGCCGAGGTCGTGGCCTGCAAGAACGGCATCGCCCTGCCGCCGCAGGTGCAGGTGGCCGAGGCCAAGGCGCTGGAGGCCGTGCACGCGCCGGTAGCCGCGGAGGCGCTCGAGCGGGACGCCCTGGTGTGCGGCCGCTGACGGCCAGCGACGACGCCACCGCGCCGGGCGCCCTCATCCTGGCGGCCGGTCTCGGGCGCCGGCTCGGGGGCCGGCCCAAGGCGGCCCTGCACATCGGCGAGCTGTCCCTGCTGGAGCGGCTGGCGATGGCGCTGCGTGACGCGGGAGCGGTGCAGCCCGGCGTCGTCCTCGGGCCCTACCTCGACACGCTCCTGCCGCTCGCGCAGCGCGCCGGCCTCGCGCCGTTCGTGCACACGGCGGCCGAGCCGTCGCTGATCGACTCCCAGCGCCTGGCCGTGCGCGCCCATCTCGCGGCGCAGCCAGCGCGCCCGCTGTGGCTGCTGCTGGGCGACCTCACGGCGCTGACAGCGGACGATCTGCACCGCTTGCGCGCGGCCTGGGCGCAGCTCGCGCCCGGCATCGAGGCCCTGGTGCCGACCGTCGCGGGGCAGCGCGGGCATCCGGTGATGCTCGGTGCGGGCGCCTTGCGGGCGATCGACGCGCAGCCGCCGTCGCTGGGCGTCCGTCACTGGCTGAGCGCCCATCCGGCGCAGCTCGCCTTCGTTGAGCTGCCGGGCCCGGGGCCGGTGAAGGACCTCGACACCGCCGAGGCGCTGGTGGCCCTGCGCGAGGCCTCGCGGCCGCTCGACGTCGGCTGGCGCTGAGCCTTTAACTCAGGCGCCGTGCTGCAGCAGGGCCTTGGCGGCCTCGATGCGCTGCGGCAGCGGCGCGCTGCCGTCCTGCATCACCTGGAGCAGGAAATCGAGCGCCGCCTGCGCGTGGGCCGGGCGAGCCGTGGGCCGGCCGGCGGCAACGTCCGCCGGCGCGACCGTCGCGGCGGGCGTGGCCGTCCCGCGGGGCGCCGGTGCCAGCGCGGCCAGCGCCTGCTGCAGGGCCTCCGGGCTGATGCATTCCAGCGCGGCCAGCACATCGGCCTGGCCCTCGACGCCCGGCTCGATGTCCAGCCAGGGGCTGTCGGCGAAGACGGGGGCCAGGTCTTGACTGACGAAGGCCGACCACTGATCCGGCGCGGCCCGCAGCTTGGGCGGGAGCGGGAGCGGGACGGCCGCGCCTGCCAGCACCTGCGCGCCGGCCTGCAGATGCAGCCGCTGCGGGGCGGCGTCCGGCAGGTAGCGAGCGCAGATCGCCTGCAGCAGGGCCAGGCCTTGCGCCGGCTCGAGGGGCGCCGCCAGCGCGAACCACAGCTGGAAGCCATCGGTGCCGGACACGGCGATCGCGGGGGGCGGCAGGCCGAGGTCCTGCTGCACGCCATGCCACAGGGCCGCGAGCGCGGGCCAGTCCGCCGGGCGGGACAGCTCGATCAGCAGTGCGCGGGTGCGCCCCGCGGCGTCCTGCAGGGCCGGCGCGGTGCCGGGCTGCACCGCGGCGTCCGTCGTGAGGAAGAGGCGTTGCCACTGGGCGAGGAGTCGGTTCATGGCCCGGATTCTGGCGCAATCCCCGCCAGCCGACGCGCGGATCAGCCCCGGCCCAGCAGGCGACCCGCCACGCCCCAGCCGGCCGTGTAGGCCTCCTCGAACACCGAGTAGGCGGCGAGGTCGCTGTGCGCGAAGTGCAGGTGCCCATGGGCCTCGCGCAGGGCCTGCAGCGCCGGCGAGCTGCGCAGGCCGGGCACGGGAATGCTCATGGCGTGGCCCCAGCGCATGAGGTCGACGCGCTGCAGCTTCCCGGGGAGGTCCGGATGCACGGCCTGCAACGGGGCCACGACCTGGCGGGCCCAGGTCTCCCAGGGCGCGCTGAGCAGGGCCGGGCGCTGCGTGGCGGGCAGGGCCCAGTAGGCCGTCAGCACCGTGGCCGACGGCGTGGGATCGAGGCGCTGATGGCCGGCGTCCACATAGCCCAGCTGCTCGCTGCCGTGGATGACGTTGTCCCAGCTGAGGCCCGGCCCGCTGCGCTCCAGCAGCGGCGCCGACAGCTGCAGATTGGCGACGAGCCAGGGCGCATGTGGCTGGCGGGCGACGACCTCGCGCAGGGCGTCCGGCGGTGTCTCCAGCAGGCGGGCGGTGATGAGGAGCGGCGTCGCCATCACGACCTGCCGGGCCTGCCAGCGCTCGCCGGTCTCGCGGGCGGCATCCCAGGCGAGCACCTCGACCGCCTGCCGGCCCGGCGTCACGCGCAGCACCAGACGCCCGGTCTGCAGCTGCGGGCGCAGCTCGGCGGCCATGTGGCGGGTCAGCCAGGCATTGCCCTCGGGCCAGGTGAGCACGGCGTCGCGCTCCTCGTCACCGGGTCGCGCGTCGCCGCCGTGGAAACCGTGCCGGCTCGCGAAGTAGTGCAGGCCGGCCCAGGCGCTGACCGTGTCGAGCCCGGCGCCGTAGTCGTCGCGGCAGCAGTAGTCGAGGTACCAGCGCAGCCGGGCGTCGTCGAGCTGCTGCTCGTCCAGCCAGCGGGCGAAGGTCCGGGCGTCCAGCGCGGCGTGGGCGGGCGTCCAGGACGCGCGGTGCGAGGGCATGGCGAAGCCCAGGCGCTGCGCCTGCGAGACCGCCTGCCCGAAGCGCTGGTACTGCTCGCGCGTGGCGGCGCTCTCGGCGGGCGGCAGCAGGCCCTCGTGCCACTGCCCCTCGAAGAACAGGCGCTCCTGCGGGCTGTGGCACAGGAAGCGCTCCTCGTAGACCGTGCGCCCGGCGTGCTGGCGACTCACGCCGAGCGCCTCCAGCAGCTCGGCCACCTCGGGCGCCTCCGGGCCGGGGGTGGGCAGGTAGTGGGCGCCGAGCGGGCAGGCCAGGGCGCCCATACGATGACCGCGGGCATTGCCGCCGGCCTCGTCCTCGAGCTCCAGCAGCGTGACGTCCCGGCCGGCCTGCGCGAGGCGCCGGGCGCAGGCAAGACCTGACACCCCGCCGCCGATGACCAGCGTGTCGGTGCGCCGCGGCGGGGCCTCGCGGGCGGCGCGCAGCAGGCGCTCGCGGGCGTCGGGGTCGCGCAGGCGGTGGCCGCGCTCGGCATTCGCGCCGACCCAGCCGCCCGCCAGCGCCGGCCGCTCCTGTGGCGCGCAGCCGGACAGCAGCGCCGGCGCGGCCACCGCGGCCGAGGAGGCCGTCAGGGCGCCCAGCAGATCGCGGCGCCGCATGCTCAGTGCACCTTGCCCCACTCGGCCTCGAACTCGCGCACCAGGGCCTGGTTGGAGAGGCGGTTGACGTCCGTCTCGACCCGGCTCATGTCGGCGGGGAAGCTCATCATCGTGGGCAGGCTGTCCAGCGTGAGGAAGCGCAGCCCCGGCGGCAGGCCGCGCGGCACGGCCCAGGGGCGGCGCCCGGCCAGCACGAAGCCCCACTCGCCGAAGCTCGGCACATGCGTGTGGTACGGCGTGGTGGAGAGGCCGACGGACTCCAGCGTGTTCACCACGGTCCAGAAGCTGCGCCGGGCGATGAGCGGCGAGGTCGTCTGCACGACCGCATAGCCGCCGGCGTCCAGGTGCTGGTCGATCAGCTGGTAGAAGCTGCTGGTGTAGAGCTTGCCCAGCGCGAAGTTGCTGGGGTCCGGGAAGTCGATGACGATGACGTCGAAGCGCTCCTCGTGCTGCTCCAGCCAGCCGAAGGCGTCGGCGTTGACCACGCGCAGCTTGGGGCTGCGCAGCGCGTCGTGGTTGAGGCCGCGCAGCAGGGGCAGCGTCGAGAAGAGCCGCGTCATGTGCGGGTCCAGCTCGACGAGCGTGACCGAGAGCACCGAGGGGTAGCGCAGGATCTCGCGCACCGCCATGCCGTCCCCGCCGCCCAGCACCAGCACGCGTCGCGGCGCGCCGTGCGCGGCCATGGCCGGGTGCACGAGGGCCTCGTGGTAGCGGTATTCGTCCTTCGAGTGGAACTGCAGATTGCCGTTGAGGAAGAGCCGCACGCCGGCCTTGCCCTGCGTCACGACGATGCGCTGGTAGGCGCTGGTCTCCTTGATGAGGATGTGCTCGCCGTAGAAGCGGTCCTCGGCCCAGGTGGTCAGCCGGTCGGCGCCGGCGAGGGCCGCGAGCAGCAGCAGCGCCGAGCCCGCGCAGGCTAGCGCGTGCTGGCGCCAGCCGCGCAGCTCCGCGCGGAACATCCACAGCGCCCAGCAGGCCACGGCCACGTTCAGCAGGCCGAAGACGAGCCCGGTGCGCACCAGCCCGAGCTGCGGCACCAGCAGCAGCGGGAAGGCCAGCGCGACGACCAGCGCGCCGAGGTAGTCGAAGGTCAGCACCTGCGAGACCAGGTCCTTCAGCGCATAGCGCTGGCGCACCTGGCGCTTGATGATGCGCATCACCAGCGGGATCTCCAGGCCCACGAGGATGCCCACCAGCAGCACGAGCCCGTAGAGCATTGCGCGGAAGATCGTCAGCTCGGAGGGCGGCAGCCAGCTGTGGGCGGCGAAGAGACCGGCCGGCATCAACCCGCCGACGACGCCCACCAGCAGCTCGATGCGCAGGAACTGCGCCACCAGCTGCCGCTCCACGAAGCGCGAGAGCCAGGACCCGACGCCCATGGCGAAGAGGTAGCAGCCGATGATGGTGCTGAACTGCAGCACCGAGTCGCCCATCAGGTAGCTGGCCAGCGCGCCGGCGGTGAGCTCGTAGACCAGGCCGCAGGCGGCGATCACGAAGACGCTGGAGAGCAGCAGCAGCTCCTGCAGGCTGATGCGCTGGGCCGCGGGCAGCGGCTCGTCGTGCGGGGTGGGGGTCATGTCAGATCGTGGCCTGCTGGCCGGGGAAGGCCTTGGACCAGTGCAGGATCTCGCAGCGTGCGCGCAGGCCGGCCACGCTGAAGGGGTCCGTCGCGATCAGGGCCTGGACGGCCTCGCGGCTCGGTGCCTCCACGATCCACAAGGCGCCCAAGGGCGGCAGGACGGGATCCTCGCGCAGCGAACCCGCCATGCGAACCTGCGCAGCGTGCGCGGCCAGCCAGTCGAGATGGGCCTGCATGTGCTCGTGGCGCAGGGGCAGGGCCTCCTCGCGGTCGTGGAATCGGACGATGAACAGCATGGGGGAGAAGCTCGGGAAATGGCCGGCGCCCCGGCCCGGCGGGCGGGGCGCTGGCTGGGGAGCGGCGGGCGCCGTCAGCCGTGGATCGCCGCGGCCACGATCTGCCCGATGGAGATGCACATCGCCGCCACGACCACGGCCAGGGCCATGTTCTTGTGCTCGACGATCTCCTCCCACAGCTTGTAGGGGGTGAGCTTGTCGATGACGATGAAGCTGATCCAGAACACCAGCACGCCGATCAGGGCGTAGAGGATGGATCCCAGCACGATGCCGGGCTTGAGGTATTCGAAGCCGTTCATGAGGTGCCTGCCTTTTCGAAGTCCGTCTTTTCGAAGTCTGTCGTGGTCCCGGCCGCGTTCACTTGTGACCGCCGCCGCCGCTGCTGTAGCCCCCATACGAGCCACCGCCCGATCCGCCGCTGTAGTGCACGCCGCCGTTGCGACGGCAGTTCTGGTACTCGGCGCTGGACTCGCCGTAGCCATCCTTGTAGGCCTGGCAATCATCGCTGCTGCAGGCCCGCACGAGCAGGAGCAGCACCAGCACCACGAAGGCGCCGAGGATGATCTTGGCGAAGAGGCTGTGGGCATCGCCGCTCGCGCGCACGCCGGCGTCGCGGGCAAACGCGGCCCGGCGCTCGCCCGGCAGCGCGAAGCCCTTGAGCACGTCGTCGGCGTCCAGCTTGCGGCCGTGGCTCCAGGTGACCTCGTTGCCCGTCTGCTCGCGGCTGAGCAGCTCGGTGCGGCTGCCGGCGCGGTACTCGAAGTCGGTGACGAGGCACTTCTCGCCGCGCTTCACGCGCCAGTAGAACTCGCCCAGCACATAGGTGATGACGGCGGTGTACTGCCAGCGCCGCGCGAAGCGCTTGGTCTGCCAGGTGACGGCGCCGGCCTTGTCGGCCGTCGGGGCGCCGGTGAGCGGGCGCACGACGCTCCAGCCTTCCTCGGTGTCCACGAGGAAGGCGAAGCCCTCCAGGCGGTTGAAGAGGAGGTACTCGCGCCAGAAGGTCTGTTCCTCGTCATCCCCCTGCGGCAGGTCGCAGCGCTCCATGTAGCCGACGACCTGCCAGTCCTGGGGCGTGCCACCCATCAGCGCCAGCTTCCCCGTGGTGCCCAGGGGGATCAGCGGCTCCATGCCGTTGCTCTGGGCGTAGTGGGCCAGGTCCTGGCCGACACCCTTGGAGATGTCGGTGACCGTGTGGCACTGCGGGCAGACGATGGACTGCGTGCTGTCGAGCTTCGGGGTCAGCGAGGCGCCGCAGCCCGGGCAGGGCAGGGACTTGCCGGAGAGCGTCTTGCTGCTGTCCTCGCGCAGGCCGCTCAGGGCGAGGTCGGCCAGGCGCACGCTGCGCCCGATCGTCCAGACCGGGGCCTGCGGCTGGCTGAACTCGAGGCTGCCGACTTCGCCCTTGCTGCTGCGCAGCTCGACGACCCAGTAGCTCTTGAGCAGCTCGGGCGGGCGGGGCAGCTCGCCCTCGGCGGCCAGCACGGTGGCGTCGACCTTGGAAGCCACCTCCCAGCGTGAGCCCCCCAGGGTCAGCGGCGAGCCGACGATGACGTTGGCCGCCAGCGGTGGGGCCTCGGCCAGCGGCAGCTCGAAGCCGATGACGAAGGCGCCGTTGTCCTCCGAGAGCCAGGCGCTGCGCCCATGGCCGAAGAGGATGTGCCACTCGTTCCAGCTCGCCTCCTCGGTGCGCAGCTGGAGGCGGCCCAGCACGGTGAAGGGCTCGCCCTGGTACTTGCCGCTGGCGCCCAGCTGCAGGGGGGAGTAATCCTCGAAGAGCTCGGCGCTCTGGCCGATCTTGCGCAGGGCGTCGCCCTCGCGCAGCAGTGTGGCGCGGCAGTAGCTGCAGACGGCGCTGTGCGACGCCGCCGAGGCGAACTCGACGGGCGCACCGCAATTCGGACAGGCCGCTTGCCAGCGGCGTTGTGGGGTGGTGGGGGCCACTCGGTGTCAGGCTGGGCACGCGCGCCGCAGGCCCGAGGGCCCCGGCGCGGCGTGCGGGGTTGGCAGCGGCCTCAGCCGAGCTTCTTGAGCAGGTCGGCCTTCTTGGCCGCGAACTCTTCCTCGGTGAGGATGCCCTTGGCCTTCAGCTCGCCCAGCTTCTCCAGCAGGGACATGATGTCGTCCGCGCTCTGCGCCACCGGCGCCGCGGGGGCTGCAGCCGGGGCCGGGGCCTGCGGCTGCGCGGCCAGGCCGGCGGCCATCTGCTGGGCCAGCGTCTGACCGAGGGCAAGACCTGCCCCCAGGCCCATGGCGTCGCCCGCGATGCCGCCACCGCCGTTGCCCACGCCCTCGGCGAGCTTGGGAATGGCCTGCGCCGTCTGGTACTGCATGAACTGGCCCATGTTCTGGCCGATCATGCCCATGCCGATCTTCTGGTCGAGGATCTTCTGCAGCTCCTCGGGCAGCGACACGCTCTGCAGCGTGACCGACTCCAGCTTCAGGCCCAGCTTCTCGAAGGCGGGCGAGGTCGCGGCCTGCAGCTGGGTGGCGAACTCGACCTGGTTCGCGGCCAGGTCCAGGAAGGGGATGCCGCTCTGGGCGACGGCGTCGCTGATGTGCTGCAGGATCGTGCCGCGCAGCTGGCCGTCGAGCTCCTGCGCCGTGTAGCGCTCGCGGGTGCCCGAGATCTCCTGGTGGAAGCGCTTGGCGTCGGCGATGCGGTAGGCGTAGTTGCCGAAGGCGCGCAGGCGCACGGCACCGAAGTCCTTGTCACGGATGGTGACGGGCTGCGGCGTGCCCCAGCGCTGGTCGATCTGCTGGCGCGTGCTGAAGAAGTAGACGTCGCTCTTGAACGGGGACTCGAAGAGCTTGTCCCAGTTCTTCAGATTGGTCAGCAGCGGCAGGGTCTGCGTGGTGAGCTTGTGGGTGCCCGGGCCGAAGACGTCCGCCACCTTGCCTTCATTGACGAAGACCGCCAGCTGGGACTCGCGCACCACGAGCTGGGCGCCGTACTGGATTTCGAAGTCCTGCATGGGATAGCGCCAGGCCAGGGTGCCGTCCCCGTCCTCCGTCCATTGCAGGACGTCAATGAACTGTTTCTTGATGAAATCCATCAAACCCATGATTCCCTCCAGGCTCCAGGCAATGCGGTCAGGTCGACCGCGGGACAGAGTATCCACCAGATGCGGGCAGGTTTTCGCCGGTGGCCGACCCCCACTGAGGGTGTGTGACGGGCGGCACTCCCCTCGGGCAGGCCGCCGGGCGCCTGTCCATGGGGCTTGGCGCGATTCATCAGGTTTTTCCGATGTATTGATCTTCTAATTGCTGGTTTTTTGGATGGGCGCCGGCGGGCACAGTCACGGGGTGTCCCTCAGCCAAGGAGATCACCCATGCAAGTGCTGTTCACCTCCCGCCACCCGATGGCGGCCGAATTCCGTGCCCTGAGCGAGCAACGCATCCGCTTTGCCCTGCGCCGCCTGAAGTGGCTGGTGCCGCGCGCGGAGGTGCAGCTGTCGGACGTCAACGGGCCGAAGGGCGGGATCGACAAGCGCTGCCAGATCGCCCTGCGGACCGACGGCGCCGGCACGGTGGTGGTGGCCTCCGTGGCGCGCCACTGGCGCACGGCGCTGGACCAGGCCCTGGCCCGGGCAGCCCGATTCCTGGTCCGCCAGTGGCGGCGCGGCCGGGATGACCGGCGGCTGCGCCAGCGCCTGCTGCGCGACGAACGATGACCCCGATTGAAGGAGAAAAGGCCATGAGCTCGATGAACCCCCTGAACCTGACGACCTCCGCGTCGTCCCCCCCGACCGTCGTGACGATGCCCGGCGTGGCCGTGCCCGCGGACACGACCCGGGTCCTGCGCAACACCTACGCGCTGCTGTCGCTCACGCTGCTCTTCAGCGCCGTCGTGGCGGCCGCGAGCGTGTCGATGCGCCTGCCCGCGCCGGGGCTGCTGATCACGATGGGCGTCTACTTCGGCCTGCTGTTCGCGATCCATCGTCTGCAGAACAGCGGCTGGGCGCTGCCGGCGGTGTTCGCGCTGACGGGCTTCATGGGCTACAGCCTCGGCCCCATCCTGAGCCACACGCTGGCGCTGCCCGGCGGCGGGCAGACCGTGGCGCTGGCCCTGGGCGCGACGGGCGCCACCTTCCTCGGCCTCTCGGCCTGGGTGCTGACCACGCGTCGCGACTTCAGCTTCATGGGCGGCTTCCTGTTCGCCGGCATGATCATCGCCCTCGTGGCCGGCCTGGCCGCCGTGTTCTTCCAGATCCCCGCGCTGAGTCTCGCGGTGTCCGGCATGGTGGCGCTGCTGTCGGCCGGCCTGATCCTGCTCGAGACCAGCCAGATCGTGAACGGCGGCGAGCGCAACTATGTGCTGGCGACGGTCAGCCTGTATGTGTCGGTCTACAACCTCTTCACGAGCCTGCTGGCGCTGTTCGGCTTCGGCAGCTCGGACGAGTAAGTTGCTGGTGGCGGGGCGGGCTTCCAGACGCCGCCAGCCCCGTCCTTCGGCCCCCGCACGGCGCTTGGCGCTGCGCGGGGGCCTTTTTTCATTTCCATGGATCGCGCGGGGCGGGGATCGACCCGGCCGCCGGCGCTGGCTTCAGCGGCGGACCAGCGCCCCCTCGTCATCGATGCGCCGCGGGCAGGCGGCCATGGGCAGCAGGGCGCCCTCGGCCTGGACCTGCAGGTGGGCGATGTTCTGGCGCTGCGCGGCGGCCAGCACGGCGACGGTGCTGCGGTAGTCGGCCAACGGATGCGGCACGATCTGCAGAAGGGGCGGCCGCTCGGAGGGCTGCGACGCAAGCGCCTGCAGGCCGGCCTCGATCGCGGGGCGGTCCGCCAGACGCCGCCCGTCGAGCAAGACCGCGTTGTCTGCCGTGATGAGCACCGTGTGGACGGGCCATGGCAGGGCCTGATCCGTCGCGCAGCCGGCCTCCAGATGCAGGGCCACGGCGTGCAGCGGCACCGGCATGGCCAGCATCCACAGGCTGATCAGCGCCAGCAGGACGGCCGCCAGCGGTGCGGTGCACAGGCCCGGCGCAGGCGCGGGCAGGGTATCCGGCGGGACGCTGAGGCGGTGCATGCGAAGGCTCCAGGGCGCGCGGGCGGCGCCGCCACGCCATGATGCCAGAGCCCCGGCCGGGGCCGGCAGCGCCTTAGAGCTTCTTCTCCCAGCGCAGCTGCCACACCGTGAAGCTGCGGCCCAGGTTGTCCGTGCTGATGCGGTTGTCGGCCGTCGTGATGACCGTGCTGGTGTTGTAGTCCAGCGGCGCGAGGTTGGAGGCCGAGAGGCGCAGCTGCGTGTCGCGGTCGATGGCCCAGGTGGCGGAGGCGTCGATCACGCGCTTGGTGGGCGTGACGCTCTGCTGGATCAGCGTCTGCTGCAGCGTGCCGCCGGGCGTCCAGTTCAGGCCGGCGGCCAGCGTCAGGGGCAGGGTGCGCAGCTTGTAGTCGAAGCCGATGTTGGCCGTGGCCTTGGGCTGCGAGTCGATGCGGTTGTTGGGGCCCGGGATGCCGTCCACGCTGGAGCTGAACAGGCTCAGGTTGCTGCGCAGGTTGATGGGCAGGGCCTCGTCGACGAACTCGTCGAGGCGGAACTTGGCTTCCAGCTCGACACCGAAGGTCTTGGCGCTGCCGATGTTCTGCGGGCGGGCGACCCAGCGCGGGACGTTGGCCCAGGAGACGGTCTCCAGGCGCGTCTCGGTGCGGATCAGGTCGTTGATGTGGCGGTAGAAGAAGTTCGCGCTCAGCAGGCCGCCCTTGACGAGGTAGCGCTCGAAGGCGATCTCCACGCCCGTGGCCATCTCGGGGCGCAGGTCCGGGTTGCCGCTGCGGTCGGCGTACTGCACGGCGTTCGGGCCGCACAGGCCGTCGGCCGGGCAGGGGTACTCGCTGTTGATGCTGGGCCGCGCGATCAGGTCCTGCAGCTGCGGGGACCGGTAGCTGCGGGTCAGGCTCATGCGGACCTGGCTGCGGCTCTTCTCCTCGGGCTTCCAGACGGCGTGCAGCAGGGGCGTCCAGACGCTGGACTTGTTGCGCACGGCGTAGTTGGCGGCGTCGCTCTTGGTCTCGATGCCTTCCCAGCGCAGGCCGGCGTAGAAGGACCAGTGAGGACCCATCGACCATTCGTCCTGGCCGTAGGCGGCGAAGCGGCGCACCGAGGCGGAGATGTTGTCGCCGAAGTCCGCCAGCTCGGGGCGGGGCAGGCCGTTCTGGAGGCTGACGCGGTTCTGGTTGCGCGTCTGGCTCTCGGCCTCGAGGCCGCCGACCAGGCTGTGCTCGTTCTCCAGCTGGCGCGAGGCCTTGGCCATCAGGCTCCAGTTGCTGTCGTGGCCGCTGACGGTGTCCTCTTGCGTGCGCGTGCCGACGCTGCCGAGGAATTCCTGGCGCAGCGTGTGGGAGTCCATCAGCGCGCGGCCGAGGCCGGCGCGCAGGTCGAGGCGGGTGTCCGGGTCCAGCTTCTTCTGCAGCTGCGTGTTGAGGCGCAGCATCTTGAACTCGGAGCGGCCGTCGGTCTGGGCGCTGTCGTAGGGCAGGGGGCGGCCGTCGCTGCGGTCGCCGCTCTGGCGCTGCTGGCTGCTGCTCGTGCCCTTGTTGAGGCTCAGGAAGGGCTCGAAGGCAAAGGACTCGCCCTCGCCCAGGCGCCACTGCACGCGGCCGTTGGCGTTGAGCATCTTGCGCTCGTCGCTGCCGCTGCCGCTGCTGTTCAGCACGCGGGTGGGACCGCCGTGGAGATCTTCCGCGACGGTGCGGCCGTTCTGGTCGTCCACATGCTTCATCTGCCCGGCGTTCACGGCCAGGTTGTAGCTGCTGCCGGCGTCGTCGAGCTTGTCATTGCGCTGCCAGGACAGGTTGGGGTTGACCTGCGAACGCTCGACGGTGAGCCCGGCACGCAGATCGTTGACCTTGCGCTGGTAGGCCTCGCGCAGCACGACGTTGATGGTGCCGGCGATGGCGCGGGCGCCGAACTCGGCGGTCGGGGCGCGCATGATCTCGATGCGCTCCACCTGCTCGGGCGGCAGCTGGTCCAGCGAGAAGCCGGGCGGCATGCGTTCGCCATTCACCAGGATCTGCGTGAAGCCGCCGCCCATGCCGCGCATGCGGATCTCGCCGCCACGGCCGGGGCGCCCGCCGGTGGTGACGCCGGGCAGGCGCTTCATCACCTCGCCCAGGCTGTTGTCGCCGAACTTCTCGATCTCCTCGCGGCCGATCACGATCTTGGCGGCGGAGGAGGCGCGGCGCGTGGCGTCGTCACTGGCGCCGCCGCTGACCTCGACCTTCTCGAGCGTCTGGCGCGGCTCCGCTGGTGCCGTGGCGGCCGGCCGCGCGGGCTTGGCCGGTGCGCGCGGCGCGCTCGCGGCGGGAGCCGGCGCCGGCGCGGCTTCCTGCGCCAGGGCGAGGCTGGCGAACCCCATCAGGCTGAGGCTCAGGCACAGCCCGCGCAGGGCAAAACGGGGCGAGGAAGACTCGGAGGGCACGTACATCGGGGACATGGTGACGGTAGGCGTGGGCACAGCGGCGATGGCTGACTGCGCGATCTCGGGAAGGGCCTGGCAGGCGCGAGGGGCCGGGTTTGCACGGCTAGCGCTGCGATTGGGGCGAAGCATCGCATGGGCCGCCGGCCCTGACGTTTGGCATGCCCGCTTTTTTAACTTCTTTACAGGCGCTTCACAGCGCCGGGGCGGGGGCCGGGTGCCGGCTCGCCGAGCGGCCCGCCGAGCGCATTGGCGGCCCACAAAAGCAAAGGGCCACCGTGGGTGGCCCTGCTACCGGACAGGGCACAAGGCCCTGACGGATCATTTCGCGCTGGTCACGGGTTCCAGTGCTCTGCCCTATGTTGCAGCCGATTTCTCGCGTCCTGATGCTTCGCATTGTGCGCATCCTTTGTGTCAGGCATTTGACGAATCGCAAGAGTTTCGCGGGCTTCAAAAAAAGAGCCTCCCCGGCGGTGAGGCCGGGGAGGCTCAAGGTCAGGCCGCGCAGCGACGGGCTTGCGTCCGGCCACGCGCGGGGGTCTGACGAGGAGACAAACGGGACGGGATGAGAAAGTGCGAAGGAGGGAGGGTCAGGTCTTGCCTGCGACGGCGGAGGCGGCGGCGGCGCGCCGCGCGGCCTCAGCGGCCGCCCGGGGCGTAGATCTGGTCGAAGACGCCGCCGTCATCGAAGTGGGTCTTCTGCGCCTGGCGCCAGCCGCCGAAGAGCTCGTCGATGGTGACCAGCTGCACCGGCGCGAACTGCTTGGCGTACTTGGCGGCCACCTTGGCATCGCGGGGTCGGTAGTAGTGGCGGGCGGCGATCTCCTGGCCCTCGGGGCTGTAGAGGTACTCGAGATAGGCCTGCGCCTGCTTGCGGGTGCCGCGCCGGTCGACCACCTTGTCGACGAGGGCCACCGGCGGCTCGGCCAGGATGGAGAGGCTGGGCGTGACGATCTCGAACTTGTCGCGGCCCAGCTCCTTCACGGCGAGGTAGGCCTCGTTCTCCCAGGCGATCAGCACGTCGCCGATGCCGCGCTCGACAAAGGTCGTGGTGGAGCCCCGGGCGCCGGAGTCCAGCACCTTGGTGTTGGCGTAGAGGCGCTTGACGAAGGCCTTGGCGGAGTCGGCATTGCCGCCCGGCTGCTTGAGCGCGTAGCCCCAGGCGGCGAGGTAGTTCCAGCGCGCGCCGCCCGAGGTCTTGGGGTTGGGCGTGATGATGTCGATGCCGCTCCGGGCCAGGTCCGGCCAGTTCGTGATCTTCTTCGGATTGCCCTTGCGCACGAGGAAGACGATGGTCGAGGTGTAGGGGCTCGCGTTGTGCGGCAGGCGCTTCTGCCAGTCGGCGGGCACGAGTTTGCCGGTGTCGTGCAGGGCGTCGATGTCATAGGCCAGGGCCAGCGTGACGACGTCCGCCTCGAGCCCGTCGATGACCGAGCGCGCCTGCTTGCCCGAGCCGCCATGCGATTGCTTGACCGTGAGCGTCTCGCCGGACTTGGCCTTCCACTGCTTCGCGAAGGCGGCGTTGAAGTCCTGGTAGAGCTCGCGGGTCGGGTCGTAGGAGACGTTGAGCAGCTGGGTCTGGGCGAGCGCCGTCGTGGCGAGGCCCAGGGCCGCGGCACCGAGCGCGAGGCGGTGAAGGAGCGAGGAGGGGGTCATGGTCAGCTGGGGGGCGGTGGGGTCGGATGGGGGCAGGTCTTGCGTCCTGTGCTGCCCATTCTTGCGAAGCGGCCCGGTGCTGTCCTCCAAGAAAAACAGCTAAGCAAAGAGGGAAAGTGAAGACCCTCAGCCCTCACCCTTCATGCCTCGGTGCCCAGCGCCTCGCGCAGGCGCTCCTCGCTCAGCGCGCCGACGCACTCCTGCAGGAAGCGGTAGGCGTAGCCGCGCAGGTAATGCCCCTTCTTCAAGGCGAGGTGGGTGGTGTTGGTGGGGAAGAGGTGCGTGGCGTCCAGCAGGCGCAGGCCGGCGTCGCGCTGCGGCTCGAAGGCCATGGACGCGACGATGCCCACGCCGAGCCCCACCTGCACATAGGTCTTGATCACGTCGGCATCGAGCGCGGAGAGCACGATGTCCGGCGCCAGGCCGGCCTGCGCGAAGGTCGCGTCGAGGCGCGCGCGGCCCGTGAAGCCCTCGTGGTAGGTGATCAGCGGCTGCTCGGCCAGGGCCTCCAGCGTGAGCGGCTCGGCGGCCAGCGCATGGCCCTCGGGCACGACGACGGCGTGGTGCCAGTCGTAGAAGGGGAAGGTGACGAAGGCCGGGTCCTCGCCCAGCGCCTCGGTCGCGATGCCGATGTCGGCCTCGCCGGACTGCAGCAGGCTGACGATCTCCGCCGGGTTGGCCTGCAGCAGCACCAGGTGCACCTTGGGGAAGGCGGCCTTGAAGCGCGCCACGACCTGCGGCAGCGCATAGCGCGCCTGCGTGTGCGTGGTCGCGATGGTCAGCTGGCCGGCCTCGGCGTCGGCGAACTGGTCGGCCAGGCGCTTGATGTTGCGCGCGTCCTGCAGCATGCGGTCGACGATGACGGCCAGCTCCTTCCCAGGCGCCGTGAGCCCCAGCAGGCGCTTGCCGCGCCGCACGAAGAGCTCGACGCCGAGTTCGTCCTCCAGGTCCTTGATGTGCTTGGAGACGCCGGACTGCGAGGTGAACAGCGCCGCCGCGACCTCGGTCAGGTTGAAGTTCTGCTGGACGGCCTCGCGGATGATGCGCAGCTGCTGGAAGTTCATGATCCGGCGCGGCTCATGCGGCCTCGAACAGCGACAGGCGCGAGGCCTGCAGCTGCACGCGCTGGCCCGGCTGCAGCTGCAGCTGCGAGGCCTGCTCGCGGGTCAGCTCGGCTTCCAGGTGCTGGCCATTCGGGCCGCTCAGTTCCACGCGGGCCGCGGCGCCGAAGCTCAGCACGCGGTCCACCGTGGCGGGCAGGCCGGCGGCCTGGGCATCGGTGAGGATCTGCAGCTCGTGCGGGCGGGCATAGGCCAGCACGCGGCCCTGCGCCTGCAGGCTGCCGCCATGGCGCAGCTGCTGCTCGCCGATGTGCAGCACGCTGCCCTGCGCCTCGCCCTCGAAGCGGTTGACCGCGCCCAGGAAGCCGTAGACGAAGGGCGTGGCGGGGCGCTCCCAGACCTCCTGCGGCGCGCCGACCTGCTCGACCTTGCCGTGGTCCATCAGCACGATGCGGTCCGCCACCTCCAGCGCCTCTTCCTGGTCATGGGTGACGAAGATGCTGGTGATGTGCAGCTCGTCGTGCAGGCGGCGCAGCCAGCGGCGCAGCTCCTTGCGGACCTTGGCGTCCAGCGCCCCGAAGGGCTCGTCCAGCAGGAGCACGCGCGGCTCCACCGCCAGGGCGCGGGCCAGGGCGATGCGCTGACGCTGGCCGCCGGAGAGCTGCGGCGGGTAGCGGTCCGCCAGCCAGTCCAGCTGCACGAGCTGCAGCAGCTCGTGCACCTTTTTCTTGATCTCGGCCTCGCTGGGCCGCTGCTTGCGCGGCTTGACCCGCAGGCCGAAGGCCACGTTGTCGAAGACGGTCATGTGGCGGAACAGCGCGTAGTGCTGGAACACGAAGCCGACCTGGCGCTCGCGCACATGGGTGTCCGAGGCGTCCTCGCCGTCAAGCAAGACCTGACCCCGATCGGGCGTCTCCAGGCCGGCGATGATGCGCAGCAGTGTGGTCTTGCCGCAGCCGGACGGGCCCAGCAGGGCGACCAGCTCGCCGGTGGGGAAGTCCAGGCTGACGTCACCCAGGGCGGTGAAGTCGCCGAACTGCTTGTGGATGTTGCGGACCTGGATGCTCATGCTTCTTCCTTTGCGGCGCGGGCGGCGACAGCGGCGCGCCATTCCACGAACTGCTTCAAACCGAGGGTGACGAGCGCCAGCAGCGCCAGCAGCGAGGCCACGGCAAAGGCGGCGGCGAACTGGTACTCGTTGTAGAGAATCTCGACGTGCAGGGGCAGGGTGTTGGTCTGGCCGCGGATGTGGCCCGAGACCACGGACACCGCGCCGAACTCGCCCATGGCCCGCGCATTGCACAGGATCACGCCGTACAGCAGGCCCCACTTGATGTTGGGCAGCGTCACGTGCCAGAAGGTCTGCCAGCCGCTGGCGCCCAGCACGGTGGCGGCTTCCTCCTCGTCCCGGCCCTGGGCCTGCATCAGCGGGATCAGCTCGCGGGCCACGAAGGGGAAGGTCACGAAGACGGTGGCCAGCACGATGCCCGGCACGGCGAAGATGATCTTGACGTCATGCGCCTGCAGCCAGGGCCCGAACCAGCCCTGGGCGCCGAAGAGCAGCACGTAGATCAGGCCGGCCACGACGGGCGAGACGGAGAAGGGCAGGTCGATCAGCGTGATCAGCAGCTGCTTGCCGCGGAAGTCATGCTTGGCGATGGCCCAGGCGGCGCTGACCCCGAACACGAGGTTCAGCGGCACCGCGATCACGGTGGCGATCAGCGTGAGCTTGATGGCGGAGAGCGCGTCCTCCTCGATCAGCGCGGCGAGGTAGACGTCGAAGCCCTTGCGCAGGGCCTCGGTGAACACGGCCACCAGCGGCAGGATCAGGAAGAGGGCGAAGAAGCCCAGGCCCAGCGTCAGCAGCGTCCAGCGCACCCAGGGCGCCTCGCGCGTGGCGGGGTTGCTCTCGTAGCGGCCACCGGCGGCAGCGCCGTGGCCGAGGGATGACACGGCGCCGCTCATTTGCGACCCTCCAGTCCGTTGCGTCGAGCCGACCAGGCCTGCAGGCCGTTGATGCCCAGCAGCAGCACGAAGCTGAAGCCCAGCATCACCGTCGCGATGGCGGTGGCGCCCACGTAGTCGTATTGCTCCAGCTTGGAGATGATCATCAGCGGCGTGATCTCGCTCACCAGCGGGATGTTGCCGGCGATGAAGATCACCGAGCCGTACTCGCCCACGGCGCGGGCGAAGGCCAGCGCGAAGCCGGTCAGTAGGGCCGGCGTCAACGTGGGCAGCACGACGTGGCGGAAGGTCTGCCAGCGGTGCGCGCCCAGCGAGGCGGCGGCTTCCTCCAGCTCGGTTTCCATGTCCTCCAGCACCGGCTGCACCGTGCGCACGATGAAGGGCAGGCCGATGAAGATCAGCGCCACCAGCACGCCCAGCGGCGTGAACGCCACCTTGATGTCATGCGGCGCGAGCAGCGAGCCGACCCAGCCATTGGGCGCATACAGCGCGGTGAGCGCGATGCCGGCCACCGCGGTGGGCAGCGCGAAGGGCAGGTCGATGAGGGCGTCCACCAGCTTCTTGCCGGGGAACTCGTAGCGCACCAGGCACCAGGCCAGGATCAGGCCGAAGACGAGATTGATGCCCGCGGCCAGCAGCGCGGCGCCGAAGCTGAGCCGGTAGGAGGCCAGCACGCGCGGCGAGGTGGCTGCGGCCCAGAAGGCCTCGAAGCCATGGCCCGCGGACTTCAGGAACACCGCCGCCAGCGGGATCAGCACCAGCAGCGAGAGGTAGAAGAGCGTGAAGCCCAGCGTCGGGCCGAAGCCCGGCAGCACGCGGCGGCGCTTGGGGATCGGCACGGCGGCGGCCTGGTCTGGAGCAAGGACGGCGGTGTTCATGCAGTGTTCCGGCGGCCCTTTGCCGCCGCATTAAGTCCAGCGACGCCCGAGGATCCGGCTTTGCCGGGCCTGCGGGCGTGCCCCCTGGAGGGGGCGTGCGAAGCACGTAGGGGGTGGGCCATCCTCAGCGCTTCAGGTTTGCAACGATCTGGTCGTAGGTGCCCCCGTCCGCAAAGTGCACCTTGCTCACCTTGGGCCAGCCGCCCAGCAGTTGGTCGACGCTGAAGAGCTTGATGTCGGCATAGCGCTGCGCATGGCGCTTGAACACGGCCGGGTCACGCGGGCGGAAGTTGTTCTTGGCGATGATCTCCTGGGCCTCGGGCGTGAAGAGGAAGTCCAGGTAGGCCTTGGCCAGGGCCGTGTTGCCCTTCTTGGCGGCCACCTTGTCGACGATGGCGACCGGCGCCTCGGCCTCGATGGACACGCTGGGCGCGACCACGTCGAACAGGCCCTTGCCGAACTCGTTCTCGATCAGCTCGGCCTCGGCCTCGAAGGTCAGCAGCACGTCGCCGATGCCACGCTGGGTGAAGGTGGTGGTGGCGCCGCGGCCGCCGCCGTCCAGCACGGGCACGTTGGCGAAGATCTTGCCGACGAGCTCACGCGCCTGGGCCTCGTTGCCGCCCTTGGCGATCACGCTGCCCCAGGCCGCGAGGTAGCTGTAGCGGCCGTTGCCGGTGACCTTGGGGTTGGGAATGATGACCTGCACGCCCGGCTTGGCCAGGTCGCCCCAGTCCTTGATGCCCTTGGGATTGCCCTTCTTCACGAGGAAGACGATGGTGGAAGTGTAGGGCGCGGCGTTGTGCGGGAAGCGCTGGCGCCAGTCGGTGGGGGTCAGGCCCTTCTCGGCCAGCTGGTCGACGTCCGTCGCCTGGTTCATGGTGACGACATCGGCCTCGAGGCCGCCGATCACCGAACCGATCTGCTTGCTGGAGCCGCCGTGCGACTGGTTCAGCACCACGGCCTGGCCGGTCTTGCCCTTCCAAGCGGCGGCGAAGGCGGGGTTGATCTGCTTGTAGAGCTCGCGGGAGACGTCGTAGCTGACGTTCAGCAGGCCGGGCTCGGCGGCCTGGGCCGGCATCAGGGCCGCAGCCACGGGCAGGGCGGCGGCGAGCAGCAGGGAGCGGCGGGGCAGGGAGCGCAGGAACGACATGGCGGAGCCTCGATGAATCAGGAATCGCCAATGTGCCCAAAGTCCCTTATTCGATAAACGATAGTTTTTGTATTTGCTTATCCGGAATAAGTAATGAAGCGAGCCTGCATAGGGGGCCGGACGCGCAAACAGTCCTCAAGTGGACGCGGAAGCGGCCGATAGAGCCGACATGGACATCGCCAATTCCTCCAGCGTCGCCGCTGCGGTCAGCAGTGCCTCCAACAGCACGCCCGGCGAGGTCGGCGCGGAAGCCAGCCTCCTGGTGCTGCGCAAGGCCCTCGACGCCCAGGCCTCGGGCGCCGCCGAGCTGCTGGCGGCCCTGCCGCAGCCCGCGCTGGCGACGACGGGGCATCTGGGGCGGCACCTGAACGCCTACGCCTGAACGCACGCGGCCTTGGATCCGCTTCGGCGTCGAGTTGCGGCGCCGCTGTCGGACGCCGTCGGCCGGGGCTGCGAGGGGTTTCCTGACGCCGGCCGCTCCCGCGGCCGGTCGATCCAGGAGGTGAGGCTGCCGCAGCCCCAGGATCGTCGTCTGGATGGGCGGGCAAGGCAGGCCTTGTCCCGCCGCAGGCGATCGGCCTCAGGCCGTCTTCTTGGCCTTGGCCCGGCGAGCACCCCAGGCCGCCAGACCTGCAAGGCCCAGCAGTGCCAGGGAGGCCGGCTCGGGAACCGTGCTGCGACCTTCGCTGTTCAGGTTGTCGAGGCTGATGCCGGCTTCAGCATCACGATTGCTGAACACCACGCGCGTCACGTTGGAGAAGCCGCTCAGGGCGTAGGTGTTCCAGGCGGACGTCACCGAGATGGCTTGCATCACCTGGCCACCGCCCAGCAGGTCGCCCACGATGTTGATCGTCGAGGTGCCGCCGAAGCTGGCCAAGCCCGTCGCCATGTCCAGCATGCCCAGGCTGAACGCCCCGCCGCCGGAGCGCGACATCGCGATGGTCAGCGGGGGGGCGCCGTTGCCGGCCATGCGGCCGCCTGCGAGGCCTTCGGCCGAGCCGCGGCCATTGCGGTTGAAGAAGCTGTTGCCGTCGTCGTTGACGCTCCAGCCGCCGGCCACGAACTGAAAGTCGTACCCTTGGACGTTGGAGCAGGTCTGGGAATAGCAGGTGCCAGAGACACCGACTTCGAAGTCGATGATCGAAGCCTGCGCAGCGGTGCCCATGCCGGCCAGCGCCACCAGAGCCGCACCGGCAACGAGGCGCGTCGATTGAATAGCCTTGAACATTTTGTCGTCCGAATGAGTTGATCCGGTGCTGGGTTAGCAACAGTCATGCCAGCGGCGATATCCCTTGCAAATCAAGGCGTTGACCCGGACGGCTCCCGCCGGGAGCCGTTGCCTTGTAAAGAAGCTCGACAGGCCGTGCGGGCCGAGGGGGCCCGCCTGCACCGCCTGGCTGAGGGCTCAGACCGCCGCCAGCGCCGCGTCCAGGTCCCGCCGCAGGTTGTCGATGTGCTCGATGCCGATGGACAGGCGCACGGTGTCCTCGCCCACGCCGGCCTGGTCCAGCTCGGCGGGCGAGAGCTGCCGGTGCGTGGTGGAGGCCGGGTGCGTGGCCAGGGACTTGGCGTCGCCGATGTTCACGAGGCGCGTGAAGAGCTGCAGGGCATCGAGGAAGCGGGCGCCCGCGGCGCGCGGATCCTGGCCCGGCGCGGACTTGAGGCCGAAGGTCAGCAGGCCGGAGCCCTGGCCGGAGAGGTACTTCTGCACCAGCGCGTGGTCCGGGTGCTCGGGCAGGCCGGCGTAGTTGACCCAGGCCACCTTGGCATGCTGCTTCAGATGCTGCGCCACGGCGAGGGCGTTCTGGCTGATGCGGTCCAGGCGCAGCGCCAGGGTCTCGATGCCCTGCAGGATCAGGAAGGCATTGAAGGGCGACAGCGCCGCGCCCGTGTTGCGCAGGGGCACGACGCGGGCCCGGGTGATGTAGGCCGCGGCGCCGGCCGCCTGGGTGTAGACGACGCCGTGGTAGCTGGGGTCCGGCTCATTCAGGCGCTTGAAGCGGGCGGCGTGCTGGGCCCAGGGGAAGCGGCCCGAGTCGATGATGGCGCCGCCCACCGCCGCGCCGTGGCCGCCCAGGTATTTGGTGAGCGAGTGCACGACGATGTCCGCCCCGTGCTCGATGGGCCGGCTCAGGTAGGGGCTGGGCACGGTGTTGTCCACGATCAGCGGCACGCCGTGGCGGTGGGCCACCTCGGCGATGCGGGCGATGTCCGTCACGTTGCCCTGCGGGTTGCCGAGCGACTCCACGAAGACGGCCTTGGTGCGCTCGTCGATGAGGCTCTCGAAGCTCTCGGGGCGGCGGTAGTCGGCAAAGCGGGTGGTGATGCCCAGTTGCGGCAGCGTGTGGGCGAAGAGGTTGTAGGTGCCGCCGTAGAGCGCGCTGGATGCCACGATGTTGTCGCCCGCCTCGGCGATGGTCTGGATGGCATAGGTGACGGCCGCCTGCCCCGAGGCCAGGGCCAGCGCGCCGATGCCGCCCTCCAGCGCGGCCAGGCGCTCCTCGAGCACGGCATTGGTCGGGTTGTTGATGCGGGTGTAGATGTGGCCCTCGGCCTTGAGGTCGAAGAGGTCGGCCGCATGCTGGGCGCTGTCGAAGGCATAGGCCACCGTCTGGTAGATGGGCACGGCGACGGCGCGGGTGGTGGGGTCCGGCGCGTAGCCGGCGTGCACGGCGCGGGTCTCGAAACGCCAGTCGGCGGCGTGAGGGGTCTGGCTCATGGAGGCTCCTGGTGGGACGGAAGTGGCAAGGGGGACAGCCTAGCGCCTGAAAGCCGTGGCCGTCCTGTCAGGTTTTGCATATGGATGTTTCCAAACCGAGGAGCCTGACCGCCACCGCGGGCAGGCGGCTGGCGTAGCATCCGAGCCGCCATGACACGCCCGCCCGAACCTGACGCCCCGGACTCGCCCGACGCCCGCGTGCCTGCGTACCCGCGCCTGGGCGAGGCGCTGCGCTACTGGCTCAAGCTCGGCTGCATCAGCTTCGGCGGGCCGGCCGGGCAGATCGCGCTGATGCACGAGGAGCTGGTGCGCCGCCGCCGCTGGATCAGCGAGCGCCGCTTCCTGCATGCGCTGAACTACTGCATGGTGCTGCCCGGCCCCGAGGCCCAGCAGCTCGCGACCTACATCGGCTGGCTGCTGCACGGCACGGCGGGCGGCATCGCGGCGGGGGCGCTGTTCGTGCTGCCCTCGCTGGCGCTGCTGATCGGGCTGTCGTGGGTCTACATGGCCTATGGTCAGCTGGACGGGGTCGCCGCCGTCTTCTGGGGCGTGAAGCCCGCCGTCACGGCCCTGGTGGCGCAGGCGGCCTGGCGCATCGGCCAGCGGACGCTGCGCAATGCCTGGCTGTGGGGCGTGGCGGGGCTCGCCTTCGTGGGGCTGGCGGTGCTGCAGCTGCCGTTCCCGGCCCTGGTGGCCGGGGCGGCGCTGCTGGGCTGGGGGCTCGGCCGCTGGCGGCCCTCGCTGGTCCAGACCGGCGGCGGGCATGGCGCCCAGGCGGCGGGCGAGCACCGCGCCACCGTCATCGATGACCACAGCCCCCTGCCGCCGCGCGCCCGCTTCCGCGCCTCGCGCCTGGCCCTGCAGGCGCTGACCGCGGCGCTGCTGTGGGGCCTGCCCTTCGGCCTGCTGTGGGCCTGGCAGGGTGCGGGCGGCGTCTACACGCAGATGGCCTGGTTCTTCACCAAGGCTGCGCTGCTCACCTTTGGCGGCGCCTATGCCGTGCTGCCCTATGTCACGCAGGCGGCGGTCGGCCATTTCGGCTGGCTCAGCTCGGGGCAGGTGATGGACGGCCTGGCGCTGGGCGAGAGCACGCCCGGGCCGCTGATCATGATCGTGACCTTCATCGCCTTCGTGGCGGGCTGGCAGTCCGAGGCGCTGCTGGCGGGCTGGGCGGCGGTCGTCGGGCACGAATGGGCGGCGCTTGCGGCCGGCACCGTCGCGACGCTGCTGGTGACGTGGTTCACCTTCCTGCCCTCCTTCGTGTTCATCCTAGCGGGCGCGCCGCTCGTGGAGGCCACGCACCAGGACCTGCGCATCACCGGCCCGCTGACGGCCATCACCGCGGCGGTGGTGGGGGTGATCCTCAACCTGGCGCTGTTCTTTGCCGTGCATGTCGTCTGGCCGCAGGGCCTGCAGGGCACGCCGGACGTGGCGGCGCTGCTGCTCACGCTCGCCGCGGGTCTGGCGCTGATCCGGTTCAAGCGCGGCGTGCTGGAGGTCGTGGGCGCCTGCGCCCTGCTGGGGCTGGCCTGGCGCCTGCTGGGGGCCTGATGCCCGTGACGGGAGCGTGACTACCGGCAGGGGCGCCCGCATTTGCTAGGCTCCCGGCTTTGCATCCAGACAGGTGACCCTGACGTGAAGCTCTCCTATGTCCTGGCCGCCGGCGTGAGCCTGGCGACGCCCCTCACGGCCGCCCTGGCCGCCGAAACCTCCTCTGCGAGTGCTCCCGTGACGACCCCTGCGACCGCCCCGAACGCGCTGCTCAGCGAAAGCCCGCTGCCGCTGCGCTACCCGCCTTTCGACAAGATCCGCGACGCCGATTTCGCGCCCGCCCTGGATGCCGGCATGGCCGAGCAGCTGAAGGAGGTCGCCGCCATCGCCGACAACCCGGCCGCTCCGACCTTCGAGAACACGATCGTCGCGCTGGAGCGCTCCGGCCGCACGCTGGGCCGCGCCACCACGGTGCTGTTCAGCCTGCTGGGCGCCGACTCCAACCCGGCGCGCCTGAAGCTGCAGGCCGAGTACGCCACGAAGCTGGCCGCCCACGGCGACGCCATCTCGCTGAACCCGAAGCTGTTCCAGCGCATCGAGGCGCTCTACCAGCAGCGTGACAAGCTCGGCGCCGTCGAGCAGCGGCTGACCGAGCGCTACTACAAGCGCCTGGTGCGCTCCGGCGCCAAGCTGGACGAGGCCCAGAAGACCCGCATCAAGGCCATCAATGCCGACCTCGCCCGCCTGGGCGCCCAGTTCAACCAGGCCGTGCTGGCCGAGGTGAACGCCAGCGCCGTGGTCGTGGACAGCGAGGCCGAGCTGAAGGGCCTCTCCGCCGGCCAGATCGCCGCCGCCCGCGAGGCCGCGAAGGCCCGTGGCCTGGAGGGCAAGTTCGTCATCGCCCTGCTGAACACCACCGGCCAGCCCTTCGAGGCCCAGCTGGAGAACCGCGCCCAGCGCGAGCGCCTGCACAAGGCCTCCGTGGCCCGCGGCAGCCGCGGCAACGAGCACGACACCACCGCCATCGTCGCGCAGGTCGCCGCGCTGCGCGCCGAGCGGGCCCAGCTGCTGGGCTACGCCACGCACGCCGACTTCGTGCTGGAGGAGGAGACCGCCAAGAACCAGCAGGCCGTCAACGCCATGCTGCGCCAGCTGGCGCCCGCCGCCGTGGCCGCCGCGCGCCGCGAGGGCGCCGAGCTGCAGGCCCTGATCGACAAGGAACAGGCCGCCAAGGGCCAGCCGAGCTTCACGCTCGAGGCCTGGGACTGGGCCTTCTACAGCGAGCGCCTGCGCGCCGCCAAGTTCGGCTTCGACGAGAGCCAGCTCAAGCCCTACCTCGAGCTGACGAACGTGCTGGAGAAGGGCGTGTTCTACGCCGCCGAGAAGGTCTACGGCCTGCGCTTCAAGGAGCGCAAGGACCTGCCCGTTTACCACCCGGACGTGCGCACCTACGACGTCTTCAATGCGGACGGCTCGCAGCTGGCCATCTTCATCGCCGACATGTACGCCCGCCCGTCCAAGCGCGGTGGTGCGTGGATGAACGCCTACGTCTCGCAGAACGGCCTGGAAGGCACGCTGCCCGTCGTGGCCAACCATCTGAACATTCCCAAGCCCCCGGCCGGTGAGCCGACGCTGATGACCTGGGACGAGGTGCGCACCACCTTCCACGAGTTCGGCCATGCGCTGCACGGCATGTTCTCGCAGGTGAAGTACCCCACCTTCGCCGGCACCGCGGTGCCGCGCGACTTCGTCGAGTTCCCCTCGCAGGTGAACGAGATGTGGGCGGACTGGCCCGAGATCCTGTCGCACTACGCTCAGCACTACAAGACGGGCGAGACCATGCCCCGCGCGCTGCTGGACAAGGTGCTGGCCGCTGGCAAGTTCAACCAGGGTTATGCCACCACCGAGTACCTTGCGTCCTCCGTGCTGGACCAGCGCTGGCACCAGCTCAAGGCGGGCGAGGTGCCCAAGGCTGACCAGGTGATGGCCTTCGAGGCCCGCGTGCTGAAGGAGGAGGGCTTCGACTACGCGGCCGTGCCGCCGCGCTACCGCACGCCGTACTTCAGCCACATCATGGGCGGCTACGCGGCCGGCTACTACGCCTACATCTGGTCCGAGGTGCTGGACGCCAACACCGTGGACTGGTTCAAGGCCCAGGGCGGCCTCAAGCGCGAGCTGGGCGATGCCTTCCGCGCCAAGCTGCTCAGCCAGGGCGGCAGCCGCGACGCGCTGGACCTGTTCCGCGGCGTCGTCGGCCATGAGCCCAAGATCGAGCCGCTGCTGGACCGCCGTGGTCTGAAGGTCAAGGCGAGTGCCGACGGCAAGGTGGCGGCAAAGTAAGCCACCCCCACCGCCTCATCGCGCCGCGATGAACAACGCCCGGGGCCGTGAGGCCGCCGGGCGTTGTTGCGAAGGCGTCAGGTGCTGCCGTTCGACGGCGTCGCTTGTCGACAGCGGGCCATGTGGCTCTCCACACAGCGCCTGAGCGCTTCAAGTGACGTCCCGCCGTCCTGAGGAATGACCAGGACATCGGAGGCAGCGATGGAGATCAGCAGGCAACCCTCCACGATGTCCGTACGGGAGATGGCAGCCCAGCGGACGGCAGACTCCCCCAATGGCGATGAAACGACCAGCGCATCCTCGCGCATCGTCAGCGTCGATGGCACCCGGTAGGGGCGGCGCTCTTCCTGCTCCGCCGTGTACAGGATGCGCTGGCTCCATGCCGCTTGTAGCCATCGCAGGATGGCGGCACCGAGCAGCAAGAGCGCGCTCAGGCGAGCGGCCGTTCTGGCACCCTCCAGGGACGTCGGCTGGAAAGTGGTGAGGCCGATGGCCCCCAGCACCGCCAACAGGCCAACGCACAGACGCAAAGCCTTCAATGACCAGGCCCGAGACAGCAGCCTGCTTTGGCGCGCGATCAGATAGCGACGCGCCAGTGCGTGATGCTCATCGCCCAGCCGCACCGAGAGATGCAGGCCCCGGCATTCGGCCAACGGATCGGTTCCCTGCTGCGTGCTGTCTTGCATGGCCTACTTCAGCGTGAAGGACGTCTCCAGCGGAATGCTGACCTGCCTGTGAAGGTCCCTGACCGTGACGCGCACCTGCCAGAGGCCGCGGAGGTCCGAAGGCTCGGCCACGAACTTCATCGAGGCCGTGGACAGGTAGACGTGGCGGGGATCTGCCTTCAGCGGCACCTTGAAGCAGGGCAGGTCATGCTCGTCGGCGGACATGCTGCCATCCGGGCGCTGCACCTGGAAGTCGCAGCTGACGTCGGTCATGCCGCCTGCATCAAGCTGCGGGTTGCTGAGGAAGGTCAGGATGAAGAGCTCGCCCCCCTCGGAGACCTCGGTGGCCGTGCGGAAGCCGGGTACGGTCTCCGGCGGCGTGTTCCATTTCTCCTGCCAGTCCTGGTCCGGGGTGACGATCAGCATGGCGCTGAAGCCTTGCCGTGACTTGCCGGTGCTGCTCTCCGGGAGCGGTACGCCGTTCATGTCGCGCCAAGCGCCTTGTGCCGTCGCGCCCAGGCTCGCGCATAGCAGCAAGGGGCCGGCCAGTCTCTTGAGGAGGGGTCTTGCCAGTGGCATGGTGCAAGGGGCATAACGCCGAATCTTGATGGAGAGCACAGGATAGCAGCGTGGCGCCCCATGGCCCGCTCAGAGCCGGTCCAGCCGCTCCAGGTGCCACTGCGCCTGCGCACGCAAGGCAGCGAGATCCTCCGTTGGCATCCGCTCCAGCTGCCGATACACCGGCGCCAAGCGCGGCAGAGGCCGGAGCTTCTCGGCATGCCGGTCCATGAAGTCCCAGTACAGCGCATTGAAGGGGCAGGCCCGCTCGCCCAGGCGCTGGCGCTTGTCGTAGGGGCAGTGGCGGCAGTGGTCGCCCATGCGGTCGAGGTAGGCCGCGCTGCTCACATAGGGCTTAGTGGTGATGCCGGCGCCGTCGGCGAACTGGCTCATGCCCAGCGTGTTGGGCGCCTCGACCCACTCGAAGGCGTCGATGTAGACGCCGAGGTACCACTGATGGACCTCGGCGGGATGGAGGCCCGCCAGCAGCGCGAAATTGCCGATCACCATCAGGCGCTGGATGTGGTGCGCGTGCGCTTGCTGGAGCGATTGTCCGAGGGCCCGCTGGACGCATCGCATGCGGGTCTCGCCCGTCCAGAACCAGGCCGGCAAGGCGCGCTCGTGGCCCAGGTGGTTGCGCTCGACGTAGCCGGGCATGCGCGCCCAGTACACGCCCCGCACATACTCCCGCCAGCCCAGGATCTGCCGGATGAAACCCTCGACGCTCGCCAGCGGCGCCCGGCCTTCGCGCCAGGCCGCCTCCGCCGCGGCAATGACCTCGCGCGGGTGCAGCATCTTGGTGTTCAGTGCAAAGGACAGCAGCGAGTGGAACAGTCGCTCGTGGCCATCGCTCAGCGCATCCTGGTAGGGCCCGAAATGCGGCAGGCCGTGGGTGATGAAGGACTGCAGGTCCGCCAGGGCCTCGGCGCGGTCCAGCGGCCAGGGCAGCGCCTCGGCCGCAGGCGCGCCCATCGTCACGACGCCGGCCGCTTCGATCTCCGACCACAGGGCGCGGAGGTCGTGGCGGCGTCGCGTGTCCGGCGGCTCGGGGGGATCGCCCGGCCAGCGGCTGCGGTTCTCGGTGTCGAAGTTCCAGCGGCCGCCGGCCGGCTGGCGGCCCTCCATCAGCACGCGCTCGCGCTGGCGCAGATGGCGGTAGAAGCGCTCCATCAGCCAGGGGCTGTCGCCGAAGAAGCGGGCCGCCTCGTCGCGCGTCCCGAGGAAATGGTGGCTGTCGACCAGGTGCAGGGCGTAGGGCGCCTGCGCGGCATGGGCGCGCAGCTGGGCGTCGAGCCGCCATTCGTCCGGCAGCTGCGCCTCCACGACCTCCGCGCCCACGGCCTGGGCGAGGGCATCGAGGTTGGCGGTGAGCGACTGCCGGTTGTGCGGATTCCCCAGCCGCAGGTAGTGCACGCGATGGCCGGCCTCGCGCAGCTGCTGCGCGAAGCGGCGCATGGCCGCGAAGATCGCCAGCACCTTCTGGGCATGGTGCCGTGTGTAATCCGTCTCCTGGCGGATCTCCATCAGCACGATCAGCACCGCGGGGTCAGGTCTTGCCTGGCACCAGGGGTGCAGGGGATCGAGCTGGTCGCCCAGGACGAGGCGCAGCACGGCTGCCGGGGCCAGGTCTTGCGGAAGGCGGTTCATGGCGCGGGATTGTCCCGCCAGCGGGCGGCGTAGCGTCCGTCCGGGTCATGCTGGCGGGCCTGCCAGGCGAGGTCGAATCGCCGCCCGCCGCGAGGGTCCGTGCCGTAGCCGGCGATGTAGGCCCAGTTGCCCTGGTTGCTGTGGGGGTCGTAGTCGATCAGCTGCGCCTCGAACCACGCGGCCCCGGCGCGCCAGTCGCCGCCCAACTCGTGCAGCAGCGCGCTGGCGCAGACCTGGCGCAGGCGGTTGGACAGCCAGCCGGTGGCGGCCAGCTCGCGCATGCCGGCGTCGACGAGCGGGAGCCCCGTGCGGCCCGCCCGCCAGCGTTCGAACCCGGCGGCCTCATGCCGCGGCGGTGGCGCGTCGGCGCGCAGGCCGGTCGGGTGGTAGAGCCGAACGCCCTCGACCGCCATGAGCCAGCGGAAGTACTCCCGCCACAGCAGCTCGATGCGGATCCAGTGGCTGCCCTCGCTGCGCCCAAAGGCCGCGTCATGCGCGTCGAGCGCGGCCCAGGCCTGTCGCGGTGACAGGGCGCCGCTCGCCAGCCAGGGGGACCAGCGGGTGGAGGCGGCGGCGTCGGACGGTGCGTTGCGCGTCTGCTTGTAGGCGGCCACCGCGGGCGAGGCGAGGTAGCGCTCGAGGTGTCGCAGCGCGGCGGCCTCGGCCGGGTCGCAGGCCGGCGTGGTGTAGGGGTGGATGCTGCGCGGATCGGCCTGCGGGCAGTCGGGCGGGGGCGGCGCGGCGTCAGGGCCTGACGGACGCGGGGGCCAATGCGGCGGCTCGCCCAGCGGCGGAGGCGGTGGCAGGTGTTCCACGGCGGTCCGGAAGGGTGTGAAGCTGCGGGGCAGTGCCAGCGCACCGGTGCGCGCGTCCTCGCCGAAAGGCAATGCCGCCCGGGTGAACAGCCCGCCGCTCTCATGACACTGCACGGGCAGCCCCTGCGCGAGCAAGGCGTCCTCCTCCGCCCGCTCCTGCGGCGCCAGGCCTTGCTGGGCGTGGATCGCGACGAGGCGGTGTGCGGGCTGCAGGGTGCGCATGGCCTCAACCACGGACATTGGCAGGCAGCGCAGGCCCTGGCCGTGGCGCCGAAGTGCCGCATCCAGCCCCTGCAGACCGCGCCACGCCACCCAGCGCCGGTGCGCCCCGACGCGGGCGAAGCCCCAGCGCGTGAGCCCGCCCGGGATGCCCGTCGCGAGGCACAGCAGCGGCACGCCGCGCGCCCGCGCGTCCTCGCAGGCCGCGCGCAGGGCCGGGTTGTCATGCAGGCGCTGGTCCTGGCGGACCCACCACACCACGAGATCCTGGCTCACGGGCGCTCCCTGGCGTCAGATGCCGGCACGACGTGCGCCCGCCGGCAGCGTTCGGAGCAGTAGCGGACCTGCTCCCAGTCGCGGGCCCACTTGCGGCGCCAGGCGAAGGGGCGTCCGCAGTGCAGGCAGGCCTTGCTGGGCAGGTCCTGCTTCTGGCGCATGCGAGGCATGTCAGAGCTCCAGCGAGAGTTGATCGACACCGCCCACCGCGCGGCCGGCCCGCGCGCTCCGCGGCGCTTCCGAGGCCCGGCGAGCGGACCAGCCGGCCGGGTCCCGGGAGGCATGCCGGCGCAGGATGTCGGCCTTGCCGGCCCGCACCCATGGCTCGGCACGGCGGGCATGCAGGCGCGCCTTGGCCTCGCGGCTGGCCTGCTCGAGGTCGACCAGCGGCAAGGGCAGGCAGCTTGTGGGGGCCAGGTCTTGCCCGCCCGCCAGGCCCAGGCGCTCCCGCATGGCGAGGGGCATGCGCCAGGGCTCGAACAGCCAGCTGTCCGGCACCGGGCGCATCCAGGGCAGCCAGTGGCGCACGTAATGGCCCTGCGGATCCTGCTCCTGCGCCTGCTTGACGGGGTTGTAGACGCGCGTCGTGTTGATGCCGGTGGTGCCGGCCTGCATCTGCATCTGCGGCCAGTGGATGCCGGGCTCGTAGTCGAGGAACTGCCGCGCGAGCCACAGGCCCACCTCGCGCCAGTGCAGCCACAGCGGGTAGGCCGCGACGGACACCAGCATGGCGCGCATCCGGAAGTTCAGCCAGCCGGTCTCGCGCAGCTGCGCCACGCAGGCGTCCACCAGCGGCCAGCCGGTGCGTCCTGCCTGCAGCGCCTCGAAGTGCTCGGCGCACCCATCGTCCTCCCGCAAGCCGTCGTAGCCGGGGTGCAGGTTGCGCCACTCCAGGGGCGGCTCGCTCTCGAGCTTCTGGATGAAGTGGTCATGCCAGGCCAGCCGGCTCTGGAACGAACGCAGGCCCTGTGCCAGGCGTCCCGGCGCGGCGGCGTCGACGCGCGCCTGCGTGGCCTGCACGACCTCGCGCAGGCTCAGGCAGCCCCAGGCGAGGTAGGGCGACAGACGCGAGCACGCGGTGCGGGCGCTCAGCGGCGAGGAGATGCCGCCGCGGTACCGGGCGGCGCGCTCGTCAAGAAAACCCTCGAGGTAGCGCAGCGCCAGACGCCGGCCGCCGCGCTGGCGGTGTGGTGGCTGCGGCTCCTGGGCGCGCTCGGGCACCAACTCGGCCCAGCGAGGCAGCGCCTGCGTCGGCAGGGGCGAGGGGGCCGAAGCGGGGCGCAGCGACGGGACCGCGCACAAGCTGCCGTCCATGCGCTCGACCCACTGCGCCCGCCAGTGGTCCCGGTCCTTCAGCGCCCGGACCACGCCGTTGCTGGGGTGCTGTATCCAGTGCACGCCCCGCGAGCGGCACCAGGCCGCCACGGCGCGGTCGCGGGCGTAGCTCCAGGCGTTGCCCGTTTCTTCGTGCGAGACCAGCGTCTCGAAGGGCGCCGCCTGCCACAGCCGTTCCAGCACCTCGCAGGCCTGGCCGACCTCGATCTGCAGCGGGCATCCCGCCCCGGCCAGCTCGTCCTGCAGCTCGTGCAGGCATTCGCACATGAATTCGTAATGCTGCCGCGCGGCGTCCGGCTGGCGCCAGGCCTCGGGCTCGATGATCGCCAGCGGGCGCAGGGGCCCGCGCCGGGCCGCGTCGCAGAGGGCGGCATGGTCCTGCAGGCGCAGGTCCCGCTTGAACCAGAGCAGGGTGGGGCGCATGGGCGGCAGTATCGCCAGGCGCCCTGGCCTTTGCAGGCCTGGGGATTTGCGTCGGGCGTCTCAGCGCAGCGCGCCGGCCCGCCCCGCCTGCACCAGTCCCATCACCCGCGCGGCGCGGGTCCACGCCAGGGCGGTGACCAGCGCCAGCGTCAGCAGCGCGGCACCGATCAGGCCGAGGACATTCACGGGCGCCACCTGCGTGCGCGCCCACGCCAGCACCAGCGCCAGCGCGAGGCCCAGCAGGGCGGGCAGCAGCGGCAGCAGCAGGCGCCCGGGCTGGCGCCAGCAGCCGCGCACGGCCGCGCCCCAGGCCTTCACGACCGAGCGGCGGCCGGGCTCGAGCACGAGCTGCGCGCGGGTGGCATCGAGGCTGGCCTGCACGAGCAGCATCAGCACGAGGCCGGCCAGCACGATGAAGCGGCGGTGCTCCGACACGTCCGAGGCCAGCAGCCAGTGCTCGGCCTGGTGGTCCAGCGCCTGCAGGGCCGCGCTCACCAGCGCGCCGGTGAGGCCCAGGGGCACGAGCGTCCAGAGCCACAGCCGCGCCATCTGCGGGTACTCACGCCAGCCGCCCAGCCACAGCGCGCCGAGCTTGAGCTGCCCGACATGCACGCGCGCCGCCGCCTGCACCAGCCCGCTGAGCCAGGGCAGGCACAGCGCGAAGAGGATCAGGCCGGGCAGGGCCGAGGCCGGGCTGTAGCCGCGCTGGGGCAGGTTGAACAGGGCCTCGGCGAGCACCGCGGGATCGAGGCGCTCCAGCAGGCGGTCGGCCATCAGCGAGTGGTTGAGATAGTCCCCCAGGGCCAGCTTCAGCGGCAGCAGGGCCAGGCTGGCACACAGGCCGGTCACCAGCAGCCAGCTCAGCAGCAGGCGCCACTGCGCGGCCAGGCGCAGACCGGCCGCCAGGGCCGCGCGGCGGTAGGAGGGTCGGGTCTTGCCCGGGTCGGTGGCAGTGGGGTTCATAGCGCGCTCAGCAGGGCCAGGAAGGACATCAGCGCGGCGCCGAGGTCGTTCAGGAGGCGGCGGGTGCCGCGGGCGTCCGCCTCGAGGCGGCGGCTGTTGTCGGCAAAGCTCATGTCCAGGCGATGGGTCTGCAGCGGGTCCAGCTCGGCGGACACAGCCTTCACGGGCTTGACCCAGCTGAAGCGCTTCCAGCGGGTCTGCTCGTCCCAGACCACGCGTTCCTCGCTGCCATCGGCGAACTTCACGACCAGCGTCTGCGGCTGGGCTGCACCGCGCCGGCGCAGGGTGACGGTGGTGCGGTAGGGCAGGGGGCCGCTCTCGTCGGCCTTGGCCTCGGGATGCGCCTTCTTCCAGGCCTTGCGCTGGCTGCTGAGCCAAGCGCTGCGCTGCTCGGCGGTCCATTCCGCGGCCTGCGAGCCATAGAGTCCCAGCGGCGGGCGCACGGCCTCGCTCTCCAGCTTCTCGATGCGGTCGTCCACGCGTGCGGCGGCGAAGACGTGGGTGTCGAAGACCTGGGCCACGAGGGCGGGCTTGCCGGAGACCTTGGCCAGCACCTCGCGCAGGTCGGCGGCGGAGGGGTGGCGGAACTTCCAGCGCTGGTAGTAGACCTTCAGCGCGCGGTCCATGACGTCCGACCCCAGCTGCAGCTCGAGGCTGCGCATGACGGTGGCCGTGCGGGCGTAGACGCTGCCGTAGCTGCCGCTTGAGTAGCGGTGCCAGGAGTTGCCCCCCAGGCCGTCGGGCGGATCGCCGAGGCTGGCCAGGCGCTCCATGTCGAACACGTCCAGGCTGGGCGTCAGGCCCAGGCGCTGCATCAGCCCGGTGCTGAGGGTCAGGCGGCGCCCGGCGGCGCTGAGCATGCGCTGGTTCGAGTACTCGTTCATGCCCTCGTCGAGCATGGGCTCCTCGAACTCGTTGGAGGCCAGGATCCCGTAGAAGTAGCCGTGGCCGAACTCGTGGATGGTGACGAAGTCCAGCTCGTGGCGGCCCAGGGTGCCCGGTGAGGCGTCGGACACCGCATCCGTGGTGAAGAAGGTCGGGTACTCCATGCCGCCGGCCTCGTCCGCATTGAAGGGCGGCACCACGGCGGTCACCGTGCGGTAGGGGTAGGGGCCCAGGGTCTTGGAATACCAGGTCAGCGCGTCCTGCGTGGCCTTGAGCACGGCCTCGCGGGTGTGGGCGTACTCGGGCGGCGCCAGCACCTTGATCGTGACCTCGGGGCTGCCCGGGAAGGTCCAGCGGCCGGCCAGGGGCGCGGTGGTGCGCTTGTCGGCGGTCCAGGCGAAATCATGCACGTCGCCCTGCGTGAAGCGGTGGATGCTGCGGCCGTTCTCGAGGCGGGGCGCGCCCTGTTCCTCGCCCGTGGCCCCGACGACATAGCCCTCGGGCACGTCCAGCGTGACGTCGTAGTGGCCGAAGTCGGCGTAGAACTCGCTGTGCAGGTGGAACTCATGCGCGTTCCAGCGCGGCTCGGTGGCGCCGCGCTCGCCGGGCAGCTCCAGCACGGCCATCTTGGGGAACCACTGGCCGACGAGATGGAAGCTGCCGTAGTAGCCGGTGCGGGCGACCACGCGGGGGAGCTGGTCGAAGAAGGCGATGTCCAGCGTGGTGCTGCCGCCGGGCGGCACGGGCTGCGGCAGGTCCAGGCGCACCACGGTGCGGTCGGACTTCGGGCCGCCGTCCGGATGCACGAAATGCCAGGGCACGGCGCGCCCGGCCTGCTGGACCTGGCGCAGCTCCATGCGACCCCAGCCGCCTTCGTCCGAATCGACGTCGCTGCGGAAGGAGAAGCCCTGGCGCTTCTCCGTCATGAAGGTGCTGCCCTCGCCCTCGAAGGCGTTGAGGTAGAGGTGCAGGTAGACCGCCCGGACCTCGCGCGCGCTGCGGTTGCGCCAGGTCATCTGCTGCTGGCCGTCGATCGTGTGGCGCACGGGGTCAAGTCTTGCCTGGATGCGGTAGCCCACCACCCGCTCCGACAGCGTGGGCTCCTGCCCGGTGCGCGGCCCGCCCCAGGCCAGCGCGGCGCTGGGCGTGCGCACGGCGGCAGCCAGGGCGTCGGCCAGGGGGATGCCGTCGGGGGACGGCGGGGCGTCCGGCGTGTCGGCCACCGGCAGTGGGCGCGCGGGCGACGCGGCGTCGTCTTGGTCGTGGTGCATCGCGACCGCCAGGGCGGCCAGCACGGCTGCGGTCGCGATCAGCCAGGTGCGGCGGCGTCGGGTCCAGGCGGGCAAGGTGGGCATGGGGGCGGCTCGGGATGCGGATCGTGCATTGGATACCGCGACGCCCGAGCGCCACAAGCCGGGCTTGCGCTTATGACCAAGGGCATGGGCCGCCCGAGGGCGAGGGTCGCCCTCAGGCCAGCAGGGACTGCGCCGCCCGTGCCAGGTCTTGCCCCTCGAGCCGCTCGAGCACCAGCGGCCGCGCCTCGGCCAGGCGCAGGTAGTGGCTGCGCTGGGAGCGGGCATAGAGCGGGTCGTAGTGCGCCGTCATCAGCGCCTCGAACAGCGGGGCCAGCTGCCCGGCGCGCGCCCAGGCCTGCCAGCGCGTGACAGTCTCGTTGGCATGCAGGCCGGTGTTGGCGTTGAGCTGGCCCAGGAGCGTGGCCAGGGCTTCGCCGTCATGGCCGAGGTAGGCGTAGTCCTGCAGCAGGTAGCTCAGGCGGGCATGCAAGGGCGCCTCGATGGCGATGCAGTCCGCGGCGCGCAGCGCGGCGAGCACGGCGTCCGGCAGCATCAGGCGGCCGATCTTGCGGCTCTCGGCCTCGACGAAGACCGGCCGGGCGGGATCGAAGGCCTGCAGCGCCAGCGCCAGCCCGGTCTCGAAGGCCTTCTGGGAGGGCTGCTCCTGCCCCGGCCAGCGCCCGAGGATCGAGCCCTTGTGGCGGGCCAGGGCCTCGAGGTCGAGCACCTGAGCGCCGGCGTCCCGCAGCGCATGCAGCAGGGCGGTCTTGGCGCTGCCCGTCGGCCCGCAGATCACCTGCAGCTTCAACAGCGGCGCCAGCGTGGCGATGCGTTCCATCACATGGCCGCGGAAGGCCTTGTAGCCGCCGTGCAGCTGCTGCGCATCCCAGCCGACGAGGCGCAGCCATTGCACCATCGTCCCGCTGCGCATGCCGCCACGCCAGCAGTAGATGAGCGGGCGCCAGGACTTGGGCTTGTCCGCGAAGGACTCCCGCAAGTGCCGCGCCAGTTGCGCCGCGACCATCGCGCCGCCCACGCGCTTGGCCTCGAAGGCGCCCTGCTGCTTGTAGAGCGTGCCGACGATGCGGCGCTCGTCGTCGTCCAGCACCGGGCAGTTGATAGCGCCCGGCAGGTGGTCCAGCGCGTACTCGGCCGGCGAGCGGGCGTCGATGAGGCAGTCGAATTCGCCGAGGCGGTCGGGCGTGATGGGGCTGGGGCGGGACATGGCGGGCAGGGAGCGGGGAAGCGGCACAATCCTCGCAGAATTTCAGCCCACGCACCGCCATGACCGAACTCTCTGCTCCCCGACTCACCCAACTGGCTCACGGCGGCGGCTGCGGCTGCAAGATCGCCCCGGGGCTGCTGTCCGAGATCCTCGCCCGCACGGCGCCCGGCATCGTGCCCCCGCAGCTGCTGGTGGGCACCGAGACGAGCGATGACGCCGCGGTCTGGCAGCTCAACGATGAGCAGGCGCTCGTGGCCACCACGGACTTCTTCACGCCCATCGTCGACGATCCCTTCGACTTCGGCCGCATCGCAGCGACGAACGCGCTGTCCGACGTCTACGCGATGGGCGGCACGCCGATCATGGCGTTGGCCCTCGTGGGCATGCCCATCAACACGCTCAGCCCGGACGTGATCGGCCGCATCCTCGAGGGCGGCGCAAGCGTCTGCCGCGAGGCGGGCATCCCCATCGCGGGCGGGCATTCGATCGATGTGGTCGAGCCCATCTACGGCCTGGTGGCGATGGGGCTGGTGCATCCGAAGCGGGTGCGCCGCAATGCGGACGCGCAGGCCGGTGACCGCCTCGTGCTGGGCAAGCCGCTGGGCGTGGGCGTGCTGTCGGCCGCGTTGAAGAAGGGGCTGCTGGATGCGACGGGCTATGCGGAGATGCTGGCCCACACGACGCGGCTCAACAAGGTCGGCGCGACGCTGGCGACGCTCGATGCGGTGCACGCCATCACCGACGTCACCGGCTTCGGCCTGGCCGGCCACCTGCTGGAGATCTGCCGTGGCTCGCAGCTGCGCGCGGCGGTGGACTGGGCACGCATGCCCCTGATCCACAGCGCGCTCGTCTTTGCGCAGCAAGGCATCTGGACGGGGGCCTCCACGCGGAACTGGGCCGCCTATGGCCACGAGGTCGGCGGCGTGGAGGCCTGGGCGGACTGGCAACGCGCGCTGCTCACCGACCCGCAGACCAGCGGCGGCCTGCTCGTCAGCTGCAGCCCCGAGGCCGTGCCCCAGGTGCTGCAGTGCTTCCGTGACGCCGGCTTTGCACAGGCCGCGGAGATCGGCGAGCTGCAGGCGCCGGCCGAGGGCGCGGCACGCCTGCAGCTGCGCTGAGCGCCTGAGATCAGGCGGCGCGGCTCAGGGACACGGGCGGGAAGTCGACCGGCACCTGGAAGGCCACGTTGACGTAGTTCGTGAAGAGGTTCAGCGCCACATGGGCGAGGATCTCCACCGTCTCGCCTTCCGTGAAGCCGGCCGCACGCAGGGCCTGCAGGTCGGCGTCCGACAGCTGCCCGCGGTGCTCGACCAGCTGCAGCGCGAAGCGCAGGGCGGCCGCGGTGCGCGGGTCGGCGGACTCGCCCTGCTGCGCCGCGCGCAACTCCTCGGACGAGGCGCCGGCCTTGCGTCCCAGCGCCGTGTGGGCGGCCAGGCAGTACTCGCAGCGGTTGCGATCGGCCACCGCCACGGCGATCAGCTCGCCGAGCTTCGCACCGATCGTGCCGCCGCCCAGCGCGCCGAAGAAGGCCCACATGGCCTGCAGCGCGGCCGGCGAATGCGCCACCGTGCGGAACATCTGCGGCGTGCTGCCGAAGGCCTGCTGGATCTGGGCCAGCACCGGCTGGCTGGCGGCGGGGGCTTGGGCCGGGGTGGGGAGGGAGAGGCGGTTCATGGTCGATCCTTTCATCGTCGTGTGGTAGTTGGCATGCCCTGAGGCATGGCGCCAGTGTGTCCGGCACGGCAGGATGAAAGGGTTCTTATCGTCCTTGAAACTGTCCAATTGGTACAAAATGGCCCCTCAGCCGAGCCCACGGGCCGGCCCACGGGCCTTCGAGGGCCTCTCACGACGCATCTGCAGGACGACCATGGCAAGACCTGACCCCGACGAGCCTTCGCCCACCCTGGCACCCGAGGACGCCAGCCTCGACCGCCTCTCCGGCCTGCTGGAGCGGTGCCGCGTGCGGGCCCATCTGTTCCATGCGGGGCCGCTGTGTGGCACGACCCATTTCGCGGCGGAACCGGGCCGGGGCTTTCTGCATGTGATGCGCCGGGGCGAGATGAGCCTCAGCCATCCGGATGCGCAGGGCCTGCCGCGCCGCCTGCAGGTGCGGGAGCCCAGCCTGCTGTTCTATCCCCGCCCGCTGGCGCACGACTTCCACAATGCGCCGGCCGAGGGCTCCGACTTCACCTGCGCCACGCTCGAGTTCGAAGGCGGCGACGAGCATCCCCTCGTGCGCGCGCTGCCGGCGCTGGTGGTGCTGCCGCTGGCGCAGGTCGAGGGTCTGGAGTCCTGCCTGGGTCTGCTCTTCGCCGAGACCGAGCGCGTGCAATGCGGCCAGCGCCTGATGGCGGACCGGCTCTTCGAGGTGCTGCTGATGCAGTTGCTGCGGTGGATGCTGGCGCACCCCGCGTCCAGCGGCCTGCCGGCGGGTCTGCTGCGCGGGCTGAGTCACCCGCAGCTCGCGCGCGCGCTGGTGGCCGTGCATGAGCGGCCGGGCGAGGCCTGGAGCCTCGAGCGCATGGCCGAGGTGGCGGGCGTGTCCCGCAGCCGCTTCGCCGCGCTGTTCAAGGCAGAGATGGGCGACACCCCCGCGGACTACCTCCTCGGCTGGCGCCTCACCCTGGCCTGCCAGGCGCTGCGGCGCGGTCAGCCCGTCAAGCAGCTCGCCGACGAGCTGGGCTACGCCACGCCCTCGGCGTTCTCGCGCGCCTTTGCGCAGCGGCTGGGGTGCTCGCCGCGGGAGTGGGTGCTGCGGGCCGGCGTCTGAGCGGGGCGCTCAGACCTTCTTCACGAACTCCGACTTCAGGCCCATGGCGCCGATGCCGTCGATCTTGCAGTCGATGTCGTGGTCGCCGTCCGCCAGGCGGATGTTCTTGACCTTGGTGCCGACCTTCACCACCAGCGACGAGCCCTTGATCTTCAGGTCCTTGATGACGGTGACCGTGTCGCCGTCCTGCAGCACATTGCCCACGGCGTCCTTGATGACGCGAGCTTCCTCACCGCCGTCCGCCGCAGCGGCCGTGGCCGACCACTCATGGCCGCACTCGGGGCACACGAGGTTGGCGCCGTCCTCGTAGGTGTAGGTGGAGGCGCATTGGGGGCAGGGGGGGAGGGTGCTCATGGCGAAGGCTCTGAGGCTGGAGAAAAGAAAAAAGCCCCGCTGCATGCACAGCGAGGCTTCGAGTTTGGCTCCCCGACCTGGGCTCGAACCAGGGACCTACGGATTAACAGTCCGGCGCTCTACCGACTGAGCTATCGGGGAATCGTTCGATGTCGGCGTGGCAAACGGTGGCACCACGCGTCTTGATTTGGCTCCCCGACCTGGGCTCGAACCAGGGACCTACGGATTAACAGTCCGGCGCTCTACCGACTGAGCTATCGGGGATTTGATCGGTACTGCCCGCTTCTCCTGCGCACTCACTGCTGCGCAAAAAATGCAGGCCTTCATAAATAGCAAAGCCACCAGGACTCGCGTCAAGGTGGCTTTGATACTTGCTACTGCTCAGCAAGTCTTTCGACCCGCCTTGCGTTCTGTTCTTGGCTCCCCGACCTGGGCTCGAACCAGGGACCTACGGATTAACAGTCCGGCGCTCTACCGACTGAGCTATCGGGGAACAGAGCCTTGGATTATAGACAGAAATTTCAGGGTTCTACAAGCTTCGCCTGTCGAAGGGCAGGAAAGCCCCTAGGGCCGTCCCGCCGCGCCCCTGACACCGCCGTTCAGAGCGACACCTCCAGGCTCGCGCGCCAGGTGCGCGGTGCGAGCGGGTAGAGGTAGGCGTGGCCGTACTGGTAGGGGCTCTCACGCCAGGCGCGCTTGTCGGTCAGGTTGTCCACGCCCACGCGCCAGGTGTAGAGGCGCGTGCCCATGGCCTGCTCGTAGCGCACGCCGGCGTCCAGGCGCGACCAGCCGCCGATCATGACGCTGTTGTCCGGCAGCACGGCGCGTGGGCCTTCGTAGACCAGGCCGATCTGGCCCTGCACACCGGCGATCACGGTCTGGCGCAGCTGCAGCTTGATGTTGCGCTTGGGCACGTTGACGGGCTGGAGGCCGTTGGTGGCGGCGTCGGCGCTGCCCTCGCGGCGGGCCTTCAATTCCATCCAGCTGCCGAGCAGGCCGCCGCCGCTCCACTTCAGGTCGGCCTGGGCTTCGAGGCCGCGATGTCGCGCGTTGCCGTCTTCCACCCGGGTGCAGGAGCCGGGCGTGGCGTCGTCACAGGCGCCGGCATCGATCCACACGGGGCGCTGGATGTCGAACCACGCGATCGACCAGTCCACCGTGCTGCTGCCGGACTTGAGGCCCAGCTCGACCTGGCGGCTCTTGATCGCGGGCAGCGCCTGGCCGGCCTGCGCGCCGAAGCGCTTGCGATTGGGCGTGACGTCGGACTCCATGCCCTGGCCCCAGCTGCCATAGGCCATCAGGCTCGGGCTGATCGCGTAGGACAGGCCGATCCACGGCGTGTTGAGGCTCTGCGAGTAGCTCGTCGCGCGCGAGCCGTTGGTGCGGATGCTGTCACGCTGGAGGCGCGTGTGACGCAGGCCCAGGAAGGCCTGCCATTGGGCGTCGATCTGCACGGCGTCGCGCACGTAGAACTCGGTCGAGCGCTCGTCGCGGTTGGTGCTCTCGTCGCTGAGCGTGGGGTCCGCGGGCGTGATCTGGTCCTTGTCCGGATAGATGCTGCCGTTGCCCGACCAGTTGTAGGCCTGCGGGTGGAAGCGGCTCTTGGCATGCGTCGTCAGCACGCCGGTGGCGATCTGGTGCGCGAGGCCCAGCGCCTGTGCGCGACCCTGCACGGACAGGTCCAGCGCCTCGGTGTTGCGGCGCTCGCCCTCGCTGCGGAAGTCGTAGCGGTCGAAGCTGCCGTCGCTGCAGTAGCGGTCGTAGTTGTTCTCGGCCGAGCAGCCGTAGGCATAGGCCAGGCGGTCGTCCGTCTTCAGGCGCTGGAAGCCGAAGTGGGCCTGCGCCTTCCAGTCGGCGTCCAGCTGATGCTGCACGCGCAGCGAGCCCTGCGTGTTGTCGAACACGGTCGGCAGCGCCCAGGGCAGGTTGTTCAGGTTGCGGCGGGGGTCGAGGTCTTGGGCGGGCGGCAGCTTGCTGCCCAGCAGGCTCATGCCCGGCTGGCTGCGCTGGGATTGGCGGTTCCACTCGAACTCGGCCTCGACGAGCGTGTCGCGGCTCAGGCGTGCGTCCGTGGCCACGGCCAGCAGGCGGCGGCTGCCGTTTGCGTCGTCCAGCTCGGGGCGCAGCGTGGCGGCGCTCGCGTTCACGCGCACGCCCACGGCCTCGCCCGCGCCGAAGCGCTGGCTCCAGTCGAGTGCGGCTTCTGCGGTGCCGCGCTCGGAGACGCTCAGCGTGGCGCTCAGCAGCTTCGTCGTCGGACGCTTCACCACGAGGTTCACGAGGCCGCCGGGGCTGCTCGTGCCGGCCTGGATGCCGCTCGTGCCCTTGAACACCTCGACGCTGCTCTTGTTGCCCAGCGCCAGCGCCGTCTCCGCGTTGATCGGCAGACCGTCGCGGCGGTAGTTGAAGCGGTTGTCGAGGTCGAAGCCACGCACCTTCAGGTAGGAGACGTAACCGGCGGCGTTGTAGCTGTCCTGCACTGAGGCGTCGAGGTTCACGAGACCCGCGAGGCTGCTCAGGCCGGCGTCGGCCAGGCGGTCCGCGTTGAGCACGCTGGCCTGGAAGGGCAGCTTGGCGGCGGGGGTGTCCCCGAAGCCGCCCACACTGACGGGCGCATCGGCGCTGCGGCCGCTGACGGCCACGCTCGGGAGGCTGTTGCCGGCGGACTGCGCCATCGCGGCCTGCGCACAGGTGAGCGCGCACGCGGCGGCGAGGACATGGGGAAGGGCGAAGTGAATACGGGCCATCGTCGGACTGCTTCTAGCGATGGCAGGGCGGCGAGCGGCCACATCGAGGGCCTGCTGAGAGCTCAGGCCGTGGCATGCGTGCTTCCCTGCGCGAGGATTAACTCGTCTCGACCCCGAGGAGTCGAGAAGGCGGCCGAAGCCGCCATTCAGGTTCAAAGGGACTTTCTCAGCCGGCTCATCAAGTGAGCCAGCACCCCTAGCGATTGGTGGGCGGCGGATGCCACCACGGCGCGGATTGTAGCGGGCTCAAAGGCCCGTGTTCATCGAGGTTCGGCGCGGCACGTGCAGGAAGCTTGAGCCAGATCGAGTTCCGGCGCCGTCGGCAGGGCCGAGTGGTCTGTGCCCAATCGTCAGGGCCAGGTCTTGCCCTTTCGGCGCCCTGGCCGACCGCGCTACGGGCGACTTCAGCGCTTCGCGAAGCGAAGGCCGCGCGTGCGTCCGCTGTCGTAGACCAAGGCCACGGGCAGGCCCTTGGCGTCACGCTCCACGCGCAGGCTGAACCCGGGGCCCTCGAGCAGGTCCGGCTTGAGGGCGGACAGCGGCGCCGACTCGGCGCCCGGGCCCTTGAGCGTGAGCCGGTCCTGCTGGCTCGACAGCGTCCATTCCGCTCCGACCTCGCCGCTGTAGTAGCGGCCGGTCAGCGCGGCCTGCTCCGCGGCGCTCGCGCGGTACTCGGGCAGGCGCTTGAACTGCACCGGTTTGGGGTCGTCATTGCGCGTCAGGGTAAGGGACTTGCCATCGTCCGCAAGGTCCAGTTGCGTGATGCCGCTGGTGCTCTGCACACGGCGCAGGCCGAGGGCGCGCAGGGCCGCGCCGCCACCGGCGCGGCGCATGGCGAGGGGGGCTGAGCCTTGCTTCTCGATGCGCAGGATGTCGCCCGGCTCGCCTTCGTACAGGCCGACGAAAAGGCTCGGATCGAAGTCCGCGGGTGCAGCGGCCGGGGCGCCCTGGGTGGCCTGGGCCGCGGGGGCGTCCTTGAACTGGCCCGCCAGCGCGACGTCCGCGACCCGCTTCGCCAGCGCCGTCGGGTTGGACTGCGCCGCATTGCAGGTCAGTGCCATGCCCAGGTGCTGCTCGGGGAATCGCACCACGATCGCGCGGTAGCCGCCCCAGGCGCCGGCATGCTGCACGAGCGGCAGGCCGCGGTAGCTGTCCATGCTGAGGCCCAGGCCGTAGGGGATGGGCGAGCCGTCGGCCAGCTTGCCGGGGGTCTGCATGGCCTTGAGCAACGCGGCATCGATGACCTTGGGATGGGCGAGCTCGGCGTCCCAGCGAGCCAGGTCCCGCACATGCGTCTGCACGGCGCCGTCGCCCGGCTGGTTCCAGTTGGACATGTCGATCGCGAAGCCGGACGGCCCGTTGGGGCGGTAGGCCGTGGCGCGATGCGGCACCACGACGGTGTGGTCCGTGCGCACATGCGTCGCCGTCATGCCCAGCGGCTTGAACACGCGGGCCTGAAGAAAGGCGTCCAGGCTCTGGCCGCTGAGGCGCTCGACGATCATGGCGGCCAGGAAGTAGCCGCTGTTGCTGTAGCTGAAGCGCGTGCCCGGTTCGAAGTTCAGGCCCTGCTGCGCGGCGAGCAGGCGCAGAGCGTCGTCGGAGCTCGTGACGTCGCCCATGTCGCGGCCGGCCAGGAGCAGCAGCTCGTTGTAGTCGCGCAGGCCGGCCGTGTGGTGCAGCATCTGGTCAATGGTGAAGCGCTGGCCCAGGGCCTGGAGCTCGGGCAGGTGCTTGGAGACCTTGTCCTGCAGGTCCAGCTTGCCTTCCTTGGCCAGCATCAGCACGGCCAGGGCAGTGAACTGCTTGGAGCTGGAGCCGATGTCGAACACCGTCCCGGGCGTGATGGGCACGCCGTGATTCAGGTCGGCCAGCCCGTAGCCGCGCTCCAGCAAGACCTGACCCTCGCGGTAGACGCCGAGGGCGCAGCCGGGCGTTTCCTTGGTGAAGGCGGCAAACACCGCGTCGATCTTGGCGGGATCGATCTTGGCGGCGTCAAGCTCCGCGGCGCGCGCAGCGCCGGTGGCCAGGGCCAGGCCGGCGGCCATCAGCAGGGGCAGGGCGCGCAGGCGCGGGGTGAATGCAGGCATGGGGTCTCCTCGGTGTTGTTCTGCAGTGGCCCTTGCCACGGCATGGGCGCGACTATGGCCGACGGTCAGTGGACATGCAGCGGCGGTGCGACGGACTGCGCGGGTGGGGGGATGGTCGGAGCCGATGAAGGATCGCCCAAATGGAGCTTGCCTGGGCATGACGGGCCGGGCGCGCCCCTGGCTGGCCTCTGCAGCAGGTCCGTGTGCTTCCCGCTGGCCGCCGCGGGTAGCCGGGCTCGCATCCGGGGCCAGGGAGAGTCGTCATGGACAATGCTTTGAATTATTCATAAAGTATCCAGATGGCGACCGAACGGCGACCGTCCTCGGCGGATCATTCCCGGGAAATCGAGCGCTCTCTCATGGGAGGGCCGCTGTCTGCTGCTCAGTTGATGGCGATGCTGGGCGTCAGCCAGCCCACCCTGTCTCGAACTATTCAGGGACTCCCTCACTCCGTCAGCAGCTACCGCATCAAGGGCGACCGCACGCCCCGCTACGCGCTCCTGCGGGAGCTGCCTCAGGGGCTCGGCGCCCGCCAGCGTGTCTATCGCTGCGCTCGTGACGGCCGCATCGAGCCCTTTGCCGATGTGGACTTCCTGGCGGGTGGCGCCACGCTGGAGCGCCGGGCCGGCGTCACGCGCTTGTATGAGGGCCTGCCGCCCTACATGGCCTTTGCCGCGCCCTCGGGCTTCCTGGGGCGCCAGCAGGCCCAGGAGGCCGCCCGTGCGGCGTCCGGCTTCCCGGCCAGTCTGCGGGACTGGCGCGAGGATCACCGCGTGGCCTGGCTCTTCACCCTGGGCCTGAACCTGGCCGGCAATCTGATCTTTGGCGACGCCGCCTTGCAGCGAGAACTGGATCTCCGCGCGCTGCCCCCCACGCCGGCCGAGGGCAAGCTGGAGGCCTACGTCGCCATGGCCTCGCAACTCAAGGGCGCGGCCTATGGCTCCAGTGCCGGCGGCGAGCAGCCCAAGTTCCTCTGGCTGACAGAGGACAGCGGCCACGTCATCGTGAAGTTCGCCAAGCAGGGCAGCCGCATGGCCGAGCTGCTACCCCTGGAGCACCTGGCCCTGCGCGCGCTCGAGGCGGTGGGCATTCCCGCGAGCCGTTCCCAGCTGCTCGCGACGGGTGACTTCGTCTTCCTCGAGGTCCAGCGCTTCGACCGCGTGGGCCTGCATGGCCGCATCGGCCTGCTCTCGGCCGGCGCGGTGGACGACGAGTACTTCGGAAAGCGTGACTCCTGGCCCGAGTTCGCCGCCCGCTGCCGGCAGGCGCGCTTCCTGAGCGCCGAAGACGTGCGCCGCGTGGCGGTCATGGCCGCCTTCAGCGAGCTCATCGGCAACAGCGACCGCCACTTCGAGAACATCTCCCTGCTGATCGGGGAAGACGGCCAATTCCAGGGCATCGCCCCGGCCTACGACATCCTGCCCATGCGCTATGCCTCCCTGGGCGGCGGCGTGGACCCCGAGCTCACGACGATAGCGCCGAGGGTGGGCACCATTGGCGCTCAGCCGGAGGTATGGCGCTGCGCGGCCGAGGCGGCAGAGCGCTTCTGGCGGGCGGCGCAGGAGGAGGTGCTGGCGGTGCCTGTGTCACCCGCGATGAAGGAGCTGGCGGGGCGGAATCTGGTGCGGGGGCGGGAGTTTGTGGGGCCGTTGGTGCCGGGGTGAGGGCTATGTCAGCCCGCGATGGCAAACAGCCCATCATTGGCCGCGCCCGACTGCGTCTGAACCAATTCCCAGCCCAGGCAGGCGAGCCCCACGGTGAGCGGCACGGGCTTCTCACCGCTTCGGTAGTAGGCCAGCATGCGCCGGGACAGCCCCAGGTGCTTCGCGGCCAGGTCCAGGGTCAGCTGGTGCTTGTCCATCCAATGCCAGATGAACTCATGCGAGACGCCGCCCGCCTGCTCGATGGCGCGGGCGCGCAGGTTGTCTGCGGCCAACTGCAGATCGTCATTGCCCGCCCAGGTGAGGGTCTGACCACCGTCGGTGATCTTGGGCTTCTTGAACACCGACGCATCGCGCAGCGGCGCCAGCGTCTTGTGGCGTTTGACGATGGAGGCCAGGTCGACGGTGAAGGCTTCACCGTCTGCATAGACCAAGGCGAGCTGGAGGCCGTCCAGGACCTTCACCTTGCTCAGGGTGAAATGCTTGCTCATGGGTTGAGTTCCTTCCAGCGGGCCGCGAGGGCGCCCCAGTTCTGACGGGCCCAGCTGAGCGCCTCGTTCAACGCCGCGGCATTCACGTGGCCGCGGATCACGGTCAGCCCTTTGATCTCCACCAGCGCCTGGCCACCGTCGTTGGCCATGAGGTGGAAGTGCGGCGGGTTGTGATCGGCGGCGAACATGGCGATCTTGCAGGTGCTCAGATGTGCCAGGGTTGGCATGGCAGGAAGTATGGTGCAATGAGTGCACTGATGCAATGGTTGCATTGCATTGTGCGGTGCGGAGCTTCCGTCGTGCCGCGGGGAGGGAAGGCCGGCCTGGTGCTGCGAGGGAGAGTGTAGGGAAGGCCTTTCAGCCTGAGAGGTGCCGGACTGGCTTCACGTCCTCAGGAGTGGTGAGCGTTGGACTTCATGCTACCCCTGGCCGATGGCGAACACGGACGCCTCGCTGCTGGCCCTGATCAGCCGGACGGCATCAGCCAGGGCACAGGCATCGAAGTCCCTGGGGCGGCGTTTCATCGTGGTGACTCGCTCAATGGAGGACAGCAGCGCGTCCCACAGTGCCGCGACCTGCTCTGTGCAAGGCAAGTGCTTCACCTCCGCCCATTCGAGCTGCCCGACGGACACGAGGGCGCGCATCTTCGGCCGATGGCTGGTGTAGTGGCGGGTAGCGGTGAAGGTGTCTCCCCAGCCGTCCAACTCCGCGATTTCCAGGCCGAAGTAGTAGGTGTCGATGGAGGTTCCGAATTGGACCGGGGCCAGGTGCCGGGCGCAGAAGTCCTCGAAGGCGGGAATGTCCACGCGCCAGCGGCCGGTCTCGGGCGGCGGGCCGCCGTAGTAGACGGTGGCGGGCGAGGTGGGGATGCCTTCGAAGATGACCTCGCCGCCGGTGGTGGTGCGGATGTGGAAGTTCATTTGAGGGGCCTGCGCGGGGGGGCTGGGGCAGGGCTTAAATCTGAAGGGCATTAGGTTTAAAGCCTGCCCCCGATCGCGATGGCCGGGTTGTCCGCCCCTCGCTCCTTTATTGCCGCTGGAGAAAGCCAGCAAAGTGTGCGTGGCGCTTCAGCGTAGTTTGAACTGCACCGCAGATCGTAGATGGCATCGTGTTTTCAGCGGAGTAGGCTTTTAGTTCAATAATCACATTCGCCGGTTGAACTTTGTCCCGTGTAACCAGCACGTCAGCTCGAACTTTCCCATGAGGTGACTCCAGCGTTTGCTCGTGTACAGCATTGGCCCCCAATGTAGTCAATACTCGCGCCAATCGCCGACCGATGCCGACAGGATTCGTGGTAACGGTTTCGTACCAAGCCCTCGCTGCGGACGCTCGCTTTGACTCCCGCTCTCTTAGAGGAGAGTAGGAATCTGGATTCCACTGTCCAGAGATTAGCGAGTAAAGATGCGTGCCTTCGAATCGACTCAGATATGACCTGTGAAGTGTGCTTTCTTCGTCATTGAGGTTTCGGCAGAGTGGGTGCAGATCTGCAACTGAGATTGGAACCAGGCGCATATCAAAATATAGCCTAGCTCGATTGAACTCTCGAAGTGGTAGTTGGCGCTGATCGTCGGAGTTCAGCTGGCGGTACCAAGCATTCCAGTCCAACTTGTAGCCTTGGCGTGTATCGGTAAACTGTTGGATTCGCTGAATCCGTAATCCATCTGAGACTGGCCACAACATGAGTACTTGATATGTAGATAGATCGTGCAGCGTTCTCGTGTATGCGAAAAGTCGCTCTCCAGCCACCTCGATTGCATAGCCAAGCGAGTTTTCGCCCGCAGCGATTTGCTGAAGATCCTGTTCCAGAACCTCGTAGTCGGCAAGGTCCCTATCTTGATTGTGAAAGCGGAACGTCTCTTCAATGATCTTTGGCCATTCGCTTTCTGGTGGGCCAACAAGCTCAAAGTCGGCGGCTACAAGAATCCGTCGATTTCGCGAGGTGGCCTCTGCCAGCAGCGATTGAAATTCCTTGCGAGTAGTCAACCAAAGGAAGACTACAGGCAGATTGCGTAGATCACCGCGGTCAAGAAGAGATAGCGTTTCTACGAAACTTGTAGGAATACCGCTTCGCTCTGCGACCGCTTCCTCGTACTGATCGACGACGGCGATGAGTAGTTGGCTAGGTTGCATCGAGCGGCGGCAATTACGCAACTCGGCTTCAAGGGCGTCGCGGCTTTCAATTGCATTCCGGCTTAGTGCAATTACCTTTGCTTCGGGCAAATGGGTGGCAAGTTCCAGCGCGGCAGAACTCTTCCCAGTACCGCTCTGGCCGTAGATGGGAAGAAATCGAATTCCTCCACTGACTTGCATGCTTTGGTACGAGCGTTGGACTAGGTCGATGAGTGGCGCGTTTGGACGCAGCCGACCACGAAATGCAGGATCTAGATCTTCATACCGAGATGGCAGGCGAGGAATCTGTGCTGTATTCATATGGACTTGTCTGTTTGTGAAGAATTGCGGGTTTTGGTGGCTAACGTCCGATATAAGGGGGCTGTAGAAGATGGATTGCCTTGACGCGAGAGTTAGGTGTCATAGTCGGAGACTTTCCCTGAAATTGCAAACCTGCCCAAGGTATTAAAAATACCCATAAATGCTGCGCGAATTGCAACTGATGCTACACGTCAAGGCCCATAAGCGTACGCGGCGGCAAAGCTGTCACCGGCGGCCTTCCTCTCCTCGCCGGAGGCTGGCCGTACTGCTAAGTAGGCGGACTGTCAGTTCCCGTTGGATAGCCGCAAATAAGGACAACCGGGTTGGTTCATCACCTTTCCGTTACATGTAGCGAAGCCGTGATGCCGAAAGCGGCCCCCAGTATTTCCACCAACGGCCCTAGTTGGCACACCATCCCACCTGAACGCACCCCATTCTCAGGATCCCCCTGAGCAATGCCAGTATCACTTCCAGCGCTTCTAGTACCTCCAACTGCTGCCGATACGCCCCCGCCAAACCCGCACGCGCCCCCCGCCCCCATTCGACCCACGCAGCGGCATCCCCCGCCTGCTTATCCAGCAGCCGATCCAATTCATCAAGAATGTCGGGAATCCCCAAGCGCAGAACACGCCCAGGATTGGATTGATCAGATTCGTCCACGAGATCTCCTTCGGGTTACCCGCAGATCTCATCGGGACGCCAATCCCTGGCCCTGATAGGCAGGGCCGTGCCCAGTGTCGGCATTGCCCCCGCAACGCGCCTCACCAAGCCTGCTGAAACTCTCCATCCAGCCAACAAAAAACCCGCCACACGGGCGGGTTCTTCAATCTCAGGCAGGCGCCGACTCAGTCAAACACCGGCGTCTCCACGCCGAGGACCTTGTGCAGCTTCGGACTCGTCGTCGTGTACTGCAGATGCACCCGCTTCTCCGGATTGATGATGGGCATCGCACCGAAGGCAGCCAGGGCGGCCTCATGGAAGCCGGACAGGATCAGCTTCTTCTTGCCGGGGTAGGTGTTGATGTCACCCACGGCGAAGATGCCGGGCACGCTGGTCTGGAACTTCTCGGTGTCCACGAGGATCTGCTTGCGTTCCAGGGCCAGGCCCCATTCGGCGATGGGGCCGAGCTTGGGGGAGAGGCCGAAGAAGACGAGGACCTGGTCGCAAGGCACGACGCGGGTTACGCCGTCGCCGCCGGTGACCTTCACGCCCTTGAGCACGCCGTCCTCGGTCTCATCCAGGTCGGTAACCTGGCCGACGATGAACTGCATCTCGTAGTTGTCGCAGAGCTCCTTCATCTTGGCGACGCTGGCCGGGGCGGCGCGGAAGCCGTCGCGGCGGTGCAGCAGGATGACGCTCTCGGCCTTGTGCGGGTTGCCGTCGGCATTGCCGCCGCAGAAGTTCAGGGCCCAGTCCAGCGCGGAGTCACCGCCGCCGACGATCAGCAGGTTCTTGCCGGCGAACTGCTCGGGCTTGCGCACGCGGTAGTGGACCTGCGAGCCCTCGTGCTTGTCGATGCCATCGACCTTCAGGGTGCGGGGCTGGAAGGAGCCCACGCCGCCGGCGATGAAGATGGTCTTGGTCAGGAACTGCGTGCCCTTGGAGGTGGCCACGAAGAAGCGGCCGTCTTCCTGCTTCTCGACGGTGGTGACTTCCTGGCCCAGATGGAAGGTCGCGCCGAAGGGCTCGATCTGCTTCATCAGGTTGTCCGTCAGCTCCTTGCCGGTGACGACGGGCAGGGCGGGGATGTCGTAAATGGGCTTGTCGGGGTAGAGCTCGATGCACTGGCCACCGGGGTAGGCCAGGGAGTCAATGATGTGGGCCTTGATCTCCAGAAGGCCGAGTTCGAACACCTGGAACAGGCCCACGGGGCCGGCGCCAACGATGACGGCATCGGTTTCGATCACGCCAGCCGAGGCGGAGGAGGTCGCTTGAGTCACTTGAGGATCCAATCTATCGAGTCCGGGCCCCTTTGTTCGTGGCCCGCAGGGGAGTAATCAGCGGATGAGTTCGGAGAGCTTGTCGCTCTTGTCTTTCCACTCGTCTGCATCAGGCAGGGCGGCCTTGCGCTTGGTGATGCTGGGCCACTTCTTCGCCAGGTCGGCGTTGATCTTGATCATGTGCTGCTGGTTGCCCGGCACGTCTTCCTCGGGAACGATGGCGTTCACGGGGCACTCGGGGATGCACACGGCGCAGTCGATGCACTCGTCCGGATCGATGGTCAGGAAGTTCGGACCTTCACGGAAGCAGTCGACGGGGCAGACATCAACGCAATCGGTGTACTTGCAGCGAATGCAGGCTTCGGTAACGACGTGGGTCATGGAGCAGCTCTAGAGTTGTGGGGGCCCGGGGACCGCCTGGGCGCGGGCGCTTTGGCGGCAAAGGGCTGATTTTAACGGTGCGTGATCGGGGGCTCCACTTGATGGGGCTCAAGTTGGGGGCATTGATCGCCCAAGACGCGCTTGTGCTTGGCCGGCCCGACGGGCGCGGCGCCCGCCCCGACGGTCACGACGGTGGGGCGGCCGCGGTGCAGCAGGCTGGCGGCGGGCAGGGTGGCGACGGTGTGCTCGCTGCTCAGGGCGTCGGCACAGCCGGCCCGGGAGACGACCATCACGGGCGTGTCACCCGCCCAGCCGGCCTGGCTCAGCTTGCGAGCCAGGGCGCCGAGCTGGCGGCCGGCCATGTAGAAGACTTCCGTGTCGGCGCTCTTGAGCGCCTGCAGGTCGCCGTTCTGGGTCATGGCCGTGGTCAAGGCCACGCTGCGGCCCTGGCCGCGGCGGGTCAGCGGGCGGCGGGTCTGGGCGGCGGCGGCGATGGCGGCGGTCACGCCGGGCACCACTTCGGCATCGATGCCGGCGGCGTCCAGCGCCAGCAGCTCCTCTTCCAGGCGGCCGAAGATGCTGGCATCCCCGCCCTTGAGCCGCACCACCACGGCGGCCTGGCGGGCTTCGCGCACCAGGGCCGCGTTGATGGCGGTCTGGGCGGTGGAGTCGCAGAAGCCGCGCTTGCCCACGTCCAGCCAGCGGGCGTTGGGGGCGAACTCGCGGAGCGCCGGGTCGGTCAGGGCGTCGAACAGCACCACATCGGCCTGCTGCAGGGCCCGCAGGCCGCGCAGGGTGATGAGGTCGGCGGCGCCGGGGCCGGCACTGACGAAGATGACGCGTCCCATGTGGTGCTCCTTGGGGTCAGGTCTTGCTGAAACCGGGGCTCAGCGCACCAGCAGCGCACCCGACGTGCGGTTGCTGGTGGGGTCGACGACGATCAGCGCGCCGGCCACGCGGTTCTCGGTGTACTTGGCCAGCGGCAGCGGGGCCTGCAGCTCGACCACGACGTGACCGATCTCGTTCACGGCCAGCTCGTGGGCCTCGGTCTCGGCCAGGGTGTGGATGTCCAGGCGGTGCTCGATGGCGCTGATGCGCGCCTGCACCCAGCGGTTGCCGTGGCGCACCCAGTACTTGCGGCCGAGCTGCGCGGCCTCGGTGTCCAGCCAGGCCAGCGTGGCCTCGAACTGCTGGCGCGGCGCGGCGCTGCTGGGAGCGACGATCCAGTCGCCGCGGCTCACGTCCACCTGGCGGTCGAACACGAGGCCGGCGGACTCGCCCGCCACGGCATGCGCCACCGTCTCGCCCGCGCGGCGCACCTCGGCAATGATCGCCTTGACGCCGCTGGGCAGCACCTCGACCTCATCGCCCGCCTTCACCTGGCCTTGCGCGATGCGGCCCCAGAAGGTGCGCGGCTGGTAGCCCGTGCCTTCGCCTTCCTTGCTCACGTACTGCACCGGCTGCTGCAGCGGGCCCTCGACCGTCTCCTGCGCGGTGGGCAGGGCTTCCAGCACCTGCAGCAGCGAGGGGCCGCTGTACCAGGCGTCGTCCAGGGGCTGGGTGACGTTGTCGCCGTTGAGCGCCGAGACCGGCACGATGGCGGTGACCGTGATGCCCGCTTCGTCGGCAAAGCGGCGCAGCGCGGCGCTGACCTTGGCAAAGCCCTCGCCGGCAGCCTCGGGGGCCAGGGCGTCGATCTTGTTGACGGCGAACACGATGCTCGGCACGCGCAGTAGATGGGCCAGCAGGCTGTGGCGGCGGGTCTGCGGCAGCAGGGGCACCTCGGCCTGCGTCAGGTCCAGCTTGGTGATGTCCACCAGCACCACGGCGGCATCGCTGCCGGCGGCTGCGGTGACCATGTTGCGGGTGTACTGCTCGTGGCCCGGGGCGTCGGC
>JAYRMR010000007.1:0-119769 GCA_041912595.1 Burkholderiaceae bacterium
CACCGGCCCGTTGCCGAACTGCTGCGCAATCAGCGGCACCACCAGCAGCCCCAGCGCTGCCAGCACGAACACAATCAGCTTGTTCTTCATTCTTGCTACTCCTTGGCCTCAGGCACGGTCTGCCACGCGCTCACCCAGCAGACCCGAAGGACGCAAGGTCAGCACCAGGATCAGCGCCACGAAGGCGAAGATGTCCGCGTAGTGGCTGCCCAGCACGCCGCCGGTCAGGTCACCCAGGTAGCCTGCGCCGATGGCCTCGATCAGCCCCAGCACGATCCCGCCCAGCATGGCGCCGGCCAGATTGCCGATGCCACCCAGCACCGCCGCCGTGAAGGCCTTCAGGCCCGGCATGAAGCCCATCGAGTGCTGCACCGTGCCGTAGTTGGCCGCCCACATCAGGCCGGCCACCGCGGCCAGCGCCGCGCCGATCACGAAGGTCGCCGAGATCACGAAGTCCGGCTTCACCCCCATCAGGCCCGCCACGCGCGGGTTCTCCGCCGTCGCGCGCATCGCGCGGCCCAGCTTGGTGTGGTTCACCAGGTACATCAGCGCCGCCAGGATCACCACCGTCAGCACCAGGATCAGCACCTGCGTCACCGTGATCACCGGCCCGCCCAGATTGAAGGGCTCAGTGGGCAGCAGCAGCGGGAAGGGCTTCGGGTTCGGCTTCCACACGATCATCGCCAGCGTCTGCAGCAGCAGCGACATCCCCATCGCCGTGATGAGCGGCGCCAGGCGCGGCGCGCTGCGCAAGGGGCGGTAGGCGATCTTCTCGATCGTGAAGTTCAGGAAGGTGCACACGGCCACCGCGCAGATCAGCGCGATCACCATCAGCGCCCAGCCCGGCAGGCCGGAGTCCGCCAACAGCGTGACGACCGTCCAGCTGGTGAGCGCGCCCGCCATCAGGATCTCGCCATGGGCGAAATTGATGAGGTTGATGATGCCGTAGACCATCGTGTAGCCCAGTGCCACGAGCGCATACATGCTCCCGAGCACCAGACCGTTGATGATCTGTTGCAGAAAAGTCTCCATAACAGGTCTTCCTTTGCTTTCTCGCCGGGCGAAACGGCCGCCCCACTGGGCACGAGTACTGCACGAGCCGTGCCATCTCGGCGAAATCACGGGTAAACACCAAGCCAGGGCACCCGCGACTCTCGGTGTTAACCCTTTGTTTCGAATACCAATCGGCATCCAGCGCCCCGTTGAGGCGGGTCAAAGCTTGCCCGCGAGGAAAGGTGTCTTTCGTCACAGGGGTGTAACTGGGCGGAATTCCGCCCACCCCTGCCGGTGGCTGTGCGGAATTCCACACTCCGGCCGTGACGGTCGCGCCGGCCCCCTCGCACCGACGCCGGCGGCGGGCGCGACACCCCTTCGCCGTTTGGGCACACTACGCCACCTGATGACGTCGCCCCCCGCCCTGCTGCAAGCGCTGCCGCCCCCGGACACCCGCCCATGGTGGCGGCGCTGGGTCGCCCGCCTGCGCCGGCCGAATGCGCATGTGTGGCTGACGCTGGGCCTCGTCGCCCTCGGGATGCTGCTGGGCCAGCGGCTGAGCGAGAACGCCGGCATGGCGCAGCTCGCGGCCGTGGCGAGCGAGCGCCTGGAGCTCTACACCGCCGCCCTCGAAGCCGAGCTGGCCCGGCACGACTACCTGCCCAACCTGATCGCCATCGACGACGAGGTGCAGGCGCTCATCGCCCAGCCCGACGACGCCGCGCTGCGCCGCCGGGCCGATCTGAAGCTCGCACGGATCACCGTCCGCGCCGGGGCCAGCGCGTCCTATCTGGTCGACCGCCAGGGCGTGGTGCTCGCGAGCAGCCAGCCCAGCGACACCGGCAACAACCCGCTGAGCGCCGGCGAGCAGTCCCGCCTGCGCGACGCGCTGCAGGCGCAGGCGCAGCACTTCTTCGCGGTGAACGAGGGCAACGGCAGCACCGAGTACTTCATGCTGCACCTCGTGCGCCGGCAGCGTCAGGTGCAGGCCGCCGTCGTGGTGCGCCTCAACCTCGCCCCGCTGGAAGCCACGTGGATCGACCTGGGCCTGCGCTCCCACGGCGAGAAGCTGCTCGTGGTGGACGACAACGAGGTGCTGATCATGTCCTCGGTGCCCGAGTGGAAGTACCGCATCCTCGGGCATGTGACGCCGGAGGTGCAGGCCGCGCTGCAGGCCTCGGGACGCTACCCGGGCGCTTCGCTGCAGGGCATGGGCCTCAACGTCGAGGGCATGGAGAAGCAGGACGCGCTGCTCGTGGCCGTCCCCGCCGCCAAGGGTTTGCGCGAGGGTGGGCTGCTCCTGGCCCAGCAGCGCGTGGCCGCCCCGCTGGGGGTGAGACTGGTGACGCTGTCCGACCCGGCCGAGGTGTGGCGGCAGGCCCATTACGCGACCTGGGGCGGCGGCGCCTTCGGGGCCAGCGTGGGGCTGATGAGCCTCTATCTGGCCTCACGGCGCCGCGCGCTGCGCCAGGTCTTCCAGGCGCAGACGGCGCTGCAGAAGGCGCACGGCGACCTGGAGCGCCTCGTGGACCACCGCACCCGCGAGCTGCGCGCCACCAACGAGGAGCTCAAGCGCCAGATCGCCCAGCGCCTGCAGGCCGAGACCGAGCTGGTGCAGGCCGGCAAGCTGGCGGTCCTGGGGCAGATGTCCGCGGGCGTCTCGCACGAGCTGAACCAGCCGCTCACCGCCCTGCGCGCGCTCTCCGCCAACACCCTGCGCTTCCTGGAGGCCGGCCGCACGCAGACCGTGGCCGAGAACCTCCGGGCCATCGACAGCGTCGTGGAGCGCATGGCCGCCATCACCCGACAGCTCAAGAGCTTCGCCCGCAAGGCCGAGAACGCCGCCGAGCCCGCCGTGCTGCAGACCGCGATCACCAACGTGCTCCTGCTGCTGGAGCACCGCCTGCGCAGCGCGCAGATCGAGGTGAGGCAAGACCTGACCCTGCCGGACGGCCTGCGCGTCAAGGCCGACGCCAACCGCCTGGAGCAGGTGCTGGTGAACCTGGTGGGCAATGCCATCGACGCGATGGATGACGTCTCGCCGCGCCGCCTGCTCATCAGCGCCCGCCAGGACGGCGAGCGCGTCCGCGTGCAGGTGCGGGACAACGGCCGCGGCATCGACCCGGCGCTGCTGCCCCGCCTCTTCGAGCCCTTCTTCACCACCAAGCCGGCCGGCCAGGGGCTGGGCCTCGGTCTGGTGATCTCGTCGAAGATCGTCCATGAATTCGGCGGTACGCTCAGGGCCGTACCGCCCGCCGACATGCCGCACGCAGAGGCCGGCGGCATGTGCTTCGAATTTGATCTGGCCTGGGAATAGCATGTTTGAGGGTTACAAGGTTCTCTTCGTCGAGGACGATCCGCCGGTGCGGCTGAGTCTGTCGCAGTCCCTGGAGCTGGCCGGCCTGGAGGTGCAGGCCTGCGGCACCGCCGAGGAGGCGCTGCCGGAGATCGTGCCCGGCGCGCAGATCGTGGTGATGAGCGATGTGCGCCTGCCCGGCATGGACGGCATGCGGCTGCTGGAGCACGTGATGAACGTGGATCCCAGCATCCCCGTCGTGCTCATCACCGCGCACGGGGACGTCGCCATGGCCGTGCAGGCCATGCGCATCGGCGCCTACGACTTCATCGAGAAGCCCTTCGCGCCCGAGCGCTTCGTCGAGACGGCGCTGCGGGCGCTCGACAAGCGCATGCTGCGCAATGCCGTCGACGACCTGCGCTCCCAGCTGCAGCGCGCCAACGGCATCGAGGCGGTGCTGCTCGGGCAGTCCGCGGCGATGCAGCAGGTGCGCAAGCAGATCCTGAACCTGGCCGATACCTCGGCCGACGTCATGATCCTCGGCGAGACCGGCACCGGCAAGGAACTGGTGGCCCGCTGTCTGCACGACCAGAGCAAGCGCCGCGACCGCCACTTCGTGGCCATCAACTGCGGCGGCCTGCCCGAGAACCTGTTCGAGAGCGAGCTCTTCGGCCACGAGCCCGGCGCCTTCACCTCGGCCGCCAAGCGCCGCGTGGGCAAGCTGGAGTTCGCCAACGGCGGCACCCTGCTGCTGGATGAGATCGAGACCATGCCCGTGCCCCTGCAGATCAAGCTGCTGCGGGTCCTGCAGGAACGCCGCCTGGAGCGCCTGGGCTCCAACGAGGAAGTGCCGATCAATGTGCGCGTCATCGCCGCCACCAAGGCTGACCTCAAGGCCATGAGCGAGGCCCAGCAGTTCCGGGGCGACCTCTACTACCGGCTCAACGTGGCCACGCTGACGCTCCCGCCCCTGCGCGAGCGCCGCGAGGACATCCCCCTGCTCTTCCAGCACTTCATCGCCCAGGCCGCGGCCCGCTACGAGCGCCCGGCGCCGGAGCTCGACCCCCAGCGTCTACGCGAGCTCATGTCCCACGACTGGCCGGGCAATGTGCGCGAGATCCGCAACGCCGCGGACCGCTTCGTGCTGGGCCTCGCCGGCAGCGACGACGGCCAGCTGATCGAGCCCGTCCCGCTGACCCTGGCGCGTCAGATGGACCTGATCGAGAAGACGCTGATCGAGCAGGCCCTGCGCCGCTGCCACGGCAAGATCCCCGCCGTGATGGAGCTGCTGGGAACGCCGAAGAAGACGCTGTACGACAAGCTGCATCGGCACGGGATCGAGCTGGAGCGATTCCGCAGCGCCAGTTGAATGCCACGTACCTCGGCCGTCACCTGCCAGGGGCGGCGGCGCCCCCTCAGCGCTCGCCAGGCCCGGGGACCGCTGCAGCACTTCACTGGCGGCGCGCAGGCCGGACTGGTAGGCCCCATGCACGGTCTGGTGGCGCTCCCGCTCGGTGGCCTCTCCAGCAAAGAACAGGCGGCCGTTGACGCTCTGGGCCAGGTCCTCGCGCTGGCCCGGCGTGAAACCGAGCCCATGGCAGGACTAGCTCCCCAGCGCGTGGGGGTCCGAGGCACAGCGCGTCACCAGCGCATCCATGGGCACCGGGATGCCCGGGCCGAACATCGTGCGCAGCGTCTCCATCGCGCGCTGGACGATGGTGCGGTCGCCCCCGCGCTCGAAAGCCGGTGGGCTGCCTGGCCTCAGGCGGCCGCTAGGGATGGCACGCGTGCCAGAGTCCGGCACCGACCAGGACGACGCCAATGAGCGCCGGCCAGCGGGCCCACAGACGAATGGGACGAACGGCCAGGAGCACCCCGGCACACGCGATGGCGGCCCATCCGCAGGCCGCGAGATAGGCGGCCGTGCCGCCGAACATCTGCCAGTTTCGCTGGTCCAGGGGCAGGTGGCGCGGGGTGTGGCCGGGGCATGCATGCATCAACTCGCCGCTGGCAAAGATGTTCACGGCCAGGGGCAGGGACAGCGCGACGACGGCGATGCCGGCCACGCCCCACAGCCAGTCGGGCAGATGGAGGTCTTTGCTTCGCGGCGTCTGACGTGCGGGCATGGGCGAGGAGGCGTCGTGGATCGGAGGCCTTCAGCCTAACTCATCGGACCCTGGACCGGGCGCTGCCAGGGGCGATGGCCGGCTGCGGGGCGCACCGCTGGGTCAGGCGCGGCCCCTACCGATACGCCCCCGGATCCGGCGAATCCGTCGGCTTCGCGATCACCCGCTTGAAGGCCTCGCCCATAGGCAGGTTCAGGTTCAGGTTGCGCGGCGGGATGGGGCTCTGGAACCAGCGCTGGTAGATGGCCTGGATGTCGCCGCTGCGGTAGAGGCCGATGATGACGCCGTCCACGAGGCGCTTGAACAGCGGGTCGTTCGCCGGCAGGCCGATGGCATAGGGCTCCACCGAGAGCGGCTGCTCGGAGATGAAGTATTCCTGCGGGTCCCGCACCTGGGCGATCAGGCTGCGCAGCAGCACGTCGTCCATGGCGTAGGCGACGGCACGTCCCGTCTGCAGCAGGCGGAAGGACTCCTGGTCGTCCTGGCCCACGAGGATGCGAAAGCCCAGCCCCTTCTGCAGGTTCAGCTGGTGCATGTACTGCAGGCTGGTCGTGCCGATGGTCGAGGCGACGGTGAGGCCGCGCAGGTCCTCGACGGTGCGCATCATCTGGTTGCGGCGCGAGAGCAGGCGGCTTTCCGCGACGTAGGTGGTAGTCGAGAAGGACTGCGTGCGGGCCCGCTCGGCCGTGTGCGTGGTGATGCCGCACTCCAGGTCCAGCGTGCCATTGGCGACCAGCGGCATGCGCGTGGCCGAGTTCACGGCGATCTGCTTGACCTCGAGATCGGGCAGCTGCAGCTGCGTGCGGATGGCGTCGATCACACGTTCGCACAGCTCGACGGAGTAGCCCACCGGCTTGAGTCGGCCGTCCAGGTAGGAGAACGGCAGTGAGGCGGGGCGGTAGCCCATCACGATGACGCCGGTGTCGCGAATGCGCGCCAGCGTCCGCGAGCTCTCGAGGCGGGCCGCCGGAGCGGGCGCCGCGGCGGCGCTCGGCACCTGGGCGGCGACGGGCGCGGGCGTGGCAGGCAGGACGGCCGGCGGGACGGCCGGCGATTGCGGTGCCGTCAAGGCAGGGCCGCACAGGGCCGCAGCCACCGTGACGCTCAGCGCGAGGAGGCCACGGACAAGGGAACGATCACCAGGAAGACGGAGCATGCGGCGCGGCGGGGGCAGGAACGGAATTCCGCCTGACCAGCACGACGCCGGGGACGGCAGGGAACGGGCGCATTGTGCGCGATGCCGCTCCGGCCGCAAGCGTGCAAGTCCCAGCAGACGCGGGCTTGCGAGGGCGCTCAGTGAGCTTCAGTGAGCTTCAGTGCGCAGCGTCGAGCGCCACCGGCTGCATGCTGGCGTCGAGGCCCTCGTCGTCGAGGAAGTCCTCCGGCGCCGGGCGGGTCTTGTCCACCAGCCGGTCGAAGGCGGCCTGCTCGGGGCTCACGGCCTTGGGGATCAGCGGCTTGTCCAGCGGGCGGTAGATGCGGCTGCGCAGGCGGTTGAGGCGGTCGGAGTGCGCGGCCTCGCGGGCGTACTGCTCGGGGTCCAGCAGCATGGCGAAGGGATTGGCGACGATGGGGGTCGGACGGGTGGACATGGCGGTCTCCTGCGGCGCGGTGTCTTGGGATGGCTCCACTGTAGGCACTGCCCGCGCGCCAGCCCAGTCGGACGGGCGACAAAGCGCGTGTCGGAAAAAACCTGACGCGGCTGTCAGCCGCCCTGCCCGCCCGGCGCCCGTCGCGAGGCTCAGCGGCCGCCGCGCTGCCGGTGCGCCTCGATGCGCTGCACCAGCTCGGGCCGGCCGGAGCGGCGGGCGAAATCGAGCACGTCGAGGCCCTTGTCGTTGACCAGGCGCGTGTCGGCGCCGGCCTGCAGGAGCACGTCGACGCTGTCCGGCGAGCCGTAACCCGCCGCCATCATCAGCGGCGTGCTGCCATTGGGCGAGCGGGCGTCGATGTCCGCTCCCTGCGCGATCAGCCAGGCCGTGACGCCGTTGTCCGGGCCGCTGCAGGCGTAGTGCAGCGCCGTGAAACCGGCCTCGTTGATCAGGGCGCCGCGCTGCACCAGAGCCTGCACCCAGGGCAGGCGCCCGCGCAGGGCCGCCAGCATCAGCGGGGTCTCGCCCGCCTGGTTGATGGCGTTGACGTCCATCTGCGGGTGCTCGATCAGCAGCTTCACCACGCGCTCGGACTCCTCCATGAGGGCCTTGTGCAGCGCGGTGTTGCGCTGTTCGTCCGCCTGGTTGGGATCGACGCCATCGAGCAAAAGCTTCATCACGAAGCTGGGCTGATCGCGCACGGCGGCCAGCATGAGGTCACGGAACTCATCCGGCGTGGCGGGCCGGAACAGGGAGACACGAGGCGCGACGGGCGCTTCCGCCGCGCCTGCCAGCGGCGCCGCCATCCCGCCCGACAGGGCCAGGGTGCCGGCCAGAGCCAGCTTCAGGACGGGGCGCGCGGTGGGTCTCATGCCGGCATGCGGAACAGGCGCCGGACGTTGGCGGTGGTCGCCTCGGCCACGGCCTCGACGCTCAGCCCCTTGATGGCCGCCAGCTGCGCCGCGACATGCGGCACATAGGCCGGGCTGTTGGTCTTGCCGCGGTAGGGCACGGGCGCGAGGTAGGGGCTGTCGGTCTCGATCAGCAGATGGTCCAGCGGCAGGGCTGCCGCCACCTCGCGCAGGTCCGCGGCGTTCTTGAAGGTGAGGATGCCGGAGAAGGAGATGTAGTAGCCCCGGTCCACCGCCGCCTTGGCCACGTCCAGGCTTTCGGTGAAGCAGTGGAAGACGCCGCCGGCCTGCTCGCCGCCCTCCTCGTTGAGCAGGCGCAGGGTGTCCGCGGCGCTGGAGCGCGTGTGGATCACCATCGGCTTGTTCACGCGGCGTGCGGCCCGGATGTGCGTGCGGAAGCGCGCCCGCTGCCATTCCATGTCGGCCAGCGTGCGGCCGTTCAGGCGGTAGTAGTCCAGCCCCGTCTCGCCGATGGCCAGCACCTTCTCGTGCCGGCTGGCCTCGACGAGCTCGTCCTCGGTGGGCTCATGCACGTCCTCGTTGTCCGGGTGCACGCCCACGCTGGCGAAGAGCTGCGGATGCGCATCCGCCAGGGCCCGCACCGCGGGGAACTCCTCCATGGTGGTGCAGATGGTCAGCGCCTGCACGACCTGGGCCGTCTGCATGGCGGCGAGGATCTCGGGCAGCTGGGCCTGGAGCTCGGGGAAGCTCAGGTGGCAATGGGAATCGATGAACATGGCGATGGCATTGGCGACGACAGCGGCTCCGGCAGCCGGGCCGAAACGTGCAACAGGCCTGGCGGGCCTGGGGTGCGGCAGGCCCGCCGGGCGGGATCAGAGCGTCTGGGTCGGCTTGGTCGAGGAGATGGCCGTGCCGAGGATCTCCTCGATCTTCAGGCGGATCAGGCGCGTCTTCTCGTCCCCGGGGAACTTCACGCCGACGCCCTGCGTGCGGCCGCCCGAGGCGTTGGCCGGCGTGATCCAGGCGACCTTGCCCGCGATGGGGTAGCGCTGCGGATCTTCCGGCAGGGTGAGGATGAGGTAGATGTCTTCGCCGAGCTTGTACTCGCGCGGCGTGGGCACGAAGAGGCCGCCATCGGTGAAGGCCGGGATGTAGGCGGCGTAGAGCGCCCCCTTCTCCTTGAACACCAGCTGCATCATGCTGGGGCGGGCGCCCCCACCGGGCTGCGCGGCAGCCAGGGCTGCGGCCTGGGACTTGGCGGGGATGTCACTCATGCGGTCAAGTGTAACGAATGCCTCCGGCCCCGCGACAGGCACGGGTCCCCGGATCTGTGAGCAATTGAAGGGACAGCTTCACGCATCGGCCGTGCGCGAATCGCCGTCGGGTGCGAGGAGCGCCCGGCAGACAGGCGCAGCGCACCCTTCCGGCGCCACTCAGGCGTCCTTGCGCACCGCCACGCGCATCAGGCGCTGCCCCTGCCCCACCAGCGATTCCATCAGCAACTGGGCATTGAGCGGATGATCGGCATGGCGGGCGGCGTCACGCAGGATGCGCGCCCACTCCTGCATGGCCTCGGGGTTGCGGGCGGCGGGCAGCGCGTCCCGCGGGAAATAGGCCGAGGGCGCGCCGTGGGCCGTGCGGATGAGGTCCGTCGCCAGGCGCTGCAGCGCCTCGATGGCGCGGGGCACGGGCCAGTCGCTCAGCACCCCGGTCTCGTTGCGGGCGATGCGGCGCGGCAGTTCCAGCCAGGTCTTGGCGGCGATGCCGTCCTCCGACCACTGCAGCGCCTGCTGCGGCCGGCCGCCACAGGCGTCGAGGAGGACCTCCGGCGAGGCCACGCCACGCTCCGCCAGCCAGGCCAGCGCCTGCTCACGCGGCGGCAGCCCCAGCGGGACCGGCTGGCAGCGGCTGCGGATCGTCGGCAGAAGGCTTTCCGGCGCACTGCTGGCAAGCACGAAGCGCAGCAGCCCGGCGGGCTCCTCCAGCGTCTTGAGCAGCGCATTGGCGGCCACCGTGTTGAGGCTCTCGGCGGGGAACAGCACCACCACCTTCGCCCGGCCGCGCGCCGCCGTGACCTGGGCAAAGCCCAGCATGCCGCGCACGGCATCGACCTTGATCTCGCGGCTCGGCTTGCTCTTGCTCGCCTTGGATTCGCCGTCCTTGGCGGGCTCGGCGTCGTCCGCATCCAGCCCCAGCGACTCGCGCAGCGCATCCGGCACCAGCAGCAGGAAGTCCGGGTGCGAACGGGACTGGAACAGGTGGCAGCTCGCGCAGCGCCCGCAGGCCAGGCCCGTGGCGAGCGGGGCCTCGCACAGCCAGGACTGCGCCAGCGCCAGCGCCATCTCCAGCTGGCCGACGCCTTCGGGGCCCTGCACCAGCAAGGCGTGCGAGCGTGCCTGCTGCAGCGCGTGGGTCAGCGGGGCGGCGAGCCAGGGCAGCGGGAGCGCGCCGTCTTCCTTGATGCTCACCATCCGCGCTGCTCCAGAACGGCCATGATCTGGGCGGACACGCTGGCCACATCCCCGCTGGCATCGATGCGCGCGAAGCGCTGAGGCGCTGCGGCGGCGCGGGCGGCGTAGCCGGCGCGCACGCGCTTGAAGAAATCGAGGTCCTGCTGCTCGAAGCGGTCGGCGTCACGCGCCGCGGCCCGGCGCGCGGCCGCCATGGCCGGTGGCAGGTCGAACCAGATCGTGAGGTCCGGCTGGCGGCCCAGCGTCACCCAGGATTCCAGCTGATCGAGCACCGCCAGCGGCAGGCCGTTGCCGCCGCCCTGGTAGGCGAAGCTGGCATCCGTGAAGCGGTCGCTGACCACCGTGCGTCCGGCCGCCAGGGCCGGCTCGATGACCTGGCGTAGGTGGTCCCGACGCCCGGCGAAGACCAGCAGCGCCTCGGTCAGCACGTCCATGCCCTCGTGCAGGACCAGCTCGCGCAGGCGCTCGGCCAGGGGCGTGCCGCCCGGCTCGCGGGTGTTGACGACCTCGGCGCCCGCCGCCCGCAGCCGCGCGCTCACGGCCGCGATGTGCGTGGACTTGCCCGCCCCGTCTATGCCCTCGAAGGAAATGAATCGACCGCTCACGCTGTGTGTGTCCTGGGGTTCGCGCCGTTGCCGGTGCCAAAGAGAAGCGCCGGCTCAGCGCCCGCGCTGGTATTGATTGACGGCGCGATTATGCGCGGCCAGGTCGTCCGAGAAGACGCTGCTGCCGTCCCCCCGCGCCACGAAGTACAGCGCCTTGCTGGGCGCCGGGTGCAGCGCCGCCTGCAGCGAGGCCACACCGGGCATGGCGATGGGCGTGGGCGGCAGGCCGCCGCGGGTGTAGGTGTTGTAAGGGGTGTCGGCCAGCAGGTCGCGCTTGCGCAGATTGCCATCGAAAGCCGCGCCGAGGCCGTAGATGACCGTCGGGTCGGTCTGCAGCGGCATGCCGATGCGCAGACGGTTGACGAACACGGAGGCCACCATCGCGCGGTCGGCGGCGGCGCCGGTCTCCTTCTCGACGATGGAGGCCAGGATCAGGGCCTCGTCCGCGCTCTTGAGCGGCAGGCCCTGCGCACGCGCGGCCCAGGCGGCATCGAGCTTGCGCTGCATGGCCTGCGCGGCCCGCTTCAGCACGGTGAGGTCGCTCACGCCGCGGCTGTAGGCGTAGGTGTCCGGGAAGAACCGCCCCTCGGGCGAGGCGCCGGGCAGGCCGAGGCGGCTCATCACGGCGGCGTCGTCGACGTCCTGGAGGGTCTGCTTCAGGGCCGGTGCCCGGGCCAGGGCCGCGCGGAACTGCCGCCAGGTCCAGCCCTCGATGAGGCGGACCTGCTCCAGCACCTCCTCGCCACGCACCATCTTGTCGAGCAGGCCGCGGGGCGTGATGCCCTGGTGGATCTCGTAGCTGCCGGCCCGGATCTGCCGCGCCTGACCGGACCAGCGGAACCAGTGGTACAGCAGACGGGCATCTTCCTGCACGCCGGCCAGCACCCAGGCGCCGGCCACCTCGCGGGGCGAAGCCCCCGGCTCGATGGAGAGCTCCACCGTCGGCGCGGCCAGGCTGAGCGGGCGCTGGAGCCACCACCAGGCGGCGCCGGCCAGGGCCAGTGCGGCGAGCAGGGCCAGCAGGACGAGGGTGCGCAGGAACTTGAGCATGGAGAGGTGGGCGATCCAGGCAGGAAACGGTGAAAGGTGAACGGTGAACGGGCAACGACGAACGGCGATGCGGCAGACGCCGACCCCGTCACGGCCGCGAGCGCGGTCTCAACCTTGCTGTGCCCAGGGCCGGGCCGGGCAAATCATAATTCGCCCATGAGCCAAGCAACGCCCTCCCTTTCCCCGAACGCGCCCCCGACCGCGCTTCCCGCGCCCGCCCTGCCCGCCGACCTCCAGGGGGCCGTCCGCCTGGACGATTGGGGCGTGGTGGCCGCACGCGGCGAAGACGCCGCCAAGTTCCTCCACGGCCAGCTGACGCAAGACCTGGCCCTGCAGACGCCGCAGCAGGCGCGGCTGGCCGGCTACTGCTCCGCCAAGGGGCGGCTGCTGGCGACGATGGTGGCGTTCAAGCCCGCGGCGGACACCGTGCTGCTGGCCCTGCCCTCGGACGTGCTCGCGCCGACGCTCAAGCGCCTCTCGATGTTCGTGCTGCGCGCCAAGTGCAAGCTGTCGGACGCCAGCAGCGCCCAGCCCGAGGGCTGGACGGTCTGGGGCCTGGCCGGTGCCGCGGCATTGGCGTGGCTGGGTGCCGAGGCGCCCGCGACCGCCTGGGCCGCATCGAGCAAGACGCTGCCGGACGGCCGCACGGCATGGATCACCCGCCTCCCCGACGCGGGCGCCCTGCCCCGCTACCTGATGCTGGCCCCGGCCGATGCCGCGGCGCCGTCGCTGCCCGCGCTGGATGCCGCCGACTGGGCCGCGCTGGACGTGGCCTCGGGCCTCGCCTGGATCCGCAGTGCCACCGTCGAGCAGTTCGTGCCGCAGATGCTCAACCTCGAGCTGCTGGGCGGCGTCAACTTCCAGAAGGGCTGCTACCCCGGCCAGGAGATCGTGGCCCGCAGCCAGTACCGCGGCACCATCAAGCGCCGCACCTTCGCCTTCGCCAGCGATGCGGCGGCCCAGCTGGGCCAGGAAGTCTTCCACAGCGAGGACCCGGAGCAGCCCGCCGGCCTGGTGGCGAGCGTGGCGCCCCGCGGCGCCGGCAGCCTGCTGCTCGTCGAGACCAAGCTGGCGGCATTGACGGCCGGCACCCTGCACCTGGGCTCGGCCCAGGGTCCCCTCCTGCGCCAGCAGGCCCTGCCCTACGAGATCTCGGAGCCCCAATGAGCGCCACCCCGCCTGGAATCGAGCGTTTCGTCTACTACCGCATCCATGAGTCGGACACCGCAGCGGCGCTGGCGGCCTTCCAGGCGGCGGTGCCGGCCGGCAGCGTGCGCCTGATGCGCCGCCTGGATGCCGGTGCCGGCGCGCTGCAGACCTGGATGGAAGTGCACGCGGCCGAGACCGGCGCCCAGACCGAGCCCGCGCTCGCCGCGGCGCTCGCGGCCTTTGTCCAGGGGCCTCGGCACCTGGAACAGTTCGTGCCGGTCTGAACCCGGCGGGCCCGCGGGCCCGCTGTGGGGATCAGAGGCTGCGCACCATCTCCACGTGCTGGATGCCGGCCTCCTCGAAGACCGGACCTCGCTGCTGGAAGCCGGCGCGCATGTAGAAGCTCGCGGCCGAGAGCTGCGCGTGCAGCAGCACCTCGCGGTCGCCCCGGGCGCGTGCCGCCTGCATCAGCGCCTCCAGCACCTCGCGGCCGATGCGCGCCCCGCGCATGCTGCGCATCACCGCCATGCGGCCGATCTTGGCGACGCCCGGCACATGCTCGAGCAGCCGGCCGGTCGCCAGCGGCACGCCCAGGCGGTTGTACGCGACGGCATGCACACAGGCGGCGTCCGCCGCGTCCCACTCCATGTCGGCCGGGATCTTCTGCTCCTGCACGAAGACGGCCTGACGGATGGCGCCGGCATGGGCGCCCAGGGCGGCCCAGTCCCCCACCTGCACCGTGACCATGGGCTCGGCCGCCTCGAAACCCAGCAGCGTCTGGCGCAGCGCGGGTGGCACGGGCAGCGGGCGCTGCTGCTCGGCATCGGCGAACACATAGACCAGCTCGCCATGCACCAGCAGTTCGTCGCCCCGGAACACGGCGCACTGCACGGTGATCGAGGTGGTGCCGACGCGGGCGCAGCGCACGCCGATGTCCAGCAGGTCGTCGTAGTGGGCCGAGCCGAGGTACTCGACGGTGGACTTGCGCACGAAGAGATCGCCGCCCAGCGACTTCATGGTGTCGGAGTAAGGCAGCGCCAGCGCGCGCCAGTAGGCGCCGACGGCGGTGTCGAAGTAGCCCAGGTAGTGCGCGTTGAAGACGATCTGCTGGGCGTCGATCTCGGCCCAGCGCACGCGCAGGCGCTCCAGGCAGCGGAATTCCTGACGGGTCATGCTCATGGCTTCAAGGCCTCCTTGAGGGCAGCGGCGCAGGCGTCCAGCGCCTGCAGGGCTTCGGGAATGGTGCGGCCCATCTTGATGAAGTCGTGGGTGACGCCGCGGAAGAGCTCGAGCTGCACCGGCACGCCCTGGCTGCGCAGCAGGTCGCCGTACGCCAGGCCTTCGTCGACGAGGGGATCGCATTCGGCCAGGATCAGCGCGGCCGGCGCCAGATCGGCATGGTCCGGCGCCAGCAATGGGGCAAAACGCCAGTCCTGGCGGTGGTGGTGCTCGATGTAGTGGTCGAAGAACCACTGGATGGACGCGGCATCGAGCAGGAAGCCCTGGGCGAAGAGCTTGTGCGAGGGCGTGTCCGCGTGGGCGGTGGTGCCGGGCGTGATCAGGAGTTGCAGCGCCAGGGGCTGGCCCAGGTCGCGCGCATGCAGTGCGCAGACGGCGGCCAGCGTGCCGCCGGCGCTGTCGCCACCGACGGCGAGCCGGCTGCCATCCAGTCCCAGGGCCTCGGCCGCGCCGGGCAGCCACTTCATCACGGCCCAGCAGTCATCGACCGCGGCGGGGAAACGGTGCTCGGGCGCCAGGCGGTAGTCCAGGGCGATCACGGCACAACCGCTGCGCAGGGCGAGCTGGCGGCAGAGGCTGTCGTGCGTTTCCAGGCTGCCGATGGTGAAGCCGCCGCCATGGAAGTACAGCAGCACGGGCAGGCGTTCGTCACTCGGGGCATAGAGCCGCGCCTGCAGCGGGCCTTCGGCACCGGGCACGGTGAAGGTCTCGACGCGCGGGAGCGAGGCCCGCGGCAGGTCCAGGATCTCCGCCCCCATCAGGTAGCCGATGCGCGCCTGCCGGGGCGTCAGGCTGTGAAAGGCCGGGCGGTTGGCGCGATGGATGCGTTCCAGCACCGCGGCCATGCGCGGTGTCAACAAGGTGCTACTCAAAAGGGACTCCAGGACGTAGGCTGCAGCGCATCGCGTGCCGGCCAGGGCTGCGCATTTTCGCAGACCCGTCCTGGCCCGCCCACGACGCCGCATCGCTGGACCGGAAAGGGCATCCCATGGCATTGATCCGCTTCGTCAACCCCGTGTACCTCGAGGCCGGCGCGCGGCTGCGCCTCGGCGAGGAGGCTCGAGCGCTGGGCTGGCGCAAGCCGCTGATCGTGACGGACGCGGGCGTGCGGGCCGCGGGGGTGCTGGATCGCGCCCTGGAAGGCCTGGAGGGCTGGCCGCTGGCGATCTTCGACGGCACGCCCGGCAATCCCACCGAGGCCGCGGTGCGGGCGGCCTGGCAATGCTGGCGGGAGGCGGGCTGCGACGGGCTCATCGCCATCGGCGGCGGCTCCAGCATCGACCTGGCCAAGGGCCTGGCGCTGATGGCCACGCACGAAGGCCCGCTGCAGCACTACGCCACCATCGAGGGCGGCAGCGCCCGCATCGGTCCGCAAGCCCTGCCGATGATTGCCGTGCCCACGACCGCCGGCACCGGCAGCGAGGTGGCCCGGGGCAGCCTGCTGATCACGGATGACGGGCGCAAGCTGGGCTTCCACTCCTGGCACCTGCTGCCGCGGGTGGCGCTGTGCGACCCGGTGCTCACGCAGGCGCTGCCGGCCGGGCTCACGGCGGCGACCGGCATGGACGCCCTTGCCCACTGCCTGGAGACCTTCATGTCGGCCGCCTTCAATCCGGTGGCCGATGGCATCGCGCTGGAAGGCCTGCGGCGCGGCTGGGGCGCCATTGAACGGGCGGTGCATCACGGCGATGACCTGGACGCCCGTCTGCAGATGCTGTGCGCCAGCAGCATGGGGGCCATGGCCTTCCAGAAGGGGCTGGGCTGCGTGCATTCACTGAGCCACGCGATCGGCGGTCTGCATCCGCGAGCGCATCACGGGACGCTCAACGCGGTCTTCCTGCCGGCGGTGCTGCGCTTCAACGCGCCGCATGCGTCGATGCAGTCCGAGGGCAAGTTGGCGCGGCTCGCGCAGGCGATGGGCGTGGCGGATGCCGCGCCCGAGGCCCTGGGCGAGACGCTGCGCCAACGGACGCAAGACCTGGCCCTCCCCACCCGCCTGTCGGAGATGGGGCTGGATCTGTCCGATGCCGAGCTCATCATCGAGCGGGCAATGCGGGACCACTGCCACGGGACGAATCCGCGGGTGGCGAGTGCAGAGGACTACGAGCGGCTGCTGAGGGAATGCGCGTGATGAGCTGATGACCGCCGGGCAGCGCGCCCGCTCAACGGTGCGTGCCAGCCCCTCCCGCGAACAGCGCGCGACCGCCGGGTGGCGGGTGGCGGGTGGACGTGATCACTCCGTGTGCCCCGGGCCTCCGGCCCTCCTCCTGAACCTGCGCGATCACGCCCACCCGCCACCCGGCTCTGCCACCGGTCGGTCATGCCAGCCGCTCGCTCGGCGATGGACTCGCTGCAGGGATCCAGGAAAGCAAAAAGGCCTGACACCTCGCGGGGTCAGGCCTTGCCTTCAGGTCCGGCAGGCGCCCGGGCTCGAGCCGGGCAGCCAGCGGTTTCGGCGGATCAGCCGTGCTTCTTGTCGAAGAACTGCTCATCTTCCGTGGAGCCCTTCAGCGCCGCGGTGGAGGCATCGGCTTCGATGGTCGTGGTCACGGCGTCGAAGTAGCCGGTACCGACTTCACGCTGATGCTTGACGGCGGTGAAGCCACGGTCGGCCGCAGCGAATTCCTTCTCCTGCAGTTCGACGAAGGCGCTCATGTTGTTGCGAGCGTAGCCGTAGGCCAGGTCGAACATCGAGTAGTTCAGGCTGTGGAAGCCGGCCAGCGTGATGAACTGGAACTTGTAGCCCATGGCGCCCAGCTCGCGCTGGAACTTGGCGATGGTGGCGTCGTCCAGGTTCTTTTTCCAGTTGAAGGACGGCGAGCAGTTGTAGGCCAGCAGCTTGCCCGGGAACTTGGCATGGATGGCGTCAGCGAAGGCCTTGGCGAAGGCCAGGTCGGGCTTGCCGGTCTCGCACCAGATCATGTCGGCATAAGGCGCGTAGGCCAGACCGCGGCTGATGGCCTGCTCCAGACCGTTGCGGGTGCGGAAGAAGCCTTCCACGGTGCGCTCGCCGGTGCAGAAGGGCTTGTCGTTGTCGTCGACGTCGGTGGTGACCAGGTCACCGGCTTCGGCGTCGGTACGAGCCAGCAGCACGGTCGGGGTGCCCATGACGTCGGCAGCCAGACGCGCGGCGACGAGCTTGGCCACGGCCTCGCGGGTCGGGACCAGCACCTTGCCACCCATGTGGCCGCACTTCTTGGCAGCGGCCAGCTGGTCTTCGAAGTGCACGCCGGCGGCGCCAGCTTCGATCATGGACTTCATCAGCTCGAAGGCGTTCAGCACGCCGCCGAAACCGGCTTCGGCATCGGCCACGATGGGGGCGAAGAAGTCGGTGTCGTCCTTGCCTTCGCTCCACTGGATCTCGTCAGCGCGCTTGAAGGTGGCATTGATGCGCTTGACGACCTTCGGCACGGAGTCGACGGAGTACAGCGACTGGTCGGGGTACATCTCTCCGTTGCTGTTGGCGTCGCCGGCCACTTGCCAGCCGGACAGGTAGATGGCCTTCAGGCCGGCCTTGACCTGCTGCATGGCCTGGTTGCCGGTCAGGGCGCCCAGGGCATTGATGAAGGGCTCGGTGTTGACCAGGTTCCACAGCTTCTCGGCGCCGCGCTGGGCCAGGGTGTGCTCGATCTTGAGCGAGCCGCGCAGGCGGACGACGTCGGCGGCGGTGTAACCGCGCTTGATGCCCTTCCAACGGGGATTCTCGGCCCAGTCCTTCTCGAGGGCGGCGATTTGCTGTTCACGGGTCAGAGTCGTCATGCTTAGCTCCTGGTGGATGTGAAACGAAGAACTCGTTGGACTCAAATCTAGACCTTCGCCAAGCGTTTGTGGGGACTTATGTCTTATATAAGACTAAAAATGTTTTCCTTAAAAATCAACAACTTAGACTTTGAATTCCATATTGCAAAATGATTTTTGCCATCATGAGAAATCTTGCTGCATTGCAGCAGCTTCGCGTTTTGCGATCTGAAATGCCGATTGCGCATCGTGAAAAATGAAGGCCCGTGCGGCGGAGGCGCACCCTGCCATTTCGCAGTGCGAGAGAGACGCCGTCGGTCGGCCAGAAGGCAGCCGGTCTCGGGGCTCGGGGCGGCCCATTCATTTCTTCATGTGGAATTTCCGCGCGCCCAATGAAAAACCCCCAGGCCTTGCGGCGTGGGGGTCCTGGCGTCGGGTCCGGCGCGTTCGGCGCCGGGGGCCGATCAGAGCTTCTGGGCCTGCATGAAGTCGTCGAAGCCGGCTTCGGCGAAGCGGAACCACAGGTTCTGGTCGCGGCGGAAGGCGGCCATGTCTTCGTAGACCTTCTTCCAGTTCGGGTTCTTGGCGGACAGCTCGCTGTAGATGGCCATCGATTCCTTGAAGGCCAGGTCCATCACGTCACGCGGGAACTTGAACAGCTTGGTGCCCGAGCCCACCAGGCTCTTGAGCGCCTGCGGGTTCTTGGCGTCGTACTTGGCCTGCATGTCGATGTGGGCCTGCGCGGCGGCGCATTCCACGATGGCCTTGTACTCGGAACTCAGACCGTCGTAGGCCTTGGTGTTGATGTAGAAGTCCAGCTGCGGGCCGCCTTCCCACCAGCCGGGGTAGTAATAGTTCGGGGCGACCTTGTTGAAGCCCAGCTTCTGGTCGTCATAAGGGCCGACCCATTCGGCCGCATCGATGGTGCCCTTTTCCAGCGCGGAATAGATTTCACCGCCCGGGATGTTCTGCGGCACGCCGCCCATGCGCTCGAGCACACGGCCGGCAAAACCGCCGATGCGCATCTTCATGCCCTTGATGTCGGCCACGGACTTGATTTCCTTGCGATACCAGCCGCCCATCTGCGCACCGGTATTGCCGCCCAGGAAATTGATGATGTTGTAGTTGCGGTAGAACTCGCGCATCAGCTTCAGGCCGTTGCCTTCCACCATCCACGCGGACATCTGGCGGCTGTTCAGGCCGAAGGGCACGGCGCAGCCCAGTGCAAAGGTCTCGTCCTTGCCGAAGAAATAGTAAGGCGCCGTGTGGGCCATCTCGACGGTGCCGTTCTGCACGCCGTCCACCACGCCGAACGGGGGCATCAGCTCGCCACCAGCGTGCACCGAGACCTGGAACTTGCCGCCGGTCATTTCCGAGACCTTCTTCGCGAAGACATCGGCCGCACCGAAGATGGTGTCCAGGGACTTGGGGAAGCTGGACGCCAGACGCCAGCGGATATTCGCTTGCGCGTGCACGATGGCCGGTGCCGAAGCGGCTGCCAGAACACCCGCCAGGCCAGCCTGCTTCACGAAGGAACGACGCTCCATACACGACTCCTAGAAATGGGATCAAACACAGGGGGAAAACCGAGGTCGAAAATGATTCTAGGAGTGCCCCTCCAGGGTGCTGACAGGTACAAACCCGTGAACGAGCGCACGAAATCGTGCATCGCCCGCGCAGTCTGAAAACTGGCTGAAACGAGCCTTTCACGAAGCTGATATGACACCGCCACGGCGCGGCGAAACTCGTGGATCTGCGCGCGCCGGCCTCGCCAAATGCAGACGGCCCGCACGAGGCGGGCCGTCGGGTGGTGGTCGTGGCGGGCCGATCAGGCGCCGGCGAGCTTCATGCGGGCGATGAGCACCGAGCCCACGCTCTTGCTGCCGAGGGTGTAGACGTCGTTGCCGATGCCGAGGATGTCCTGGAACATCTGCCGCATGCTGCCGGCGATGGTCACCTCATGCACCGGGAACGCGATCTCGCCGTTCTCGACCCAGTAGCCGCTCGCGCCGCGCGAATAGTCGCCGGTGACGTAGTTGACGCCCTGCCCCATCAGCTCGGTCACGAACAGGCCGGTGCCGAGGCGGCGCAGCATGGTCGGGAGGTCATCGCCGGGCGCCGTGAGGCGGCTGCTCATGTGCAGGTTGTGCGAGCCGCCGGCATGGCCGGTGGTGCGCAGGCCCAGCTTGCGGGCCGAGTAGGTCGAGAGGAAGTAGCCCTGCAGCACGCCCGCCTCCACGACGCTGCGCGCGCGCGTGGTCACGCCTTCGTCGTCGAAGGGCGTGCTGCCCTTGCCCTTGAGCTCGTGCGGGTCCTCGCGCACATCGATGTGCGAGGCCAGCACCGGCGTGCCGAGGCTGTCCAGCAGGAAGCTGGCCTTGCGGTAAAGGGCACCGCCGCTCGTCGCCTGCACCAGCGCACCCAGCAGCCCGGCGGCCACCGTCGACTCGAACAGCACCGGCACCTCGGCCGTCTTCACGCGGCGGGCCTTCAGGCGCGAGAGCGCGCGCTCGGCGGCATAGCGGCCGATGGCCTCCGGCGAGGCCAGATCCTCGGCGGCGCGCATCGAGCTGTACCAGGCATCGCGCTGCATGCCGGCCCCCCGGCCCGCGATGGGCGCCACCGAGAGCGTGTGGCGCGAGCTGGCATAGCCGCCCATGAAGCCGCGCGTGTTGCCGGCAATGAAGTGCGATTGCTGCGCGGACACGGCCGCGCCTTCGGAATTGGTGATGCGGCGGTCCGTCGCGAAGGTGGCGGCCTCGCAGCGCAGCGCCAGCTGAGCGGCGGTCTCGGCATCGAGATCCCAGGGATGGAACAGGTCCAGCTCCGGGCGCTGGCTGGCGTCCAGGGCGAGGTCCTCCTCGTCCGGCAGCCCGGCGAAGGCGTCCTCGGCGGTGAAACGGGCGATGTCGAAGGCGGCACGGACGGTGTCCTTGAGCGCCTTCGGGGAGAAGTCCGAGGTGCTGGCGTTGCCGCGGCGCTGCCCGACATACACCGAGATGCCCAGCGTCTTGTCCCGGTTGCGCTCGACGTTCTCGAGCTCGCCCTGGCGGACCGAGACCGACAGGCCGCAGCCCTCGGACACCTCGGCGCCGGCGTCGCTCGCGCCCAGGCGGCGGGCCTCGTTCAAGGCGTCTTCCACCAACTGGCGGAACTGATCCTGGCTGTAGGCGAAACCGTGCACGGCATGGGCGCTGGAGTCGGAGGTCTGGGCGTGGGTGTTGGACATGGGCAGGGATGAGGTCAAACCGGCATGCAGCCAGGGTGGGCGACTATCATACGAGGCTTGGCGCCCCGGCCGCCGCATCCTGGCGGACACGGGCGACGCCCCTGCCGTATCGAGCCCCCATGCACCATTCCTACGACGACACCGGCGCTGACGACGACTTCAGCCGCCCCAGCAAGACCCAGCTCAAGCGCGACATGCACGACCTGCAGTCGCTGGGCGAGGACCTGCTGACGCTGCCCGCCAGCCGCCTCGAGCCGCTCCAGCTGCCCGAGATCCTGCTCGACGCCATCAAGGCCGCCAAGAAGATCACCAACTTCGAGGGCCGCCGCCGGCAGATGCAGTACCTCGGCAAGCTGATGCGCAAGATCGACGCCGAGCCGGTGCGCCAGGCCGTGGCCGACTTCAAGCTGGGCCGCGCGCAGGACAGCCTCACCCTGCACGAGAGCGAAGCCTGGCGCGAGCGCCTGCTGGCGCAGGATGACGCGCTGCAAGACTTCATCGCCCGCCACCCTGGCGTGGACGTGCAGCAGCTGCGAAGCCTCGTGCGCGCCGCGCGCAAGGACGCCTCGGCCGCACCGGAGCAGCGCAGCGGCCGCGCCTTCCGCGAGCTGTTCCAGTTCATCAAGGCCGAGGCCAAGCGCGTGGCGCAGGACGCCTCGGACGACGTGCTGGAAGGCGATGGCGATGAGTGAGCTCACGGCAGCGGCGTCGGGCTTCGAGCCCGTCCGCATCGGGATCGTGTCGATCTCCGATCGCGCATCCACCGGCGTCTACGAGGACAAGGGCCTGCCCGCGCTGAAGGACTGGCTGGGCGCCGCCCTGCACAACCCCCTGCACTTCGAGGCCCGGCTGATCCCGGACGAGCGCCCGCTGATCGCCGCGACGCTGCGCGAGCTGGTCGATGACGCCCATTGCGATCTGGTGCTGACGACCGGCGGCACGGGCCCCGCCCCGCGCGACGTCACGCCGGAGGCCACGCTCGATGTGGCCGACCGCGAGATGCCTGGCTTCGGGGAGCAGATGCGCCAGATCTCGCTGCGTTTCGTGCCGACGGCCATCTTGTCGCGCCAGACGGCGGTGATCCGCGGCCGGGCCCTGATCCTGAACCTGCCGGGCCAGCCCAAGAGCATCGCCGAGACGCTCGAGGGCCTGCGCACCCCGGAGGGCGAGGTGCTGGTCAGCGGCATCTTCGCGGCCGTGCCCTACTGCATTGACCTCATCGGCGGCCCCTACCTGGAGACGCGGGACGAACGCATCAAGGCCTTCCGCCCGAAGAGTGCGATCCGCCCTCGCCCGACGGCCTGAGCACCCCACTCCCCATGACGAAGGGCGCCCGAGGCGCCCTTTTCTCTGGCCGGGTGCCGGCGGGCTACTTGACCAGACGGCTCAGCGAGGCGGCGTCGAAGCACTCCGCCTGCTGGGCATCCTGGGGCACGCAGTCGCTGCGCTGCGACTCGGACAGCTTGGCGATGGCCTGCCACAGCAGCGCGATCTGGTGCTCGTGGCCGGCGGCGTTGTCGATCAGCCCCTTCATGGCCAGCGCCACCGGGTCGTCGCCCTGCGTCACGCCATAGGCCGAGAAGCCCATGCGTGCCGCGGCCGCCTCGCGTTCGGCATCCGCCTGCGCCTCGATGATGCGCGCCGGATTGCCGACCGCCGTCGCGCCGGCAGGCACGGGCTTGGTCACCACGGCGCCCGAACCGATGCGCGCGCCGGCCCCGACGGTGAAGCCGCCGAGCACGCAGGCATTCGCCCCGACGATCACCCCGGGCTCCAGCGTCGGGTGCCGCTTGGCGCCCTTGATGAGCGAGGTGCCGCCAAGCGTCACGCCCTGGTAGATGGTGCAGCCCTCGCCGATCTCGGCCATCTCGCCGATGACGATGCCCATGCCGTGGTCGATGAACACGCGCCGCGAGATGGTGGCCCCGGGGTGGATCTCGATGCCGGTGAGGAAACGCGAGAGGTGCGAGATGAAGCGCCCGAGCCACTTGAGCCCGTGCGTCCAGCACCAGTGCGCGCGGCGGTGCATCACCAGGGCATGCAGGCCGGGATAACAGGTCAGCACCTCCCAGCTGCTGCGCGCGGCGGGGTCGCGCTCGAGGATCAGCTGGATGTCTTCACGCAGGCGCTTGAACATGGTGATGGGGCCGGGGTGTCTGGGACAAGGGAGCGCCAGTGTAGCGGCGAGGTGCCGCTCGGGTGGGCGTGGGGACTTGGCAAAAGCATCAGTCCTCGAGGGCCTCCGGCCGCGATGCCGCCCCGGCGCCCGGGCCCTGCAGACGCAACATGCTGCGTGCCATGCCGCGCAGGATATGGACCTCCTCCTGCGTGAGCTGCGCCCGGTTGAAGAGCTGGTTGAGGCGCGGCATCAGCTTCTTCGGCGCGGCCGGGTCCAGGTAGCCGATGTGCGCCAGCGCCTCCTGCAGATGGCCCAGCAGCCCCTGCACCGCGCGGCCATCGGCCAGCTGGGGATCCGCCGTGCGGGCCGCCACCTCGAAGCCGCCCAGCGCCTGCCGCCATTCGTAGGCCAGCAGCTGCACCGCCTGCGAGAGGTTCAGCGAACCGTACTCGGGATGCGTGGGGATCGAGAGCACGGCATGGCAGCGGTAGACATCCTCGTTGCTCATGCCATAGCGCTCGGAGCCGAAGATCAGGCCCAGCCGGTGACCGGACGTCGCGAGCTCGGCAAACAGCGGCCGCGGCGCCGAGGTCGGCGGCCCGAAGTCCCGCGGCGTCATGGCCGTGGCGCAGGCGAAGGTGACGCCCTCCAGCGCCTCCTCCAGCGTCTCGACGATGCGGGCTCGCGCCAGGATGTCGGCCGCGCCGCTGGCCATGGCGATGGTGTCCTCCTGGCTCAGCACATCGGCGAAACGCGGGCGCACCAGCACCAGCTCGGAGAAGCCCATCACCTTCATCGCCCGGGCCGCGGCCCCGACGTTGCCGGGGTGGCTGGTCTGAATCAGGACAAATCGTGTGGATTCCACGCTGGCGGACATGGGGTTCTCGGCTAAAATGGTCGATTATCCGCGCCGTGGACTCCGTTTGGAGTGCATCGAGAAGTGTGTCTGGACCCCGTCGAAAGACCCCTTCCAGCCCCGCCGGTCCCCAGGACCCCCACGCAGCGCCCGCTCTTTTCCTTCGCCAGTCCACCTCTTCCGTTTGCAGGTTCACGCATGACGCAAGCTTCTCTCCATCCCATGCTCAACGTCGCCATCAAGGCGGCCCGTGCAGCGGGATCCATCATCAACCGCGCCTCCCTGGACCTCGACATCCTCAAGATCAACAGCAAGTCGCCCAACGACTTCGTGACCGAGGTGGACCAGGCTGCCGAGCAGCTCATCATCGAGACGCTGCTGCAGGCCTACCCCGACCACGGCATCCTCGCCGAAGAATCGGGCCGTGAACACGGCAACAAGACTTCCGAATTCCAGTGGATCATCGACCCGCTCGATGGCACCACCAACTTCATCCACGGCTTCCCCGTGTACGCGGTCTCCATCGCCCTGGCCCACCGTGGCGTGGTCCAGCAGGCCGTGGTCTACGACCCCACCCGCAACGACCTCTTCTATGCCACCAAGGGCCGCGGCGCCTACCTGAACGACCGCCGCCTGCGCGTGTCGCGCCGCACCCGCATGAGCGACGCACTCATCGGCACGGGCTTCCCCTTCCGCCGCGGTGACAACTTCAAGCGCTACCTGAAGATGTTCGAGGCCGTGATGCAGGAATGCGCCGGCCTGCGCCGCCCGGGTGCCGCTGCGCTGGACCTCTGCTACGTGGCCGCCGGCTACTACGACGCCTTCTTCGAGACCGGTCTGCATCCCTGGGACGTGGCCGCAGGCTCGCTGATCATTGCCGAGGCCGGTGGCCTGGTGGGCAACTTCACGGGCGAAGCCGACTTCCTGCACCAGCGCGAGATCGTGGCGGGCAACCCCCGCATCTACGGCCAGCTGGTCCAGATCCTGGCACCCTACACCCGCGTCATCACGCAGGAAGACCTCGAGGCAGATGCCAAGCCGGCGGACGACGCCAGCGCGGCCGTGGCCAAGAAGGTCGCCGCGGCCCCGGCCGAGCGCAAGCGCGGCCCGGTGCGCATCAAGAAGACCGACAAGGGCGACGACGCCCCGGTCTGAGGCCGATCCCCGCGGCGGGCACCGAAGCCGGTGTCGGCCGCCCACCCGCCTCACGAGGCGCCCGCGACAAGCCGTCCGGGCGCCTTTTTCATGTCCCCTCGTTCAAGGGTGCTGACGTGAGGGGACGGAACGCGGAACCGCTGCCGGAGGCGCGCTCAGCGCCAGGTGCCGGCCACCGAGGTGCCCTGCAGCATCGCGGGCGTGCTGCCCGAGGACTCCCGCTCGCGCAGGCGCTGCAGATCTTCCAGGGTGTCGACGCTCTCGAGCACCGCAGGGTCCGGCACCTCGACACCCACGGCGGGATAGCGCGCCACGAGCCGCCGCGCGCCCTCATCGCCCTGCAGACCGACGAGGTCGGAGTACAGCTCGGCCGAGAAGGCCAGCGGCTGGCCACTGCGGCCCCGGTGCTGGGCAAAGGCCACCGCCTGCTCGCCGAGCCCATCGGCCACCGCGCGCAGCGTGTCGGGCTGGACGCCGGGCATGTCTCCCGGCATCAGCACCCATCCCGGCGCGTCCCCCGTGGCCGACACGCCCGCCGCAATGCTGTGCCCCATCCCCACGGGCAAGACCTGACCCTGCACGCCCCGCTCGGGCAGGACGACGAGCTGGTCGAGGCGCGAGACCAGGCACTGGGCCGGATCCTTCATCGCCTGGGTCGTGACGATCACCCACGGCAGGCCCGAGGCCCGGACCTGGGCGACCGTGCGCTGAAGCACCGTCTCGCCCGCACGCAGTTCCTGGTGCAGCTTGTGTCCAGGGCCCGTGTAGCGGCTGCCCTGGCCAGCGGCCAGCACGACGACAACAGGCCGTCGTTCATCCATTCGAATCACCTTTTTGTGTCGCCGCCTGTTCAGCGGCTGTTGCCCTGCAGCATGCCTGCACGCCTGGAGGCTCCCCATAGGGGGCTTCACTTAAGGAGTTCCCGCCTGAGTGATACTCCCGGTATGAACAAGCTTTCCGATCTGCGCAAGAGCTACGAGCTGGCCGAGCTGGACGAATCCGGGGCCGCGAACGAGCCGCTCCTTCAGTTCCGCCAGTGGCTGGACGAGGCCCTGAAAGCCGAGCTTCCCGAGCCCAACGCGATGACCGTGGCCACCGTCGGCGAAGACGGCCGCCCCTCCACCCGCATCGTGCTGATCAAGGGCCTCGACGAGCGCGGCATCGTCTGGTTCACCAACTACGAGAGCCGCAAGGGCCAGGAGCTCGCGATCCACCCCTTCGCCGCCCTGCAGTTCCACTGGGTGGAGCTGGAGCGCGTGGTGCGCATCGAGGGGCGCGTCGAGAAGGTCAGCGCCGAGGAATCGGATGCCTACTTCCACTCGCGACCACTCGATTCCCGCCTGGGCGCCTGGGCGTCTCCGCAAAGCCAGGTGATCAGCTCCCGTGCCGTGCTGGTGGCCAATGCGGCCAAGGCCGCGGCCCAGCATGGCCTGAAGCCCGAACGTCCGCCGCACTGGGGCGGCTACCGCCTCGTGCCCGAGCGCTGGGAGTTCTGGCAGGGCCGCCGTTCACGCCTGCACGACCGCATCCGCTATCGCCAGGAAGGCGGCAGCTGGGTGCGGGAGCGCTTGGCGCCCTGAGCCGCCGTCGCAGGGGCGGCACCGGGCGCCGTCAGCACCGCACCCGCGGGCCGGCTCAGCCCTGGCTCAGAAACGCAGCTGCACCCCCGTCGACACGCTCCGCCCCGGCAGCGGCGCCCAGTCCCGGATCGTGGGCATGCTGGCGGCGCGGTAGGCCAGCGTGTTGCCGAGGTTGTCGAGCTTGAGGTACCACAGCGCGTCCATCTGCTCCCAGCGGAACTGGCGATTCAGCGCCAGCTTGGCGACCGTGTAGCCCGGCGTTGCGCGGTCCTCCGCGGGCACGCGCGCCTGGGCCGCCGCCTGCTGCACCTCCAGCCGCAGACCCCACGGGCCGCCCTGCCCCTCGAGGCTCAGCGTGGTCCGCCGTGGCGCGATGCGCGGCAGGGCCTCGCCGTGGCTCAGGTCATCACCGCGGACCCAGTCCATCTGCAGCCCCGCCTGCCAGTGCCAGCCGCCCAGCGTGCCGGGCAGCCACCGCATCTCGAGGTCCTGCTGCACGTTCAGCTCCAGCCCCTGCAGGCGGGCGCCCACGGCCTGGTAGGCGTAGACCGGCAGCGGCTCCGCGCCCTCGCCAGGCACCGTCGCTCCCGTCGCCCGCAACGCGATGTAGTCCTTGAAGCGGGTGCGGTAGGCGTTGATCTCGATGCTCCCGGCCCGGTGCTTCCAGTGCAGGCCGAGGTCCAGGCCGCTGGCGTGCTCGAGGCCCAGCGTCGCGTCCCCCTGCTCGAAGGCACCCGTCGCCACGTGCACGCCCTTGGCGAAGAGCTCGCCGGCGGACGGCGCGCGCTCGGAATGGTTGATGTTCAGGCTGAGGCCAAGATCGGCCACAGGGTGCCAGGCCACGCTGACGGAGCCGCTCTTCGGCGAGAAGCGCCTTTCCAGGCCCTCGCCAAAGCGCGGATCCTCGACACCGGCGGCGTCGCCGTCCGAGCGGACGCGCACCTGGTCCCGCCGTGCCCCCAGGCCCAGCTGCCACGGCCCGTCGCTCCACTGCTCCAGGATGAAGAGACCCTGCGCCCGGCTGCGATTGCTGGGCATCAGCGCCTCCTCGCCCTGCACCTCGAAGCGGCTGTTCTCCAACTGCCAGCCCAGCACGCCGCGCGCCCCGGCCAGCGGCGCATGCTCCGCCTGCACGCGCAGCTCCGATCCACGCTGCGAGAAGCGCGTGCCGAGCGAGCCGTCGCCTTCGATCTCGTCGTGCTGGTAGCGGGCGCGGCTGAACTGCCACTGGAGCTTGCGCAGGAAGCCCTCCTGCCAGCGCTGCTCCCCGGCGCCGGCCACGCGCTGACGCTGCATGGCGATCTTCACGTCGGGCTCCACCGTGACGCCGTAGTCGTTGCGATAGTCGTCGAAGCTCAGGCCGGCATAGCCGTCCTGGCCCACCCAGGCGCCGCCCAGGGCGCCACTGCGCGCCGCGCTGGCCGAGTTGCGCACGCGGTCCAGCCGAGTGCCGTCCGGCGCGGTGAAGGCCGGCGTCTTCTGGTCATCCGCCAGGCGGCGGGAGACGTCGGCGTGCCAGGCCCAGGGCCCCTGCCCGCCATCCAGCACCGCCGCCGCGGCACGCTCGCCGGACGCGCCGCCCAGGCGCAGGTCCACCGCGCCCGACAGGCCCTGCGCACGGCTGCGAGGGATGCGGTTGTCGATGGTGTTCACCACCCCGCCGATGGCATTGCCGCCATAGAGCAGCGCGGCCGCCCCACGCAGCACCTCGACCCGGTCGACCACGAGCGGATCGACCGGCACGGCATGGTCATAGCTGAGGCTGGACACGTCGAGCGAGGCGCCTGCGTTGTTGAGCATGCGAACCCGTTCGCCATCGAGCCCGCGGATGGTGGGGCGGCTGGCATTGGGGCCGAAGGAAGTGGCGGCCACGCCGGGCAAGCCTTCGACGGTCTCGCCCAGGCTGGCCCCGCGGCGCAGCAGCAGCGCATCGCCAGACAGCGACTGCCCCGGCTGAGCCAGTTCCTTGTTGCCCAGCGGATTACCCGTGACCTGCACGGTGTCCAGGGTCTGTCGATCCGCCGTGCTGCCCTCCGCATGGGCCAGCGTGGCCGCCATCAGGCTCAGGACGAGCACCGTGGGCCGCAGGACCAGCGGCTGGATCGGAGAGGACGACTTCGCGTGAGCGATGGCGGAGCGAGCCGCGCGCGGCGCGGCGTGGAGAGAGCGTTCTTGCATGGTGGTTCATGGGCCGTCGATGAACGGCCGCCTGATGGAGCGGGCTTGATCAAGCCGCGCCGGATCCGAGAGGAGCGAGGCGCACGAGGGCGCCCCTGACCTGGCGCGCCAAGGGCAGCCAGGCGTCATCAGCCCCAGGCTTGGGGCGGGATCTCAGGCCAGAACGGGAGGACCTCGCGCGCAGGCGTCAGGCCTGGACACGGCCGCAGACGCCGGCGCAGGCAGGCCGGAGCCCTCGCCGGCGAGCGCCAGCAGGGCCTGCGGGTGGTCCGGCGCGCAAGCCTGGTCGGCCTGGGCCAGATGGTCGAACAGTTGGCAGTCCGCCGACCCGAGCGCGTGGCCCCAGCCGTCGGTGCCCGCTGCCTCGGCGGGCATCGCGCCCGCCAGCACGGCGGAGGCGGCAAGCCGCGCCCCCTGGTGTGCAATGCGGTGCCCCTGGCCCAGCCCCTGCGCGAGCAGCAGGCACAAGGCCAGCCAGGCGTGAAGAGGCCAGCCACCCCAGCGCAGGCGGCCAGGACGGGCAGCGCGATGCGCGTGCGACACGTTCATCGCCCGCACTCCGCGCCGTCGCCGTCGTCCTGGGCGGCGCATGACGGGACTTCGCCCCACACGATCCGCCCTCGGCCACCGCCCGCAGACCGACGCACACCGGCCGGACCCTGGCTTGCCAGGGCCGCCAGCGACGCGCAGCGGTGAATGCGGACGGAAGAAACGTTCACGGTATCGAGGATGAAAGTCAGGTGCCCGGCGTTACCGGGGCGCCCAGGCGCAGCGGCATTGTGCACGCCAGGCTCCTAGGTGCCATCAGGCATGCCCCGTAGCCTTGAGGATGCGCGGGGATCACTCCCCCGGCTGCAGCAGCCGCGAGACCTGCAGGCGCCAGGCACACCAGGCCGGCCAGGCCGCACCCGCCAGGGCGAGCAGGAAGCCGAGCACCGCCAGGCGCCCACCAAAGACCAGCACCCGGCCCTGGGTGCCCAGCCAGTGCAGCTGCTCCGGCGCCGCCAGCCGACGGGACTGGAACCAGGCGAGCTCCGTCGCCGCCCAGGCCATCCCCAAGGCCAGCGCACTCACCCACAGCCATTCAAGGGCCGGCAGCAGGGCCACGCGCCAGGCGGGCGCTCCGAGCACCCGCAGCAGGACGAGATCCTGCCGCCGCTGCTCCTGGGCCTGCAGCATCAGCGCGAAGGCCGCAAGCCAGGCGCACAGCAGCAGCAGGGACAGCAGCGTGGTCAGCAGCGTCGGGAGCCAGGCCAGCGAGGCCTTCATGCGCCCGATCTCGTCCCGCGGAACGGCCGCCAGCAGGCCGCCCTGCGTATTCAGCCAGGGCAGCGGGACGTTCAGCGACTCCGGGCCAGCCGGGCTGACCAGCACGAAGCTGATGTCGCCCAGGCTCTCCTCCGCCCCGTCGAGCGAGGCCGGCAGCGCGCGCGGCGCGCCTCCCGGGACCACCTCCGCCCCGCCCAGCCCCGCTGAGAGCCCCGCCGGCAGTGCGCCGGACGGCTGCCGCATCGACCAGAGCGTGCTCAGGTCCGTGAGAATCAGACCGTCGAGCGTCGCCCCCTGACGGGCGAGCACGCCGACCACCACATAGGGCCGCTGAGCACCGGCCCCCATGAATTCAGCGCCCACCCCCAAGCCGAGTCGCTGCGCGGCGTCCGCGCCGAGCACGACCTCCATCACGTGCTCAAAGACACGGCCCTGCGCCAGCCGCGCCTGCCGCATCGTCAGGAACGCTGGCTCGGTGCCCAGCACCAGCAAAGATTGGTGACGGGGGCCGACCAGCACCGGCACCGCCTGCTGCACCTGGGGCAGGCCCCGCAGCAGAGGCAGGGCCTCGTAGGGCAGGCTGCTGCCGGGCTCGCCCAGGAACAGCAGGCTCGAAAGCACCTGGCGCCAGGGGTCCCCTCGCGGCCCGACCAGCAGCTCCGTGCCCTGCAGCTCATGGTCCAGTTGCTGGGGCAGGCGCTGGGCCAGTTGCAGCAGAAGCCCGGCCACCGCCAGCGCCAGGCTCATGAGCAGCACGCTCACGGCCGCGTACAGCGGGCGGGACCACAGATGACGCCAGGCCAGCCAGGGCAGATGAAGACCCAGCCGCCTCATTCCCGCATCCCTCCGAGCACGCTGCTGAGCCCCGCGGTGAGGCCGGAGGCCAGCCAGCCCAGATTGCGCAAGCGGTGCAACTGGACAGGCAGCAGGGTCTGGAAACGCTGCACCACGCGGGCGTCATGGGTGGTGACCACGAGGGTGACCTGATGCTCCGCCGCCGCCTGGCACAGCAGGCCGATCATGCGCTCACCGCCCTCCTCGTCCAGGTTGGCCGTGGGCTCGTCGGCGATGAGAACGCGCGGCCCGCGAAGCAGGGCCCGCGCCAGGATCACGCGCTGCAGCTGGCCCTGGTTGAGTTGCGCCGCGCGACGCTTGGCCAGCCCCTCCAGGCCGAGACTGGTCATGACCAGGCCGATGCGGTCCTTGTCCACCCGCAGGCCGGCCGCTAGAAACGGCAGGCGCAGGTTCTCCAGCACGTTCAGCGCCGGGCTCAGGTGCAGGCGCGGGGACACGAGGCCCAGCTCGCGCCCGCGCCAACGATCGACATCCGCCCCATGCAGCCGGCCGAGCTCCACCCCCGCCAGCCGCAGCTGGCCGTCGGAGGGGCGCAGCAGACCGGCCATCATGTTCAGCAGCGTCGTCTTGCCGGACCCGGACGGGCCATGCACGAGCAAGTGATGACGGGGCGCCAGCACGAAGTCGTCGAAGTACAGCAGGGCCCCACCGGCATACGCATGGCGCAGGCCGTGCCAGGCGATCATCGGCTCGCTGAGCACCGTCATGCCGGACCTCCCAAGGCCATCCAGGAGGAGGCTGGCAGCGGCTGCCGCAGGGCCATGCCACAGCAAGGCCAGAGTCGGCGGGCGGAGGTCGTCGGCAGCAGGATCAACTCAGACCCCGCCTGCATCAGCTTGCATCAGATGGGCGAAGGTCTTCCTGAACTTGTCGACCTTGCCCGCGACCACGAAGACGCAGTAGCCCTGGTCCGGATTGCGAGCGAAATACTGGTGGTGATACGGCTCGGCCGTGCTGTAGAGCCGCAGGGGCGCGATCTCGGTGACAACGCGGCCGCCCAGGGCCTCATTGGCCTCGGCCACGAAGGCGCGCGCCTCGGCCTCGTCCTGCGGCTGCTCAAAATAGATGCCCGAACGGTACTGGGTGCCGACGTCGGCGCCCTGGCGGTTCAGGCTCGTGGGGTCGTGGATGCAGAAGAAGACTTCCAGCAGCTGCCGCAGGGTGACCTGGGCCGGGTCGTAGTCGATGCGGACCACTTCGGCGTGCCCGGTCCGCCCCGTGCAGACCTGCTCGTAGCTGGGGTCGGGCACCTCGCCGTTGCAGTAGCCGGGCTCGACGGCCCGGACGCCGCGAACGCGTGCGAACACCGCCTCGGTGCACCAGAAGCAGCCGCCCCCCAGGGTGATGCGGCCCGTGCCGGCATGGCTCATCGCGTGTTTCTCCAAAGACGGGTGGGATCAGGATCAGCCCGCATTGTGCCGCCAGCCCCGGCTCGCATGCTCAAATCGCGGCCGCCCAGACGCCCGTGAACAGCGGAGTCGTCCTCAGGATTCAGCACAAACATCAGCACACCGTCACGCGATGGATCTCTACAGCCCTCTCAAGGCCGCCTGCCTGGCCCTGCTGGCCCCGCCCGGCCTCCTGCTGCCGCCGCTGCTGGCCGGCCTGCTGCTGTGGCGGCGCGCAGGCCCTTGGCGATGGTTGCTGCCACTGAGCCTGGTGCCGATGTGGCTGTCGCTCTGCGAGGCGCCGGCCGTGTTGCTGCAACGCGCCCTCCTCCGCCCACCGCCGCCCCTGCTCACGGCGCCCGCCGATTGCCAGGCGCAGACACACACCCTGGTGCTGGTGCTGGGCGGGGGAATTCATCAATGGAGCAGCGAGCGCGCAGGCCCCGACCTCAAGCTCGAAACGCTGGCGCGCTTGCGCCATGGCGCCTACCTCGCCCGCCGATGCCACTGGCCGCTGGGTTTCACCGGTGGCCTGCCCACCGCTCCGAAGCCCGGTGACGTGCCGGAAGCGGACGTGGCCGCCCGGGTGGCACGCGAGGAATTCGGCCTGCCGCTGGACCTGGTCGAGCCGGCGGCCCGAGACACCCGTGAGAACGCGCGCTTGAGCCTGCCGCTGCTGCGCGCCCGCGGGGTCCGGCAGGTGGTGATCGTCACCCATGCGGAGCACATGCCGCGCAGCCTGCGGGCCTTCCAGGCCGCTGCGCTCGCCGAGAACACGCCGCTGCGCCTGGTGCCGGCACCCGTGGGCGGGCGTGCGCTGGACGATCTCTCGCCCTATGACTGGCTGCCCAGCGAGGGCGGCTACCGAAGGATGCGCTACGTCTTCTATGAAGGGCTGGGACTGCTGGCCGGTCATTGAGTGCGCAGCCGCCTTACGGCAGCAGGTCCGCAGATGGGGCCCCCAGAAAGAGGAACCCCCCCGGGCTTTCGCGCGGAGGGGTGGGTGGCTGGCGCCACCGGTGGAGCTCAACGGTGAACGACCGAAGGGCCCCTGGCGCGCAGAGACTGCGCCAGTTGAGTTGCCTGTCGTCAGGCCTCTCTAAGCTAGGCGGTGCTCCCGGCTTCTTCAAGAAAGAGCTGACGCCGTCTTGATCCTGATTTACCCCAGGCCGCTTGCCTGCACTTGAGGCTGGATATCCACGCCGCCAGCGCCTAAGTGGATCGACTGAGCGATCAGGCCTTGCCGCCAAAGAGCTTGTCGAACAGCACCTGGCTGGACTGCAGCACCGCGTCCGGCATGGTGATGGTCCGGCCCCACTCCCGCGAGGTTTCCCCCGGCCACTTGTTGGTGGCGTCCAAACCCATCTTGCCGCCCAGGCCGCTGACGGGCGAGGCAAAGTCCAGGTAGTCGATGGGCGTGCCCTCGACCAGCGTAGTGTCCCGGACCGGGTCCATGCGCGTGGTGATGGCCCAGACCACTTCCTTCCAGTCCCGCACGTCGACGTCGTCGTCCACGATGACGATGAACTTGGTATACATGAATTGCCGCAGGAAGCTCCACAGGCCGAACATCAGGCGCTTCGCGTGGCCCGGGTAGCTCTTGCGGATGGAAATGACCGCCATGCGGTAGCTGCAGCCCTCCGGCGGCAGGTAGAAGTCGACGATCTCGGTGAACTGCTTCTGCAGGATGGGCACGAAGACCTCGTTCAGCGCCACACCCAGCACCGCCGGCTCATCCGGCGGCTTCCCGGTGTAGGTGCTGTGATAGATCGGGTCATCGCGGTGCGTCAGGCGCTGGACTTCGAAGACCGGGAACCAGTCCTGCTCGTTGTAGTAGCCGGTGTGGTCGCCATAGGGCCCCTCGAGGGCGTGGAGATAGCCCTTGATCTCCTTGAGCGGCACGCCATGCGCGCTGCGCCCCTCGAAACCGGGAGCCGCGGGCGGGATGTGCCCCTCCAGGATGATCTCGGCCGTGGCCGGCACCTGCAGCATCCGGCCGCCCTCGCCCACCGACGTGTCGGCCAGCTCGGTGCGCGAGCCGCGCAGCAGCCCGGCGAACTGGTACTCGGAAAGACTGTCCGGCACCGGCGTGACGGCCCCCAGCGTGGTGGCCGGGTCGGCCCCCAGAGCCACGGCGATCGGGAAGGGCTGCCCCGGGTTGGCGAGCGCGAAGTCCCGGAAGTCCAGCGCGCCGCCGCGGTGCGCGAGCCAGCGCATGATGAGCTGGCGCGGCCCGATGAGCTGCTGGCGGTAGATGCCCAGGTTCTGGCGCAGCCGAGGCTTCGCGCCGCCCTGCGGACCCCGCGTGATCACCAGCCCCCAGGTCAGCAGGGGCGCGGCATCCCCCGGCCAGCAGTACTGGATGGGGAGACGCCCCAGGTCGATCTCATCTCCCTTGAGGATATTGGCCTGGCAGGCCGGCCGCGAGACCAGGCTCGGTTTCATGTCCCACAGCGCCTTGCCCATTTGCAGGAGCTTGCCGGCGTCCTTGAGGCCCCGAGGCGGCTCGGGCTCCTTGAGGTTGGCCAGCAGCTGGCCGACGTCCCGCAGCTCGGCCAGGCTCTCCGCGCCCATGCCGAGCGCCACCCGCCGGGGTGTGCCGAACAGGTTGCCGAGCACCGGCATGGGGGGGGTCCCAAGACCTTGGGGAGTCACCGGCTGCTCGAAAAGAAGGGCCGGGCCTTCGGCACGGAGCACCCGGTCGCACAGAGCCGTCATCTCCAGGTGCGTGCTCACGGGATCCTTCACGCGGCGCAGCTCGCCCTGGGCTTCCAGGCCGGCCATGAAGGCCCGCAGATCTCTGTATTTCATAACTATCAGTTATTAAGACAAGCCCTTATAGGCTTGACCGGTTATTTTTCGTCCTTAGAATCGCGCCAACCTTGCACCAGCAAGGGTTAACCCGTGCGCCGTTCCAGGGTTCAAGCGCACGATCGCTGCCAATGGACGCCGCCTGCGGCCGGGCTCTCGAGCCCGCCCGCCTCTGAGGCGGCCCCATTATCACCGTCGGTCTTTGCCCCATGCATCAGCAAGGGTGGGGGCCAGGCGGAGAAGAAAGGAGTCACATGACAGCGCAAGCTAACCTGTTGAGCCTCGGACGCCATGCCCGCATCGCGACCGAGGTGTTTCTCAAGGACATTGGCCAGGGATTGCTGGTCGTCAGTCACAACACCCTGGCCCTGCTGGGCCTCGCCGTCGTCGCCGTGCTGGCCACCTTCGCCAGCCAGGCCGACCTGCGCCATCAACTGGAGAGCCAGACCCTCGGCTGGCTCAGCGCCCGCCAGGAAGCCCGTGCGGAAGCGAGCGGCGATGTGCTGAACACGCTGAGCGACCCGAGCGCCATCCAGCGCGCGACCGCGATCAACCCCAAGGAGCTCAGCCGCCCGCAGGCGGCCGTGGCGCAATGGCTGGCCCGCCGCTACAAGGTGGCGCCGGAGCCCGTCGCACGCCTGGTCCAGGAGGCCTGGGTCGTGGGGCAGAAGGCCAAGGTCGAGCCCACGCTCATCCTGGCCATCATGGCCGTGGAGTCCGGCTTCAACCCGTTTGCCCAGAGCACCGTGGGCGCGCAGGGCCTGATGCAGGTGATGACGCGCGTCCATGACGACAAGTACGAGGCCTTCGGCGGCACCCATGCGGCCTTCGACCCGGTCACCAACCTGCGCGTCGGGGTCCAGGTGCTGAAGGAGTGCATCCAGCGCGGCGGCAGCCTCGAGGACGGCCTGAAGTACTACGTCGGCGCCGCCAACCTCAGCGACGACGCCGGCTACGCCGGCCGCGTGCTCAACGAGCATGAGCAGCTGAAGGCCGTGGCCGCTGGCCGCTCGCCCACGCCGCGCCCCTCGACCGAGCCGCAGGCCCCCATGGCCTCGTCGGCGCCCCAGCAGGTGGCCTTGCTGCACTGAGGTGCCGCCCCACCTGGCCGGCCGCGTGAGTCCGGCGCCCTTCAAGCCCCAGCCCCTCCGGCCGGGGCTTTTTGCTTGCGGGCCGGCCTGCCGGGCGAGCCACCCCCGCGCCCCGGCGGGCGACCGATCCGCCTCATTCATCCCGGTCACATCTGTCCGACCTTCCTGGTGCGCAATGACGCGCCAGGCCCCGGGCCGGACCCGCTACACTCCACGGGCCGCGCAACTGGCGATGATGCCCCTGCACATTCGGGGGCCAAGGTGGGTGACCACCGGGGAGCGCGGCTGCCGGCACACCCTCGGTGGCAGGCAGATCAGCCGTTCGCCTGGGCAGCCGAGCAGGGAGCTTCAAGAAGCTGTCTTGTGGTCCGGGCCCGGCTACAACCCTAGATTCCCACTGACACCATGTTCGACCGCACCCAATCCACCCTGGCCGCCATCGACCCCGACCTCTGGACCGCCATCCAGAACGAGAACCAGCGTCAGGAAGAGCACATCGAGCTGATCGCCTCCGAGAACTACACCTCGCCGGCCGTCATGCAGGCCCAGGGCAGCCAGCTGACCAACAAATACGCCGAGGGCTACCCCGGCAAGCGCTACTACGGTGGCTGCGAGTACGTCGACGTCGTCGAGCAGCTGGCCATCGACCGCCTGAAGCAGCTCTTCGGCGCCCAGTTCGCCAATGTGCAGCCCAATTCCGGCTCCCAGGCCAACCAGGGCGTGTTCTTCGGCCTGCTGCAGCCCGGCGACACCATCATGGGCATGAGCCTCGCCGAAGGCGGCCACCTGACCCACGGCATGCCGCTGAACATGTCCGGCAAGTGGTTCAAGGTCGTCTCCTATGGTCTCGATGCCAACGAAGCCATCGACTACGACGCCATGGAGCGCATCGCCCGCGAGCACAAGCCCAAGCTGATCATCGCCGGCGCCTCCGCCTACTCCCTGCGCATCGATTTCGAGCGCTTCGGCAAGATCGCCAAGGAGATCGGCGCCTATTTCATGGTGGACATGGCCCACTACGCGGGCCTCATCGCCGCCGGCGTGTACCCCAACCCGCTGCCGCATGCTGACGTCGTGACCTCCACCACGCACAAGAGTCTGCGCGGTCCGCGCGGCGGCATCATCCTCACCAACAACGAAGACATCGCCAAGAAGATCAACTCGGCGATCTTCCCCGGCATCCAGGGCGGCCCCCTGATGCACGTCATCGCCGGCAAGGCCGTGGCCTTCAAGGAAGCGCTGAGCCCTGAATTCAAGGCCTACCAGGAGCAGGTCGTCAAGAACGCCAAGGTGCTGGCCGAGACCCTGATCGAGCGCGGCCTGCGCATCGTGTCGGGTGGGACCGAAAGCCACGTCATGCTGGTGGACCTGCGTCCCAAGGGCCTGACCGGCAAGGAAGCCGAGGCCATCCTGGGCGCCGCCCACATGACCTGCAACAAGAACGGCATCCCCAACGATCCGCAGAAGCCCATGGTCACCAGCGGCATCCGCCTGGGCACGCCGGCCATGACCACGCGCGGCTTCAAGGAGGATCAAGTGCGCGCCACCGCCCACCTGATCGCCGACGTGCTGGACAAGCCGCATGACGAAGCCAACCTGGCCACGGTGCGCGAGAAGGTCGCCGCGCTGACCCGCCAGTTCCCCGTCTACCGCTAAGCCGGTCCGCCGCCGATGCGCTGCCCCTTCTGTTCCCATCACGAAACCCAGGTCGCCGAGACCCGCGAGTCGGATGAGGGCGACGTGGTGCGCCGTCGGCGGCGCTGCTTGAGCTGCGACAAGCGCTTCACCACCTACGAGCGCGCCGAAATCGCCTTGCCGGCGGTGGTCAAGAAGGACGGCACCCGCGCCGACTTCGACCCGTCCAAGCTGCGTGCCTCCATGCAGCTGGCCTTGCGCAAGCGGCCGGTGAGCATCGAGCAGATCGACGCCGCCCTGGAACGCATCCAGGACAAGCTCCTCACCAGCGGGGCTCGGGAAATTCCGTCCACCAAGCTGGGCGAGCTGGTCATGCGCGAGCTCAAGCGCATCGACAAGGTGGCTTACGTCCGCTTCGCCTCGGTCTACCGCAGCTTCGAGGACGTCGACGAGTTCCGCCAGCTGATCCGGGACATCTGAGCAACGCCGGCTGCGCGGGATTCATCCGCAGGCCTGCGGATTCACCGCTGAGGCCATCACTCGACGGACGGATGCGTCCCTGACGTGAGCTCCCTACGCTGACAAGCCTTCACTCACGAAGGTCTGTCATGCGCCCCGATCTCCCGCCGTCTCGTTCCCCCCTCTGCGCGCACGTGGTGCGTAGCCTCCCACGCCTTTGCGCAAGGCCAGCCCGCCGCATCTGGCGCGGCTTCACGCTGATCAACGCCCTGCTTTGCGTGGCGGTGCTGGGCATCGTGTGCCTCATCGCCCTGCCCTCGTTCCAGGCGTCGATCCGCCAGCATCGGCTGCAGACGCTCGCCGCTGATTTCTCACACGACTTGCAGCTCGCCCGCAGCCTGGCCATCGGCGGCCAGAAGTCGCTGCGCCTGAGCGTGCTGGGGTCCCCAGGCGGCAGTTGCTACGTCCTGCACGGCGCGTCGCATGACCGCTGCCGCTGCTCCGCCAGCACCGCCCAGTGCGATGGCGAGACCCACCCCATCCGCTTCCGGTGGATCGCCAGCGGCAGCCACACGCAGATCGCTGCCAACGTCCCCGGCATCACCCTGCATGCCGGCGAAGGCTTCGTGACCAGTGCCGGGACCTTCCGCGTCGAAGAGCCCGCCTCGGGGCGCGGCATCTGGTACGTGGTCAGCCCGGTCGGACGCGTCCGCACCTGCGCCCAGGGCTGGGCCTCGCAAGCGCTCCCGCCCTGCAGCGGCGCCGTCGCCTGACGCCCTCCGGAGCCCTTCATGCGCACCGCCACCCGATCCATCGCGGCCGATGCCCTGGCCCGGCCATCCACGTCCTGTCCCCCTCCCCTCGCCCGGGTTCCGATCCCCACCGCGTTGCCAGCGCGTTCAGGGATGTATCTCACCGCCAGGCCGCAGGCGCGAGGCTTCACGCTCATTGAGCTCCTGCTCGTACTGATGATCTCGCTCGTGCTGTGCCTGCTGGCGTGGCCGCGCTTCGAGGCCCAGCTGCACAAGGCCCGCCGCAGCGAAGCCCAGGCGGCGCTCACGAGCCTGCTCCATGCGCAGGCGCGCTACCGGAGCAACCATCGCCGCTATGCCCGCAGCCTGGCAGAGCTGAGCGCGACCGCTCCGTCGCTGCGGCATTACGAGCTTGGCCTGCAAGGACTCCCGGCCTCCGACGCAGGCGGTGCCGACGACGACGCGTTCCGCCAAGGCTTCGTGGCCACGGCAACGCCCCGAGCCGGCAGCACGCAGGTGCGCGACGCGCTCTGCGCCGAGCTTCGCCTGACCCTCGATGGGCAACAGGTCCGCCAGACCGCCATCGACCGCGCCGGCAGCGCCACCGATGCGTGCTGGCCGCAATGAGGATCGCCGTGCACCGCCTCACCGAATGCGCCTTGCGGCCCGCGGCAAGGGGCCGGCACACCTCGCTCCGGCCGCTGGGCTACCGCTCCCCCATCACGGCCAGACCCGCTCGCGGCACCCAGGCCGGCCTGACCCTCGTGGACCTGCTGCTGGGAATGGCCTTGGGTCTCTTCCTGTGCGCCACCGCGGGAGGGCTGATGCTGAGCCAGCTGCGGGAGCACAAGCACCTGTTGGCCGAAACGCTGCTTCAGCAGGATCTTCGCAATGCCATGTCCCTGATGCAGCTGGAGATCCGCCGGGCCGGTGCGGAGCTCGAGGCGCATGAGCTGGTCCCCGAGCCCGGCATCGAGGCTCGGGCGCCCCGCGCCGCTCCCCTGTTGGAAGTCCTGCTGGATGGCGCGCCCGTGCCTCCCGCCACCCCGGGCGATGGGCTGCTGCTCAGCTTCGATCGCGTGGAAGCCGACGCTGGCAAGCGGCGTGTCGATCGCGGATTCCGTCTTCGCCAAGGGCAGCTTCAGTACCTGCTGGAGCGCAGCTGGCAGCCCTGGAATAACGGCAACACCGTGCGCTTCACCCACCTCTTGGTGCGCCTCGACAGGCATTCGCTGGCACCGGCCGCCTGCGCCTGCCCGGACGGCGCGGCCCCTTGCATCGCGGGCCTGCAGGGGCAGCTCGTCGACGTGGTGCTGACGGGCCAGTCGCTGCTCGACGCCTCAGCGGTGCGCAGCCTGCACAGCACCGTGCATGTCCGCAATGACCACCTGGAACTCACGCCCTCATCATGCTGAAGCAAGGACTGTCCCCCCACTCCGGCCGGCACAGCGCCGGTGCGGCCACGCTGGCGACCCTGATGGTGCTCCTCCTTCTGATGGGGATGACCACGGTACTGGGAGCAAGGCTGCTCCTGAGCGATCTGCTCGGCAGCGACGCCCTGGTGCAGGCCCAGCAGCGCCAGAGTCTGAACGAGAGCGGTCTGGACTGGGGGCTGCAGTTGCTCAACGGTCCGGCATTGCGCGCGGATTGCCAACCGGCGGGCAAAGCCGACCCCGAAGCTCGACTCCCCCAGGTCGCACAAATGACCGACACCGACGCCAAGGGCTACCGGCGGGTACGATCGGCCTGGCAGGGGCGGCAGTTCCAGTGCGCCCATGATGGCGACGCCTGGCGCTGCCAATGCCCGGTGCCGGCGCTGTCGGCACCGATCCCGCGCGCTGGGCTGAGCGGATCAGACCCGCCCGCACTGCTGCCGGACAGCCGCCTCCCTACCGATGAGCTCTACCCGGGCTTCAGCGTGGCGATCCAGGGGCTGGAGCGGCCGGACGCTGCACGCTGGCACCGCCGCACGCTGCGCTTGGTGGTGCAGTCGTGCGCTCAGGGGCAGCTCAGCTGCGCGGTGGCCGACTTGCCAGCCTCCAGCCCGCTTCCGGCCCTGGCCCAATCCCAACTTGTCATGCTGGCCTCCGCGCTGCCACGCCTGCCCGGCAGTGCCGTGATCGCCAGGGGCGACATTGACCTGCGCGGCCTCGCAGCCGCGCCAGCAGGCCTGGCGATGCCACCGGACGCTCACGGCGCCTGGGCGGTCCAGGCCGGCGGTGCCATCCGCGGTGCGGAAGGCCATCTCCAGGGCCCGCCAGGCAGCGCCACGGCCACCCTGGCCCACCCGGACGATCCTGAGCTCGCGCAGGAACCCGGCGCTTTCTTCCAGCGCTTCTTCGGCTTGGCACCCGCCGCCTACCGTACCCAGCACAGCGTCGAGGCCGTGGACTGCAGTGCCGAGGCGGACTGCAGCGCCTTGCTCGACGCAAAGGTGCGAGCCGGTCACCACTGGCTCTGGATCCGAGGGCCCCTGCGTCTCAGGACCGCGGTAACCCTCGGACGGCCCGAGCACCCGGTTCTGCTGATCTGCGACGAGGCCCTCGATCTCGACGCCCCCGTGCAGATCACCGGGCTCCTGTACGGCCATGGTGCCAGCCGCCTCGGGGCGGCGGGGGCCTCCCTGCGGATTGACGGCGCCCTGCTCAGCGCCGAGTCCAGCGAACTGGCCGGGCAGGTCCAGGTCGTCTACAGCGCACTCGTCCTGCGAACGCTGGCAGACCAATTGGGCACCTGGACCCGCCTGCCGGGCGGCTGGATGCCCTGATGCAGCGCCGGACATTCCCGTCGACCTCCCCCTGGAGCATTGCCCCATGACGCATCACCCAAACGTCACCTCACCCGCCGCCGGACACGTCAGCCACACCGGCCACACCGGCCACCCCCGCCACGAGAAGCGCCTGCGCCAGTCGGGCTGGGGGCTGGTGGAAGCACTGGTCTGCAGCCTGGTACTCAGCATGGGCATGGTCTTGATGCTCAAGGGGCATGCGGTCTTGCGTGAGCACAGCGACTTCGCCCGAGACCGCTCGGCGGCGGCGGTGCTTGCCGAGGCGCAGGTCGAGCGCCTGCGCGCACAGGTGCCGGACGGCCGACCGGCTCTTGCACCGGAAAGCGCCGTTCAGCACCCGGACTTCGCCGGGCAGGCCGCGCGCAAGACGCCGCGCCGTGCCCCATTTGCGATGGACCGGGCACAGGAAGCCACGGCGTTCAGCACCCTGAAGGATGACTGGCAGGTGACCCTCGACAACACGTCCTATGCCTTTCACCAGCACCTGGCCGGCGATGCCGCTGGGCCTCTTCGAGACCTGGACCTCCAGGTGCGCTGGCAGGACCGTGGCAGCGCATGGCAGTCCCTGCACTGGCCCGCCCGCCTGACTTCGCGTCAGCCCTTGCTCTCCCTGGTGGCGCTGAGTCGGCCGCCCGCTGGAGACGTGCTCCTCAGCGCCGGCAGGCATGCTGCCGTGCCTGCCAACGCGCGTGCACTGGGCGACAGGTGGGCCGTATTCCAGCCAGAACCCGGCGTGACGCTCGCCTGGCTCCTCGACATCCGCACGGGCAGCGTGCAAGGCCTGTGCGAGCTGGGGGACCGCAGCGTCAACGACCTGCGAGACGCTGATGTCGCCGGATGCCAGGCGCGCATGGCGGCGGGCGGTGCCTGGCTGCTCAGCGGGCAGATCCGCTTCGATCTGAGTGCCACGCCCTCCCCCGAAACGCCGCGTTCGCCCGCACTGCCCGGCGGCGTGACGATGACGCTGCAGGACGACCCGGATCCCACCCTCCCTCCTCGGTGCGCCAGCAACGCCGCAGACGCTGCGGCCCACGGACGGGACGTCGTCAGCTACCACTGTCTGGTCCCCGCGCGTCGTCGAGATGGGCGCTGGAGCGGGCGGACCGAGCTGACCGGGATGATGGCGGACCTGAAGCGCCATCGCGTCTGCCGCTACAGCGCTGACCATGACCATGACGGCCGCATCACCAACATCGAGCATCCCGCCCACTACACCGATGTGGACGGTCCGCTGCTGCAACAGAACTTTCTGGTCATCCAGGCGGCGCTGCCCTGTCCCACAGCGAAGCCAGCCGACCCGCGACTGGGGCGCCTGCTCAATGCCTCGACTGTCAGTCACCAGCCATCCAAGCCGCCCGGACCGGAGGCCGCGCCGTGAATGAATCAGGCTGGCGCGCCGCAAGCTATCCTCCGGCCTGCGCTCCGTCGAATCCGGCGAGAAGCCAGGCCAGGAATGAGACGCCGCGCATGCGACGCAGCGTCGCACCGGCCGGGGCGCCATCGCCAACCCGCTGGATTCGGCAGCGCAATTGCATCGCCACCGCCCATGAGCCGCAGCGCACATGGGCTCCTCACCCGCTGTCGAACGCATCCGCCCGCACCTTGAAGCCCGAAACCGCTCTTTCCCCCCAGGCCGCCATGGCCATGGCGCTGGCGCTCTCCCGTCAGGCCATCGGACTCAGCGACCCCAATCCGCGCGTCGGTTGTGTCATCACCGATGCCAACGGACACCTGCTCGGGGCTGGACACACCCAGCGAGCCGGCGGTCCGCATGCCGAAGTCATGGCGCTTCGTGATGTCGTCGCCCGAGGGCATGCCAAAGAGGCGCTGGTCGGTGCGCACGTCTATGTGACGCTGGAACCGTGCGCCCACCATGGCCGCACGCCGCCCTGCTGCGAGGCCCTGTCGGCCGCCCGGGTGGGACACGTCCACATCGCGCTGGCCGATCCGAATCCGCTCGTCGCGGGCAAGGGGCGTCGCCATCTGGAAGAAGCAGGCATCGCCTGCGAGCTCGGCCTGGGCGCGGACGAGGCACGGGAAATCAACATCGGCTTCCTGAGCCGCATGGTGCGCGGCCGCCCCTACGTCCGCATGAAGATTGCCGCCAGCCTGGATGGGCGCACGGCGCTGCCCGACGGTCGGAGCCAGTGGATCACCGGCCCGGCCGCCCGTCAGGATGGCCACGGGTGGCGGCAGCGAGCCGGCGCCATCCTGACCGGCATCGGCACCGTCCGCGACGACGACCCGCGGCTGGACCTCCGGTTGCCGTCGGGCGAAGTGCCACCGCTCCAGCCGCTGCGTGTCATCGCCGATTCACGCCTGGCCACCCCGCCGAGCGCCCGCATCCTGCAAGCGCCCGGGAACGTTCTGCTCGTTCATGCGCTGGAGTCGACGGCTCCTTCGGTCGAGGCCGGACCGCCATCGACAAGTGCCAGCCCTGCACCAGCCCACGCGCCCTTCGACCCCTTCGACCCGCTCGACGCCGCGCGCGCCGCAGGATCGCCTTGGCCCGCGGGGGTCGAATGCCTGTCCTTGCCGCAGGCCGCCGGCGGTGCTGGTAGCCCGCTCGATTCGGGACCCGATTCGGCGGCAGATGGGGCGGCAGATGGGGTGGCTGATGTGGTGGCTGATGTGGTGGCAGATGGGGTGGCAGATGGGGTGACAGATGGGGCGCCTTGCCCCTCCCAAGCCGGCAACGCCACCAACGCCGCCGATCTGGGCACCGACCCAGGTCCGTCAGCACGACGGGGACCACCACCGCGGGTCGATCTCGCGGCGCTGATGACCGAGCTGGGGCGCCGCGGGGTCAACGAGCTCCATGTCGAAGCCGGGGCCACGCTCAACGGCGCCCTTCTGCAGGCGGGACTGGTGGACGAGCTGCTGGTCTATCTGGCACCCAAGTTCCTGGGCGACGGGCGCGGCATGGCCACGCTGGGAGTGCTGCCGGACCTCCAGGCTGCACCTCGCTTCGAGCTCCTGGACTGCACCCCCGTGGGGGACGACGTGCGCTTGCGGCTGCGAAGACCCGAGCTCGGGTTCTGACCCGGCTGATTCCCTCAACAGGGGCCGGCCGCGGCCTCCATGGCAGGCGCATGGGCAGCCTGGCGAAGGAGCGCCAGCGCCGACGAGGCTTGATCCACACGCCGGATTCGCGCGGGTGGCCCTCACCGGTGGCCGATCTGCCCCGCCGGCGCCCGGTCTTGACGCCTCTGGAGGCACCGCTCCAGCGAAGTCTGCTCTACTGTGCCCCCGGGAAACACCGGATGGTGGTCCCGCCCCTCTACAATCCGCGCCTATGCCTATCTCTCCTGTCCCCGAGCTGGTCGCCGAGCTTGCTGCCGGCCGCATGGTCATCCTGGTCGATGAAGAAGACCGCGAAAACGAGGGCGACCTCGTGCTGGCGGCGGATCACGTCACGCCGGAGGCCATCAATTTCATGGCCAAGTTCGGCCGCGGCCTGATCTGCCTGACGCTCACGCGCGAGCGCTGCGAGCGCCTGCAGCTGCCCCCGATGGCCACCCGCAACGGCACGCAGCATGGCACGGCCTTCACCGTGTCCATCGAGGCGGCCACGGGCGTCACGACCGGCATTTCCGCGGCGGACCGCGCACGCACCGTCCAGGCTGCCGTGGCCCGCAATGCCGAGGCTCGCGACCTGGTCCAGCCCGGCCACATCTTCCCCCTGCAGGCCCAGGACGGCGGCGTGCTGATGCGCGCCGGCCATACCGAAGCCGGCTGCGACCTCGCCCGCATGGCCGGCCTGACGCCCGCCTCCGTGATCTGCGAGATCATGAAGGACGATGGCACCATGGCCCGCCTGCCGGACCTGGAGGTCTTCGCCGCGGAGCACGGCATCAAGATCGGCACCATTGCCGACCTCATCGAGCACCGCAGCCGCAATGAATCGCTGGTGCAGCTCGTGAGCCGTCGCCCGATGCAGACCGCCCAGGGCGACTTCGAGTGCAGCGTCTTCAAGGACCGCACCGGCGCCGTGCATCTGGCCCTGAGCCGTGGCCAGTGGCAGCCCACGGACGAAGTGCTGGTGCGCGTGCACGAGCCCTTCTCCGCCCTGGACCTGCTGGACGCCGGCCCGAGCGCCCACTCCTGGCCCCTGCCCGCCGCGCTGGCGGCGCTGCAGCAGTCTCCCGCCGGCGTGGCCGTGCTGCTGAACTGCGGCGAGGCCGCCGAGTCGCTGCTGGGCCGCTTCGAAACGGCCGGCAGCACGCCCGCCCCCCGCGCCATGGCCATGGACCTGCGCACCTACGGCGTCGGCGCGCAGATTCTTCGCGAGCTCGGCGTCCACCGCATGAAGCTGCTGGGCAGCCCGCGCCGCATGCCGAGCATGACCGGCTACGGTCTGGAAGTCACCGGTTTCCTGAGCGCCGACGGGCGCGCCAACAAGGAGTAAGCGCCCCATGCAAGGAGCAGACAAGGGACAGCAGGCCGCGCTGGACGGCCAGGACCTGCGCATCGGCATCGTGCAGGCCCGCTTCAACGAGACCCTGACCAACACCCTCGCCCAGCATTGCCTGGAGGCCCTGGCCGCCATGGGCGTGCCGAGCCACCAGATCCGCCACGTCACCGTGCCCGGCGCCCTGGAGGTGCCGGTCGCCCTGCAGACCATGGCCGACAGCGAGCGCTTCGACGCCCTGATCGCGCTGGGCTGCATCATCCGCGGCGAGACCTACCACTTCGAGCTGGTGGCCAACGAAAGCGGCGCCGGGGTCACCCGCGTGTCGCTGGACGCCAACCTGCCCGTCGCCAACGCCATCCTCACGGTCGAGAACGAGGCCCAGGCCTGGGCCCGTGCCGCCGAGAAGGGCGCCGACGCCGCCCGCGTCGCCGTCGAGATGGCCCATCTTCTGAAAGCCCTGCAGTGAGCATGAACGACAAGACCAACACCCCCACTGCTCCCAAGACCGCCGGCAAGCCCGCGGCCAAGCCGGGCGTCAAGCGCGCCGGCGCGAAGTCGGCCCGCCGCCGCTCGCGCGAGTTCGCGCTGCAGGCGCTGTACCAATGGCTGGTGACGGGCGACGAGCCCGCGTCCATCGAGACCCACATGCGCGAGCAGCAGGGATTCGAGAAGTGCGACAAGGCCCATTTCGACGCCCTGTTCAACGGCGGCGTGCATGAGGCCGCCGACCTCGACGCCGTGCTGGCCCGCCACGTGGACCGCAAGACGACCGAGCTGTCGCCCATCGAGCACGGCATCCTGATGATCGGTGCCTACGAGCTCAAGCACTGCGTCGACATCCCCTACAAGGTGGCGATCAACGAAGCCGTGGAGCTGGCCAAGTCCTTCGGCGGCACCGACGGCCACAAGTACGTCAACGGCGTGCTGGACCGCGCGGCCGAGGACCTGCGACCGCTCGAGGTGCAGGCCCAGCGCAAGCCGGCCCGCTGAACAGCGCCCACCTCCACTGTTGCCCCCGCCCGGATGAAGCTGGCCCAGCGCCTGGATCGGATCGATCCCTTCTACGTCATGGAATGCGCCAAGGCGGCCGATGAACTGGCCCGCACGACGCTGTGCGACCCTGCCCAGGGCGGGCGCCGCATGATCTACCTGAACATCGGCGAGCCGGACTTCGGTGCCAGCCCGGCCGTGGCCGAGGCCGCCGCGCGCTGCATCGCCGAGGGGCGCACGCAGTACACCGCCTCGGCGGGCCTGCCGGCGCTGCGCGAGGCCATCAGCCGCTGGTATGGCCGCCATTTCGGGCTGGATGTTCCCGCGGCGCGCATCGTGATCACGGCGGGCGCGTCCGCTGCGCTGCAGCTGGCCTGCCTGGCACTGTTCGAGCGCGGCGACCAGGTGCTGATGCCCGACCCCAGCTACCCCTGCAACCGCCATTTCGTGGCGGCCGCCGACGCCGAGGCGGTGCTGCTCCCGGCCACCGCCGAGCAGCGATTCCAGCCGAGCTGCGCGCAGGTCGAGGCCGCCTGGACCGCGCACACGCGTGCCGTGCTGCTGGCCTCGCCCAGCAATCCGACGGGCACCTCCATCGAACCGGCGGAGCTGGCCCGCATCGTCGCGGCGGTGCGCCAGCGCGGCGGGCTCACGCTGATCGACGAGATCTACCTCGGCCTGTCCTACGACGCCGCCTTCGGCCTCAGCGCACTGGCGCTGGGCGATGACGTCATCTCGATCAACAGCTTCTCGAAGTACTTCGGCATGACCGGCTGGCGCCTGGGCTGGCTGGTGCTGCCGCCGGCGCTCGTGGGGCCCGTCGAGAAGCTGGCGCAGAACCTCTTCATCTGCCCGTCCAGCATCGCGCAGCACGCGGCGCTGGCCTGTTTCGAGCCGGACTCGCTGGCCGAATACGAGCGTCGCCGTGCCGTGCTCCGGGCCCGTCGCGACCGCCTCGTGCCGGCGCTGCAGGCGCTGGGCCTGGGCGTGCCTGTCGTGCCGGATGGCGCCTTCTACATCTGGATGGACGTCTCGGCCTTCACTGACAACGCCTGGGACTTCAGCTTCGAGCTGATGCAGCGCGCCCAGATCGCCCTGACGCCCGGCCGCGACTTCGGCCCCGCCCTCGCCTCGCGATTCCTGCGCCTGTCCTTCGCCAGCAGCGACGAGGACCTCGACGAAGCCGTGCGCCGTCTGGCCGCGCTGCTGCCCAGCCTGCGCCGCGCCTGACCGCCATGACGCTTCCGGACGCACAGTTCAGCCTGGGCCTGCGGGTCTACTGGGAAGACACCGATACGAGCGTGTTGCGGGTATGGACGCGTTAGGAGCGTGATGCTAGCCTATGGACATTTCCATAGCCTCCATCGCCTATGCAGAACAATCCCATCCGAGCCTTAGACGTCGAGTTAAAGGTTCGTGATTACGAATGCGACATGGGCTATGTCGTCAACAACGCCGTCTATCTCAACTACCTAGAGCACGCCCGCCATGAGTTACTAGGCGGCTTGGGCGTCCGGTTTGGCGACCTCGCCAAACGCGGCATCTTTTTGGTTGTTACCCGTATCGAGGCTGACTTCAAAGCCTCTCTCACCAGCGGTGACAACTTCATTGTTCGCACCGAGCTTCAGCGCAACGGTCGCGTGCGCCTGCTGTTCAACCAGCAAATACAACGCTCAACAGACGGGAAACTCATGTTGAGTGCCCTGGTCACAGGTACTGCTCTGAATGCACGTGGGCGCCCCGAAATGCCCCCTGAGTTGGAGCATCTTTTTGGATCCTCAATTTCATAAAAGAACGAGCGTATACGCAGGAGGACGGGATGGGGACTGCGAGACAGGATTTTGAGCGTTTCGTGCGCTGGATGCACGAGCCTGAGCGTCAATCTCCGGAGCAAGCGCGCAGGTTCGCGAACCTTGTGCTGGCGAACTTCGACGCGGTAGCGGCAACAGCCAGGCAACGAAACAGCCGTTCTCAACTTCTAGCGCCACTCGCGCGGGAACAGCTGACAGCCACGAGCGGCGACCTCCCTCAATTGCCGGAGGTCTTGCCGCAAGGGCAATGGCCATGGACCCGCCTGCGAGGCCTTACAGCAGGACCGTTTCGTGGGTTTCGCCGTCAGCAGTTGTTCGATCTGAGCAAACGTGTCGTACTTTGCTACGGCCCCAACGGCAGCGGAAAGAGTAGCCTGTGTGAGGCTCTGGAGTATGCGTTGCGCGGATCCGTCGAAGAAGCGGGATCCAAACGCATTGAGCAGCAGGCCTACTTGGCCAACATCCACGAGGGCCGATTTGCCGCCCCCGTATTGCTGGCGACCAACGCCCAAGGGGGCGAAGTACGCGTCACCGCCGACGAGGATCTCTTTAGGTTCTTCTTCATCGAGAAGAACCGCATCGATAATTTTTCGCGCATTGCAGCAACCCCACCGGGGCGTCGGACCGACCTGATCGCCACCCTGTTCGGGATGGATCAATTCAACGACTTCGCCTCGAATTTCAATGAGTCGATGGACGCCGCTTTGACGCTTGGCACGCAGATGCAAGTCCAGCTCACAGCTCGGCGGCAGGCACTCAGGGCCGACGAAGCCACTCGCGACGGCGAAGAAGAGCTACTCCGGGTGGTTGACCAAGAGGCGGCCGACTATGCGTCAAACATCGCAGTCGGTCTCTCCTACGAAGGGCTAAGGGCCCTCGTGATTGGGAACGACGAAGCGCCAAGCAGACTCCAGGAACTCGACGCGAATCTACGCACGCTCTTACCGGCCATCACAAACATCACGCGCGAGCAACTCGCTGCTAAATATGCCACCGCAGAAGCCTGCGCCGAGCGCGTGGCGGCATCCCAACGCGGGCTCGACGAGCGGCGCAGCCAAATCTCGTTTCGCCGACTCTTTGCCGCAGTGCAGGAGTTGCGCACTGAGCACGGGGACCGCTGTCCGGCATGCCTTACCCCCCTTGCCAGAACCGCGGACAACCCGTTCGACCGAGCGGACGCCGGACTCCGTGAGTTGGAAGAACTCGCCAGACTTGAGGCCGAGCACGAGCGGTTGCTCCGAGAGGCAACAGACATGCGACGCGACTTGCGAGCCAGCTTGCACAGCCTTGAGGAATTCATTAGGAGCGAAGGCCATGGGGACGGGCATGTCGCGGCCTATCTTCGCGGGCTGCCTGGCAACGCAGAGAACGCCACCTGGTGGAAGGCGGTCTATTCGCCGGAGACCGATGAAACTGGCGCCACCCCATCGCTAGAGCAAATACTTCAGTTCGCAGATCACGCTGCTGCACGCGATGTGCGCACGCAAGAAGCATTGCGCTTGCGCGACGAGCATCTCAACGAGCAACAGCGACTGAGCAACGCTCGTGTTTGGATGGCGGAGCACGACACGCGCCGCACCCGGATCCTGCAGGACACAGATCACGCGCGCACGCGCATTGCACAGTGGGAGGTGGCGAACGCGGATCTCATCAGGAGGGCATTGGAGGAGGAACAGGCGAATCAGCGTGATCGCCCGATTCAGAACGCCTACGACAGCTTCTATGGTCTCCTGGATCGCTTTCGCGCCGAGCTGCCAGGCATGTTGATGGCAGACCTCAACGCGTCAACCTTGGATCTGTACAACGAGTTCAACCACGGCGATCGCGACGAGGACAAACTCGCCGATCTACGCCTTCCGCTGACCGGAGAAGGCATCATCGAGATCGCGTTTCGCGGCAGCCCTGAACGACGGGTGAACGCTTTGACTGCCCTCAGCGAAGGGCACATCCGCTGCCTAGGGCTTGCGATCCTCTTGGCGAAGGCGAAGAGCATTGGCGTTCCGCTGATCATCTTCGACGACGCGATCAACGCTATCGACCACGACCATCGCAGCGGCATTCGGCGGGCGATCTTCGAGACCGATCGTTTCCACCAAACTCAGATCATCGTCACGTGCCATAGCCCAGAGTTCGTGAAAGACATCGAAAACCACCTTCCGCGCGAGCAGCGCCAGGACTGCCAACAGTACGTACTACTGCATCACCAGGGCGATCACCAACCGCGCGTGAACCCTGACGCTGGGAGCCAGAACTACCTGGTGCGAGCGAGAGAAGCAATCGATAACAGATTCGATCCTCGAGATTCCCTCTCGTTCGCCCGCAAAGCTCTTGAGATGCTCACCAACAAGTCCTGGAAGTGGTTGGAATCGCACCGCGTAGGAAACATCTCGGTGCAAATCGAAGGTCCAGGGAAGGATCCGCAGTTGCGGACCCTTTGCGAGGCGCTCCGAACAAAGCTTCGCGGCTTGCCGAATTTCGCGCATGCGAGCAAGCAGCCGCTGCTCGAAAACCTCAACACAATTCTCGGCATTCCTGAGCAAAACTTGGTATGGACCCTTTTGAACAAGGGTGCGCATGAGGAGCCAGACAGGGACGACTTCGACATGGTTCACGTGGAGACGGTCCTCGCGGTCCTTGGCAACATTGATAACTTGGAACTACGCCCAAATCGTTGAAGCCGCCCCCTGGAGGCTTACAGGCAGCGTTGCGAAGACAAGCCACGGAATGTCTCAAGTCCACTCTTGACGCAACGGCAGTAGAACAGGTTCGCTCCCACATGGCGTGCCGGATGAGTTAGCCGATGGCGATCGACGCACGATTCAGCAATCACAGATTCACCCTCAACAAGCTCGTTCACTCGGAGACGGGAAGCTGATGGCCTCGCTGGAACTACTCCACTACACGCCCCACCGCATCGTCGTCAGTGAGAAAGGAGAGCTCCGTTCAGAATCAGATCGTGCGCTACGACCCATTAAGGGGCTGCCGCAAATCTTTTGGGCCAACGGTACTGGATGGATTGAGGCAAACCTCTGGGCGCACAGCCGGGCGACCAATGGCACAACAGATATCAAGACGGTTAGATCCAACCTCAGTCACCTGCACAAATACGCGCAGTGGTTAGAGGACGAAGAGTTGGACTGGCGGCATTTCCCGATGCTGCAGCGAGACCGTGTTCTCACCCGTTGGCGCAAGCACTTGATTGAACAGCGAGACAGGCTTGGCCTGCTGGCACCCAGCACCGCCAACCACCGGATGAACGCCACAATCCACTTCTACCGCTTCTGCAGGGCCCATGAGCTGATCGCGAGGGAGTCCCCAATGTGGCAGGAGCGCCAGGTCCTTCATCGGTTTCACGATACGCACGGATTCGAGAGAACCATGCTGTTGCAGAGCACCGAATTGACTATCCCGAATCGATCTCGGCACGGTCTCAGGTTGGAAGACGGAATAACTCCGCTCACCAAGGATCAGATGCAGGAGTTGTTGACGTTTACATCACGGGAGGGGAACGTCAGCCGCGAGCTTGATTTGATGCTCAAACTGGGTTTCTTCACAGGCGCACGCATTGAAACCATAACGTCCATCAGGCGAGGCACGTTAGAGAACGCCGTACCTGATCCCGGAGAACCTGGAATTTTCTACTTGTCCGTCGGCCCAGGGCATCACCCTCACGTCGATACCAAGTTCGACGTGCAAGGGCGGATCATCGTGCCAGCTGAATTGCTCGCAGAGTTGCGCGCCTACATAGCCGATGTGCATCGCCTCAAGCGCGAAGCGTTGGCGATCTCTGAGGACAAGGACTTGGTGTTCCTCACCCGTTTTGGTCGTCGTTATGCGGACCGCGACTCAAGTTCGGGCACAGCAGTGGGCCGGGCAATGGTGGATTTGCGACGGAAGGCCACCGTGGCCGGATTGAAGTTCGCCAAGCACTTTCGCTTTCACATGACACGGGCAACCTTTGGGACGTGGTTGACCTCGATGCTTCTTTCCAGGGAAGGTGCGACCGAGAAGGATGTGCTCGGTCTAGTCAGTTCGCTCATGCTGCACAAGGACGTGAGCACGACCCTCAGGTACATAAAATTCGTGCAACAAGCCGGCATAAAGGAGTCGGTGGCCAACGAGTTCACGCAAGCATTCCTGGGACTGGCAACGCGCCTAGGAGACAACCATGCTTGATGTGCACATTCCCGACCTGAGCTTTCCCAGTGTTAGCTTCGGGCCGCAGGAGATCCCTTGGAACTTGCGGCCCTGGCTCTATAAAGGCGGTGCGCTGGCGCCCGCAAGACAAGCGTCCTTGTTGATCGACGCCGGAAAGCTTGGTCAACCATTGCTTGAGCGTGTTGAGCTCGTTCTCCAGATTCGCGAAGTCCTGCTCAACTATCTCGAGGGCGGCGGCAGCAGGATGTCAGTTCAAGGGCGTATCGAGAAGTTGAAGCTTTTCTTCCAATGGGCAGATGGCGCCAGGGAACAGCGCCTTAGCCTCGCAAACGTTGAACAGCATTACAGGCAATGGTGCGATGCCCTCCTGCACCGCGTTCGGGTGATGCGCGACCTCAAAGAGATAACCGCCCGCCACTACGGCTCCACCGTCGGTAGCGTGTTGGACAAAGTACTGGAACGAAGCAAACCCATCCTCAAGACCACTCGACTGCGAGCACCCAAAAAGAGCCCCCGGGCGATCAGCCCCAAGGCTGACAAGCAGAACTTGGAGGAGACCTTTGCCTTTGGTCATTTCCTGCTGGACTTGACCGATAGTCTCTCGGTGGAATCCATCTGGGGGCCGCTGCCCCTGCGGATCCAGTTGCGCAACGGTGAGACATTGGAAGCATGGTCGGGGCTGAAGCGTGCCGATACTCTGAAGCCGCCCAATCCCAAATGGACGTCGCAAGCGCGGCAAGCTTCACTACGCGCCCAACGAAATCGCGTGGACTGGCAGGCTGAGAAGTCATATCGGACACGCTACCCACTCATCAACCTGCGTATTCAGGCAGAGATGTTCATGCTGATGGGGCAACCAGCTGTGAATCTTGCCCAAGCGTATCAACTCCGCATGGATCAATGGCGCTACAAGGCGTCCAGCCACGGCTACGAGGTCCGCGCCTACAAGAATCGCCGATTTGGCCCTGTGGTCTTCGAGATCTACAGTGAATATCGCGCAGTCTTTGAGCGATACCTTCAGTGGCGCAAAAGCATCTTCCCCGACGACCCGGACGGGTTGCTGTTCCCCTTGTTGGGTAAGCGCGGCGATCAGCCACAGCGAAGGTCGGACGAGGCTCCGCACTTCACAAATCTAAGAGACGCATGCAAACGCGCGGGGATCAAGTTCGTCGGCCCCCAGGCGCTGCGCAGCACCAATGTCAACTGGATGCTTCGGCGGACGGCCGACCCCGATCTCACCGCAGCCGAGAAGCAGCACGCTAAGCAGACGCTACTGGGTGTGTATGAGAAGCCGAGCCTGCAGCGCGCCATGGTGCAAACGCAGGTATTTTGGGCAAAGCATGACCCCGCTCTGGCATCCCCTGGCCCCGGCTCCTGCACAGGCGGGTTCCCAGAACCGGGTGCGGACATCCCTCGCGGCGCCACCCAACCTGACTGCATAACCCCGGCGGGCTGTCTGTTCTGCCTCCATCAGCGAGACATCGATAGCTTTGATCACGTGTGGTCCCTGGCGACGTTCCGATTGCTCAAGTCGTTTGAGTTGCGTGCCCATGGGAAGGTCGAGGCAAAGAATCTGTACCAGCAGCCAGCAGAGACCGCTGTTGAGCGCCTAACGGCTAAGCTGAACTTCATCGAGGCGAGCAGCGACGTGCGCGCTCATAGGGTGAAGGAAGCGCTGCTTCGACTGGAGGAAGGACGCTATCACCCTGCTTGGGCAGATCTTATTGAGAGCCTTTGATCGTGAGTCTTTGAGTCAGCCGGGAGCCAGCATGAACCTTGACTTGTTGGGCTTGCAGATTGAGAGCCCCATCGTGCATGCAGAGGCCGGCAATTTCCGCCCGCCAAGCTGGCCACCTCCACCGGATTGGGCCCCCATCCTCGATGAGGAAGGTGAGCCAGTGTGCCGTTACTGCGACTCCATTTGGCCACTGGATGTGTGGGCAGGTAAGCCGGTCAAGCTCAACTTCGGCGACGGGAAGACCAAGGGCACACGCATCGATCCAGCCAACGCCGACCTCTTGCGACAGTGCACGGTCTGGTTCATGTCTGGGCCATTAGGTTGCCGCACGGCTGGATCGCTCCTATTTAAGGTCACGAGCCTCAAGCCCCTGTTCGCAGTCTGCAGCCAAGAGAGCATCCTGGCCAGCGACCTGATGCGCTTTGAAGCGGTGATCGACAAAGTGGCTGCAGCGCTGCCGCCCTCAAATTTCCCTTCCATCGTCACGATCCTGCATGACCTCTTAGACGCTGTCGAGCACCTGGGCTTCTGCTTGTTGAACCAGGCTGGCTTGGCGCGACTGGCCAAGCTGCAACCCAATCACGATAGGGAACAAACTCCCTACATCCCGCCACGCATCTGGACATATCAGCTCAACCGACTGCGCGAGTGCCTTCAAGACTACACCGAGCATCAAGAGCGCATTGAAGACTGCTATCGGTTCTGCGTGGAGGCGTATGCCCATAACGCGGGCTCCCTCAAGGCGGCAATGTCTTCGCGATCTGCAGACATAGACAGCCCCTTCCAGAACAAGCGATCCACTCCATATCTCCGCTACCACGGCTCCTTCAAGCTGACAGCAGACCGCTTTGGCATCACCGATTTGTTGGAGCGCTGGTCAGGCCCATTCACCAACCAAAAGGGGGAGAAACCGCTCCTTAAGCTCTCGCAGTACCTTGATCTCGTATCCAGAGCTGGGCTAGCCTACTTGATCAACTTTTCGCTCATGCGCATCGAAGAAGGCTACAGCCTGCGCTCAGACTGCCTCTTGATCGAGCGTGACCAGAAATTCGGCGACATTCCTATGCTGGTCGGAGAGACGACCAAGACCGATCCCGATGCTGATGCACGATGGCCGGTATCCAAGAGCGCCCCACTTGCGATTGACGCCATGAAGCACATAGCCGCCTTGCGGATGCTTTGTGCCCGCGAGCGCGGCGATTTGGGCGTCACGGAAGAGGACGTGGCCAACCCTTACTTGATCGGCTACCAGTACGAGCCTTGGAGTCTGGGTAAGCGCAAACCTTACCGGACTCGGCCAGAGTCATGGAGTTACCAGCAGGTGCTTTTGCACTTCCCCTTGCTGCTGGATAGCGCCCAAATCACGATTACAGAAGAGGATCTTCGAGTCGGCCGACTGATCACGCCCACCTTAGATCAAGATGCGTTCAAGGTTGGTGCAGTATGGCCCTTCGGCTGGCACCAGTTACGGCGCACTGGTGCGGTCAACATGCAAGCGTCAACCGTTGTTGATGAATCATCTTTGCAACTGCTGCTTAAACACCACTCTCGTGTGATGACGCTTTACTACGGGCGCAATCACTCTCGTTTGGCGCTCAGTGCAGAAACGCGAGCGATGTTCCTCAAGACCATGTACGAAGAGGCTGCACGGGCCTTGGGTGCGCTGGCCGGACCTCAGTTCGTCAGCCCAGTCGGCGAAGCACGAAAGGCAGCCCTCGTCAGCTTCATCAGCGGGAAGGATGCCGCTGCACTTACGAAAGCTGCCAAACGAGGCGACGTGAGCGCTCGACCGATCCGTGCAGGCTTTTGCCTCAATGCACGCCCCTGCCCGTATGGCGGAATTGAATCCATCACGCATTGCCTCGGCGGGGACGACGGCAAAGGTTGCCCTGATCTGCTGCTGGACGTGACCAAAGGGGCCAGCATCAAGTTGTACGAGAAGGCTGTAGACGGCCAGCTATCGGCTGTTGACCCTGCATCTCCACGCTGGCGCGCCCTCCAGCTCGAGAAGCGTTCAATCGAGAAGTACCATGCCATCGTCAAAGCCCAAGACCGCTGAATCCAATTTCCGTGAAGCATTCGAGCGCCTGAAGGCAGGAGTGCCCAAGGTCTTGCCACCTGGTGCACCTTTGAGCCAAAACAATGTCGCAAAGGAAGCCGGATGCGACCCCTCCGCGCTGCGCAAGGCGCGATTCCCAGGTCTCGTAGGCGAGATTCAGGCTTACCTCACCGCGCACGGTCACGAGCGCTCGACTTCTGAGCGCCAGCGGCTGCTCAAGGCCCGCCAAGCCTCGCGAAGTAAGACCGAGACCATTGCGCACCTGAAGGCACAACGCGACCACGCCGCCTCACGGTTGGTGGAGGCCTATGAATTGATTGGCGACCTCAGCCGCCGCGTCAGGGAACTTGAAGCTCGACTGCACGACCTTCAACCCAGCGCCAACATTGTGAGGATGGCCTCTACCAAGCCAAATGCGACTCCACGAGCTATGGACATCCCCAATAAAAAATAGCCGACAATCAACGTCAATCCATAGACATTCATCTGATCGGCAAGAACTCTTTGTTTTCAAGGCTTTCCAACCATGTCCATGGCCTAGCAACACGCACGTCAGCGAGCGCGGGTGGCGTGGTCTTCTATGCCAACTACCTCAAGTTCTTCGAACGCGCCCGCACCGAGTGGCTGCGCGCGCTGGGCTTCAGCCAGGAACACATGCGCCAGGCGCAGGGCCGCATGTTCGTGGTCAGCCGCACGGCGGTGAACTACCTCGCGCCGGCCCGCCTGGACGACTGGATCACCGTCACCGTCGAGTTGCGCGAGCAGGGCCGGGCCAGCATGACCTTGTTCCAGCAGGCCTGGCGTGACGGACAGTTACTCGCGGACGGCGAAATCCGCATAGGCTCCGTCGATGCCGCGAGCTTCCGGCCGGCCCGCATGCCCGAGGCGCTGCTGCAGCGGCTCGCCCCCCTTTCCCGACCGGCGGCCTGAGGCCATCACCGCACCCATCACGCACCCTTCACGCGGACCAGCCGCGCCAGAGCGACCCGAGATGAACCAAGACCTTTCCATCTTCACCCTGATCGCCAACGCCAGCTTCGTGGTCAAGCTGGTGATCGGCGCCCTGCTGACCGTCTCCCTGGCCAGCTGGAGCGTGATCTTCTCCAAGTTCATCTCGCTGGGGCGCGTGAAGTCCAGCAACGAGGCCTTCGAGCAGGAATTCTGGTCCGGCAAGAACCTCAACGACCTCTTCAACAGCGTCTCCAGCAAGAGCGACGGCGCGCCGCTGGAGCGCATCTTCGCGTCCGGCATGCGCGAGTTCCTCAAGCTGCGCGAGCGCCGCGTGTCCGAGCCCAGCGCCCTGCTGGACGGCGCCCGCCGCGCCATGCGGGCCAGCTTCCAGCGTGAACTCGACGCCATGGAGTCGCACCTGTCCTTCCTGGCCTCGGTGGGCTCCGTCTCGCCCTATGTGGGCCTGTTCGGCACCATCTGGGGGATCATGCATGCCTTCGTGGGGCTCTCGAACCTGCAGCAGGTGACGCTGGCGACCGTGGCCCCGGGCATTGCCGAGGCGCTGGTGGCCACGGCCATCGGCCTCTTTGCCGCGATCCCCGCCGTGCTGGCCTACAACCGCTTCGCGCGCCAGATCGACCGCTCGGCCATCACGCTGGAGACCTTCATCGAGGAGTTCTCCAACATCCTGCAGCGCAACGCCGGCACCCCGGCGGCCGCCCCCACCACCCGCTGATCCGCCATGGCTGCCATCGCCTCCCGCGGCCGCGGACGCCGCCGCACCATCAACGAGATCAACATGGTGCCCTTCATCGACGTGATGCTGGTGCTGCTGATCATCTTCATGGTCAGCGCCCCGCTGATCACGACGGGTCTCGTCGACCTCCCCAGCGTCGGCAAGAGCCGGCAGCAGCCCGACCACGTCATCCACGTCGTCGTGGGGCCGGACGAGAAGCTCAAGTTCAAGCTCGACAAGTCGGAACCCGAGCCCACCACGCTCAAGGACCTGCCGATGCAGGTCAAGCGCGCGCAGGCGGGCGACGCCAGCACGCCGGTCGTGATCTCGGCGGACCGCAACGTGAAGTACGAGGCCGTGGTCAAGGTCATGGACAGCCTGCAGAGCGCGGGCATCCAGCGCGTGGGCCTGGCCGTGAAGAGCGGCGCGTCCGCTGAAGCCAGCCGCTGAGCACCATGAGCGCGAGCACCCTGAGCGCCGATCGCCTGCGCCCGCCACCGGCCCCCGCCCTGGGCCGCGGCTTCGGCCTGGCCCTGCTGGCGCACGCCCTGCTGGTGCTGGGCCTGAGCCTGGGCGTGCAATGGCACACCCAGACGGAACCCGCCTTCGAGGCGGAGCTGTGGTCCCTCGTGCCCCAGGCCGCCGCACCGCGCCTGCAGGAGCCGGAGCCCCAGCCCGAGCCCGAACTGCCCAAGGCCAAGACGCCGCCGCCGGTGCCCGAGGCGCAACAGGACCAGCGAGAGGCGGACATCGCCATCGCCAAGGAAAAGAAGCGCAAGGACGACGAGCGCCGCCAGGCCGAGCTCGAGCAGCAGCGCAAGAAGGAGCTCGAGCGCCAGAAGGAGCTCGAGAAGGAGAAGGAAAAGGAACGCGAGAAGCTCAAGGACCTGGAACGCCAGAAGAAGGAGGACCAGGCCAAGCAGGACAAGCTCGAGAAGCAGAAGCAGGAGAAGGCCGCCAAGGACGCGCAGGCCAAGCTCGACGCGCTGCGCAAGCAGAACCTGGAACGCATGATGGGCATGGCGGGCGCCACCGGCTCCCCCGGCAGCACGGGCACGGCCCTGCAGAGCTCCGGCCCCTCGGCCACCTATGGCGGACGCATCAAGGCGGCCGTCCGGCCGAACATCATCTACACCGTCAGTGCTGCGGCCAATCCACAGGCCGAGGTCGAGGTGCGCTGCGCCCCGGACGGCAAGATCATCAGCAGCCGCCTGACCAAGGCGAGCGGTGATGCCGACTGGGACCGCGCGGTGCTGCGCGCCATCGAACGCACGGACCGCCTGCCCCGGGACACCGACGGCCGCGTGCCCCCGGTGCTCGTGATCAGCTTCAAGCCGAACGACTGAGCCACGCCTGCCAGCGGGGCTGCAGCGCCTGGTCCAGCGAGATCCGGCCTGCGCCCCACAGCAGCACCACGATCAGCAGGCTGCCCCACCACTCGTGTCCGGCCAGCGCGGCGGGCGCGATCTCGGCCAGGCTCAGCACGGCCATCACGTTCACCACCGACAGGCCGGCGGCGGCAAAGCGCGTGGCCAGGCCCAGCAGCAGGAGCGGCGGCAGCAGCAGCTCGCCCGCCGTGCCGGCATAGGCCGCGAGGACCGGCGGCAGCAGCGGCACCTGGTACTCGTCCTGGAACAGCGCCAGCGTGGTGTCCCAATCCCGCAGCTTGGTCAGCCCGGAGAGGAAGAACACCCGGGCAACATAGACGCGGGCCGCCAGCAGCGCCAGCGACTGCCCCCAGCGGAACAGCGGTGCCGGCCAGGGTTCATGCGGCGCGGCGGCCTCAGTCCCGGCGTGGCAGGCCGTGGCGCCCAGGCGGCGCAGCAGATTCATCGAGGTGGACATCATGGGTTTCCTTCGCGCCGCCCGCCGCATCAAGGGGCAGGACGGCTGTCAGCCATTGCTCGTGCAGCGCCTGATGCAGGAAGACGGTGAAGTCCCAGGGGTCCTTGGCCGGCGCGGGGGCGCCCCCGTCAGGGAGGCCCGTCGACACCGCCAGGGCCGCCTCCAATGAATGGCCGGCCAGCGCACTGCGCATGAAGGCGGCCGGAGCCGCCCTCAGCTGAGTCGCCTGGCTACGCCAATCCTTACGCCAGACAAGGACGGCGAGCGGCCCCTGGCGCTCAACCGCCTCCTCAACCGCCTCCTCCACGGCCTCGGACGACGTGGGCGGCGCATGGGGCGCAGCCTGCACGCCTCCCGCCTGCCTGCCAGACGGCTCATGCGGGGTGAACGCGGGGATCGCGCGCCACGCCCGGTGCCCTTCCAACGCCTCGATCGTTTCGGGAGGCAATGCCAACAGCACGAGCCCCGGGCGGAAGGCGAGGCCCAACTCGGCAGGATCGCCATGGAGGCGGCTCAGGGAATCGGCGTCGAGCACGGCGTCCGCCGCCCGCTCGACTTCGTGAAGCGCCCACTCGAAGGCGGCGACGCCGGCCAGCGTCTCATCGGCCGTCTCCCGCAGAAAGGCCGGCAGCGCCGCCCCCCAGGTGCCGAGGTCACCACCCACGGGCGGGCACTGGCGCCAGAAGGCCCAGGCCAGGCTGGCGAACTGCGGACCCAGCAGCAACGCCAGATGCGGGAAGGCGCCCGCCAAGGCGCGCGCCGACAGGGCAATGGCATTGCCCTGGTAGGCCTGCAGGCCCGCGTCCAGCGCAGGCCCTGGCGTTGGGGCCGGGTCATGATCGGCGCCGCTGCGCGCGGCTACCCCCAGCACGCCTCGCAGGCCGAGCCCGTGCAGGATCGCGGCGTGTGAGGCATCGGAACAGGCACCGGCGCTCGGCGCGGGGGTGACGATCCGCGGATCGGGCGCCACATCGCCCCGCGGATCGACGGGGATGTGGGCCGGCGCTGCGCCCGGATCACGGCCGAGCAGCGCTTTCAGCAGGGCCGCCTGACGCTGCTGCTCAGACGCCGGCATGTCGGGCCTCCTCCGCGAATCGAGCACGGATCACGGCTTGCGCCAGACGGTCCGCGTGGTGCGCCTCGGCCAGCAGCTCGGCAAAAGGAGGAAGCCGGGTGTCCCACTCGATGAGCGTCGGCACTGCGCCGAAGCGGCGAATCGCATGGGCATAGAGGGACCACACGGCCTCGGACACCGGGTCGCCGTGGTCGTCCACGATCAGTCCCCGCTGGGCGCTGTGTCCGGCCAGGTGGATCTCGCCAGGCACGGTGCGCAGGGCATCCACCCAGGCCACGGCATCCGACAGGGCCTGGGCAGCGTCACCGGCCCGCCGGTTCAGCGCATTCACGAGGAGGTTGTTCAGGTCCAGCAGCAGGCCGCAGCCGCTGCGCTGGCACAGGGCGTCGAGGAACTCGGTCTCGGCCAGGGGTTCTTCGGCGGGGTCGAGATGCCAGTCCAGGTAGGCGCTGAGGTTCTCGACGAGCAAGGGCTGCCGCAAGGCGTCCTGGGCCTGCTGGACGTTGGCGACCATCAGTCTCAGCGAGGCGGCGCCGAAGGCCACCGGCAGCAGGTCCGCGCCGTGCACCACGCTGCCGTCGAGCGGGACGCGGGCGAAGCTGGCGTGGTCCGAGACGCGCACCGGCTGCACCTGGGCCGCCAGCCGGGCCAGCTGGGCCAGATGGCGCGGATCCAGCCCGCAGGCCGAGCCCAGGGACAGGCCGACGCCATGCAGGCTGACCGGGTAGTGCTCGCGCGCTTGAAGCAGGGCCTGACGGGCGGCACCGCCGGGCTGGAAGTAGTTCTCCGAGTGCACCTCGATGAAGGGCAGGCGGGGCCGCTCCTCCAGCAAGGCCGCCTCATGGCCATGGCGCCAGCCGATGCCGCACAGCGGCGGCGCGCCTGACGACTCAACTACCGGCCCATCTGCGGGCCCATCTGCGGCCACATCTGCGGCCACATCGGTGGGCACATCCTGTGCCGCCCCGTGCCGAGACACGGCTTACTTCTTCAGCTTGGCGCGGGCTTCCTCGGTGCTCATGCCGCCGTCGGCCTTGCAGGAGCCCTTGGGCACATAGCGCCATTCCTCGGGTGCGTTGTTCGTGGTGGCCTGACCTGCGCAGCTGTGGGTGCCGTTGAGGTTGGCGCAGTCGTTCTGGCCGGCCTTGGCGATGCCGTAGCACTTTTCCTTGGCGCTGTCGGCGGCCTGGGCCTGCTGGACGAGGCCGAGGGCGAGTGCGGCGGCCAGGGCGGTGCTGAGGGTCTTGTGGGTCGACATGGGGAGGGCTCCTTGTAGAAGGTGGGTGGACTGTAAAGGTTCTTGCGATGCCTCGGGCGCTGGCGGGGCCGGCGTGTCCTCTGATCGCAGGAGCCCTTGTGTCGCGGGTGGGTCGGCAGTCCTTACACTCCGCGGCAAACCATTTCGCGCCTGCCCCATGAGCATCGCCCCCGCCGAGCTGGAAAGCCTGCGCCCCCAGCTCCTGAAATATGCCCGGCTCCAGCTGCGCAACGACGCCTGGGCCGAGGATGCCGTCTCCGAGACGCTCCTGGCCGCGCTCGAGCGTCCGGACGGCTTCGCCGGGCGCTCCCAGCTCAAGACCTGGCTCGTCGGCGTCCTCAAGCACAAGCTGGTGGATCAGATCCGTCGCAACAGCAAGGAGCTGTCCACCACCCGCGAAGACGATGTCGACCTCGACGACCAGCTTTTCGACAGCACCGGCCACTGGCGCGAAGCTCCGACGGACTGGGGTGACGACCCCGAGCAGGCCCTGCGCCAGCTCGACTTCATGCGCGTGCTGGAGGCCTGCGTGGACAAGCTGCCGGGCCAGCAGGGCCGGCTGTTCATGATGCGCGAATGGCTGGAGCTCGACACCGAGGAAATCTGTAAGGCGCTGGCCATCAGCCCGACCAATCTGTGGGTGATGCTTCACCGGGCGCGGCTGCGGCTGCGCGAATGTCTTGAGCTGAACTGGTTTGCGGGCACCGGCCCGGGAGCTGCTGCATGAAACTCCTCCGCCCTTTGCTGATCCGCCTGTTGCCCAGCTGCCGCCAGGTCACCGAGATGCTTCTCCTCGCCCAGGAGCGGCCGCCCAGCCCGCGGGAGCGCCTGCTGGTGGCAATCCACATGCCCCTGTGCGCCGCCTGCCCGCGTTTTCGCCAGCAGCTGTCGCTGATGAAGCAGGCCAGCGCGCGCTGGCGCCGTTACAGCGAGGACGAGGGGCTCAGCTGATGCCACGGCGCCCCGGCGGCCCCGGCGTCGCGACATCGCGGAGGTGGCGGCGGCGGCGCAACAGCGACCCCATCGTCCGCCAGTTCCGGCTATGCCCTCCCCGCCCTAGCGATTAGCATGCGGCCGTGGCTCGCCGCCCCGGGCGGCCGCCGCCGGTGTGCACCACCACCCCGCCTCTGGAGCGCCTTGATGAACGACCTCTCCGCGACGATTGACTGGCCCGAACCCGGGCAAGGATCGGGCGCGGGTCCCGGCGGCGGCTCTGGCCCCGTCTTCACCTGGCCCTCCCCGCCCTTTGCCGCCTACGCACCGATCGTGCCCAGCGAGGCGCCCCAGCCCTGCGAGGTGCTGGGCCTGAACAACAGCCGCACGCAAGGCCAGCTGCTCCGCATGCTGGCGCGCGAGCGGGCCGCCCAGCTGCTGGTGCCGCCGGCGCGCAGCCCGGTCGCGCTGAAGTTCACCCAGTTCCGCGCCCTCAAGCTGCAGCAGGTGATTCCCGCGGCGCCGCGCCAGGACGCCCCCGCCACGACGCTGGCCCTGGACGAGCGTCCGCGGGTGGAATTCCGGGTGCGCTTCGCGGGCGGCGGCGAGCTCAAGGGCATGACCATCGGCCATCACGAGGACGCCATGGGGCTCTTCCTCTTCGTGCCGGTGAGCGAGTTCGACGACGCCGTGCGATGCGTCTTCCTGCCCACGGAGAGCATGGACGGTTTCGAGATCGGCGACCGCCTGGGCGACGTGCTGGTCAAGGAGCAGCACGTCCGCCCCGAGGACGTCGAGGCCGTGGCCGAGGAGCAGCAGAAGCTGCGCAGCCAGCGGGTGGGAGACATCCTGCTTGCGCGCCAGATCGTGACCCCGGAGCAGCTGCTGCTGGCCATCGAGCAGCAGGCCCGCATGCCCATGGTGCGCATCGGCGAAGCCCTGCTGGCGATGGAGCTGATCAGCTACGACCAGCTCGAGGACGCCCTCGCCCAGCAGCGCAGCGACCGCTCGATCCCGCTGGGCGAGCTGCTGGTGCGCAAGGGCATCGTGACGCGCCAGCAGCTGCAGTCGGCACTTGCCCGCAAGATGGGCTACCCGCTCGTGGACGTCGAGCGCTTCCCCGTCGAGCCGGACGCCGTGCGCAAGCTGCCCTATTCCGTGGCCCGCCGCCTGGAGGTGCTGCCGCTGGTCCTGCGGGACGGGCGGCTGATCGTCGCGATGGAGGACCCCACGCGGCGCGACGCGCTGGACGAGATCGAGTTCGTCACCCAGCTGAAGGTGGCGCCGGCGCTGACCAAGGTCGGCAGCCTGCAGCTGGCGCTGCCGGGCACCTACGACCGCTTCGGCAACGACACGATCACGCCGCGCGACCTTCCCCAGACCAGCCTGCAGCCCGATTTCGAGTTCGACAACACCGACAAGCTGATCGAAAGCCTCGAGCGCGAGGTCAGCGAGCGCGGCGGCCGCGAAGACGAGCCGCAGATCGAGCAATCCGACAACTCCCTGGTGCGCCTGATCAACACCATGATCATCGAGGCCAGCCAGCAGGGCGTCTCTGACATCCACATCGAGACCCACCCTGGGCGCGAGAAGCTCAAGATCCGCTTCCGGCGCGATGGGCAGATGCAGCCCTACCTCGAGCTGCCGCACACCTACCGCAACGCCATGATCGCCCGCATCAAGATCATGTGCGACCTCGACATCTCGGAACGCCGCAAGCCGCAGGACGGCAAGATCAACTTTGCCCGCTTCTCGCCGCAGCACCGCCTGGAGCTGCGCGTCGCGACGATCCCGACGAACAACGGCCTGGAAGACGTCGTGATGCGCCTGCTGTCCTCGGCGCGGCCCCTGCCGATGGAGAAGCTCGGCCTGTCGCCCGACAACATGCGCCGCCTGACGGACGCCATCGAGCGCCCCTATGGCATGGTGCTGTGCGTCGGCCCCACGGGCTCCGGCAAGACGACGACGCTGCACTCGGTGCTCTCCCGCATCAACACGCCCGAGCGCAAGATCTGGACCGCGGAGGATCCCGTCGAGATCACCCAGGCCGGGCTGCGCCAGGTGCAGGTGAATCCCAAGATCGACTGGACCTTCGCCAAGGCGCTGCGCGCTTTCCTGCGCGCCGACCCGGACGTGATCATGGTGGGCGAGATCCGCGACGAGGAGACGGCGCAGATCGCCGTCGAGGCCTCGCTCACGGGCCATCTGGTGCTCTCCACGCTGCACACCAACAGCGCCCCCGAGACCGTCACCCGCCTGCTCGACATGGGCATGGACCCCTTCAACTTCGCCGACTCCCTGCTGGCCGTGCTCGCCCAGCGTCTGGTGCGGCGGCTGTGCCCGCATTGCCTCAAGAGCTCGCCCCTGCCGGCCGCCGACCTCGAGGAGCTGCTGGACGACTATCTGCACGCCTTCCCGCAAGACATCCGGCCGGGGCGTGACGGGCTGCTCACGGAATGGCGCCAGCTCCACGGCAGCCAGGGCCAGCTGATGCACCATCACAGCGCAGGCTGCCCCCAGTGCGACAACACCGGATTCAAGGGCCGGGCCGGGCTGCACGAGCTGCTGAGCGTCTCGCGCGAGGTCCGTCGCCTGGTCCAGACCGGCGCGCGCGCCGAGCAGATCCAGCACCAGGCGCTCCAGGAAGGCATGCGCACCCTGCGCCAGGACGGCATCGTCAAGGTCCTGCAGGGCATCACCACCCTGGGCGAGGTCCGCGCCACCAGCAACGCATGAACCCGATGGACAGCAACAGCACCGCCACCGCCCCCACCCCTGAGGCCGAACGCAACAGCGGCCGGCCGCAGAAGCTGCGACTGGGCGATGTGCTCGTCCAGCAGGAACTGATCACCCAGCAGCAGCTGGAGCAGGCTCTCGAGCTGCAGCGCAGCAGCGGCAAGAAGCTCGGCCGCCTGCTCATCGACGCCGGCCTGATCACCGAGGAGGCGCTCGCGCACGTGCTGGCCCGGCAGCTGCGCATCCCCTTCGTCAACCTCAAGACCTTCCCGCTCAAGACCGAGCTGGTCCGCCAGCTGCCCGAGACGCCCGCCCGCCGCTTCCGCGCGCTCGTGCTGGAGGAGCGCAACGACACCCTGCTCGTGGCGATGGCGGACCCGCTGGACCTGTTCGCCTACGACGAGCTGTCCCGCCTGCTGAAGCGCCGCATCGCGATGGCCGTGGTGGCGGAAAGCCAGCTGCCCGCCGCCTTCGACCGCCACTACCGGCGCAGCGAGGAAATCTCCGGCCTCGCCAAGGCGCTGGAGCGCGACATCGGCGACGCCGTGGACTTCGGCGCGCTGCAGGCCAGCGTCGGCCAGGAAGGCGCGCCCGTGGTGCGCCTGCTGCAGTCGGTGTTCGAGGACGCCAGCCAGGCCGGCGCCTCCGACGTCCACATCGAGCCCCAGGAAACCGAGCTGCTGATCCGCACCCGCATCGACGGCCAGCTCCAGGTCCAGACGCAGGCCGACAAGCGCATCGCCCCGGCCCTCGCCCAGCGCCTGAAGCTGATGGCCGCGCTCGACATCTCCGAGAAGCGCCTGCCGCAGGACGGCCGCTTCACGCTGCGGCTGCGGGACAAGACCATCGACGTGCGCCTCTCCACCCTGCCCGGCCAGTACGGCGAGTCGGTGGTGATGCGCCTGCTGGGCCAGGGCACCGCCGTGCGGCGCCTGCACCAGCTCGACATGCCCGCGGACATGCTCGCCCGCTTCCGCGAGATCCTCACGCAGCAGGCCGGCATGGTGCTCGTGACGGGCCCCACGGGCTCCGGCAAGACCACCACGCTCTATGCGGCCCTGGCCGAGCTGGATGCCGAGAAGAGCAAGATCATCACCGTCGAGGACCCGGTGGAATACCGCCTGCCGGGCCTGACGCAGGTGCAGGTCAACGACAAGATCGAGCTGGACTTCGCCCGCGTGCTGCGCGCCACGCTGCGCCAGGATCCGGATGTCATCCTCGTCGGTGAAATGCGGGACGCCCAGACGGTGGAGATCGGCCTGCGGGCGGCCATCACCGGGCACATGGTGCTCTCGACGCTGCACACCCGGGACAGCCTCAGCACGCCCTTCCGCCTGCTGGACATGGGCGCCCCGCCCTTCATGGTGGCCAGCTCGCTGCAGGCCGTCTTCGCCCAGCGGCTGCTGCGGGCCGTCTGCCCGCAATGCGCCGAGCCCCATCACCCCAATGCCCAGGAGCGTGCCTGGCTCGAAGCCGTGGCCGGCCCCGAGGCGGATGCCGTGCAGAGCGTGCGCGGCCCCGGCTGCTCGCACTGCAACGGCACCGGCTATCAGGGGCGCCGGGGCATCTACGAGATGCTCGAGATGAACGCTGACATGTCCCTCGCCGTGCAGCGCGGGGACGCCGGCGGCTTCATGGCGGCGGCGCGCGAGTCCCTGCGCGGCCAGACCCTCGCCGACCGCAGCCTGGCCCTCGTCAAGGCAGGCAAGACCACGCTGGCCGAAGCCATGCGCATCGGCGTCGACCAGGGCGACTGACGATGAAGAGCTTCACCTGGGAAGGCCGCAACGGCCGGGGCGAACGGGTCCGCGGCAGTACGGACGCCGACAGCAGCGACGCCGTCGCCGCCCAGCTGATGGCCGGCGGGGTGATCCCCGTGACCATCGAGGCGAGCACGCAGAAGAGCCTCGCCGACACCTCGCCGTCCTGGTGGGACCAGCTGCGCCGGGCGCCCGTGAGCACCGACGACTGCCTCATCCTGACCCGGCAGCTCTACACCCTCCAGAAGGCCGGCGTGCCCATCCTGCGCTCGCTGGCCGGCCTCGAGGCCTCCACGTCACAGGCCAGCCTCATTGCCCTGCTGCAGGACCTGCGGGCCAGCCTGGACCAGGGCCGCGAGCTCTCGGCCGCCATGGCGCGCCACCCCGACATCTTCAGCCCCTTCTACATCGCCATGATGCAGGTCGGCGAAATGACGGGCCGCATGCCCGAGGTGCTGCTGCGCCTCGCCCAGCATCTGGAGTTCGAGCTGGACACCCGGGCGCGCATCAAGCAGGCCCTGCGCTACCCGGTGATGGTGCTGGCGGCGATCGGCATCGCGATCATCGTCCTCAACATCTTCGTGCTGCCCACCTTCGCCAACGTCTTCGCCGGCTTCAAGGCCGAGCTGCCGCTCATGACGCGCCTGCTGCTGGGCTTCTCCGCCTGGATGGTGCGCTGGTGGCCGCTGCTGCTGGCCGGCGCCGTGGGGCTGATGCTGGCGGTGCGGGCCTGGCTGGCCACGCCGGATGGCCGCTACCGCTGGGACCGGCTCAAGCTGCGCCTGCCCATCGCCGGACCCATCGTGCTCAAGGCGACGCTGGCGCGCTTCGCCCGCAGCTTCGCGCTGGCCACCAAGAGCGGCGTGCCCATCAGCCAGGCCATGCTCGTGGTGTCGCGGACGGTCGAGAACGCGTTCATCGCGAGCCGCGTGGAGCAGATGCGCGAGGGCGTCGAGCGCGGCGAGAGCATCTCGCGCTGCGCCACCGCCGCGGGCGTCTTCACGCCCATCGTGCTGCAGATGATCGCGGTGGGCGAGGAGACCGGCGAGCTCGACCAGCTGCTGCTGGAAATCGCCGAGATGTACGAGCGCGAGACCGACTACGCCATCAAGGGCCTGTCGGCCGCCATCGAGCCGCTGCTGCTGTTCGTGATCGGCGTGATGGTCTTCGTGCTGGCGCTGGGCGTGTTCATGCCGTTGTGGAACCTTGGCCAGGCCGCCATGGGCCGTCACTGATATCAAGGCGGGGCTTGATCTGGCGCCAGGAATTGCATTGCCGGCGCAACAGCTTAGCCCCGTTCGTGAAAGAAGTCCTTCACCCTGCGGCGAGATTGCCGGTACCGTAGTCCTACATCCGGTCTTGGAGTGGAGGCGTGGGCCGTCACGCCGGATGCAGGCACAGCCTGAACGTAACGGAGCTATTCGCATGCGCAAGAACAATCAAGCGGGTTTCACCCTCATCGAACTCGTGATGGTCATCGTGATCCTGGGCGCCCTCGCCGCCATCGCCCTGCCGAAGTTCGTGGACTTCGGCAGTGACGCCAAGGCTGCCGCCGTCCAGGGCGTGGCGGGCGCTCTGAGCTCGGCCTCGGCGATCAACTACGCCCAGCGCAAGCTCAACTCGGCAAACGGGTCCGCCGTCACGAACTGCACGAGCGTGGGTCCCCTGCTGCAGGCGGGCGCCCTGCCCTCCGGCTACAGCATCACCGCGGCCGCCATCGCTGCCGACGCGACCAATGCCGGCTGCGTGGTGACCGGCCCCGGCCCGGCCAGCGCCGCCTTCACCGCCACCGGCATCCTGTGATCCCTGCGGAAGTCCGCCCGATCCGTCAGGCGGGCTTCACGCTGATCGAACTGATCATCACCCTGGTGCTCGTGGCAGCACTGGCGGTGGTGGCAGTGCCCAAATTCGCCGACCTCGACAGCTGGCGCCTGCGGGCGTTCGGGGACGACCTCCGCTCGGCCTGCCAGGACATGCAGCGCCGCGCGATGAACCAGCGCCGCACCATCGTGGCCACGTTCTCGAGCACCGGCGCCAGCTTTGCCTACAGCGGCGGCACCGTCATCGCCACGGTCAGCTGCCCGGCCCGCAACAGCCCCTGCCTGAGTCTCGCCAGCCCCGTCACCGCGACCTTCTTCGCGAGCAGCGACGGCCTGAGCAGCAACAGTGCCGGCGGGGCCCAGGACCTGACCGTCAGCTATGGCAGCTACAGCAAGGGCTACCGCCTTGAAAACGAAACGGGCCTCTTTCACGCGCTTCCTTGAGGCGCCAGCACCGGCCCGCGTGCACTAGCATGCCGGCCATGGTCCCGCGCGCGCGACACCCCCATCTTTCGCCCCGGTCGGATGCCGGGCTGACCCTGATCGAGCTGCTGATGTTCATCATGGTGGTCGGCCTCGCGCTGGCCGCCGTGCTGCAGGTCTTCGCCCTCGCAACGAAGTCGAGCGCCGACCCGCAGGTCCAGCGCCAGGCGCTGGCCATCGCCGAGTCCCTGCTGCAGGAAGTGGAGCTGCAGCCCTTCACCTTCTGCGACGCGGACGACGCCAACGTGGCGACAGCCACCAATGCCGCGGTGGGCGCCGGCACGCTGAACTGCGCCACGCAGGCCGAGAGCGCCATGGGCCCGGAAACCGGCGAAACCCGCAGCGGCGTGCCCCAGTTCGACCACGTGAACGACTACCACGGCTTCAGCATGACGGGCATCACGGACATGACCGGCGCCGCCGTGACGGGCCTGGCCGACTACAGCGTGAGCGTCACCGTCGCGCCTGCCGCGCTGGGCAGCGTGGCCGCGGGAGACGCGCTGCGCATCACCGTGACCGTCACCGGCCCCGGCAACACCTCGGTCACCCTGCAGGGCTACCGCACGCGCCATGCACCGAATGCTGCCTGAGCGCCGCCCCCTTCCCCGCCAGCGTGGCTTCACGCTGATCGAGGCCGTCATCGTCATCGTGGTGATGGGCGGCATCATCGCGGGCGTCTCCGTGTTCATCGGGCCCGCCGTGCGCGCCTACCTGGACAGCGCCGCCCGCGCCGACCTGGCCGCCCGGGCCGACATCGCCCTGCGGCGCATGGCCCGCGACCTGGCGGATTCCCTGCCCAACAGCGTGCGCATCGTCTCCACGGCCAGCAGCACGACGATGGAGCTCATTCCCATGACGGGTGCCGCGCGGTACCAGACCGAGGGCGCGGGCGCCCTGGCCTTCGGCACGGCGGACACCAGCTTCAACCTCGTCGGTGCGGGCCTCACGATGAGCGCCAACCAGAACCTGGTCTGGTACAACCTCGGGCCGCTGGTCCCCGATGCCAACGCCTACGCCGCCGTCAGCAACACCAGCAACCGGCGCGTGGCCAGCAACGCCGCCGGCACGGCCACCGCCATCACGCTGGCCAGCAACCCCGGCCTGCCCGTCAGCCTGATGGCGCCGCCCTTCCGCGTCTATGCCGTCGGCACGCCGGTGACCTACCGCTGCGACCTCACGGCCCGCACGCTGACGCGCTACAGCGGCTACGGCTTCGTGGCCGCCCAGCCGGACCCGCCCGCGGCGGGCAGCAGCGCCCTGCTCGCCAAGGACGTGAGCGATTGCAGCTTCACCTACGAGGGGCTGGTCGTCGCCTTCCGGGCCGGCACCGTGAACCTGCGCCTCTCGCTGCAGGCGAACACCATGCTCGGCACCGAAACCGTCCGCCTCTTCCGGGCCGTGCACGTGGACAATTTGCCATGACGCCCCAACGCCAATCCGGCTTCACCATGGCCTCGCTGCTGTTCATCCTGGTCGTGCTGGCTGCGCTCGGCGCTGCCATGGCCCTGTTCACGCAGCGCCAGCACATGAGCTCGGCCGCCGAGCTCGCCGCCTCGCGGGCCTACCAGGCCGCCTATGCCGGGCTGGAGTTCGGCAGCTTCCAGGCACTGCGCAACCCGGCCCCGCCCGCCGCGGCCCCGGGCTGCTTCGCCCAGACCAACCTCAGCTTCGCGTCCGCCACGGACCCGGCACTGGCCGACTTCACGGTCACGGTCTCCTGCGTCCGCACCCCCGGGACGGGCACGGTCAGCGACGGCGCGACGACGCTGGCCTTCTATGACATCACCGCCGTGGCCTGCAACCAGCCGGCCGCCGGTGTGTGCCCGGCCGGCGCGACGCCCGGGGCCACCTATGTCGAACGCAGCCTCAGCCGGAGGGTGAGCCGATGAACCGATGCCTGCCCCCGGCATGCCCTCCCGTGGACTCGCTGTGGAGGGTCCTGGTCCGCCATGTGCATGACGGCCTGGGCGGCGCGCTGTCCGTGGCAGCCGTGCTGCTGGCGCTGCTCCTTGCGGACCCGGCGTTGGCCCAATGCGGCCCGCTGTCCACGGCTAATGCCGTCACCGCGGGCAGCGGCGGCAACCTCAACCTGGCCACGGATTTCCTCGTCAACGGCAACCTCACGAGCGGCAGCGGCCCCAACCTGCCGACTACCGGGGTGCGCAACAGCAACGCGACGACCTTCCCCTCGCCGCAGCCCTCGACCTTCCCGAGCTTCAGCGCCAGCACCAATGTCAGCAGCGGCCCCGTGGCACCCGGCACCTACAACAAGGTCACGCTCTCCGGCACCCAGAGCTTCAGCGGCGGCACCTACTACATCAACAACGTGGTCCTGAACGCCGGCTCGACCATCACGCTGGGCAGCGGCACCTATTTCGTCAGCGTCTTCCAGATGCTGGACAACGTCACGGTGAACACCAGCGGCGCCGTGCGGCTATACATCGGCAGTGTCCTCAGTGGCGGCAACTTCGTGAGCATCAACACGGCCGGCCCCACGGCCAATCTGATGGTCACGCTGGCCAACAATGCCAGCGTCAGCTTCTCCAACAGCGCCAACTTCCGCGGCGTGATCTACGGGACGTCGAACAACAATGTCAACGTCAGCAATTTCGCCACCATCACCGGCATGATCGCCGTGACCGGCAGCGTCAGCCTGACCACCGGCTCCAGCATCACCTTCAGCGCCGCCGACCAGGCCGCCATCGGCAACAGCAGCACCTGTGACCCGAATGCCGTCGGGCTGGTCGCCGACTACCACTTCGACGAGTGCAGCTACAACGGCACGTCAGGCGAAGCCAAGGACAGCCGCAACAGCTACCACGCCACATCCATGGGCACTCGCCCGAGCACGGCGTCGGGCGGCGTGATCGGCCGCTACCTCAATACGACGGCTCTGAACGCCTACCTGCTCACCACCAGCAAGGTCCCGCTGCCGGGCGCCTACACCATCTCCAGCTGGTACAAGACGCCCTTCGCCACGGACGCCAGCAACCAGTACCACGTGCTCGGCTCCCTTGACACCTCGGGGAGCACCTGCATGGGCGACCTGATGTTCAGCGACGACAAGAACTCCTACCGCTGGGGCGTCTACAGCCAGCCGGGTGGCATCGTTCCAGGCACGCAGTCCGTCAACCTCGCGAGCGGCTGGCACCATGTGGCCCTCGTAGCGAGCGGCAGCACGACGCAGATCTACCTGGACGGCACGCCCCGGGACTCCGTGCCGCTGCGCATCAACAGCACCAGCGCCTCCCTGGGCATGCGCTACATCGGCACCTCCTGCGACAACGTCAACGTGCAGGCCTTCCGCGCCCCGATCGATGAGTTCATGGTGTTCAACACAGCCCTGAGCAGCAGCGACGTCAGCAACATCTACAACAACCAGCGCAACGGCAAGAACTGGGACGGTACGACCCGCAGCGCCACCTGCGCGCCGGCCGTCGGCAGTTTCCTGATCAGCGGCACGGGCTCGGCCTCCACCTGCAGCCCGCAGACGATCACCGTCACCGCGCGCGATGCCAGCGGCAACACCCTCACGGGCTACACCGGCACCGTCACGCTCCGGACGTCCAGCAACCTCGGCACCTGGGCCAAGGGCATCAGCCCGACGCCCGGGGGCACCCTGACCGCCGGCACCAACGACGGCCAGGCCACCTACACCTTCGTGGCCGGGGACCTCGGCATCGCCAAGTTCACGCTGACCCACCAGGCCGCGCGCGACCTCACCGTGACGGTCACCGACACCACCACGCTCGTCGCCAGCACCTCTGCCACCGTGCAGTTCCGCGACAACGCCTTCGTGTGGGCGGAGGACCTCAACAACAAGATCAGCGGCAGCTGGATTGCCGTGGCGGGGCGCATGCACGATCTGCAACTCGCCCTGTGGAAGAAGGACGCCTCGACCGGCCTGTGCAGCGTCGCCACGGACTACACCGGCAGCCGCAACCTCAAGATCTGGCGCACCGACAGCAGCGGCAGCTGGACGGACCCGACCGTGGCGCTGGCCTCGCCCGTGAGCATCACCACGACGAAGCCGGGCGCGAGCAACCTCACGCTGACCTTCGCCGCCGGCGTGGCCGCGCTCAACCTGGGCACGACGGACGTCGGGCAGTACACGCTGAACGTGGCGGACGAGACCAATCTCTACGCCTCCAATGCCATCAGCGGCAGCAGCAGCGTGCTCACGGTGCGGCCCTTCACGATCGTCGTGAACGGCATCGCGATGGGCGCCACGGCCAACCCCAACGGCAGCGCCGTGAGCGACGCCGTCTTCGGGGCGGCGGGCGCCAACTTCAGCGCGACGGTCGGCGGCTACCGCTGGAGCAGCGGCGCAGACAGCGCAGGCGACGGCGTGCCGGATGCCAACATCGACCTGGCCACGGCCACCGCCGGCGGCCTCGCGCCCAAGTTCGCCGCCACGGTCACGCTCAGCCCGCTCGCAGGCTCCCAGAGCCCGGCCGCCGGTGTGCTCGGCACCCTGAACAACGGCGCGGTGAACGTCACCGGCGGCGCCAGCACGGCCAGCACGCTGCAGTACACCGAGGTCGGCAGCTTCCGGCTCGCCACCGCCAACGCGCTGACGGACTACCTCGGGGTCAGCGGTCTCAATGTCGATGCCCTCGTCTTCAACAGCGCCGGCGTGCAGAACACGACCGTCGGGCGCTTCGTCCCCGCGAGCTTCGCCCTCTCCAATGGCAGTGTGAAGCATCGCAGCACCGCCAGCTGCGCGCCGGCCTCGGCCTTCACCTACCTGGGCGAGAACTTCGAGCTGAGCTTCGACCTCGAGGCCCGCAACGCGCTCGGCGCGCGGACCCAGAACTACACCGGCACTTACGCGAAGCTCGCGCTCGCCACGCCGTCCAGCTTCGCGCCGGCCGGCATTGCGGGCAGCACCACCTTCAAGACCGGCGGCGGGCGGCTGACGGCCGTGAGCAGCGCGGGCACCTGGGCGCTGGGCCAGGCCCCGGCCGTGAAGCTGGTCCTCAACGCGGCCCGGGCCACCGGTGCGGGCGGTGCGAGCACGCCGGACGGCCCGTTCACGGCCAGCTTCGGCATCCTGCCCTCCGACGGCGAGGCCAGCGGCGTCAGCACTGCCAACCTCGACACGGATTCGCCGGCCAATGGCAACGACCGAGGCTTGGTCGCGACAGTCGCCCTGCGCTACGGTCGCCTGCGCCTGCAAAATGCAATAGGCTCCCAGAATCGCAGCCTGAGCCTGCCGCTGCAGGCGCACTACTGGGACGGCAGCGTCTACCAGACCAACACCCTGGACAGCTGCACCAGCATCAGCAGCAACCAGATCAGCTTCGGGAACTACCGCAAGACCATGACCAGCGCGGACGCCACGGTACTCAGCAGCCCCGTGACCCTCAACCAGGGGCAGGCCCTGATCACCCTGGCCAAGCCGCTGAGCGGCCACAACGGCAGCTACGACGTCGCCCTGGCCCTGGGCAGCACCGCCACGGATGCCAGCTGCCTCAGCTGGACCCCCGTGCCCGCCGCCGCCAGCGGCGCCAATCTCACCCACCTGCGCTGGCCCTGGTGCGGCAGCGCCGCCGACAAGGACCCCAGCGCCCGCGCCAGCTTCGGCGTCTACGGCGGGGCCGGCACCACCCTCTTTCAGCGGGAGAACTGACTTGATCCGGACATCGAGCGCCCACCTCCGCGCGCAAAGCGGCCGATGAAGCGGCTGCTGCAACTCCTCGGCGCGCCCTGGCGCAAGGCCATCGGACAGTCCGGCGTGCTCGCCTACCGGGCGACGCCGACGCAGTTCAGCTGGGCTCGCCTCAGCGCTGGCAAGACCTGGCCCCGCGAACTGCTGGGCCTGGGCCACCTCGAGCGTGCCGACGAGGACGAGAGCCAGTGGGCCCAGAAGCTCGCCGGCCTCGGCCTCGGCGCCGAACAGGTGATCGCCCTGCTGGAAATGGACGACTACGCCGTCTACAAGCTCCCGGCCCCCAACGTGCCGTCCAGCGAGCTCAAGGCCGCCGCGCGCTGGCAGATCAAGGAGCTCGTCGAGGGCCGCCTGGACCAGCTGACCATCGACGTCCTGCAGGCCGGGGACGACTCCCGCAGCCAGAAGGAGATGCTGGTGTTCGCCGCCCGCAATGCCGCCATCGAGCGCGTCTGCCATGCCGCGGCCACCGCCGGCTGCACGGCGCAGGTGGTGGACGTCTGGGAGACCGCGGTGCGCAATCTCCAGACGGCCCGCGCCGCCCTGGACGATCTGTCCGGCAAGGCCACGGCCGCCCTGCTGGTGATGCCGGAGCAGTGCCTGCTGACCATCTCCACGGGGGATGAGCTCTACTACACACGCCGCCTCGACGCGGACGACCGCCTCTTCGAACGAGCCACCAGCACCGCCAAGGTGGCCGAGCGCGAGGAAGTGCCGCTGGGCTTCGAGTACATGCCCGGCGACGAGCTCGGCTTCACCGGCATGGAGACGGAGGAGTCCGGCCTCGTGCTCGAGTTGCAGCGCTCCATCGACGTCTGGGAGCGCTCCTGGCCCGGCCTGCCGCTCACCCGCCTGTATGTGCTCAGCGCCGATCACGATGAAGCCGTGGCGCGCTTCCTGCAGAAGGAGCTGGGCCTGCGCACGACGGCACTGACGCCGGGCTCCCTGTTCAGCGGCGCATCGCTCGGCCCCGATCCCCGCCTCCTGGCCGCCTGTCTGCCCCTGCTGGGTGCCGCCTTGCGCGACGACACCGCCAGCCCCTAGACCGCCATGGCACAACAGATCAACCTGCTCACCCCCATCCTGCTCAAGCCCAGGCGCCACTTCACGGCCGTGGCGATGCTGCAGGCGCTGGGGCTCATCCTGATCGGCAGCCTCGCGCTGGCCGCCTGGATCGGCAGCCGCGCCGACCAGCGCCGCGCCGAGTTCATCAATCGCACCGCCGCGCTGAAGTCCCAGCAGGACGCGCTGACGCGCACGCTGGCCACGCTGCCAGGCGCTGACGATCTCAAGGCCACCGAGGCCCAGATCGCGCTCCTGAAGCAACAGCAGCAGAGCCAGTCGGCCCTGCTGCAGTCCCTGACCCACGGCCAGCGCCCGGCGGGTGAGCGCCACAGCGACCTCCTCGCCCTGCTCGCCAGCTCCGTGCCGGCCACCGTGTGGCTGCAGGGGCTGCGCTGGCAGGCCGGCCAGCTCGAACTCAGCGGCGGCACGCTGGACCCCTCCGCGCTGCGCGGCTGGGTGTCCCGTCTGCAGACGCAGGCGCTACTCCACCGGGTCGTGCTGGCGGAAGTGAAGCTGGAGCTCGTGTCCGCCGGCAGCGCCGGTGCCGACGGCGGCCTGGCGGGGCGGCTGCAGCTGCCCGCGGGCGCCACGTCCGGGCAGCCGGTGTGGGCCTTCCAGGTGCGCGGCGCCGCCCCGGTCCTGCCCCTCACGCCTGCAGCGTCCGCGGCGCTGGCCGCCGCCGCCCCGGTCCAGGTGGCCACGATGCAGCCGGGAGCTCAGCCATGACGGCCCACGACATCCGCAGCGCCTGGCGCCTGCGCTGGGAACGCACCGCCGAGCGCGTCGACGCCCTGAGCCTGCGCGAACGGGTCTTCCTGTTCCTGTGCCTGACCGTGGTGCTCGTGCTGGCCGTCGACACGCTGGTGCTGGACCCGCTGATGCGCGAGCAGCGCGAGCAGCAGGCCATCGTGCAGCGCCAGGACGAGGACCTCCGACGCCTGCGCGACCAGATCACCCAGCTCAACGCGCTGAACCAGGGCGACACCGACCTGGCGCGACGCCGGCGCGAGCTGACCGCGCTCAACGAGGCGCTGCAGGCCCAGGCGCAGCGCCTGGATCAGATCCGTCAGGGCAGCAGCGCGCTGCCGCAGCTGCCGCAGCTCCTGAGCCAGCTGCTGCAGAAGCACGAGCGCCTGCAGCTGACCCGGCTGGACAGCGCCGCCAAACCGGCCCCCGAGATGGCCGGGCGTCTGACCGCCCCGGCGGGCCTGCAGTGGCAGGCCGTGGACCTCGAGCTGCGAGGCGACTACGCCGACCTCCTGCAGTACCTCGCCAGCCTGGAGCAGGCGCTGCCCGAGCTGCGCTGGGGCCCGCTGCAGATCCAGTCCGGCGGCCCGGACGGCGCCCACCGCATGAGTGTGCAGATGTATGTGCTGAGGCCCGACGCATGAGCCGCATGAGCCGAATGAGCCGCCTGATCCTCTCCCGTCGCACGGCCCCGGGGCTGTGCGCCCTCGCGACCTGCGCGCTGCTGCTGCCGGCCCTGGCCGGCGCCCAGGCGCCGCAGCGCGATCCCATGCAGCCGCCCGCCGCGCTGCGCCCCGCCGCCACGCCGGGCAACGCCAATGCCGCGCCCACCCTGCCCGACAGCGCCCAGGTCCTGATCGTCGACGGCAAGGCCTATGCGCTGATCGGCAGCCGCCGTTATGCCGCCGGCACACGCATCGGCAGCGGCCCCGACGCCCTGCTGGTGGAGCGCGTCAATGAACACGGCGTCTGGCTGCGCAGCCGGGACGGGCTGCATGCGCTGCCCATGCTCAGCGGCGTCAGCAAGAAGCCCAGCCCCGAATCCGGTTCGCCCGACAAGTCACAAGAGAAAAGGGATCGCCCATGAAACGCCCCGCCCAGTCCGCCTCCCGGCCCGCCGCTCGCCAGGGTCCGCAGCGTCTTGGCAATGCCGCCCTCGTGCTGGGCCTGGGCCTGCTGAGTGCCTGCGCCGAGAAGCCGCTGCAGGTCGCCCAGCCCGTGGCCGCGCTGCGCGCCGAGCTGGACGCCGCCCGCGCCCGCGCCTCCGAGGCCGAGGCCCAGGCCGCCGCACGGGCCGCCAGCGCCCCGGCCACGCCGGCGGCGTCCTCGGCCACCGCCCCCGCCGAGCCCCGCTTCGACCTCGTCGTGAACGGCGCCCAGGCCAAGGACGTCTACCTCTCGCTGGTGGCCGACACGCGCTACAGCATGATCGTGCACCCCGCCGTCAGCGGCCAGCTGTCCCTGACGCTCAAGGGCGTCACGATGCGCGAGGCGCTCGAGTCCCTGCGCGATGTCTACGGCTACGACTTCCGCATCGACGGCCGCCGCGTGACGGTCTACCCGGCCACGATGCAGACGCGGGTCTTCAGCATCAACTACCTGCCGGGCCAGCGCATCGGCCGCAGCGAGCTGCGCGTCAGCACGGGCGCGCGCATGACCAGCAGCACGAACGGCAGCAGCACGAACGGCGTCACGAACGGCAGCACCGGCACCGGCACGGACGGCAGCAATGGCAGCAACGGTACCGTGCAGCAGTCCGAGAGCAGCCGCGTCAGCACCGCCACGAAGGCGGACTTCTGGTCCGAGCTGCAGGAGGCGCTCAACAGCCTCGTCGGCGGCGGCGAGGGGCGCAGCGTCATCGCCAGCCCGCAGGCCAGCACCATCGCCGTGCGGGCGATGCCGGAGGAGCTGCGCGCCGTCGAGAGCTTCCTGAAGGCCACGCGCATGGCCGTCGAGCGCCAGGTCATGCTCGAGGCCAAGATCGTCGAGGTGGAGCTGCGCGAGGGCTACCAGAGCGGCGTGGACTGGTCCATCCTGCGCTCCCGCACCATGGCCGGCCAGACCAGCGTCAACCCCTCGCTCCCGCTGATCACGCCGTCCGTCGTCAACCCGCTGGTGGGCAACACCGCGGGCCTGCCGACGCTGTCCACCGGCAATCAGACCCCGCTGTGGCCCGACCTCATCCCCCTGCCCTCGGCCGGCGGCGGCGCCTTCGGCCTGGCCCTGACGCGCGGCAGCTTCCAGGGGCTGATCAGCTTCCTCGAAAGCCACGGGGACACGCAGATCCTCTCCAGCCCGCGCGTGGCAACGCTGAACAACCAGAAGGCCGTGCTGAAGGTCGGCTCGGACGACTACTTCGTCACCGGCATCAACAGCGGCAACACCACGAACTCGACCAACACCAACAACACCACCGGCGTGGTGATGCCCACGCTGATCCTCACGCCCTTCTTCTCCGGCATCGCGCTCGATGTCACGCCGCAGATCGACGAGGGCGACACCATCACGCTGCACGTGCATCCGTCCGTCACCAACGTGACAGAGCGCACCAAGCAGGTGGACCTGGGCGCCGCGGGCAACTACCGCCTGCCGCTGGCCTCCAGCAGCGTCAACGAGACGGACACCGTCGTGCGCGTGCCCGATGGCGCCATCGTCGCGATCGGCGGGCTGATGCAGCAGGAGAGCACGCGCCGCGGCTCCGGCCTGCCGGGCGCGGACCAGAACCCCATCACCGCCACGCTGCTGGGCAACCGCGCCAACAACGGCCGCAAACGCGAGCTCGTGGTGCTGATCCGCTCCACCATCATCCGCAGCGCGCAGGACTGGGAGCAGGAGACCGCCCGCAGCGCCCAACGCCTGGAAGACACGGACGCCAAGGAGCGCAAGGTCATCCGCGTCGGCCAGCCCTGAGACGGATCGCCCTGCGCACGCGACGGCGCGGGGCTGTCCCTGCTTGCGGGGCCATGGCGACCCCACCCTACCTGAGTTTCCCGCTTGTCAGCCCACGGGGCTTCCGTGATAGTCGGCCGGTGATGAAAGTCAGGGGGAACGACATTGTCGACAGCATTTGTGTCCCAGACCCAGGCCGGTGCCCTGCCCACGTCTGCGGCGGCCACGGCCGCGGCCAGCGCGTCCATGCTTGCCGCGCAACAGCTGCACCAGCAGGCCATCCAGCATTCGCATGAGCGCAGCCAGGCCTTCGGCCTGCACCCCGCGCAGGCGCCGGACCTCCACCGCCTGCCCGACGGCGCGCTGACAGAGCTCCAGCACCGCAATGCGCGCCTGTGCACCCAGGCCCTGCCGGTCATGGAGATGCTCTACGAGCAGCTCGCCCACGCCCAGAGCATGGTCGTGCTATGCGATGCCAGCGGCACCGTGCTGCATGCGCTCGGGGACCCCAGCTTCCTCGCCCGCGCGCAGCGCGTCGCGCTCAGCCCCGGCGCCCGCTGGGCCGAGGCCGACAAGGGCACCAACGCCATCGGCACGGCCCTCATGACCGAGGCCCCGACGCTCGTGCACGGCGCCGAGCACTACCTGCGCGCCATGCATTTCCTGACCTGCTCGGCCGCGCCCATCTTCGACCACAAGGGCGCGCTGCTGGGCGTGCTCGACGTCTCCGGGGACCGCCGCTCCTACCATCCGCACACGCTCGCGCTGGCCAGCCTCGCCGCGCGGCTGATCGAATCCCAGTGGTTCGCGGACCGCTTCCGGCAGTCGCCCCAGCTGCAGATGCATGCACGCCCCGAGGCCCTGAGCACCCTGCAGGAGGGGCTGCTGGCCCTGGCCGAGGACGGCCATGTGCTGGGCATCAATCGCCGCGGCCTGGACATGCTCGGCGGCGGCACGGCCACGCTGCACCGCGAATCCGTGCAGAGCCTCTTCGGCCTGAGCATGGAGCAGTTGGTCACCGCCGCGCAGCACGATCAGGCGCTGCCGGTGCAGATTCCCACACGCACGGAGCAGGAGCCCGCCACGCTCTACCTGAAGATGCGCTGGCCCTCGCACCGCCTGCTGAACTGGGCGGCGCCGGGCGCCTCGGCCCTCACCACCCCCTACGGCGCCACGGTGCCTCTGGGCGGATCACTCAGCACCGGCTATGCCAGCGCGCCGCCCTCTCCCCAAGCTGCCAGCCTCGCGCCTTCGCGCGCCGTGGGGATGAGCCTTCAGCCGCCGCCGCTGCGCGAGACGGAAGCGCTCGCCATCCGCGATGCCATCCGGGCCGCCGGCGGCAATCTGTCGCTTGCCGCACGGCAGCTGGGCATCGGCCGCAGCACGCTGTACCGCAAGCTGCGCCAGGACGGGCTGCTGGTGCCCAAGGGCTGATCCGCCCGCCGTGTTGCGGGCCGCGCGCAAGACCTGACCCCTGCGGCGACCGACTCGCGCAAGGGTCACTCGGCAACCGGGGTCGTCATCGAGACGCAGGCGCAGCCGCCAGCAGCGGTGCAATGGCGTCGGCCATGCGCTGCGCAGCACCCCGATGGCGCGCGGCGAACGCCCGGGCCTGTTCGGCCTGACGCCCGAGGGCCGGCGCATCCGCCAGCAGCGCAGCGGCGCGGTCCAGGGCCTCGTCCAGGCCGCTCACGCGCACCGCGGCACCGGCCTCTTCGGCCAGGGCGGCCGCTTCCTGGAAATTGAAGGTGTGCGGGCCCATCAGCAACGGGCAGCCACAGGCGGCGGCCTCGATGAGGTTCTGCCCGCCCAGTGGCTCAAAGCTGCCGCCCAGCAGCGCCAGGTCCGCCAGACCGTAGTAGAGCGGCATCTCGCGCAGGGAATCGCCCAACCACACGTCCGCCGACCAGGCCTCGGCGGGGGGCAGGTCTTGCCCCGCCCAGTCGCTGCGACGGGCCAGGCTGAAGCCGGCCTCGCGCACCAGCGCCGCCACCTCGTCGAAACGCTGGGGATGGCGCGGCACGATCAGCAGCAGCGGCCGGGCGCCACCGGCGCCATGCGCCTGGCGCCAGGCGCGCAGCAGCGCCGCCTCCTCGCCTTCGCGGCTGACCGCCATCAGCAGCACCGGCCGCATCGCGGGGGGCCGGGCTGCCGCCCAGGCCTGCCCGCGCGCGAGCACGGCCTCGTCCGGCTGCAGGTCGTACTTGAGGTTGCCACTGACCCGGACGTGCCCGACACCGGCCGCCTGCAGGCGCTCGGCATCCGCCTCGGTCTGGGCCAGCGCCAGTCGCAGCCGCGCCGCCGCCGGATGCAGCAGGGCGCGCAGACGCTGCCCCTGGCGGGCACTCTTGGGGGACAAGCGGGCATTGGCGAGCACCACCGGCAGGCCACGCCGCGCGGCCTCCGCCATCAGACAGGGCCAGATCTCGGTTTCCATCAGCACGCCCGCCATCGGCTGATGGCGCTGCAGGAAGCGGCGCACGGCGCCCGGCGTGTCCAGGGGCAGCCAGCGCTGCGCATCGCCCTCGCGCAGCAGCTCGCGGCCGGTGTCACGGCCCGTCGCGGTCGAGTGGGTCAGCAGCAGGCGCAGGCCCGGATGGCGCTCGCGCAGCGCCGCGATCAGCGGCACGGCCGCCCGCGTCTCGCCCATGGAGACGGCGTGCAGCCACAGCGCGCCGGGCGGCGTTCGAGCACCCAGGCCCAGGCGCTCCGCCCAGGCCGTGCGGTACAGCGGCTCGGCGGCACCGCGCCGCCAGAGCTTGAGGAAGTACAGCGGCGTCGCCAGGCGCAGCGCCGTGCCGTAGGCCCAGCGCGCCAGGCGCTCGGCCCAGGCCGGCACCGCCGGCGGGGAGCGGTCGTGAGAGGAGGCCGTGGCCAAGCCCTCAGTGACCGGCCGCGAAGGTGGCGTCCGGCTTCACGCGCTTGAGCTGCGCCAGCACGGCGTGCTCGATGCGGGCCAGCGCCTCGGGCGTGTGGCCCTCGAAGCGCAGCACCAGCACCGGCGTGGTGTTGGAGGCGCGCACGAGGCCGAAGCCGTCCTCGTACTCGATGCGCAGGCCGTCGATCGTGATGATCTCCTTGGCATCGGGGAACTCGGCCACTTCCTTGAGCGTGGCCACGACGCTGTGGTGCTCGCCCTCGGCGCAGGGCACGTTCAGCTCGGGCGTGGCGAAGCTGGTGGGCAGCGCGTTCAGCACGGCGCTCGGGTCCTCGCTGCGCGAGAGGATCTCCAGCATGCGGCCGGCGGTGTACATGGCATCGTCGAAGCCGTACCAGCGCTCGTTGAAGAAGATGTGGCCCGACAGCTCGCCGGCCATCGGCGCACCGGTCTCCTTCAGCTTGGCCTTGGCGAGCGAGTGACCCGTCAGCCACATCAGCGGCTTGCCGCCGTGCTCGCGGATCCACGGGGCCAGGCGCTGCGTGCACTTGACGTCGAAGATGATCTCGGCGCCGGGGTTGCGCTTCAGGATGTCGGCCGCCAGCAGCATGATCTGGCGGTCCGGCATGATCATCTGGCCGTCCTTCGTCACGATGCCCAGACGGTCGCCGTCGCCATCGAAGGCCAGGCCCAGCTCGGCGTCGCAGGAGTGCACGATGCGCTTGAGGTCCTCGAGGTTCTCGGGGCGCGAGGGATCCGGGTGGTGGTTGGGGAAGTCGCCATCGACCTTGGAGTAGATGTCGATCACCTCGCAGCCCAGGGCGCGCAGGATGGCCGGGGCGCTGGCGCCGGGGATGCCGTTGCCGCTGTCCACCACGACCTTCATCGGGCGGGCCAGCTTGCAGTCGCTGACGATGCGATGGCTGTACTCGGCACCGATGTCCATGCTGCCGACGCGGCCGGCGCCGGTGGCGTAGTCCTCGGCCTCGATGCGGCGGCGGATGTCCTGGATCTGCTCACCGAAGACGGCGGCGCCCTTGAGCACCATCTTGAAGCCGTTGTAGTCCTTGGGGTTGTGGCTGCCCGTCACCTGGATGCCGGAATTGCAGCCGTGCTTGGCGCGCGTGGCCGCCACGTAATAGAGCATGGGCGTGGTGACGGCGCCGATGTCCACCACATCGATGCCCGTGGAGCGCAGGCCGCGCACCAGCGCCGCCACGAGTCCGGGGCCCGACAGGCGACCGTCGCGGCCCACCGCCACGGCCTTCTCGCCGAGCTTCAGCGCCTCGGTGCCGAAGGCCCGGCCCAGGTGCTCGGCCAGGGTCTCGTCCAGGGTCTGGCCCACGACGCCGCGGATGTCATATGCCTTGAAGATGGAAGCGTGAACTTGCATGCGTATTGCCTCTGCAGCCTGGGGCCGCCGGTCCTTGTAGATTTGTTTCAGCGCGATTGTAGGCATGGCCGGAAGCGGCCTCCGTGACCGCGCTGTAACTCCCGCGCAGCGACCATCCGGCCCCTTTCTGCGTCGATTCGCGCCCGGGGGCGACGCCCCATCCGCCTGAGCGTCGCCCCCGGGGCGGGCGCTGCCTACACTGCCGCCATGAATACGCGCCTCCTCGGCCAGTCCCTGACGCTCTGGCACCTCGACAAGCACCGCCCCCTCCCCTGGTGGATCAGCCTGACGGTCAGCGCCGGCGTGGGCTGCATGGTGGGCGTGCTCGTGGTGTTCGTGGCGGCGCTGCTGTCCGGCCAGATCCTGGACCCGACCTTCTGGCAACCCGGCCTTCTGCCCTCGGCGCTGCTGGGCGTGGCCATCGCCCTGCTCACCCACGGCGCCTTTCGCCTGCTGGAGCGCCTGCTGCCGGCCGCGCAGCTGCAGCAGCTCAACGAGGGCACGGCCCGCGGCAGCCTGCTCGTCTTCATCGGCATCCCGACGGCCTGCAGCGTGCTCGGGCTGGTGGTCGTGGACACGCTGCTGATGTCCTACCGCCAGGGCCTGCCGGTGCCGCCGCGCATGCCGAACAAGGGCACGCTGATCACCTTCCTCTTCTGCGGCGCCGGCTTCGCGGCACTCAGCCTGTGGCGCCTGCGCAGCCAGCTGCGCGCGCAGAAGACGCGCAGCCAGCTCACCCAGGCCCAGCTGCGCCTGCTGCAGGCCCAGATCGAGCCGCATTTCCTGTTCAACACCCTCGCCAATGTGCAGGGCCTGATCGACTACGAGCCGGCCCAGGCCAAGCACATGCTGGACGCCTTCACCGACTACCTGCGGGCCAGCCTGCGCCAGATGCGGGCCGAGGACGTCAGCCTGTCCCAGGAGCTGGCGCTGGTGCAGAACTACCTCGCGGTGATGCACTGCCGCATGGGCGAGCGGCTGAAGTCGCGCGTCGAGGTGCCGCCTGAACTGCTGGACGCCCGCCTGCCGCCCCTGCTGCTGCAGCCGCTCGTCGAGAACGCCCTGCACCATGGCCTCGAGCCGCAGCTGCAGGGCGGGCTGCTGCAGATCCGCGCCCGGCCTGAGGGCGAGGGGCTGGTGGTGGAGATCGAGGACGACGGCGTCGGCCTGGCCGGCAGCCGCCTGCGACCGCGCCAGGGCCAGGGCATGGCCTTGCAGAACATCCGCGAGCGCCTGCTGGCCTTCTATGGGCCGGGGGCCACGCTCGCCCTGACCGAGGGCACCTGTGGACGGGGCACCTGCGTCTGCCTGACCCTGCCGCGCCGGCGCCCCCTCGGTCGGCCCGGCGGGGCGTGAGTCGCCAGACGGCCCCGCCCCCCAATTCGATCCCCCTGACCTCTCCCCGATCCGCCCGCTGCGCCATGCCTACTCCGCTCCGCCCGATCCCCGCCCCGCACCCGACCCCGCACGAGGGGCCGACCGCCCTCCTCGCGGACGACGAACCGCATCTCAACCGCGTGCTGCAGGACCGGCTGCGGGAGCTCTGGCCCGCGCTGCGCGTGGTGGCGATTGCGTCCAATGGCCAGGAGGCCGCCGAGCTGATCGCCCGGCTGCAGCCGGACATCGCCTTCCTCGACATCCAGATGCCGGGCCTCACCGGCCTGGAGGTGGCCCAGGGCATCGAGGGGGCGACGCGCGTCGTGTTCGTCACGGCCTACGACGAGCACGCGCTGGAGGCCTTCGAGCAGGAGGCGCTGGATTACGTGCTCAAGCCCGTTCGGCCGGAGCGGCTGCAGCGCACGGTGGAGCGGCTCCAGCGGGCGCTGGCGCCGGACGCCGCCCTGCCCCCGGAGGACCAGCTCGCCCGCCTGCTGGCCCAGCTGATGCCTGGCCTGGCGCCACCGGTGGCGCCTCCCGGGCCGCGCCTGCGCCACCTGCGCGCCAGCCAGGGGCAGTTCACGCACCTGATCCCCGTCGAGGACATCCTCTTCTGCCAGGCGGACGACAAGTACACCGCGGTGCGCACGGCCACCGCGGAGTACCTGATCCGCATCGCGATCAGCGAGCTGCTCACCCAGCTCGACCCGGCCTGCTTCTGGCAGGTGCACCGCGCCACGGTGGTCAATGTGGCCCATCTCCAGTGCACCCGGCGCGACGACCAGGGCAAGCTGCTGCTGCGCATGAAGGGGCTGACGCAGGAACTGCCGGTCAGCCGCGCCTACGTGCACCTGTTCCGGGCGATGTGAGGCGGGCGCGGCCCGGGGCGGCGCACTTGCCGTCCGGCGCCCGGGCTTGCCATTCGTCGCGCCCCCCATTTCCGGGAGACACTCGCCGCCTACGCTGCGTCCCATGTCCACTTCCGGGCCCCGAGCGGCATCGACATGACCACCCCCTCGACCTTCGCCGACGACGTCCGCTTCGCCTTCAAGCACTACTTCCGCCTGCGCAAGGAGCGGCCGGAGTCGCTGCTCGCGCGCTGCCTCATCACCAGCGCCTTCGCCATCGGCTTTCCGTCGCTCTTCATGGCCTTCGGCGTGGTCTTCGGGCAGTTCCAGCTGAGCGGGCCGCAACTGCTGGCGAGCTACAGCTGCGGCTTCCTGGTCTCCTTCATCATCCATGGCGGCTACCGGCTCTCGGAGCGGCTGCTGCCACAGCCGGCGCTGGACCGCCTCAATGCCGGCGGCTGGCGGGCCGGCCTGTTCTTCACCTTCATGCCGATCGCCGGCATCTACCTCGGCATGATGGCCTTCAGCGGCCTGCTGGGCTGGTGGATGCACGTGGACGTGAGCACGCCCTTCGACAGCGCCCGCGGCCTGAGCCAGTTCCTGTTCATCTCCCTGCTGATCTCGCTGGTGGGCTGGTACCTGGACCACCAGCACCGCCGCCGCCAGGCCCTGCAGCTGCAGGCCACCGAGGCCCGGCTGCTGCGCCTGCAGGCCCAGATCGAGCCCCATTTCCTCTTCAACAGCCTCGCCGCCGTGCAGAGCCTCATCAAGCCGGCGCCGGACCGCGCGCTGGAGATGCTGGAGCACTTCACCGACTACCTGCGCGCGAGCCTCGGCGCCTTGCGCGAGGAGAGCTGCGCGCTGGCCACCGAGCTGCAGGCGGCGCGCAGCTACCTCGGCCTGATGCAGATCCGCATGGGCGAGCGCCTGCGCTTCCGCCTCGACGCCACGCCCGAGGCCGAGGCCCAGCGCCTGCCCCCGCTGCTGCTGCAACCGCTGGTCGAGAACGCCATCGTCCACGGGCTCGAGGGCAAGGACGAAGGCGGCGAGGTGCAGGTCAGCGCCCGCGTCGTCACCACCGAGGCGGGCCGCTGGCTGCAGATCGAGGTGTGCGACGACGGCCTGGGCTCGAACGCCCGCCAGCACCGGGCGCGGCCCGGCCACGGCCTGGCCCTGAAGAACATCCGCGAGCGCCTGGCGACGCGCTACGGCGAGCGGGCCTCGCTCGAACTGACGCTCGACGAGACCGGGAGCCGCGCCATGCTGCGCCTGCCGATCGAGCCCTCCGAGTCTTCCGAGCCCCGGGCCTGACGCCCGCCCCCTGTCCGACGCCACCCCACCCTCCACTCGCCCCTGCCTGCCATGACCCTGCGCGCCCTGATTGCCGACGATGAAATCCACCTGGCCGAGCACCTGAAGTCCGAGCTCGCCGAGCTGTGGCCCGAGCTGGAGATCGTGGCCCTGGCCCGCACCGGCCGGGAGGCGGCCGCCCAGATCGAGGCCCTGCAGCCGGACCTCGCCTTCCTCGACATCCAGATGCCGGGCCTCACCGGCCTGGAGGTGGCCGAGGGCATCGAAGGGCGGACGCGGGTGGTGTTCGTCACGGCCTTCGACGAGTTCGCCTGCCAGGCCTTCGAGCAGGCGGCGCTGGACTACGTGCTCAAGCCCGTCAAGCGCGAGCGACTGCACAAGACCGTGCAGCGCCTGCAGGCCGCCCTGGGCGCCGCGGGCAGCGCGGAAGCGGACGCCCCCGCCCTGGCCCAGGCGCTGCAGCAGCTGCAGGCGCCCGCCGGCGGGCTCGCGCCGCCGGCCGCGCCCCTGCGCTACGTGCGCGCCAGCCAGGGCGAGCTGATGCACCAGATCCCCATCGGCGAGGTCATCTACTTCCATGCCGACGACAAGTACACCTGCGTGCGGACCGCCCAGGGCGAGTACCTGATCCGCACCCCGATCGCGGACCTGGCCCTGCAGCTGGACCCGCAGGAGTTCTGGCGCGTGCACCGCTCCACGCTGGTCAACCTCGCCCACCTTGCGGGAACGCGGCGCGACGAGCTCAGCCGCCTCTTCCTGCGCTTCCGGGGGCTGGCGCTGGAGCTGCCGGTGAGCCGGGCCTACGTGCATCTCTTCAGGGCGATGTAGACCGGGCGTGCCGGGTGGTCACGGGCAGATGTCCGATTCCGTCCATCCGTCGACCGCATGGCCGCCTAAGATGCCGTCATGCCCCGCCTGCCCACGCCCCGATCCGCCGACCCGACCCCTGCCCCGGAGGGAGTGCAGGGCCCTGACGAGCTCAGCTCGGCGCAGTGCTATCCGGCGCTCCTGGCGCGCGATGCCCGCTTCGACGGGCTGTGGTTCGTCGGGGTGAGCTCCACGGGCATCTACTGCCGGCCCGTCTGCCGGGTAAAGACGCCGCGGCGCGAGAACTGCCGCTTCTTCGCCAGCGCCGCGCAGGCGGAGTCCGCCGGCTACCGCCCCTGCCTGCGCTGCCGTCCCGAAACCGCGCCCGGCACGCAGCTGCGCTGGAGCGTGACCGACGCCAGCCGCACGCTGGCCCGGCAGGCTGCCACGCTGATGGCCGAGGATCCGCGCCAGAGCGTGACGGTGCTAGCCTCGCGGCTGGGCATCAGCAGCCGCCACCTCCAGCGCATCTTCGAGGCCGAGCATGGCGTCACGCCGCTGGCCTATCTGCACACCCGCCGCCTGCTGCTCGCCAAGCAGCTGCTGATGGACAGCCCGCTGGGCATGGCGGAGGTGGCCGCCGCCGCGGGCTTCGGCAGCCAGCGACGCTTCAACGCGCTCTTCCTGCAGCACTACCGGCTGCAGCCCGGCAGCCTGCGCAAGTCGGGCGAGCCGCCGCCGTCCGTGACCGCCTGTGGCGAGCCCGGCCTGCGCCTGGCCTACCGCCCGCCCCTGGCCGTGGACGCGCTGCTGGCCTTCCTGGCCGCCCGCGCGGTGCCCGGCGTCGAGCAGGTGGACGTCCGCGAGCGGCTGATCAGCCGGAGCCTGCGCCTGCCGCACCAGGGCCGCACGCTCGCCGGGCGGCTCGTCATCCGCTTCCAGCCGGAGCGCGACACGGTGCTGCTCTCGCCCTGCTCCTCGCTGTGGGCGGCTGCGGGCAGCCTGATCCCGCTGGTGCGCCGCTGGCTGGACCTGGACGCCGCGCCCGACGCCATCCACCAGCATCTCTCGGGCCTGCCTGCGCTGGAGCCCGGGCTGCGCCTGCCGGGCTGCCTGGACCGCTTCGAGCTGGCCGTGCGCGCCGTGCTGGGCCAGCAGGTCACCGTGGCCGCGGCCCGCACCCTGGCGTCGCGCTTTGTCGAGCGCTTCGGCGAGGACCTGCCGCCCGGCCACCAGACGCCCGAGGTGCGGCGGCTCTTTCCGCTGCCCGAGCGCATCGCCGAGGCGCCGATCGAGTCCATCGCCGAGCTGGGCATCATCCGCAACCGGGCACAGGCGCTCATCACCCTGGCGCAGCGCTGGCCGACGCTGGCCTACGCCCGCCTGCAGGACGGGCATCTGGCCGGGGGGCAAGACCTGGCCCTCGCCGAGCTGCAGGACCTGCCCGGCATCGGCCCCTGGACCGCGCAGTACATGCTGATGCGGGGCTGGAGCGCCCCCGACCTCTTCCCGCCCGGCGACGTGGTGCTGCGCCAGCAGCTCACCGCGCCCGGGCAGGCCGCCCCGACGCCCCGGGCCCTGGCCGAGCGCGCGCTGGGCTTCAGCCCCTACCGCTCCTACGCCGTCCTCCAGCTCTGGCACCATGCCGCCCAGCGCGCAGCCGCCAGCGCCGCCTCCCGCAAGACCTGACCCCATGCAAGACCACGCCCGACTCAACGCCGCCGAACTGCTGCTGCTCGCCGCCATCTGGGGCGCGTCCTTCCTCTTCCTGCGCCTGGGCGCCCCCGCCTTCGGCCCGCTGGCGCTGGCCTTTGTGCGCGTGGCCGGGGCCAGCCTCTTCCTGCTGCCGCTGCTGGCCTGGCAGGGCGGGCGCCAGGGCCTGCAGGAGCTGCGCCGGGACTGGCGCCCGCTGCTGCTCGTAGCCGTGCTCAACAGCGCCCTGCCCTTCGCCTTCTTCAGCTACGCGGCCCTGTCCATCACGGCGGGGCTGTCGAGCATCCTCAACGCCACCACGCCGATCTGGGGGGCGCTCGTGGCCTCGGTGTGGCTCGGTCAGCGCCTGGATGCCGGGCGCATCCTCGGCCTGCTCGTCGGCTTCGGCGGCGTGGTCTTCCTGGCCTGGGAGCAGGCCAGCTTCAAGCCGGGCGGCAGCGGCTTCGCCATCCTCGCCTGCCTGGGCGCGACGTGCTGCTACGGCCTGGCCGCCAGCGCCACCAAGAAGTACCTGGGCGGCACGCGTTCGCTCGCCGTGGCCACCGGCAGCCAGCTCTTCGCGGCGCTGGCCCTGGCGGTGCCGGCCGCCGCTCAGTGGCCGTCAACGCCGCCCGGCGCCACCGCCTGGCTCAGTGCCGTCGCCCTGGCCCTGCTGTGCTCGGGCCTCGCCTACATCCTCTACTTCCGCCTGATGCAGCGCGCCGGGCCGACCTACGCGCTGTCCGTCACCTTCCTGATTCCCGTCTTCGCGGTGCTGTGGGGCCTGGCCTTCCTGGGCGAGACCTTCACCCTGCACATGGCCGCCGGCTGCGCCATCGTGCTGCTCGGCACCGCGCTGGCCACGGGCATCGTGGCGCCCTTCGGACGCGCCAAGGCCTGAGCCCCCCGCTCGGCTTCTGCGGTCCGCCGGGCCGGCCCAGGCGCTGTCCGGGCCGCGCCGGGCCCATGCAGCGGGCGCAATCGTGCATTCCGAACGGAACCGGTCGCCCGGGGCCGCGCCAGGCCATGCAGAATTTCCGGCATCGCCTGGCTGGCCAGAAAGGTGCCCGAGATGCAAGTTCAACAGCTGACCCTGCGGCCGGGTGCCGGCGCCCCGACCCATGACACGCTGGCGCCCCTGCGCGCCATCGACCCGAACCTGCTGCTGGTCTTCGGCTCCGCCGCCTGGCTGCAGCGCGTGGTCGGGCCGCTGGCGGACGCCTTCCCGACGGCCCAGCGCATGGGCTGCACCACGGCCGGCGAAATCTCTGCCGAGGGCGTGACCGACGACAGCTGCGTCATCACCGCCGTGCGCTTCGACCGGTGCCAGCTGGTGCAGGTGTCCACACGCCTGGCCGGCATGGCCGATTCCACCGACGCCGGCCGACGCCTGGCCCGCCAGCTGCCGCCCGAGGGGCTGCGCGCCGTCATCGTGCTGGGCCAGGGCGTGGCCATCAATGGCAGCGCGCTGATCGTCGGCATGGCCGAGGTGCTCGGCCAGCAGGTGCCCATCACCGGCGGCCTGGCCGGCGATGCCGCCGCCTTCACCGAGACCTGGGTGCTGAACCAGTCCGGCGTGCACCGCGACGAGCTCGTGTGCCTCGGCCTCTATGGCGAGGCCCTGCAGTTCTCGCACGGCTCCTTCGGCGGCTGGTCCCCCTTCGGCCCCGCCCGCAAGGTGACCCGCTGCGAGCACAACGTGCTGTACGAGCTCGACGGCGAGCCCGCGCTCGACATCTACAAGCGCTACCTGGGCGAGCACGCGCGAGACCTGCCCGCCTCCGGGCTGCTCTTCCCCTTCGCGATGCTGGGCAGCGATCACACCGAGATCGGCCTCATCCGCACCATTCTCGGCGTGGACGAGGCCAGCGGCAGCCTCACGCTGGCCGGCGAGATCGACCCGGAGGGCTATCTGCGCCTGATGCATGCGGGCACCGATGCCCTCGTCGAGGGCGCCGAGGCCGCCGCGCAGGCGGCTCGCGAGATGCACGCGGGCGACGGCCAGGGGCTGGCACTGCTTGTCAGCTGCGTGGGCCGCAAGCTGGTGATGGGCGGTCGCGTGGACGAGGAGATCGAGGCCGTGGCCGATGTCTTCGGCCAGGGCGCCTGCATCGCGGGCTTCTACTCCAACGGCGAGATCAGCCCCTTCACCGGCAATCTGGAATGCAAGCTGCACAACCAGACCATGACGATCACCCACATCGCCGAAGCCTGAACGCCGCATGAGCAGTGCCCCGCCCCGCCCCGTGCACAAGCTGCTGGCCCGTCAGACCCGCCGCCTGCTGGGCTGCGAGGAAGCGCAGCTGCCCCAGGTGCTGGACGAGCTCCGGATGCTCGCCACGCGGGACGGTGTCTCGCCCGCGGCCGCGCGGCTGCTGGGCGGGCTCGACACCTTTCTCCAGCGCGTCGGCGAGGCCTACGAGCACAGCGACCGCGACATCGACCTCAAGACGCGCAGCCTGGAGCTGAGCTCGGTCGAGCTGACCGCCACCAACGAGCGCCTGCGCACCGAGCTGGCCAGCCGCACCCGCGCCATCGACTCGCTGCGCGACACGGCCCAGGAGCTGATGCAGTCCATCGACGCGGGCGTGCCGCCGCTGCAGGACGACAACCTCGAGTCGCTGTCGCGCCTGATGGGCGAGCTCGTGCGCGGGCGCGAGGAGAGCCAGCGGCGCCTGCAGTCCGCGCTGACGGAGCTGGCCCACCAGAAGTTCGCGCTCGACCAGCACGGCATCGTGAGCATCACCACGCTGGCTGGCGAGATCGTCTACGTGAACGACAAGTTCATCGAGATCAGCGGCTACACCCGCGAAGAACTGCTGGGCACCAACCACCGGCTCATCAACTCCGGCCACCACCCGGCCGCCTTCTTCGAGAACCTGTGGTCGACGATCCGCGAAGGTCGCGTCTGGCACGGCGAGATCTGCAACCGCGCCAAGAGCGGCGGCCTCTACTGGGTGCAGGCGACGATCGTGCCGCTGCTGGACGCCCAGGGCCAGCCCGAGCGCTTCATCGCCATCCGCACCGAGATCACCGAGCGCAAGCTGATGGAGGCCGCCTTGCAAGCCGCGGAGTCCCGGCTGCGCCACGTCACGAACGCGGTGCCCGGCGTGCTGTTCCAGTGCCAGGTGCCCGCCGGGGGCGGCACGCCCCGCTACACCTTCGTCAGCGAGCGGCTCAAGGAGCTGCGCGGGCTCGACCCGGCCGAGCTGCTCGCGGACGGCAGCCTGTCCGCCCGCCAGCTCTTCCCGGAGGACGCCGAGCGCTGCGCCCTCAGCGCGGCGAGGGCCGTGCAGCAGCGCGCGCCGTGGAGCGACGACTTCCGCATCCGCCTGCCGGACGGCACCGTGCGCTGGCTGCGGGGCGAGAGCCGGCCCGAGCCGGCGCTCACGCCCGACGGGCAGGTTGTCTTCTCCGGCCTGTGGCAGGACGTCACGCCGCTGAAGGAGGCCCATGCGCGGCTGCGCGACATCACCGAGAGCATCCCGGTGGCCGTGTTCCAGATCCTGCGGCCGGCCGTGGGCGCCTCGCACATCGTCTTCAGCAGCGCCGCCCTGCAGCGCATCTGCGGGCTCAGCCCCGAGGTGGCCATGGCCGACCCCGACGCCATGATGGCCCGCGTGCATCCCGAGGACCGCGTGCGCATGGTGCAGTCCTTCGAGCAGTCCGCGCGCCTTCTGCAGCCCTGGTCCCTGGACTACCGCCTGGTGCACCGGGACACCGGCGCCGTCGTGTGGGTGCATGGCGAGGCCCGCACGCAGCGCACACCCGAAGGCGGCATCGAGTGGAACGGCTACCTGGCCGACGTCACCGAGGCCCGCGCGGTGTCCGAGGAGCTGCGCCGCGCCAAGGACGGCGCCGAGGCCGCCAACCGCGCCAAGTCCGACTTCCTGGCCAATATGAGCCACGAGATCCGCACGCCCATGAACGGCATCATCGGCATGACGGAGCTGGCCCTGGACGGCGTGCTGGACGCCCAGCAGCGCGAGCACCTCAGCATCGTGCGCTCCTCGGCGGATGCGCTGCTGCGGGTGATCAACGACATCCTGGACTTCTCCAAGATCGAGGCCGGCAAGCTGCAGATCGAGCACATCCCCTTCGCACTGGAACCGCTGGTGCAGGAGGTGCTGAAGCCGCTGGCCGTGCGGGCGGCGGACAAGGGTCTCGCGCTGCGCTGCGAGATGGCGCCCGGGCTGCCGGCGCGGGTGCTCGGCGACGCGGGCCGCCTGCGCCAGGTGCTCCTCAACCTGCTGGGCAATGCCATCAAGTTCACCGAGCAGGGCCGCGTCACGCTGAGCCTGCGGCCCGGCCGATCCGGCGAGGTGACCTTCACCATCGCCGACACCGGCATCGGCATTCCCGCCGAGAAGCTGGGCACCATCTTCGAGGCCTTCTCGCAGGAGGACAGCTCCATCACACGGCGCTATGGCGGCACGGGCCTGGGGCTGACGATCTCGGCACGGCTCGTGGACGCCATGCAGGGCCGCATCTGGGTGGAGAGCACGCCCGGCGAGGGCAGCCGCTTCCACGTCGCCCTGCCGCTGATGGCCGAGGGCCTGGACGCGCTGCCCGCCACGAGCCTCGCGCCCGGCGAGGGCAGCGAGGGCAGCGAGGGCAGCGCGAAGGAGCCGGCACCGGCCGGGGTCTCGCTGCATGTGCTGCTGGTGGAGGATCACCCCGTGAACCAGCGCCTCGCGACGCAGTTGCTGGAGCGCTGGGGGCACCGGGTCACGCTGGCCGACAACGGCGAGCGCGCCCTGGCCCTGCTTGCCGACGCGCGCTTCGACCTCATCCTGATGGACATGATGATGCCCGTGCTCGACGGCCTGGAGGCGACGCGGCGCTACCGCGCCACCGAGCAGGGGCCGCGCACGCCCATCGTGGCCATGACCGCCAAAGCCATGCAGGGCGACCGCGAGCGCTGCCTGGCCGCCGGCATGGACGACTACCTCTCCAAGCCGCTGGACCTGCGCGCCTTCCAGCGCCTGGTCCACCGCTACGCCAGCGCCGCCAGCGCGCCCGCCGAGGCCGAGGCCCAGTCCCAGACCGACGCTCAGGCACCGGCCTTCGACCTCGCGCAAGGCCTGGCCGAGGTCGACCAGGACATCGTCGGCATCATCGCGCCCATCTTCCACGAGCAGTGGCCCCTCGACGAGCAGCGCCTGCGCGAGGCCCTGTCGGCGGGCGATCTCGACACCCTCATGCACACCTCGCACGCCCTGAAGTCCACCCTGCGCATGTTCGGTGCCACGCCGCTGGCCGATCTGGCCGCCGCGATCGAGGCACAGACTGAATCGAGCGACACCCTCGGCCTGGCCGAGCGCCTGGACGCGCTCATCGCCGGCGTCCCGCCCTTGCTGCGCCTGCTGCCCGCCGGAGAGACGCCATGAGCCGCCAGCACCAGGTCCTGATCGTCGACGACGCGCCGGTGAACCTCGCGCTGTTCGAGGCGCTGGTGAAGCGGCTGGGCGGCTGCGAGGTGCGCTGCTTCGGCGACGCCATGCAGGCGCTGTCGTGGTTGAAGGCGCATGACGTGGACCTCATCGTCGTGGACTACATGATGCCCCTGCTCAATGGCCTGGACTTCATCCAGGCGGTGCGGGCCCAGCCCGGCCTGGAGACGGTGCCCATCCTGATGATCACGGCCAACGACCAGAAGGAAGTGCGCTACCGGGCCCTGCGCGCCGGGGCCTCCGACTTCCTGACCAAGCCGGTGGACCGCGCCGAGTTCGAGGCCCGCGCGAGCAATCTGCTGTCACTGGGCGACGCCCGCCGGCAGCTGGCCGACCGCGCCACCTGGCTGGCCGAGGAGGTGCGCAAGGCCACGGCGCAGGCGGTGCAGCGGGAGCACGAGACCGTGATCCGCCTCTCCCGCGCGGCGGAATACCGCGACCCCGAGACCGGCGCGCACATCCTGCGCATGGCGCACTACTCGCACCTCATCGCCCGCGCGCTCGGGCTCAGCCAGGCGCAGCAGGAGCTCATCCTCGTCGCCGCGCCGCTGCACGACATCGGCAAGGTGGGCGTGGCGGATGCCATCCTGCTCAAGCCGGGTCGCCTCACGCCCGACGAGTTCGAGGTGATGAAGCAGCACACCGTCTACGGCTACGAGATCCTGCGGGACAGCACCTCGGAGATCCTCCAGGCCGGGGCCAGCATCGCGCTGGGCCACCACGAGAAGTTCGACGGCAACGGCTACCCGAACCGCCTGCGCGGCGAGGAGATCCCGATCTTCAGCCGCATCGTGGCGGTGGCGGACGTCTTCGATGCGCTGACCTCGGCCCGGCCCTACAAGCCGGCCTGGACGCTGGAGGACGCCTCGCAATGGATCCGCAGCCAGTCGGGCTCGCACTTCGACCCGGCCTGCGTGGCCGTCTTCTTCGAGCACTGGGACGAGGTGCTGGGCATCCGCGAGCGCTTCGGGGACAGCGAGGACGACTGGCCCTCGATGATCTCCGACTTCACCTGAGCGGCCCGCCGGGATCGGCCGGGATCGGCCGGGCTCAGCCGGCCTGGAGCAGCGCCTGCAGCGCCGCCTCGTCGAGCACCGTCACACCGAGCTCGCGGGCCTTGTCGAGCTTGGAGCCGGCCTCCTCGCCGGCCACGACGTAGTGCGTCTTCTTGGACACCGAGCCGCTGACCTTGCCGCCCGCGGCCTCGATCAGCGCTTTGGCGGCATCGCGGGACAGCGTGGGCAGCGTCCCGGTGAGCACGAAGGTGAGCCCGGCCACGCCCGCCGCGCCCGCCGCCGGCGCGGGGGCCGCCTCCCAGGCATTGCCCAGCGCGGCCAGCTCCGCCAGCACCGCGGACCACGGCGCCTCCAGCAGCAGCTCGCCGAAGGACAGCCGGGCAGATTCCAGCGCGGCCTCCGCCTGCGGCGTCTGGACCAGGGCCTGCGGCGTGCCGCAGGCCTCGGCGAGGCGCTCGATGGTGCCGCCGCCGATGCCCTTGAGCCGGCGGCCGCCCGCCTCGCCATCCACCGCCTTCACCAGCGCCAGCAGCTGCTTGAGCGGCACGCGCACGGCCGGCTCCAGCACGGAGGGCCGGACCGCGGCCTCGGGGCCCGTCATGGCGGCCACCACCTCGCGGTTGTGCGGCTCGGCGTTGAAGGCGGCGATGGAGTCGGCCACCTCCTTGCCGATGTCCGGGATCAGGCGCGGCGTGTTCGGCCCCGTGGCCACGAAGGCCTGCCAGGAGCCGTAGAACTTCGCCAGGGCCGCCGCAGTGCTCTCGCCCACATGCCGGATGCCCAGCGCGAACAGGAAGCGGCCCAGGGCCGGCGTACGGGCGGCCTGCAGCGCGGCCAGCAGGTTGTCGGCGCTGAGCGCCTGCAGCGTGCTGCCGCCGGCCAGGCGCAGGCCGATCAGCTGCTCGCGTCGCAGCAGGAACAGATCCGCCGGCGTCTTCACGAGGCCGCCATCCACCAGCGCGGCGACGATCTCATCGCCGAAACCCTCGATGTCCATGGCGCGGCGGCTGGCGAAGTGCAGCAGCGCCTGCTTGCGCTGGGCCGGGCAGAAGAGGCCCGCCGTGCAGCGCCAGTCGGCCTCGCCCTCCTCGCGCGCGATGGCGCTGGCACACACGGGGCACTGGCCGCCCAGGCGCTGGTAGAGATCGAAGGGCTCGCCGGCATCGGCCGGACGGCGCTCCAGCACCACGCCCACGACCTCGGGGATGACGTCGCCCGCGCGGCGCACGATGACGGTGTCCCCCACCCGCACGTCCTTGCGCCGGGCCTCGTCCTCGTTGTGCAGCGTCGCGTTGCTGACCGTGGTGCCGCCCACGAAGACCGGCTCCAGCTTGGCCACCGGCGTGAGCTTGCCGGTGCGGCCGACCTGGATGTCGATGTCCAGCAGGCGCGTCATCTGCTCCTGGGCCGGGTACTTGTGCGCCACGGCCCAGCGCGGCTCGCGCGTCACGAAGCCCAGGCGCTGCTGCAGGGCGAGGCTGTTGACCTTGTAGACGATGCCGTCGATGTCGAAGGGCAGCGCGTCGCGCCGCTCGCCCATCTCGCGGTGGAAGGCGATCAGGCCGGCCGCGCCCTGCACCACCTGGCGGTCCATGCAAACGGGCAGGCCGAAGGCCGCGAGGGCATCGAGCAGGCCGCTGTGCGTGGCGGGCACGGCCCAGCCGCGCACCTCGCCAAGGCCATAGGCGAAGAAGCTCAGGGGACGCTGCGCCGCGATGGCCGGGTCCAGCTGGCGCACCGCGCCGGCGGCCGCATTGCGCGGGTTCACGAAGGTCTTCTCGCCCTTGGCGCGCTGCTTCTCGTTGAGCTGGTCGAAGTCATCGCGGCGCATGTAGACCTCGCCGCGCACCTCCAGCACCTCCGGCATCTGCTGGACCGGGCCCTTGAGCTTCAGCGGGATCTGGCCGATGGTGCGGATGTTCTGGGTCACGTCCTCGCCCGTCTGCCCGTCCCCGCGGGTCGCGGCCTGCACGAGCACGCCCTGCTCGTAGCGCAGGTTCATGGCCAGGCCGTCGAACTTGAGCTCGGCGGCGTATTCCACCGGCGCGTCGCCCGCGCCCAGGCCCAGCTCGCGGCGCACGCGGGCATCGAAGTTCTCGGCGCCGCTGGCCTCTGTGTCCGTCTCGGTGCGGATGGAGAGCATGGGCACGGCATGCTGCACCGGCGTGAAGCTGTCGAGCACCCGGCCGATCACGCGTTGGGTGGGCGAGTCCGGCGTCAGCAGCTCGGGATGCGCGGCCTCCAGCGCCTGCAGGGCCTGGAAGAGGCGGTCGTACTCGGCGTCCGGCAGCTCGGGCGCGTCCAGGACGTAGTAGAGATGGGCGTGGTGGTTCAGCTGCTCGCGCAGCCGGGCCGCGCGCTCGGCGGGCGTGGTCTCGTCTTCTGGGGGGGCGGCGAAAAGATCGTTCTGGCTCATGGGCAGCGATTGTGCCCAAGCCGGGGCCGAGTCAGGTGGCAGCCGGCAAAGGGCCTTCGTCCCGCGCGATCATGACCTGGTCCACCCGGTGGCTGTCGACGTCCATGACCTCGAAGCGCCAGCCTTCCCACACGACGTGGTCCGTGCGCTTCGGGATGCGGCGCAGCATGACCATGAGGAAGCCGGCCAGCGTGTCGTACTGCCCCGCGTGCGGCCAGGCCTCGAGGCCCAGCGCCCGCTGCACGTCGGGAATGGGCGTGATGCCATCGGCGAGGAAGGAGCCGTCCTCGCGGCGCACGATCTGCTCCTCGTCGTGCGGGCTCACGAGGCTGCCCATCACCGTGCTCATCACGTCGTTCAGCGTGATCACGCCCACGACGAGGCTGTATTCGTTGACGATCACCGCGAAGTCCTCGTGCGCCTGGCGGAACTGCGCCAGCACCTCGGACAGCGTGATGCGGTCCGGCACGATCAGCACCTTCTTGATCAGGCCGCTGCTGCCGCGCAGCTCGATGCGCTCGCCGCGCAGCACGCGCTGGAAGAGGTCGGTGGCGTCCACATAGCCCACCACCTGGTCGATCTCGCCATCGCAGACGAGGTAGGTGGAATGCGGCTCCTCGGCGATGCGGTTGCGCACCAGCGCGTCGTCATCGTCGAGGCTGAAGAAGACCACGCGCTCGCGCGTCGTCATGCTGCTCTCGACCGTGCGGGTGTCGAGTTCGAAGATGTTCTCGATGGCCTGCTGCTCGGCATCCGCCACCACGCCGGCCTCGTTGCCGGCCTCGGCCAGGGCCAGGATGTCGTGGTGGGTGATGCTGTTGTCCCGCGTGGCCGGCAGGCCCATCAGGCGGATCAGGCCCTCGGTGACGGCGCTGAAGGCGAAGGCCAGCGGCTTGAGCAGCGTGCACAGCCCCTGCATCGGGCCCACGAGCACCAGCGCCACGCGCTCCGGCTCGTTCATGGACAGGCGCTTGGGCACGAGGTCCGCGAGCACGATGAACAGCGCGGTGATCACGGCAAAGGAGGCGGCGAAACCCAGCGTCTGCGCCTGCTCGGGCGTCACCACGTAGGACAGGGCCTGCGCGAAGTGCGGCGTGAAGGCGCCCTCGCCCACGATGCCGCCCAGGATGGCGACGGTGTTGACGCCCATCTGGATGACGGTGAAGTAGTGGCCCGGATGCTCCTGCACCTGCAGCACGCGCTCGGCGCGCTCGTCCCCCTCCTCGGCCAGCTGGCGCAGCTTCAGGCGCCGCGAGGCCGCCAGGGACAGCTCGGCCATCGAGAAGAAGGCGCTGGCGGCGATCAGCAGGGCGATGAGCAGGAGGCTGGTGCTCAAGGGCGGCTCAGGCAGTGGGGGGCCTCCAGTGTAGCCCTCGCACTGCCGGGGCGGGGGCTCAGCTGAAGAGGCGGCGGGCGGCCGGGCTGCCGGCCGCGAGGTCGCGCGAGGCCAGCGCCTTGTACAGCGTCGAGAGCTCCACGCCGATGGTCTGGAAGGCCATCAGGGGCAAGACCTGGCCCCGGTCGTCGCAGACATCGGCCTCGAAGTCGCGCGCCAGGTGGCGGGCGCATTCCTGCCAGGCGGCGAAGGGCTCCAGGGATTCGGGCGTCTGCGGCACGTCGAGCGACAGCGTCAGCTCGCGCAGGCTGCTGGCGGTCGGGTCCTCGGCCAGCGCGGCCTGGGACTCGAAGCTCAGCAGCAGCACGGGCGGGGCGCCCTCCTCGTCGGCGGGCAGCACGAGCCGGCCGGGGATGGCGCCGGGCACGAAGCCGTGACGCAGCGCCATCTGCTGCACATAGCCGAGCGTCCAGGCGGCGGTCTTGGCGCGCAGCACCACGGCCAGCTGGGCGTCGTGCTCGCTGGCGAACTGGTCCAGCTCGCGGGCACGGGCGACGACGTCCAGCATGTCCGGCGCCTGCAGGAAGCCCGTGATGCCGTCGGCAAAGCCCTGCACCTTCTGCAGGAACTCCGAGTACTCGATCTCGTTCATGGCGCCGCTGCGGTTGGCCATCTGCACGCCGGCCTGGAACTCGCTGTAGCGCTGGCCGGGCGTGGGCAGCTCCCACTCGCCGGTCTCGGCATTCAGGCCCTCGATGTGGAAGGGCTTGGTGCCCGCCCGGCGGCTGCCCGGCAGGTGCGACAGCGCGAGCTCGCCGCTCACGGGCAGCTCGACCGTCACCGTGGCGATGGCGTCGATCAGGGCGTCGATGCGGGCCGAGGGCCGGCGCGGCAGCGTGCGGCCGGGCATGGGCACGGTGTCGCCCATGCCGGGGTCGTCCTCGAAGGACTCGCCGACGGCGGCGCGCGCCACGCCGAGGCCCGGTTCCTGGCGTTCGCCACCCGGCTCCAGCGGCGGCTCGGCGCGCTTGGGGCCGGCCTTGCGGGCCGTCCAGGCGCCATGGGCGATCACCGCGGCGAGGATCAGCCCGCCGAGGATGGCCAGCATCGCGGTCAGCGTCATGCCCGGACCTCCGTCATCTCGAATTCCATGCCTTGCACTGCAAACATCGTCATCAGCTCTCTGCCATGGTCAGGGCGGCTTCCATGTCCACCGCCACGATCCGGGAGACGCCCTGCTCCTGCATGGTCACCCCGATCAGTTGTTCCGCCATCTCCATCGCGATCTTGTTGTGCGAGATGAAGAGGAATTGCGTGCCCGCGCTCATCTGCGCCACGAGGCGCGCGTAGCGCTCGGTGTTGGCGTCGTCCAGCGGCGCATCCACCTCGTCCAGCAGGCAGAAGGGCGCCGGGTTCAGCTGGAAGATGGCGAACACGAGCGCGATGGCCGTCAGCGCCTTCTCGCCGCCCGAGAGCAGGTGGATGGTGCTGTTCTTCTTGCCCGGCGGCTGGGCCATGACCTGCACGCCGGCGTCCAGGATCTCGTCGCCCGTCATCACCAGCTTGGCGTTGCCGCCGCCGAAGAGGCTGGGGAACATGCGCCCGAAATGCTCGTTGACCTGGTTGAAGGTGGCGGACAGCAGGTCGCGCGTCTCCAGGTCGATCTTGTGGATGGCGTCTTCCAGCGTGTTGATGGCGCTGGTGAGATCGGCGAACTGCGAGTCCAGGAAGGTCTTGCGCTCGCGGGCGGCGGTGAGCTCGTCCAGTGCGGCCAGATTGACAGCGCCCAGCGCGGCGATCTCGCGGTTGATGCGGTCGATCTCGCTCTGCAGGCCCCACAGCTTGACCTCGCCCTCCTCCACGGTCTTGGCGAGCTGCGCCAGGTCCACGCCGGCGGCGCTGAGCTGCTCGAGGTACTGCGCGCCGCCCAGTTGCGCGGCCTGCTCGTCCAGCTGCAGCTTGGTGATGCGCTCGCGCAGCGGCTCCAGGCTGCGCTCGAAGCTCAGGCGCTGCTCCTCGGCGCGGCGCAGGCGCAGGCTGAGGTCGTCGTAGCTGCTGCGCACGGCGGCCAGCTGCTGCTCGCGCTCCATCTTGAGGGCCAGCGCGTCCTGCAGGCCGGCCTGCGCGGCGGCGTCGTTGAGGGTGTCGAGCTCGGCCTGCAGGTTCTCGGCCGAGGTCTTGTTCTGCGCGATCTGCTGGCCGGCGGTCTCGATGCCGCGCTGCAGCTCGCCCCGGCGCGCGGCCAGGCCGCGGGCGGCGAACTGCGACTCCTGCGCGCGGCGCTCCAGCGCCCGCAGCTGCTCGCGGGCCTCGGCCAGCTTGCGCTCGGCCTGGATCACGCCCTCTTCCAGCTCGGCATGGCGCTCCTGGGTGTCGGCCAGCTGCAGGTCCAGCTCCTCGAAGCGGGCCTCGCCGGTCATGCGGCGCTCCTGCAGCTCCTCGGACTGGGCGTCGATCTCGGCGATCTCGTCCTCCAGCTGCGCCTTCCGGGTGCTGGCGGCCTCGGCTTGGCTAGCGAGGCGCAGCAGCTCCACATGCAGCTGGTGGGCGCGCGTCTGCGATTCGCTGGCCTCGCGCCGCACGGTGGCCAGGCGCTGCGAGGCCTCGGTGTAGCCGGCCTCGGCGCGGATCAGGTGGGTCTTGGCATCGTCGGCGATGAGCGTCTGGGCGCGCAGCTCGCGGCCCAGGTTCTCGATCTCCTGCGCGCGGGCCAGCAGGCCGGCGGCCTCGGAGTCGGGCGCATAGAAGCTCACGGCGAACTGGCTCACCGCGTGACCCTCGCGGGTCATGATGACCTCGCCGTGCGAGAGCTTGCCGCGCCCGGCCAGGGCCTCGTCCATGGAAGCCGCGGTGTAGACGCCCTCCAGCCAGTCGTTCATCAGCGCCTTCAGGCCGGCGTCGTCCAGGCGCAGCAGGTCGGTGAGGCGCGGCAGCGTCTCGTGCGTGTTGGCAATGGCCGCGGCGGGCGGCGAGTAGAAGGCCAGGCGGGCGGGCGGCGCATCCGTCGCGAAGGCGCGCACCGTCTCCAGGCGGCCCACCTCCAGCGCGCCCATGCGCTCGCGCAAGGCGGCCTCCAGGGCGTTCTCCCAGCCCGTCTCGATGTGCAGGCGCGTCCACAGGCCGGCCAGGCCGTCGAGGCCATGCTTGGCCAGCCAGGGCTTGAGCTTGCCCTCGGTCTGCACCTTTTCCTGCAGGGCCTTGAGTGCCTCGAGCCGGGCCGACAGATCGGCCTGTCGGGCCAGCTGGCGGTTGGCGTCGTCCTGCGCGGCGCGGCGAGACTCGTCCAGCTGCGGCACCTGCTCCTGCAGCTCGTGCAGGCGGGCGTCGGCGAGGTCGCGCTGCTCGTCGGCGTCCAGGCTCTGGACCTTGAGCTCGTCCAGGCGGCCCTGGTCCGGGAGGGTCAGGCCTTGCCTTTCGGTGGCCAGACGCTCGCGGCGCGTGCGCAGCTGGCGATTCTGCTCGTCGATGTTGCGGCTCTCGGCGGCCAGCACCTGGATCTGCTGCTGGACCTGGCTGACCTGCGTGCGCTGCTCGTTGGCCTTGGCCTGGTTCGCCCGCACCGCGTCCTCGTGATTGGGCAGGTTCATGGCCTGCTCCTCGGCCTGGGCGGCGAGGATCTCGCTCTGCTCCTCGGCCTCGGCGATCTTGGCGGCGATGTCCTCCAGCTCGGCCTCGGCCTGCGCGGCGCGCTCTTCCCACTGCTGGTTCTGGGCCTGCAGCTCGATCAGGCGGCTCTCGACGCGCTGGCGGCCCTCGACCACATAGCGGATGCGCTCCTCCAGCCGGCTCACCTCCAGCTGCGCCTCGGCCATGCGGCCCTGCGCGGCATGGAGCTCGTCGCCCGCGGCATAGTGGGCCTGGCGCACGGTCTCGAGCTCGGCCTCGACGGCGCGCAGCTCGGCCAGCCGGGCTTCCAGGGCGTTGACGGCGTCCAGATGCTCCTTCTTGACGCGGTCCTGCTCGGTGGCGGCGTCACGGTGCTTGAGGAACCAAAGCTGGTGCAGCTTCAGCGTGCCGGCATCCTGCAGCGAGCGGTAGCTGGCGGCGACCTCGGCCTGGCGCTCCAGCTTCTCGAGGTTGTTGTTCAGCTCGCGCAGGATGTCTTCCACCCGCGTGAGGTTCTCGCGCGTGTCCTTGAGCCGGTTCTCGGTCTCGCGGCGGCGCTCCTTGTACTTGGAGACGCCCGCGGCTTCTTCCAGGAACAGGCGCAGCTCCTCGGGCTTGGACTCGATGATGCGGCTGATGGTGCCCTGACCGATGATGGCGTAGGCGCGCGGGCCCAGGCCGGTGCCGAGGAACACGTCCTGCACGTCGCGGCGGCGCACGGGCTGGTTGTTGATGAAGTAGCTGCTGCCGCCCTCGCGCGTCAGCACGCGCTTGACGGCGATCTCCGCGAACTGGTTCCACTGGCCGCCGGCGCGGGCGTCCTCGTTGCTGAACACCAGCTCCACGCTCGCGCGGCTCGCCGGGCGGCGGTTGCCGGAGCCGTTGAAGATCACGTCCTGCATGGACTCGCCGCGCAGCTCGCTGGCCTTGCTCTCGCCCAGCACCCAGCGCACGGCGTCCATGATGTTGGACTTGCCGCAGCCATTGGGGCCGACCACGCCCACCAGCTGCCCGGGCAGCTGGAATGTGGTGGGCTCGGCGAAGGACTTGAAGCCCGAGAGCTTGATCGAGTTCAGGCGCATGGACGGCTAGGCTGGCTCAGAGAATCTCGAGGTCCGCTCCGGCCGGGGCTGGAGCCTGGGGCCCCAGCTTCCTCAATGCGAAGCTAAGGCGTTGATTTATTTACAGAAATGCCCCTCAACGGGGGCAAATCTCGGGGCCGGATGATAACATCGCGCACCTCCCCGACATCCGTCGTCCGGGCGCCTGGTCTGACCCCTGAGTCAGTGGTGGGCGCCGGCCTGGAATCCACATGAGCAAGAACACCAAGACCGCCGCCGCCAAGCCTGCCGCCAAGGCAAGCGCCTCGCCTGCAAAGTCCACCCCCAAGACCGCAGCAAAGACCGCCGCGCCCAAGATGCGCGAAATGCCGGTGAACCCGCCGTCGCGCCCCAGCAAGGAGCTGCACGTCTTCCCGAACCCGGCCCCGCAGCGCGACTACGTCATCCAGTTCCAGGTGCCCGAGTTCACCTGCTTCTGCCCGCTGACCGGCCAGCCCGACTTCGCCCACTTCACGATCGACATGATCGCGGACGCCTACTGCGTCGAGCTCAAGAGCCTGAAGATGTACATGTGGTCCTACCGCGATGAAGGCGCCTTCCACGAGAAGGTGACCAACACCATCCTGGAAGACATCGTGAAGGTCACCAACCCGCGCTTCATCCGCATCACCGCCAAGTGGTACGTGCGCGGCGGCATCTACACGAACGTCGTCGTCGAGCACCGCAAGAAGGGCTGGAAGCCCCTGCCGCGCGTGGACCTGCCCCAGCACGGCGCCGAGACCGGCCTGCTGTAAGCCAGGCGCCGCAGCATCGAGGGGGCTTCGGCCCCCTTGCTCATTCCAGACCATGAGTTTCAGCACGAGTAACGCCCATCAGTACGCCGCCGTGCGCGTGAAGCGCAGCCGCATCGACGGCTTCGGCGTCTTCGCGGACGAAGTCATCGCGGCTGGCCGCCATATCGGCGATCTCACGGGCGAGTCCATCACCGTGGCCGAGGCCCGGCGCCGCGCCCAGGGCCGGCCGCGCCTGATGCTGGTGGAGCTCTCGCCCTCGCGCGCCATCGACTGCAGCCGTTCCGACGACGCCATGCGCTTCACCAACCACAGCTGCGCGGCCAATGCCCGCATCGAGGTGGAGGACGGCGAGGTGCGCTTCTTCGCCCTGCGCGAAATCGCGATTGGCGAAGAAATAACCGTGTCGTACGGCCTGACGCACCATGAAGGGCGGCTGGAATGCCGTTGTGGGGCTGACAATTGCCAGCGTCGTCTTTGAGCCGCCACGAGCGGCGACCCGCTGGATGCAAACGCCTCACAACCCCCTGCTGGACTCGCTGCAGCCCTACCCCTTCGAGCGCCTGCGCGCGCTCACGAAGGACCTGCAGCCCAACCCGGCCCTGCGCCCCATCAGCCTGGGCATCGGCGAACCCAAGCACCCGGCCCCGAAGCTGATCGAGGACGCGCTGATGGCGCATCTCTCGGGCCTGTCCGTCTATCCCGCCACGGCCGGCGAGCCCCGCCTGCGCGAGGCCATCGCCGGCTGGCTGCAGCGCCGCTACGGCCTGCAGCTCGACCCCGCCACCCAGGTGCTGCCGGTCAACGGCTCGCGCGAGGCCCTGTTCGCCTTCGCCCAGACGGTGATCGACCCCACGCGCCCCGGCGCCACGGTCGTCTGCCCCAATCCCTTCTATCAGATCTACGAAGGCGCGGCCCTGCTGGCCGGCGCGAAGCCCGCCTTTGCCAATTCCGACCCGGCGCGCAACTTCGCGGCCGACTGGCGCCAGATCGACGACGCCACCTGGGCCCGCACGCAGCTGCTGTACGTCTGCTCGCCCGGCAACCCCACGGGCGCCGTCATGCCGCTGGAGGAATGGCGCCAGCTCTTCGAGCTCTCGGACCGCCATGGCTTCGTGATCGCCTCGGACGAGTGCTACTCCGAGATCTATTTCCGCGAGGAAGCCCCGCTGTCCGGCCTGCAGGCCGCCGTGCAGCTCGGCCGCCCGGACTTCCACAACCTCGTGGCCTTCACGAGCCTCTCCAAGCGCTCCAACGTGCCCGGCCTGCGCTCGGGCTTCGTGGCCGGGGACGCCGCGCTGCTCAAGAAGTTCCTGCTCTACCGCACGTATCACGGCAGCGCCATGAACCCCATGGTGCAGGCCGCCAGCGTGGCCGCCTGGAATGACGAGGCACATGTCGTCGCCAACCGGGACGCCTACCGCGCCAAGTTCGCCGCGGTGACGCCCCTGCTGGCCGAGGTGCTGGACGTGGCCCTGCCCGACGCCAGCTTCTACCTCTGGGCCGGCGTGCCCGGCGGGGACGACGTCCGCTTCACCCTCGAATTGCTCGCTCAATACAATGTGGCGGTCCTGCCCGGCAGCCTGCTGGCGCGCGAGGCGCACGGCGTCAACCCGGGCCGCGGCCGCATCCGCCTGGCGCTCGTGGCCGAGGAGGCCGAGTGCCTGGAAGCCGCCCGCCGCATCGTCGAATTCACCCGCGCCTACCGGCCCTGACGCCGGTTCGCGCCCCGGTGCCGCCTCGAGGTGGCACCCACCCCTCACCTCTCCCTGACTCGAGAACACCATGAGCCAAGACCTGCAGACCCTGATCGACCAAGCCTGGGAAGACCGCACCCAGTTCAGCCCCGCCAGCGCGCCCGCCGCCGTGCGCGAGGCCGTGGACCATGTGCTGGCCGAGCTCGACGCCGGCCGCCTGCGCGTGGCCGAGCGCCAGGCCGTGGGCCAGTGGACGGTGCACCAGTGGGTCAAGAAGGCCGTGCTGCTGTCCTTCCGCCTCAATGACAACCGCGCCATGGGCGGCGGCGATCTCGGCTTCTTCGACAAGGTCCCGACCAAGTTCGCCGGCCTGAGCGAAGACCAGCTGCGCGCCACCGGCGTGCGCGTGGTGCCGCCCGCCGTGGCCCGCCGCGGCAGCTTCATGGCGAAGAACGTGGTGCTGATGCCCTCCTACGTCAACATCGGCGCCTACGTCGATGAAGGCACCATGGTCGACACCTGGGCCACCGTCGGCTCCTGCGCCCAGATCGGCAAGAACGTCCACCTGAGCGGCGGCGTGGGCATCGGCGGCGTGCTGGAGCCCCTGCAGGCCAACCCGACCATCATCGAGGACAACTGCTTCATCGGCGCCCGTTCCGAGGTGGTCGAGGGCGTGATCGTCGAGGAGAACTCGGTGATCTCCATGGGCGTCTACATCGGCCAGAGCACCCCCATCTACGACCGCGAAAAGGACGAGGTCAGCTACGGCCGCGTGCCCGCCGGCTCCGTGGTGATCAGCGGCTCCCTGCCCAAGGCCGACGGCAAGTACAGCCTCTACGCCGCCATCATCGTCAAGAAGGTCGACGCCGGCACGCGTGCCAAGACGAGCATCAACGAACTGTTGCGCGCCTGACGAGGGTTCTGCAGGCAGCCGCCTGCAAAACTAGGCGATGATTCGGGCTTCGCGCGCCTTTTCCAGGCGCCGAAGCCCGTTTGATTTTTGACTTGCGTCGTTGACACGCGTTGGAGGCCGGTGGCATGAGCGGAAACATGGAGCGCATCCTGCGCCTGATGGCGGACAAGGGCGCCTCGGACATCTATCTCTCGGCCAACATGCCGGTGCTGATCCGCATCAACGGCCAGATGCTGCAGCTCTCCGACCAGCTCCTCACGCCCAGCCAGCCGCGCCAGCTGATCGCCGAGGTGCTGGACCCGAAGAACCTGGCGGAGCTCGACGAGAGCGGCGAGCTCAACATGGCCGTCTCGATCTCCAAGGTCGGCAGCTTCCGCCTCTCCGCCTTCCGCCAGCGCGGCACCATCGCCGCCGTGTTCCGGCACATCCCGCACATCATTCCCTCGCTGGACAGCCTCAACCTGCCGCCCATCCTCTCCAAGCTGGTGATGGAGAAGCGCGGCCTGATCCTCATGGTGGGCGCCACCGGCACCGGCAAGAGCACGACGCTCGCCGCCATGCTGGAGCAACGCAACATGAACATGGCCGGGCACATCCTGACCATCGAGGACCCGGTCGAGTTCCTGTTCAGCAACAAGCGTTCCGTGGTGAACCAGCGCGAGGTCGGCCGGGACACCGCCTCGCTGCACGTGGCCCTGAAGAACGCCCTGCGGCAGTCGCCCGACTGCATCCTGATCGGCGAAATCCGGGACCGCGAGACCATGACGGCGGCGATCTCCTATGCGCTGTCGGGCCACCTCGTGCTCGCCACGCTGCACGGCAACAACAGCTACCACGCGCTGAACCGGATCCTGTCCTTCTACACGCCGGAAAGCCGCCCCGCGCTGCTGAATGACCTGGCCGCCGGCCTCAAGGCGGTCGTCTCGCAGCGGCTCGTGCGCGCCCACGCGGGCGGCCGCGTGCCCGTCACCGAGATCCTGGTCAACACCAAGCTGACGGCCGAGCTGATCGAGCACGGGGACTTCAACGGCGTCAAGGAAGCCATGGAGAAGTCCATCGCCGAAGGCTCGCAGACCTTCGAGGAGCACTTCGCCCACCTCATCAACGAGGGCATCATCAGCAAGGAAGAGGGCCTGGCCTTCGCCGACTCGCCCACCAACCTGCTCTGGCGCCTGCAGAACGAGGGCTCGGCCCTCGGCAAGGGCGATGGCGGCAAGAAGAAGGAAGAGCCCGCCGAGGACGTGGCGAGCTTCACCTCGATCACGCTGGACGTGCGTCACGAATGAGTCCGAACGGCATGAACTCCGCAAGCACGCTGGCCGAGCGCCTGGGCGAACCCACCCTGCAGCTGCTGGAGCAGCTCATCAGCCGCCCCTCGGTCACGCCGCGTGACGAGGGCTGCCTGGACCTGATCGGCGAGCGCCTGGCCCGCCTCGGATTCCAGCTGGAGCGCATGGACAGCGGCCCCGAGGACGGCCGCGTCAGCAATCTCTGGGCCCTGCGCCCCGGGGCCGCGACGGACGGCCCGGTGCTGGTCTTTGCCGGCCACACCGACGTGGTCCCCACCGGCGCGCTGAGCGCCTGGTCCAGCGACCCCTTCGTGCCCAGCTACCGCGACGGCCGGCTCTACGGCCGCGGCGCGGCGGACATGAAGACCTCGCTCGCCGCCATGGTCACCGCCTGCGAGGCCTTTCTCGAACGCCACCCCGCCCCGGCCGGCAGCATCGCCTTCCTGCTCACGAGTGACGAGGAAGGCCCGGCCAAGGACGGCACCGTGGTCTGCGTCGAGCGTCTCAAGGCCCGCGGCCAGCGCCTGGACTTCTGCATCGTCGGCGAGCCCACCTCCGTGCAGCAGCTGGGCGACACGGTCAAGAACGGCCGCCGCGGCTCGCTCTCCGGCCGCCTGCGCGTGATCGGCGTGCAGGGCCATGTGGCCTACCCGCAGCTGGCGCGCAACCCGGTGCACCAGGCCGCCCCGGCGCTGGCCGAGCTGGCCGCCACCGAATGGGACCGCGGCAACAGCTACTTCCCGCCCACCACCTTCCAGATCTCCAACATCGCCGCCGGCACCGGCGCGACCAACGTGATTCCCGGCGAGCTGTTGCTGGACTTCAACTTCCGCTTCTCCACCGAGTCCACGCCGGCCAGCCTCAAGGCCCGCGTGCACGCGCTGCTGGACCGCCACGGCCTCGAGTACGCCCTCGACTGGCACCTCAGCGGCGAGCCCTTCCTCACGCCCGTCGGTCGCCTCAGCGACGCGCTGGGCACCGCCATCCGCGAGGTGACGGGCGTGCAGACCGAGCTGTCCACGACCGGCGGCACCTCGGACGGCCGCTTCATCGCCAAGGTCTGCCCACAGGTGGCCGAGTTCGGGCCGCTCAACGCCAGCATCCACAAGATCGACGAATACGTCCCCGTGGACCAGGTCGGCCCGCTGGCCGCCATCTACTGCCTCTGTCTGGAACAATTGCTCCCGTGAAGCTCATCGACTGCATCGAAGCCCAAGCCGCCCGCCTCGTGAAGGCGGGCGTCGCATTTGGGCATGGCACCACCAACGCCTTCGACGAGGCCGCCTGGCTCGTGCTGTGGAAGCTCGGCCTGCCGCTGGACAGCCTCGGGGACCACGAGGAGCGCGTGCTGGACGCCTCCGAGCTGGCCGGCGTCGAGGCCCTCGTCGGCGAGCGCATCGAGAGCCGCAAGCCCGCGGCCTACCTCACGCGCGAGGCCTGGCTGCAGGGCGTGCCCTTCTACGTGGACGAGCGCGCCATCGTGCCGCGCAGCTTCATCGCCGAGCTGATCGCCGAGGCCACGATCGACCCGTGGCTGTCCGAGTACACCGCGCGGGCGCTGGACCTCTGCACCGGCAACGGCAGCCTCGCGGTGCTCGCCGCCATGGCCTGGCCGGACCTGCGCGTGGACGCCATCGACCTGTCGCCGGATGCCCTGGCCGTGGCGCGCATCAACGTCGACCGGCACGGCCTCGGCGAGCGCATCCGCCTGCTGCAGGGCGATGCCCTCGCGCCGGCGGACGGCCCCTACGACCTCATCCTGTGCAACCCGCCCTACGTCAACAGCCAGTCCATGGCCGCCCTCCCCGCCGAGTACCGGGCCGAGCCCGAGCTGGCCCTGGCCGGGGGCAGCGACGGCATGGACTTCGTGCGCCGGCTCTTTGCCACCGCCCCGCAGCAGATGGCGCCGAACGCCGTGCTGGTGCTGGAGATCGGCAACGAGCGCGACTTCTTCGAGGCCGCCTTCCCGCGCCTCGAGGTGGCCTGGATGGAATGCAGCGCCGGCGAGGACCAGGTGCTGCTGGTGACCCGCGAGGCCCTGCTCGCCGGCCTGAACTGAACAAGACATGATCACCCTGAAGAATGTGGTGCTGCGACGCGGCACCAAGGTCGTGCTGGACGACGCCAGCGTCGTGCTGCAGCCCGGCGAGAAGATCGGCCTCGTGGGCCGCAACGGCGCGGGCAAGTCCAGCCTCTTCGCGCTGCTGACGGAGCGCCTGCATGCCGACCGCGGCGACGTCGAGGTGCCGAAGCACTGGCGCATGGCCGAGGTCGCGCAGCACATGCCCGAGACGGACGCCTCCGCCACCGACTTCGTGCTGGAAGGCGACACCCGCCTGATGGCCGCGCGCGAGCTGCTCGCCCAGGCCGAGGCGGCCGGCGATGGCCACGGCATTGCCGAGGGCCACGTGGCCATGAGCGATGCCGGCGCCTTCGATGCCCGCTCGCGCGCGCAGGCCCTGCTGATGGGCCTGGGCTTCAAGGGCGCGCAGGTGGACGCTCCGGTGAACAGCTTCTCCGGCGGCTGGCGCATGCGCCTGCAGCTGGCCCGCGCGCTGATGTGCCCGGCCGATCTCATGCTGCTGGACGAACCCACAAATCACCTGGACCTCGACGCCCTCGTCTGGCTGGAGGCCTGGCTGCAGCGCTACGAGGGCACGCTCCTCATCATCAGCCACGACCGCGAGTTCCTCGACGCCATCACCCGCGTCACCCTGCACCTGGACGAGGCCAAGCTGACGCGCTACGGCGGCAACTACACCGCCTTCGAGGCCATGCGCGCCGAGCGCATGGTCCAGCAGCAGCAGGCCTTCGAGAAGCAGCAGGACCGCATCGCCCACCTGCAGAAGTTCATCGACCGCTTCAAGGCCAAGGCCACCAAGGCCAAGCAGGCGCAGAGCCGCGTCAAGGCGCTCGAGCGCATGGAGCGCCTCGCCCCGGTGCTGGCCTCGGCCGACTTCGCCTTCGAGTTCCGCGAGCCCGTCTCGCTGCCCAACCCCATGCTCTCGCTGCGCGACGTGGCCTGCGGCTACGGCGAGACCACCATCGTGCGGGACATCAACCGCACCGTGCTGGCCGGCCAGCGCATCGGCATCCTCGGCGCCAACGGCCAGGGCAAGTCCACCCTGGTCAAGACAGTGGCCCGCATGCAGAAGGCGCTCGGAGGCACGCTGACCGAGGGCAAGGGCCTGGCCATCGGCTACTTCGCCCAGCAGGAGATGGACGTGCTGCGACCGGACGAAGGTCCGCTCGCCCACATGATCCGACTGGCCAAGGAGGTCAGCCCGCAGGCCCGCGAGCAGGAGTTGCGGGACTTCCTGGGCCAGTTCCGCTTCACGGGGGACATGGTCAACCAGGAGGTCGGCAGCCTGTCCGGCGGCGAGAAGGCGCGGCTCGTCCTGGCCATGCTGGTCTGGCAGCGCCCCAACCTGCTGCTGCTGGACGAGCCGACCAACCACCTGGACCTGCAGACCCGCGAGGCGCTGTCGATGGCGCTCAACGAGTTCGAGGGCACGGTGATGCTGGTCAGCCATGACCGCGCGCTGCTGCGCGAGGTCTGCGACGAGTTCTGGCTCGTCGCCAAGGGTCAGGTCTCGCCCTTCGACGGCGACCTCGACGACTACCAGCGCTGGCTGCTGGAGACGTCCCGGGAGGCCGCCAAGGCCATCAAGGAGGCCAGCCGCAGCGCGGCCGAGGCGCAGAAGGCCCAGAGCAGCGCGGCGCCGGCCAGCCAGCGTGAGGACCGCAAGGCCTCGGCGCAGGCGCGGGCGAAGCTCAATGAGCAGACGCGGCCGATGCGCAAGGAGATCGAGACGATCGACAAGCAGCTGGCCCGCCTCACCCAGGAGCGCGAAGCCCTGGAGGCCGAGCTGGCCACCGGCACGCTCGCGCCGGCCGCCATCGCCGACAGCGGCCGCCGGCTCAAGGCCGTGGGCGACGAGATCGAAGAGCTCGAGATGCGCTGGCTGGAACTCAGCGAGCAGATCGAGAACCTGACGGCCGCCGCCGGGCTCTGAGCCCGGCCGGCGCGCCCCGGGGCCGGCGTCATCACGACGCCGCCCGGGCCTGATCGACGCACCGCCCCGGGTGCGGACCGGCGCTCAGGCCAGCCAGACGGCCACGGCCGCCACGGCCGCCGGCACGCTCTGGATGAAGAGAATCTTGCGGCTGGCGGTGGCCGCGCCATAGACGCCCGCCACGAAGACGCAGCCCAGGAAGAAGAGCTGCGTCGCCACGTCGCCCCGCGCCAGCCCCCAGAACAGGCCCGCGGCCAGGAAGCCGTTGTAGAGCCCCTGGTTGGCCGCCAGCACCTGGGTCGCGTTCGCGAACTCCTGCGTCAGCCCGAAGGCCTTGCGGCCCTTCGGCGTCGTCCACCAGAACATCTCCAGCACGAGGATGTAGACGTGGATCAGGCCGACCAGGCCCACCAGCACGGCGGCGGCTGCTTGCATATGACTTCTCCTTCCCGACGCTTCGGATGTTGTGGCCGCGATCTTGTCACAGGCCGGCGTCCGGCCGTGTCACCTGCGGCACGCGGGATTTCCCCGCCCTGCTGAAACCGCCCCGACCTCGGGAGGCTTGGAACGCCTGCGGAAAGCCCTTTTAAATTGTGTGCAATTAAATTGCCAGCTACAGTTCATCCCATGCCTTCACGTCACCGCCCCGCACCCGCCGCCAGCGATCCTCGCGACCACTGGCTGCAGCTGGACCACCAGCTGTGCTTCGCCCTGTATTCGAGCTCACTGGCGATGACCAAGCTCTACAAGCCCCTGCTGGCGCCGCTGGGATTGACCTACCCGCAATACCTGGTGCTGCTGGTGCTGTGGGAGCAGGACGGCCAGACCGTCAGCGCCCTGGGCGAACGCCTGAGCCTGGATTCCGGCACGCTGACCCCGCTTCTCAAGCGCATGGAGCAGTCCGGTCTGCTGCAGCGCCTGCGGGACGCGAACGACGAGCGCCGCGTGCTCATCACGCTCACCCGCGAAGGCCGCGCCCTCAAGAAGGCGGCCCGCAAGATTCCCGAATCGCTGGCCTGCGCCAGCGCCTGCGCGCTTGACGAGCTGCAGGCCCTCACGCAGCGCCTGCATGTTCTGCGGGACCAGCTCCAGCGCAGCGCACAGGACGCTGCCTGAGCCCGCATTTCCGATCCACCCCGACCACCCCGCCCCCGAGGCATCACCCAAAAGGACCCATCATGGCTCTCGACAAAGTGCTCTACACCGCCACCGCCACCGCCACGGGCGGCCGCCAAGGCAGCGCCGAATCCAGCGACGGCAAGCTGAAGATCGAGCTCTCCACCCCGCGTGAACTCGGCGGCGCCGGCGGCGACGGCACCAACCCCGAACAGCTCTTCGCGGCCGGCTACTCGGCCTGCTTCATCGGCGCCATGAAGGCCGTCGCTGCCAAGCAGAAGATCGCCGTGCCGAACGACGTCGCCATCACCAGCGACGTCGCCATCGGCCCGATCCCGCAGGGCTTCGGCATCCAGGTCGCCATGCGCATCAGCCTGCCCGGCATGGAGCGCGCCGCCGCCCAAGCCCTGATCGAGGCCGCTCACCAGGTCTGCCCCTACAGCAACGCCACGCGCGGCAACATCGACGTGAGCCTGACGCTGGTCTGAGCCTCACCCGCGCCGAGGCCCGCGCCTCGGCAACAAAAAAGCCGGTCACGTGCGGACCGGCTTTTTTCATGGGCCGCCGTGCAGCCGGCGACGCTCGGACGAGGGTCGTCCGCTCCTCAGGCGCCTGGCGCGGCGGCCAGCAGTTGCAGCAGCAGCTCGACCCGCGCCTTCACCGGGCTCAGCGCGCCCGCGCTGGGCAGCCCGCGGCCGTTATCCGCCACCGGCCCGCCATCGCAGCGCGTGCTGCGCAGCACCTTCACGCCCGCCTCCTGCGCATCCAGCAGCGCCTGCTCCAGGGCCTCGCTGAGCGTGCCGTTGCCGGTGCCCGCCACCACGAGGCCATCGACGCCGTCGTGCTGCAGCAGGCGCACCACGCGGCCGTCGGCATGGGCGTGGTTGAGCACCAGCTCGACCCGGGGCCAGGCGCCGCCCTCCGCGGGCAGCACGCCGATCCCGAGCGCCGCGGGGGCCCCCACCGGCTGCGCGAGCCAGCGCACGCGCCCCTCCTCGACCTGCGCCAGCGCCGTGCCGTCGCGGCCGCGGAAGGCATCGACGCGGTAGCTGTGGACCTTCTGCACCTGCTCGGCGCTGTAGACCTGCCCGGCCACACAGACCATCACGCCCTGCGCGGCCGGATCCTGCAGCAGGTGGGCTGCGTCCAGCATGTTCTGCGGGCCGTCCAGCTGCAGCGCCGTCGCCGGACGCATCGCCGCCGTCAGCACGACCGGCTTGCGCGGCGCGAGCACGCGGTGCAGGAAGTAGGCGGTCTCCTCGAGCGTGTCCGTGCCGTGGGTGATGAGCACGCCCTGCACCTCGTCCCGCGCCAGCTGCGAGGCCACGGCCAGCGCCAGACGGCGCCAGGTGGGAAAGTCCATGTCCTTGCTGTCCAACTGCGCAATCTGCTGCGCCTCCAGCCGGAAGGCCGACAGCCCGGGCACGCCGGCGATCAGCGCCTCGACATGGATCTCGCCCGCCTTGTAGCCCACGTTGTCATGGGCCTGGGCCGCCTTGCCGGCGATGGTGCCGCCGGTGCCGAAGATGACGATCAAGTCAGCGACTTTGCTTTGCAATTTGAGACGTCCTGGATAAAAATACAGATACTGGATGGATATCCAGATCTCGATCAATTCAACCGCCGGGGCGTGCGCTGTCACTCCGGCGGAGCCCCTCACCGAAAGGTCACCCGTGGACGCCAGCCCCAAACTCACCGCCCGGCAGCAGCAGATTTTCGATCTGGTGCGCCAGAGTATCGAGGAAACCGGCGCTCCGCCCACCCGTGCCGAAATCGCGGCGGAGCTCGGCTTCAAGTCCGCGAATGCCGCCGAGGAACACCTGCAGGCGCTCGCGCGCAAGGGCGTCATCGAGCTCGTGGGCGGCACCTCGCGGGGCATCCGCCTGCCGGGCGCCGCTCTTAAGGCGCTCAACCGCGCCCGCGAAGTGCGCGAGGCCCTCAGAATCGATGCGCAATTTGCATTGCCGCTGCCCGGCCTGGCCCAGCTGACGCTGCCCCTGGTGGGCCGCGTGGCCGCCGGTGCACCCATCCTGGCGCAGGAGCACATCGAGCAGCAGTACAGCGTCGAGCCCAGCCTCTTCGCCCGCAAACCCGACTACCTCCTGCGCGTGCGCGGCCTCAGCATGCGGGACGTCGGCATCATGGACGGCGACCTCCTGGCGGTGCAGAAGTGCGCCGAGGCCAAGAACGGGCAGATCGTCGTCGCCCGCATCGGAGACGAGGTCACGGTGAAGCGCTTCCGCAAGGAGCGTCAGCACATCACCCTGCTGCCCGAGAACCCCGACTTCGAACCCATCCTCGTGACAGGCGACGAGCCCTTCGCCATCGAGGGGCTGGCCGTGGGGCTCATCCGCAATCAGTTCTGAGTGCGCGCCGGCGCCGTCCGCAAGGCCTCCGACGCGCCGCTGCGCTGCCGCGCTGCGGCTTGTTCGCTCTCCTTCATGGCCTGACGGGTGCGCTCGATGGCCCGGATGGCATCCCCGGCCTGGATGTAGCTGAAGCCGATCACCATCAGGTTGGCCCCTGGAATCACCAGGAACAGCAGCATGAATCTGGCCAGGGTGGCGCGGTTGTAGCGGGACTCCGCCATCACCTCCGGCATGGCATCGAGTGCGGCTCCGAAGAGGCCCACCTGCTGATTGACCATGGCGAAGCCGAAGCAGGCCAGCACCACCACGGCCAGGATCAGCCACGGGAAGGCCTGATCCAGCCACCGCCAATGGACGAGGTAGGCCGCCGCCACGGGTATTTGCAGCCATGCGGACCCGGCCAGCATCTTCTGGGACTGACGCAGGCTGCGGATGGCGTCATCGGGGCGAAATCGTGGATGTCAGGACATGAGGAAACATGAGGGGCGCATCGTCAGCCGGCGCATCGGCCCGCGCCTTGAATCGGCTGCGGTCGTTGCCACCGGGGATGCAGGCATGAAAAGGGGCAGGTCTTGCCTGCCCCACGAAAAACGCCCACCGAAGTGGGCGTTCGTCTTTCAGCGGCCCGCGGGCCTGTCAGCCTGCGAACCCGCCGATAGCAGCAATCAGCGCACGACCGCGATCTGCTCGCGGGCACCGCCCTTGTAGGTGTACAGGGTCAGGGCGCCGTTCTTGATGTCGCCCTTGCCGTCGAAGCTGATCGTGCCCGTCACGCCCTTGTAGCCTTCGGTCTTGGCCAGCACCGGCAGGTACTTCGCCGGGTCAGCCGAACCGGCCTTCTCCATGGCCGCCACCATCACCTTGGTCGCGTCGTACACGTAGGGTGCGTAGATCTGCACGTCCACCTTGTACTTTTCCTTGAACTTGGCCTTGAAGTCTTCCATCGACT